>JBJKZP010000019.1:0-13084 GCA_045560235.1 Fidelibacterota bacterium | reverse complement strand
ATGCTTATAAAAAAAGGCTACCTATTGTAGCCTTTTTTTATTTCGATAAATATTTACTTTTTCAGATTAGGAATAGCAACATCAATAACATCCATTACTTCCTTAGCAAAGTGGAAGGATAGATCTTTTTTGATGTGATCAGGAATCTCTTCAAGATCGCGTTTATTAGCATGAGGTAAAATGATAGTTTTAATACCTGCTCTATGAGCTGCAGTAACTTTTTCTTTTACTCCTCCAATTGCTAACACATTTCCTCTAAGAGTTATCTCTCCAGTCATAGCAAGTTTGCTTTTTACTGGTGTGTCTGTAATTAAAGATACTAATGATGTAAACATTCCTACACCAGCAGAAGGTCCATCTTTGGGAATAGCACCTGCTGGACAATGGACATGAATGTCCATTTTTTCAGCAAAATCTTCGCTTAATCCTAAAATATCTGTATGTGATTTTACATAGGTGAATGCAGCGGATGCTGATTCTTTCATAACATCGCCAAGCTGTCCAGTTAGAGTTAGCACTCCCTTACCTTTCATTTTACTCGATTCAATAAAAAGGATATCTCCACCAGCTGCTGTCCATGCCATTCCAGTAACTACTCCAGGCTTGGTTGTTCTTTCTGCTAAATCAGATTGGAACCTAGGAATACCTAAGTATGCATTTACCGATTTCTTTGTGATACTTGCAGCTTTAAGTTTTTTGTTTACTACATCTACTGCTACTTTTCTTAATACATTTGAAATTTCTCTTTCTAAGCTTCTAACACCAGACTCGCGTGTATAAGATGAAATGATTTCTTTAATTCCAGTTTCATTAAACTTAATCTGCTTAGGAGTTAATCCATTTTCTTTAATTTGTTTAGGAATCAAATGCTTTTGTGCAATTTTTACTTTTTCATCATCAATATATCCCCTAAAATCAATCATCTCCATTCTATCGTATAATGCTGGAGGTATGTTGTCAGGATAATTTGCGGTTGCAATAAACATAACTTTGCTTAAATCAAAGTCTACTTCAAGATAATGATCGCTAAATGCATGATTTTGTTCTGGATCTAATACTTCAAGCATTGCTGATGATGGATCTCCTCTAAAATCTGAACCAAGCTTATCAATCTCATCAAGCATAAACACTGGATTGTTTGTTTTTGCTTTTTTTAATGACTGAATAATTCTTCCTGGTAAAGCACCAATATAAGTTCTTCTGTGCCCTCTTATTTCTGCTTCATCTCTTACACCACCAAGGGAAATACGTACAAATTCTCTACCCATTGACTTAGCAATTGACTTACCCAGCGATGTTTTTCCAACTCCAGGAGGTCCTGTAAAACACAAGATTGGTCCTCGAACTGTTTCTTCTTTCATAACTTTCTTTTTTAGAGAACGAACAGCTAAATATTCTAAAACTCTTTCTTTAACTTTAGGTAATCCATAATGATCATGATCTAATGTTTTTTGAGCTTCTTTAACATTTAGATTATCCTTACTTGATTTGCTCCATGGTAATTCTGTAAGCCACTCTAAATAAGTTCTTGCTACGGAATATTCTGGAGACTGCGGAGAAATTCTTCCAAGGCGATCTAGCTCTTTGTTAGCAACTTTATTTGCCTCTTCGCTCATCTTAACATCTTCAATTTTCTGCTTTAACTCGTCCAGCTCAACAGTTTGACTGTCTTCTCCTAACTCTTTTTGAATAGTTTTCATTTGTTCTCTTAAATAATACTCACGTTGAGTTTTAGAAATTTCATCTTGAACTTCTGTTTGTATTTCTTCTCCTAGCTTAATTCTTTGAATTTCTTTTTGAAGTAGATTAATTGCATTTTCTACTCTCTTTCTAATATCAAACTCTTCCAAGACTTCCTGCTTCTCAGAATTTGAAACAGATAATAATGAAGTTGCACGATCAGCCAACCTTGAAGGCTTATCTATATTTGATAACATGCCTGCATGCTCTTCATTCAGATTTGGAGATATTTTTATTAACTCTGTAAAAGAATTCTTTAAGTTTTTAGCTAAGGCTTCAATTTGAACATCAGGCGTAGTAATGGATTCTGGAATTCTTTCTACATCAGCCATAAAGTAAGATTCGCCTTCATTAAATTTTAAAATTTTTACTCTTTCTACTCCTTGAACAATAGCTGACTTACTATTATCTGGCATATCAAAAGTTTTTAGAACTAAAGCAAGAGTTCCATATGAATATAAATCTGCTTCTTTGGGATCTTCAATTGAACCGTCCTGTTGAGCAACAACAACTAGATATTTATTATCTGATGGCAAATCTTCAATAAGCTTTAAGGATTTCTCTCTTCCAACGTATATAGGAATTACTTGCTGTGGAAAGAGAACCGTATTTTTTAACGGCATTACTGGGTATTGTTTTGTTGTATCCATATTCATATTGTTATTATTGCAAAAACTATGCCTTCCTTCTTTATGGTATAAATAGTACTAATATGTTATTATTCTATGCCAATATGGCACTAAAGTATGCTATTTTAATGATATTGAATTAACAAAGTCATTAAAATTAAATTTATTTTGCTTAATGTCTTCTTTATTTCCTACTGCTTTTACAAAGTAAATGCTATTACTAAATTCAACTACTCCTCCTAAAAGACCGTAGTTTTCTTTTAATTCTTTTTCTGCATTTCTATTTAACATATTTGGGACTTCATAAGTTCCGTACAGTTCGACAATACTTATATTTTTGTTATCGAAAGTGTCCTTATTTACTTCCATGGTCGATGAATCTACTTGAAATTGATTAACCCATCGCTGAATATTTTGATCAGCAGTTCCTTGAATATTAGAAAAAAGTATAACATTGAAATCGGTAGAACGTTCTGAGGAAATTTCTAGCAATCTGAATTGTTTTTCTGATATATTTGCAACCCATGACTCAGGAAGTTTATAGGTAATATTTTCCACCTGACTTCTTCCATAAAAATTATTAGTACCATTTACAGAAATAAAAGAAATAAACCCGCAAAAAAACAAGATTACAGCCAATGTAATTGCTTTTCTAACCATTATTAAATACCATTCTTGCTTGTTCATCTGCATGATAAGAACTGCGAACCAAAGGTCCTGATTCGACTACTTTAAATCCAATAGAATATCCATACTCTTTGTAATCTTTAAACTGTTCTTTAGAAATATAATCCTTTACTGATAAATGCTTTTTAGTTGGTTGTAAATATTGGCCAATTGTAAAGATTTGCACACCTAAATCTACTACTTGTTTCATTGTCTGCTTCACTTCATCTACTTCCTCTCCCAAACCAACCATGATTCCAGTTTTTGTTCTCAATCCATAGCTTATTGAACTTTTTAATACATCTAATGATCTTTGCCAATT
This sequence comes from Fidelibacterota bacterium, assembly GCA_045560235.1. Taxonomy (GTDB): domain Bacteria; phylum Fidelibacterota; class Marinisomatia; order Marinisomatales; family Marinisomataceae; genus Marinisoma. The sequence continues at coordinate 9,727 of JBJKZP010000019.1, read as the reverse complement.
AGCTTGCGCTCTTACAGCCTTACTAATTCTTTCTACACACTCTACATTGTGACTAAAAATATCAGGCTGCGAATCAAAAACTGTTTTTAAAGCAAATTTATCGCCTTTAAAATCAGGAGTTAAAACCTCAACTGTACATTTCTTATTTACTTTCTTGGTTTGGATAATTGTTTCTGCCCATATTGATGCACCATAATCTCCTTTAAGATCATCACGATCTACAGATGTAATTACCACATGTCTTAACCCCATTTTTTTAACAGCTTGAGCTACTCTGACAGGCTCTAATGGGTCATTCCACGTCGGCTTTCCAGTTTTAACTGAACAAAAACCACAAGCTCTTGTACATGTATCTCCTAAAATCATTAATGTGGCTGTCTTTCTGTTCCAACACTCATAAATATTAGGGCATCTCGCTTCAGCGCAAACAGTATTCAAATAACTCTCCTGCATCATCTTTTTTACAGACTTGTAATTTTTATCTGTTGAGATATTGACTTTAGGCTTATGTAATCTTGAATGAATCATATTAAAATAGTTGATTAAAATACTTAACAACCTTTGTTTTAATATCGTTCATAGGAATTTTTTTTTCAAGCTCTTTCTCTACGGAAGTCATCTTAACACCTTCAATACCACAGGAAACAATATGATCAAAATATGATAAGTCCGTAGCAACATTTATAGCAAAACCGTGCATAGTAATCCCTCTTGAAACATGAATACCAATACTTGCAATTTTTTTGTTATTTGCCCATACGCCAGTTTCTTTAAAAGGCACATGGCTGTCAATTTTGAAATCAGCTAATGTTAGCTGTATAATTTCTTCAATTTTTTTAATATAGGTTTTTACGCCAATATTTTTCTTTTTAAGATTGAAAATCGGATAAATAACAAGCTGTCCAGGACCATGATAAGTAACATCTCCGCCTCTATCTGTTTGTACTATATTACAATTATCATTTAAGATATTATTTGGATTTGCATTTTTTCCTAAGGTGTAAACATGATCATGTTCAACAATAATCAATGAATCATCCAATTTATTTAGTGCAATCTGCTCACGCAAATCTTGTTGAATTTTTAATGTATCGTTGTAATTAAGTTGCTGTAAATCTTGAATTTTGAAAAGCATTTATTTTAATTGCATCAATGTTTCAAAAATTGCTTCAGAAAAAGTTGGGTGTGGATGGATTGCATCTAAGATACTTTCTACTGTTAATTGATTGCGCATTGCTAGACTAAATTCTGATATCATTTCAGTAGCATTTGAACCAATAATATGTGCTCCTAGAATTAAATTATCGTTTCCAATATAAATCTTAATAAATCCATCAGTTGCACCTGTTGCAACAGCCTTCCCATTAGAATTAAAGAAAGATTTCGCAGTATTATATACTATGCCTTTTTTATCTAATTGCTTCTTTGTCATTCCAATTGAAGCAACCTCAGGTTTAGAATAGGTACATGCAGGAATACAATTATAATCAATTTTTTTTGGACTAAGATTTGCAATATGTTCTGCTACATATAGCCCTTCAGCAGCAGAAACATGGGCAAGCCATGGAGGGCCAATAACATCGCCGACAGCATAAATGTTTTCTATATTTGTTTGACCATTCTCATTTACTGCTATATGATTATTTTCTCCTAAAGTTACTCCAATTTTATCAAGGCCTAATCCAAGAGAATTTCCTTCAACTCCAATAGAAACTAAAATATGATCATCTTGAATACTATCTGCGATGATACCAGTTTGAATATTGATCTTTTTCCTTTTAAATACTTTATACATCCACTGTGAAATTTCTTCATCTTCATTTGGTAGAAGAAAATCTTGTGCTTCAATAAGCGTAATTTTTACTCCAAAAGCATTAAAGAAATAGGCAAATTCAACACCGATTGCTCCTGCTCCAATTATTGTCATAGAATCTGGTAGATTTTTCATATCAAAAATATCTTTTGCAGTCATTACTTTTTTTGAAGAATCTTTTAAATGAGTTAGCTCACGAGCTTTTGAACCTGTCGCAATAATAAATTTTTCTCCCTTTAGAATGTTTCCGTCAACTTCTATTGAAGATAAACTTACAAACGTTGCTAAGCCTGGGAAAAAATCGATACCTAGTTTTCGAACCTGAAAATGCAATCCTTTTGAAAGCCTCTTTCTAGCTTGAATTGTTTTATCTAAAATTTTATCAAAATGAATTTTTGGCTTATCAATTTCAATACCATAATTATCAGCGCTATTTATTAGATCCATCACTTCAGCATTTTTCAAAAGTGATTTGGTTGGAATGCATCCCCAGTTTAAACATACGCCCCCTAGGTCATTATCGTCAACAATAGCCACACTCATTCCGAGTTCTGCTGCTCTAAATGCTGCAGTATATCCTGCAGGCCCACCACCGATTATAATTAATTGATATTTTTTCAAAGATCCTCTAAATATTATTCATTTCAATAAGTTTTAAAAATTCATTTCGAGTTGATTCTTTCTCTCTAAATATTCCCAACATTGAACTGCTTGTAGCTATACTATTTTGTTTTTGAACTCCTCTACTAAGCATACAAAAATGTTTTCCTTCTAAAACCACTGCAACCCCGCGCGGACTTAAAACTTCTTGAAGGCATTGAGCAATTTGATTTGTTAAACGTTCTTGTACTTGCAATCTTTGCGAAAAAAGATCTGTAATTCGAGCAAGTTTAGATAGTCCAATAATCTTTCCGTTTGGTATATACCCTATGTGAGCCTTACCATAAAACGGAATCATATGATGTTCACATAAACTATAAAATTCAATATTTTTAACGATAACCATATCCTTTGATTCGCCTTCAAAAATTGCATTATTTATCAGCTTATCTAAGTCTTCGGTGTAGCCCTTAGTTAAAAATTGCCAAGCTTTGGCTACCCTTTTTGGCGTATTAATTAACCCTTCTCTATTTGGATCTTCACCAAGAGTCTCAAGAAGATTTCTTGTGTTTTTTTCTAATTTTTTTTGTTTTTCGTCGTTCAATTTTCCCCCAAGTAACTAGCCGGTTTTATCTTATCTTTTAATGCCCACAATGCAAAATAAATGATTGGAGTATCAATTAATGCAACTAATACTTTAAAAAGCCATCCCATCATCCACAAACTATAAAAACGTTCCCATTCAATCACTCCAGCTGAACATAAAATAATGAGAATTACTGATGTATCTACTAATTGGGAAAACATGGTAGATGCATTATTTCTGAGCCATAAATATTTTCCTTTAGTAATGCGTTTCCAAAAATGGAATATTCTAACATCTATTAATTGTGCTGTTAAGTATGCTACCATAGATGCAAAAAATGCAGGACCAGTAAGACCAAAAACTTTTGTAAATGTTTCGCTATCTATTGGAGACCATTCTACGGCAGTGGCATTCATAGCAACCATCACAAGCAAGGTGGTAAAAATACTGGCAAAAAAACCAGCAATCACTACTTGATTTGCGCGCTTCTGTCCATAAAGCTCAGAAATTAAGTCTGTAACTAAAAAAGTAACTGGATATGCAATGATACCAACTGATAGCTCAAAGTTTAAGCCTAAAAAACTCCAAGTGAAAAATTTCTGAAATATCAGATTGCAGGCTACTAGTGAAGCAATAAATATTCCAGTGAAAATTAAATAAAGTCTTTCTTGAAAATCATTCATCATTTGGACCGTAATAGTCAGTATAAATTGTTGGAGTTTCTTCAATGCGAATTCTGTGTAATGTACATCCTTTTAAACGTTTAACAATTTCTTCCCATATAAAAACTACTAAGACTTCCGTAGAAGGCTGTTTTCCCTTAAACCAAGGAATATCCTTTTCAAATTGAGAGTGATCTAAGACATCAACAACATGAGTTTTAACAACGTCTTTTAAATGACCTAAATCTACCAGAAACCCTGATTCAGGATTCATATCTCCTGTCACCATTACATGTAAAGTGTAGTTATGACCATGCACTTTTGTATCTTTTCCAAATACGCTCCAATTTTCTTCTTCTGACCACTTATCATTGCCATACTGATGAGCGGCACAAAATGAAAATACTTTTGTAAGAAATGTTGTATTATTTTTATTCATAGAACTATTAATTTATTTAAATAAAGTTCTTCTTCCAACAACAGATGTAATTGGACATGAATTTGGATTAAAATTTCTTGCAGGACAATATTCTCTTCCATAGAAAATTATCTGAAGGTGAAGTTTATTCCATTTTTCTCTTGGGAAAAGTCTCTTACCATCACGCTCTGTCTGTACTACACTTTTTCCATTAGAAAGTCCCCATCTATACATTAAGCGATGCACATGTGTGTCAACAGCAAATGCTGGATGCCCAAAAGCTTGCGACATTACAACAGAAGCTGTTTTATGACCAACTCCAGGCAATTTTTCAAGCGCTGGGAAGCTATCAGGAACTTCGCCTTGAAATTCATTAACTAAAATTTCAGAAAGAGCTAAAATATTTTTAGCCTTAGCTGGACCCAAACCACATGGTTTTATAATGCTATACAATTCTTTGTAGGATAATTGAGTCATTTCATCTGCAGAATGTGCTTTACTGAAAAGATTAGGAGTTACTTTGTTAACAGATTTGTCTGTTGAGTTTGCTGATAATAATACAGCAACTAGTAATGTATAATTGCTAGAATGATCTAATGGTGGATCTACTGTTGGATAAAATTTATTAAGCTGCTCAATAATAAATTTTACTTTATCTTTTTTGAGCATATATACTTAAAGCTGTTTTAATGCCTCGTACGTTAAAGATTTTGGTCTTGTTAGTGGCATTCCCATTGCTCGAGCTAATACCATTTGTGAAACAATACCAAGCGATCTAGACATACTAAATAAAACAGTATAAAATTGAAATTCTTGAATTCCATAATGATGAAGGAGTGAGCCTGAAGCGGCATCTACATTTGGCCAAGGATTTTTTGCTTTTCCATGTTCTTTTAAAACATCTGGAACAATATCAAATAGCTTTTTAACTACGTCAAAAATATCGCTATCATTTATATGAGATTTTCCAAAATTCATAAATGCAGTAAATCTAGGATCTGGGCATCTAAGTACAGCATGACCATATCCAGGAATTACTTTACCTGAATTCAATCTATCCCATGAAAATTCTTTTAATTGATCATTTGATGGAACACCTTTGTAATGATCAATTATATCTAAAACAAATTTTAGATTATTTTGATTAGCTAATCCATGTAATGGGCCAGCCAAACCGTTTAAACCTGCAGATAGCGCATAATATGGATCAGACAGTGCAGAGTTAACAGTTAATGCACTAAAGGTACTAACATTCCCTCCTTCATGATCGCAATGTAGCATTAAATATAGCTGCATCATCTTTAGCATATCATCAGAATAATCGAAACCCATCATTTGTAAAAAATTTTCTGACCAATCAATTGAATCTCCAGCTTCGATTCTATTGCCTTTATTAAAACGCATTCTATAAATAGCAGCACCAATTGCAGGTAATTTTGCAATGATATTTAACCCATCTTCTAAAGTTGTATCCCAGTAATCACTTTTGGAAACTACCAAGTCATATGCTTTAGCAAATTTACTCTCTTTCTGCATTGACAAAATTGCAGTATTAAACATTGCCATTGGATGAGAATCTTTAGGCATACTATCTAGAACATCCCAAACATAATCAGGAACTGCGCTTTTCTCTTTTAATTCTTTTTGTAAATCTAGAAGGTTTTCTGCATCTGGCTCATCACCAATGAGTAAAAGATATAAAATTTCTTCGGGTTTTAAATGAACAAGATCAAGGATATGTTTTCCTCTAACATGTAAGCCTGCGTCCGCAGTTACAGAAGATGTATCACATACCATGCCTTTAACGCCCTTCATGCCAGAGTATGCTTTTTCTATTGTAACTGTACTCGTAACATTATCACCTTTTTCATCTAGAAGTTGACGATAATTGTATCTCCAATCTGGAATTTTTTTTGATAGACTTTCTTTTAACTTCCCCATTAGTACTTATAATTTAGGTTTGAAATTGCATTTTGTGTAATTCTTTATATAATCCATTAGTGCTCACTAATTCTTTATGATTCCCTTTTTGAACTATTTTACCATCATCGATAACTAAAATTTTATTAGCATTATGTACAGTTGATAATCTATGTGCTATAACGACTACCGTCCTTTCATTCATTAAATTTTCTATAGCTAATTGAACATGTTTTTCAGACTCACTGTCTAAAGATGATGTTGCTTCATCTAAAATTAGAATTGGTGGATTATTAACAATTGCTCGAGCAATAGCAATCCTTTGTTTTTGTCCGCCAGATAAAGAAACGCCATTTTCGCCAATGATTGTATTATAGCCGTCAGGTAAATTTAAAATAAATTCATGAGCATTAGCAGCTATAGCTGCTTTTTCAATTTTTTTATCAGAAACTGTTTCAGCTCCATAAGCAATATTCCCCCTGATTGAATCATCGAATAGTAATGTTTCTTGAGTAACAATTCCCATTAAAGATCTTAACGAGTTTAGTTTTATTTCTTTTAGATTTTTATTATCAATCTCGATTGATCCACCAGAAGCATCATAAAATCTTGGTAATAAATCTACTAGAGTGGATTTACCTGCTCCGCTTGGACCAACAAGAGCAATTACCTCACCTTTTTTTATTTCAAAACTAATATTATCTAATACTTTTTTATCATTTTTTTCATATGAAAAAGAAACATTATTAAATGAAATCTTTTCATTTAAGTCGCTAATATTATAAGGGTTCTCAATGTCATTTATATCAGATTTTGTATCCATTATAGCAAATATTCTATCAGCTGAAGCAAGACCATTTTGTAGTTGATTTACAACATTTCCCAGAGATTTTAATGGCCTGAAAAGGCTAAACAAAAGTAGTATAAATCGTAAAAAATCTTCTGAAGTAATTGACTGATTAACAAGAACATCTCTTGCTCCAACCCAAAGCAATACAGACGCTATTGAAGCAGCGAGGGTTTCAGATATTGGAGAAGAAATAAAGCTCAATCTATCTTTTCTTAACATTAACTTGTAGTATTTTTGTGTTTCTTTTGCGAATCTATTAATTTCAAAAAACTTGGTCGCAAAAGCCTTAACAATCCTTATTGATGATATTGTTTCTGTTATTATTGATGTAATTCCTGCTAGTTGAGCTTGTCCTCTCTCGGCTCTTCTTCGAATACTGCTAGCAACACTAAAAATTATTAATCCGCTTATTGGAATAATTAATAATGCTATGACAGCCAACTTTTTACTTATAATAAATAGTAAACTAATTAAAAAAACTATATTTAATGGCTCAACAAAAAGCTTTTGAAATATTTGAGTTAATGAATTTTTTATATTATCAACATCACTAACTAAAACAGAAGTTAGCTTGCCAGATTTATTTTTATTGAAGTAAGATAGAGATAAATGATGGAAATGAGCATAAAGTCTATTCCTTAAGTCTCTAATCAATTTATATTGTACAACAGATAATGAAATATTTTTAATGTATAATGAAATATTTTTTGCAGCAAAAATAAATATCAAAGCTGCACAAACAGTAGACACCGTATCGATAGCCGTATCTTTTAATAATATACTGTTCGAGTAAAGCTTTAAACGATCATTCATCGATAACTCATTTAAGCTTAAAAGTCTTTTATTATCAACAAGCATATCGTTGAAATCAATTAAAATATTATTAATCATTGTTGCAGTGACCCAGACTGAAGCACTATTGAAAACAACATAAAATAAAGCGGCAAAAGTAGATAGCAACAAAAATGGCCAATAAGTGAATACAAACCTAGATAATCTTTTTAATGATGATTCTTGCATAATTAAGGTTTATAAATCATTTTAGAATGAGGTATATCTGCTTCAAAAAATTGTTTTCCTGAAACGCTGAATCCGAGTTTTTTATAAAAATCCACCACTGCTTCCTGTGCATGTAAATATATGATTTTATTTGAAGAAATTTGAGATAAAATAAAATTAACAATTTCTTTTCCAATTCCAAGTCCTCTGTATTTTTTCAACACAGCAAACCTTTCTAATTTTATTCCGAGTTCACTTTCTCTCCATCTGCCCGTTCCGACTGGAGTTTTATCAAGAATGCAAATAACATGAAATGAAGAACTTTCATATTCAATTTCTATGCTTTTGGGGACACTTTGCTCTTTAACAAAAACTTCCTTTCTAATATCAAGGATATCTTCATATTCTTTCTTAGTTTTTACTAATTGTATTTTTAAATTCATTTTAACAATTTTGACAATATATAATGTTTAATCGCACACTCACAACAATTCTTGCTTTTATTTGTTTACTCTCTTTTCAGTATGGAAATGACAAGTATTCATCTTTTAAAGATTTGAAAAAAATTCCAGATGGTATGAATATAGTTCACAGCGGAGTAGGTAAAACAGCTATTGTAGCAGTGCATGGATTTTATCCAGCATATTGGGTCAAAATTCATCATGAATGGGTTCAACCATTTAATTACCTTGTTGAAAAAAATATCAACACATTCTTTTATAAGTACAATTGGAATGAATGCCCTGGTGATGTTTCAAGAAATTTTGCAAAAGAATTACAGCGCCTGATTCTACAGTATCCAGAAATTAGTAATTGGCAAATTGTTGGGCATAGTATGGGAGGAAGTGTTGTGATGTTTGCAAATCAATCCTTTCCATTCAATCAAAAGATTACATTCAATACCGTAGCAACTCCCGTGAATTACGAAAGAGAAAAGACTCCTTTTTTTATTAGGCTTTATGAATCTATTTTTAACAAAAATTGTTCTGAAAATATTAACAGCCTTGATTATGAATTTGAGAATGGATTTACTAATAAACATGTACAATGGAGAAACTTAAAAGAGTATGATTCTCAGTTCAAAAACTATGATTTTGATCCTTATGATAGAGAGATTAAAAATTCTACTGTTTTTCAATTTCCTGACAGCTTAAATGGTGAAAGAGTTGGTCACACCTCTAGTTTACATTTTTCTATTTTAGAAATTATCAACTAACTCTATTGAAACGGGGCAATGATCAGACCCCATAACATCTTCATGAATATCAGCGTCTGAAACTGATTCAACAAAACTTTCATTCACAAAAAAATAGTCAATTCTCCATCCGATATTGCGTTGACGTGCTCCAAAACGATATGTCCACCAGGAATATCTATCAGGTTCATCATGAAATAATCTGAAGGTATCAATATAGCCGTTTTCAACATATTCATCTAACTGAGCTCTTTCAACTGGCATAAATCCTGAGTTTTTTTCATTTGCTTTTGGATTTGCTAAATCGATAGGGAAATGTGCTGTATTCCAATCACCAGCTACAACCACATTAACTCCTGATTCAACTTGTTCATTAAGGATAACTAAAAGATCATCATAAAAATCCAATTTATATTGTAATCTATGTTCATCTTTTTGTCCATTTGGAAAATAAATATTGTAGAGCAAAAAATTTTCAAACTCTGTTATAAGCACTCTTCCTTCTCTATCATATTTTTCAATACCAATTCCATATTGAACATCAAGAGGCTCTTGTTTGCAAAAAGTTGCTACACCGCTATATCCTTTTCGTACACCTGAATGCCAATAACCATGATAGCCATCGATACTTTGAAGAGAATCTGGTAGTTGATCAAAATTAGCTTTGGTTTCTTGAATACATAA
>JBJKZP010000018.1:0-45154 GCA_045560235.1 Fidelibacterota bacterium | reverse complement strand
GTTAATAGAAAAAGAGCCTATTAACAATAATTAATAGACTCTTTAATAGAATGTATTACCAGGTATTATTATTTAGATGAAGTGCTTAACTCTGGTCTAAATCTCCAAGTTTCACTCCAAACCCATGACCATCCACCTCTAACCTTAGCATCTAAGTTAGCATCCTCCTCATACATTTGTGCTAAAACAGTAGCAAACTCTGCTTGTGCAGGAGCTAACATCTCTGACATTGTCATATGCGGTGTTGAATATGAATATACAGAAACATTTCCGCCTAAAGTTTTTGTCATAGCAACCCATGGACGAGTACTATCTGTTTGTTTCGCTATTTCATTAAATCTTGCAAAAACAGCTTCCGTATTTGCAGTTCCACCTTGCTGAACACCATAATAGTATACTGTAATGAAATTAGGCGGCCCTTGTCCGTTTACGTCTGCACCATCAACTGTTGGCATATTTCTACTTAAATCAGGTCTAACAGTCCAAAACTCCATTCCACCCTCTTGATTAAGCATGGATCCCCATTTGTCATACGCTACAGGTTCATGATTGGCCATAGCATCATAAACACCATCTACCATATCTAGTGGCGTAGGCCATTTTGCAGCAGCAACTCTAACATATTTACCAGCATTTGGTCCATTTACAACGGAAAAAGTATTGACTGTAGCTAAATTTATATGCGCTTTATTATGTTGCATCATTGCTTTTTCAAAATCAGCAACTCTAACACCATCTTTAACTCCTACGTAGCTCTGCATATGATATGATTGACTAAATGCGAAAGAACAAAGAATAGCTGTTATTAATATTTTTTTCATTCAAAACCTCATTTTTAATTAATAATTATACGTTAATTATTTTTTGGTAGAATTGTAATAGTAATCTATAAATATCATAGATTAAAAATTTGACCTCTAAAGGCGACATTAAATCCATTGCTTATAATATTATTATACTCATAAGATTTATGATCTAACGCAGGGTTCGAATGATTTAAATGAATAAAGAATATTGATTTTCTATTCTTTAAATCATTAAATAGATTCATAGTTTCAATTATAAAAGGATGAGGTATTTGAGACATATCTCTTCCTGGAAGTTCATTAATATCGTAAAAAGTTCCATCTAACAAGCTGAAATCGTTTTCTTTAACAATGGCAACAATATCTTTATCCCATTTATTCCATTTGTCTATATCCGGAACAAATACTAAAGATTTTGAAGGACCTTCAATTTTATATCCAACTGTCTCTGAAAATTCATCTCTGTGAGGAACTAAAAAAGGAGTTATTTTGATATTATCATTCAATTGTATTGTATGATTATTATTTAATCTATTTATGGAAATATTTTCAAGCTCCACTAATTGACTCCAAGGACCATTATCTTCAAGAAATTTTTTCATTTTTGGCATTGCATTTACTATAACTTTTTTAGCTCCCATAACTTCCCTACCTAAATGTATTAAGCCAGTATAATGACCAATATGAGCATGTGTTAGAAAAATACCTTTTAATGAATTTTCTTGATTTTTTGTTAGATTATTTAATTGTTTAGTGAAGTCTGGTGTAGCATCTATCATCCAAACTTCATTTGTAGAAGGATCTACTATACCTATACTTGAAACTTGCTTATGCAATTGAGGATTCCCCCATTTATTTGAACAACATTCCTTTGTGCATGCTGCATGTGGAGCACCGCCATCCTGAGCAATGCCTAAAACAACTACATAAGGTGTTGATTTAGATTCGATAAAGCTAAATAATGCTATTGAAAGGAATAATAAAGATATTATTCTAACCAAATAACTGACCTTCATCATCAGTAGCTACTTTTGGTATATTTGGAGAATTATAAATCGCCTCAATCTCATCTTTATGCTTCTCAATAACAACTTTTCTCTTAATAGACATTTTTGGTGTTAATTCACCTCTATCAACAGTCCATTCATCTGCAATAAGTGCAAACTTTCTTATTGATTCATAGCGTGAAAAATTTGTCATAGTAAATCTAACAATAGCATCAAACATATCATAAGTTTGATCATGAGCACACAATGATTTATAGTCTAAGCTTGCCAAACCTTGCTTTTCAGCCCATGCAATTAAATTTTCCTTATTAGGAACAATTAATGCTGATATAAAGTTTCTGTCATCACCAACTACGTTACATTGTTCAATATATTTGTTAGATGTTAACGATACTTCCATTGGCTGAGGAGCAACATTTTTTCCACCGGAAGTTACAATAAGACTCTTTTTTCTATCAGTTATTCTTAATAAGCCGTCTTCATCAAATTCGCCGATATCGCCTGAGTGAAACCATCCACCAACAATTGCTTCATTGGTTGCTTCTTCATTCTTATAGTAACCTTGCATAACATTATGTCCTCTGCAAATGATTTCTCCGTCTGATGCTATCTTAACTTCAACGCCTGGAATTGCTTTTCCAACAGTTCCAAATTTGAAAAAATCAGGATGCCCAATCGTCATTACTGGACTAGTTTCCGTCAAACCGTATCCTTCTATAATTGAGATTCCGATTCCACAGAAAAAAGAACCAACTTCTTTCGACAATGCTGATCCGCCAGATGAACAAGCTCTTACTTTTCCACCTAAAGCTGCTCTAAACTTATTTAATACTAATTTGTCAGCAATATTGTATTTCAAACCTAACATAAATGGAAGCTTTTTACTTGCTTGACGATAAGGTACAGTTTGCATTCCAACCGCAATAGACCATTCAGCGAGCGATTTTTTAACACCTGTCATCTCTGAAACAGTATCCATGATTTTTGCATGAATTTTTTCAAAAATTCTTGGTACAGCAGTTAAAAACGTAGGTCGAACTTCTCTAATATTTTCAAATAAAATTTCCGGAGTAAAATTCATTTCAGCATAATATATTGATGTTCCTTGGCTAAAAATAGAATAATGACCACCTACTCTTTCAAAACTATGACTTATTGGAAGAAATGAAACAAACCTTTCAATGCCATCAGCAGGTTTTAATTCTGGATTCAGCTCCATTGCAGCTTTAATAATTGCATCAATTGACAGTAAATTATTACAAATATTTGCATGACTAAGCATAACCCCTTTAGGATTTCCAGTAGTACCACTAGTATATATTAATGTCAATAAATCTTCAGGTTTTACTGTTTTTGAAATTTCACGAATATCGTGCACCTCATTCTTCATATTAAAAACTTCAGAAAACTTAACTACATGCTCTTTCCTTCCATTATAATTGTCATCCATAATGATGATAGTACTTAGTTCTGAGCTTGCATCATTTATTAGTGAATAAACCTTATCTAACTGTATAGCATCTTGTACAATAGCAATTTTACTTTCAGAATGCTCTACAACATACTGCGATTGAGCAGGGATTAAAGTCGGATAAACTGGAACCGAAACAGCTCTAATATGTGCTATGGCATAGTCAGAAATAGCCCATTTTCGAGAATTAGCACCTATTATTGCTACCTTATCATGATCATTAATACCTAAATTTTTTAATCCATTAGCAAAATCTTCGACTGATTTTTGCAAATCTAAAAGCTCAACACCCTGCCATCCGTTTTCTTCTTTTGTATAAAAAGTCTTAAGATTTGGTCTCTCGTTAACAAGCGTTTGAAACATATCTGGTACAGTTTTAAATGACACTTTTTTTCTCCTTCTGTCTAAATAATCAATATAAAATGTTAGTTATTGACAAACTACATACTTTATCTGAAATTTGTCAACATCTTTGCCGTGGTGGCGGAATTGGTAGACGCGCTGGTCTCAAACACCAGTGAGAGCAATCTCATGTCGGTTCGAGCCCGACCCTCGGTACAAAAAAAGGGCTAAATATAGCCCTTTTTTTAAAAATTAATAGATATTTTTTATTCTTCTTCTGGTGGAAAGACTGCTTCGTTAAGAACTTTTAATTCTTTCTTAATATCTGAAATAGCTCTTCTTGTTCTACGTTTTTCTGAATCAAAATTATCTTCAAGTCCTTCAAGATCACGTTGAACATTTTTAATCTTCTTAGATAAATCTCTATCAACTCTTTTGATTTCGTAAGCTAAATCATCGATTAAGCTTCCTAATGAATCTGCTTTAGTATAGATTAATTTTGTATTAGCAAGAATCATATCTTGTCCTCTTTTAATCTCTTTGCCTTGACCAATATTTTCAAGCTCTACAGCTTTTACGCGCTGTTTAAATTCTTTATTTACCATATCAACGTGCTCAACCTGCTCACCTCTTAATACTGTCATTTCATCCATTGCTGAATTGTATTGCATTAGCGAGAAACCTACGGCTAATGAAAGAGCAAGAACTACAACACTTAAAATCTTTTCTGTACTAGATAACATAATTATAATACCTCAATTGTTTTTTTAAGTTCACTGAAACTAATGAATGAAAATCAATATGAAAACATTTTTTTTATTTAGGAATATTTCCAATTCTTAAGAGTCTAGGAAGATAGCTATCAAGATCAATTGAAAACCAAGTTATAACAGGTTGTCCTAATATGTGACTCATAGGAACAAAACCCCAAAACCTTGAATCTTCGCTGTTATCCCTATTATCTCCCATCATCCAAAAGTAATCTTGTTGCAAAGTATAACTATCTACATTTTCAATTGATATATCATTAATAACTAAATATTTCATATAATCTTTTTTTAACCCAGACCAAGGATTTATCAATGTTGCATTTGGATTTGGAGCATAGTCCTTAAAAACACTTCTATCTCCTGTCCTTCTAAACAAATCATATGGATCTTCGTTTGTAAAAATAAGTTTTTGATCATTAAAAACAAGCTCAACTTTATTGCCCTCAAAAAGCAATAAAGGAATAATCAACTCCCAATTCATATTTTCATCAATTGCAAATGAATCTCCTTTCTTGGGAATAGTAAATTTTTTCATGTTATCCTTATTACCATTATCAAGAAACATATTATCATCAATATATGATTTTGATGATGGTTCATTTGAAAGAAATTGCCCTCCATTTGGCAATGCATACTCCTCATTATTGATGAATATAACTCTATTGTCAATCTCTATTGTATCACCTGGCAATCCAATACATCTTTTAACATACTTATACACATTATCTCTTGGATATTCAAAAACCACTACATCACCTCTTTCAACATTTTTAAAGGCGGAAAAACGATAATCAGGAAGAAATGTAGGAATACTTATTGCTGTGAATGGAACCCATATTTTTTGCGGAACTTTCATCCCATATATATATCTACTTCCTACTAGCATGTCTCCTCTTAAAATATTCCTTTCCATACTGCTAGTAGGTACAATATAAAGTTCAACTACTGTTTCTTTTAAAAACAATATTATAAAGACTAAGCAAAATAGAGATTTTAATTCTTTAATTATTTTGTTCATTTTTTATTATTGTTGATACTGGTTTAAATGTTTTTCTATGTATTGGTGTATATGAGTGATTCTCTAACGCAGTTAAATGTTTTTTTGTTCCATAGCCACTATTTGATATAAAGTCATATTCAGGATAAATATAGTGAAATGAACGCATTAATTCATCTCTTGTTACTTTAGCAATTATTGATGCGGCCATAATTTCTTCAAACTTTTGATCTCCTTTTATTATTCCTTCATTAATGATGTCAATTTGTAAAGGGAAGCCATCAATTAAAACTTTGTCTGGTTTAATATTTAAAGCATTGATAGCATCTACCATAGCATCTTCTGTTGATATTTTAATATTGTGAGAGTCAATATAATCGTTCCATTTAACTCCAATGCCTACCGAAAGAGAATTATTTATTATTTCAGAAAATAACTTTTCTCGCTTTTTTTTAGATAATTTTTTCGAATCATTAAGTGCATTAATCGGTTTATCTATTATTACTGCAGCAGCAACAACAGGTCCAGCTAAACAACCTCTTCCAACTTCATCTACGCCAGCAATTATCATTTTTTAAATTAATAATAAAAAATCAATGTACATCTTTTAAAAAATTAATTAATATGTATTCATGTCAAAACAAAAGTATACACTTTTAGTATTTGCAATCATTGGTATTTTGCTTCTCTCTCCAGGTATTGGAGTTGAGTTTTACGATAAAGTATGGTCTTTCCCAGGCAATCTTTTATCCGATGAATTTAAAAGCTCCTTCCCTATAGCAAGCATTCCTCTAATGGTAATTGCATTGTTAGGTACAGGAGTATACATGACACTTAAATTAGGTTTTCCTCAATTAAGACATGTTTTTCACGGAATAAGAGTTACTCGCGGAGATTATGATGATGTTGAGGACGAAGGAGACTTAAATCACTTCAAAGCTTTATCAACTGCACTCGCTGCTACTGTTGGTATTGGAAACATTGCAGGTGTTGCAATTGCAATTTATTACGGAGGACCTGGTGCTTTGTTTTGGATGTGGATAACAGCATTTTTTGGTACTGCTCTAAAATATTCTGAGTGCACACTTGCACTTCAATATAGAGAAACAGATAAGTTTGGAAATACAGCCGGCGGTCCTATGTATACAATAGAAAATGGTCTTGGACCTCGATGGAGATGGCTAGCAGTTACATTTGCTGCTTTTGCAATTATTTGTTCTTTCTTTACAGGAAATGCAATTCAATCTTTTACATTGACCGATCAGTTATATAGTCAATTTTTACCAGCTCTTGGATCAACCCATCCAATTATGGCTAAATCTGTTATTATTCCCGGCATTCTTGAACCTTCCATACTTCAGGTTGTATTAGGTGTTATACTTGCTTTTATTGTTGGATCTGTTATTCTTGGTGGCATAAAACGTATTGGCAATGTAACGGGATATCTTGTACCTATAATGGCAACAATTTATGTTTTTACTGCACTGTTTATTGTTTTAAGTAACTTTGAAAAAATAGGTTCATCTTTTAATACAATTTTTTCTATGGCATTCAATCCTCCAGCGCAAATATCTGGTATAGGCGCTGGCGCAGTAATTGCTTTTTTAAATACAATGATGATGGGAGTTAAAAGAGGCTTGTTTTCCAGTGAAGCTGGGCAAGGATCCGCAGCTATAGCTCATTCAACTGCTAAAACTAAATATTCAGTTAGAGAAGGCGTTGTAGCACTTTTAGAACCATATATCGATACTATTATTATTTGCACACTTACTGGTTTAGTAATTATGGTTACTGATTCATGGCATTTAACAGAGTTCTATGCAACAAGAATCGATCCTTCAATTTCTGAAGACATGTGGATGAATAGTAGCGTTCTAACCAGTCATGCATTTGCACAAGGTGTTCCATTTGGAGATAAAATTGTTACGCTTGCGGTTGTCTTATTTGCTATATCAACAGCAATTAGTTGGTCTTTTTATGGTGAAAGAGCTACTGATTATCTATTTGGCTCTGATGCTATAAAATACTATAGATATGTATATGTATTTATGGTATTTCTAGGCTCTACTCTTTTACTTGAGCCGGTATGGATTTTTGGAGATGCTGCCTTAGGATTTATGACTTTTCCAAACTTAATAGCTATCATTTTATTAAGTACAAAACTTAAAAATATTTCTACGACTTATTTTGAAAAGCACTAATCAATCTTAGCCAAGCTCTAGATAATCCTTTACATCCGAAAGAACACTTTTCATCAATTTATTATCTGTATCAAGCAATGTTTTAACTTTTTCACGACCTTGAGCAATCTTGTCTCCTTTATAAGAGAACCATGATCCCATTTTTTCAACCACTCCACCTTGAAGTGCTAAATCAAGTAAATCTCCAGCGTAAGATATTCCTTTACCATACATGATATCAAATTCAGTCATTTTAAATGGAGGGGCAACTTTGTTTTTAACAACTTTAACTCGTGTACGATTTCCAGTCATATCTGTACCTTCTTTAATAGCCGCAATTCTTCTAATATCTAATCTTACTGAAGAGTAAAATTTTAAAGCTCTTCCACCTGGTGTTGTTTCAGGACTTCCAAACATGACACCGATTTTTTCTCTAATTTGATTGATAAATACAACGCAAGTTCTTGATTTATTAATTGGTCCAGATAACTTTCTAAGTGCTTGAGACATTAATCTTGCTTGTAATCCAACTGTAACATCTCCAATTTGACCATCCAATTCTTGTTTTGGAACTAGAGCTGCGACTGAATCAATAACAATTACATCCAATGCTGCTGTTTCAAGCAGTTTTTGCAAAATATCTAGCGCTTGCTCTCCAGAATCTGGTTGCGAAACCAAAAGATCATCTGCATTACAACCTAAATTCTTTGCATATTCTGGGTCTAATGCATTTTCTGCATCGATAAATGCGGCTTTACCGCCGTGTTTTTGACATTCAGCAACAATATGTAAAGCTAATGTTGTTTTTCCTGATGACTCAGGTCCGAAAACTTCGACAATTCTACCTTTCGGTACACCACCTACTCCAAGAGCCATATCTAAGGATAAACATCCTGTAGAGATTGCTTCAACATCAAGAGTGGCAGTACCACCCAATCTCATAATCGAACCTTCTCCGTATTCTTTATTAATATCTAATTGAACTGCTTCTAACGCCTTATCTACTTTTTTTGTTGCCATCTGTGACTATCCTTTAACTATTTATGAATTTTGTAAAATTTTTCGTACTTCATTAAGACACAATATAACAGTTAGCTCTCGATTAGTGCTTCTGTTAGGTGTTAAATTATACTTCTTAATATATAAATTATTTTGATAAAATATTCCAACAAATACTAAACCAACAGGTTTTTTTTCTGTTCCGCCATCAGGTCCTGCAATTCCTGTAATACCAATTCCAATATCTGTATTATTTTTTTTAGCAATATTTTTAGCTAATGATCCGGCAACTTCCTCGCTAACAGCTCCATAACGATCAATTAAATCACTTTTGATGCCAACATCATTAATTTTTAACTCGTTACTATAACATACCGAACCGCCCTTGAAATAATTAGAACTTCCAGCAATATCTGTTAGTCTTACTGCAAGCATACCGGCAGTACATGACTCTGCAGTACTAATTGTAAGATTATTTTTAATAAATAGATTTGCAATCACCTCTTCTAATCTGTCGCTATCAAAACCATAAACATGCTTGCCTACTCTTCCAACAATTTGATCTAACAAACCATCTAAAAGCTTACCATCTTTTGAAGTAAGCCTTATATCAACTCCAAGCATTCTATGTGGTAAAAAAGCTATATCACATTTATCCTCACTTTTTTCAATCAAATCAGTGATTTTTTCTTGTAGAATAGATTCTGGAACTCCGGTTGTTCTTATGCTTTTGCAAATGACTTTATTTCTATTGGTTTTTTCTATTTCAGGAAGTACATAATTAGAAAACATTGACTTCATTTCTTTTGGAACGCCTGGCAAGGCATAGAAATTTGTTTCTGTTGGTGTTTTTTTAACTATTGATTTAATCGCTTTAAAAAAAGATGCATGCTCTTTTGTATAGTGCAATCCTCTAGCAGAACCAACTTTATTGGGGATCATATTTCCTTTTTTCACTTTAAAAGCCTGATTCTTATTTAGATTTGGCATTTTAAAATTTAATTTTTTAAATCTTTCTGATAACTTATCCCAATAATCTCTATCAAATTTATCTGTATCGTCAAAGTATTCAATAAATGCTGAAACTGTAATATCATCTACGGTTGGCCCTAAACCTCCAGTGACAATAATATGATCACACTCCCATTCATTCCATTGATATTCAAGAGTGTCATAAATATCAGCAAAATCATCTGGAATTGTATGATGAACATCAACTTTCATACCTGCAGCTAATAATTGTTGCCCTATCCATGCCGCGTTACGATCTAATGTAAAGCCGCTCAAAAGCTCATTGCCAATTGTTATAATTCCTATTTTCATAGCATCCATAAATTAATACATAATACTATTACTATCACAAATATGGTTAAAAAAGAAGCCATGATATCATCTCCAATAACCCTATTATAGGGTTTTTCATTCTGATTATTTTCTACCCAACCAACAGGTCCAATTTTGGATATATCAAAAAAACGGAAAATGATAAATGTTAAAATAAAAAGTGCGTCAATGTCAGAAAGAAATTTAATATTGAAATCAAATTCACCGACAACATTGTATAATATGTATACACCAGCTAAAGCTATTCCCATTCCAACAACCTCATCTAACACGTATTCTTTGGGATCTTCAGATTTTGATTCTTCGGTCAATCTTCTATATGCTCTAGGCCCAATTATTAAGGTAAAAAAGGCTAGAAACGATGCTGTTTCTACATTTTGTTCATACAAAGCAATTAGCAGCACTAATAATGATGCCCATGTACCACCGCCAGGCAATCTACCTAACCCAAACAGAGTTGCTAGTTGAATATTGAAACCTTTACTAAAATCCATTTTTAACAAAGTAATGTATTCCAGTTGAAGCGGCATAAAATGCGTTTATAGCTACTATAATTTCTATTAAGCTTTGCGCTGGACTAGAAATAAGAATTATTAAGACCATAATATGTTGAAATACTGTTTTAAACTTTCCGTATTGTGAGGTTTGTAAGGGTTTATTTTTTGCTAATAAATAGTTTCTATAAAATGTTATAACAACATCTCTTCCAACAATAACAGAAAATGCCCATAATGGAATAATATTTAAAAAGAGCAGAGCAGACAATGTTCCAATCATTAGTATTTTGTCAGCTAAAGGATCCATGTAATTTCCATGTTCCGAAACTAATTTAAATTTCCTAGCAATTTTACCGTCCGCAATATCACTTATACTGCAATATCCAAAAATAAGACCCGCAAGTAAAAAACTATCATTAAGAATTAGATAAATAATTAATGGAGTTAATACTATTCTCGAATATGTTAAAATATTAAGAAAGAGTTTCAATTTAATTTAACTCTTCCAGCTATAGCCGTTGATATTGTTTTGTCATCAATATATTCTAAATTGCTACCGACTGGCAATCCAACTGCAAGACGTGAAATTTTTAACTTTTTGTCTTTAAGAATTTTTTCAAGATATAAAGCTGTCGCATTTCCGGAAGTACTTGGATTAGTCGCAATAATGATTTCTTTCAATTCTGGGTTGATTCTTTCTAAAAGCTTATCAAAAGAAAGATCTGATGGTCCAATACCGTCTAATGGAGATATTGATCCACCAAGCACATGATAAAGCCCATCAAAACTATTAGTATTCTCAATTTTAATAGCATCTTCCATATTCTCAACAATACACAAAAATTCTGAATTTCTATTTTCATCGCTGAAAGTAGATTCTTCTCCTTTTAAAAAAATCATTCCACTGGTTGGGTCAATTTCAAGCTTTTCATTAACATCAGTCATTGCCTCAATTAGGTTTTTACTAAAAGATTTCTCTGATTTAACAATAAAATAAGCAATTCTTTCAGCCCCCTTTCTTCCAATCCCAGGAAATTTGGTAAACGCCTCAACTAGCTCTTCAATATATTTTGGTGCATTAGCCATTAAAAGCCTGGTAATCCATCAGTTAATCCACCAGTTACTGCTTTAAGTTTTTTAGCTGAAGTGTCTTTTGCGTCTTCTAAGGCCTCATTGACAGCTACTTTGATAGCATTTTCAATAACATGCGCTTCACTACTTAAAAGAGTCTCATCAATTCTAACTTCTTTTGTTTTCATATCTGCTGTCATTGTAACGCGACATGCTCCATTAGCAGAAGTACCTTCAACTTCAATTGTTTCAAGTTCTTTTTTTATCTTTTTCATTTGAGATTTCATATTTTGAGCCTGCTTTAACATTTCTTTCATATTTCCAAACATTATAACATATCCTTTCCTTCAAAGAGGTTTACAATATCATTTTCATTAACTTGATTCTCTTCTTCATTTTCAATTTTTTCTACTTCGGTATCAATAACTAACTTTATTTTAACGTTTGAGTTAAATTTTTCATCAATTACAGATTTCAATAATGGCAAACCATCATTCAACAGTTTTTGATTAAACTCGGAATGATCATATGAAATCAATTCAACTTTGTTTTCTTTAATTTCACCTAACAAACAACCTGATAACTGCGCACCAAGAGAGCCTCTTTTTTTTGAAATAGCCTGAAGAACTATTTCCCACTTGCTTTTCAAATCTTCGCTTTGAATATTTTCTTTCTTTTCTAGCTCAGGTATTACTTTTTCAGTTTTTTTTAAAGACTTTTTAACAGTTTTAACCTTTTTGAGTTGATGAACATTTTTATTATTCTCTTTCAAAAAATTTTCTATATCAACGCTTGAATCAAATTGAAGCAATTTAATTAATTGCATTTCAAGCAATAAATACTGATCGGAGTATTGTTTAATCGTAGCGTACAGATTTGATAAGTTGTTTGACAATCTAATAATATCTTTATCAGACCAACTATAGCTAGATTCACTATATTTTTTAGCTAATTCTGGTTCTAATCCAATTAATTTTAATCCATTTTTAAACTTTACAACTGAAAGATTTCTAAAGTGAATAATTAAATCTTTTAATAAGTCCTCAACTATATATCCTTTATTTCTAATCATTTCAAGATTATCTACTAGCTTATTTCCATCTTTTTCATGCAAAGCGTCAGATATACTAAATAAGACTTCATTGGGGACAACGCCCAACAAATCTTGAACTGTCTTATAATTAACATTGTCACCAAGCACTAAAACTTGATCCAGATAACTTAAAGCATCTCTCATACTTCCCTCTGATTTTGATGCAATCAATGATAGTGATTGATCCTCTATTTTTTGAGACTCTTCCTTAGCTATGAAAGCCAATCTTTCTGAAATTATTTTATTGGTTAACGGAAGGAAATCAAACCTTTGGCATCTTGATATAATGGTTTGAGGAACTTTATGTACATCAGTAGTTGCAAGTATAAATTTTACATGCTTAGGTGGCTCTTCAAGTGTTTTAAGTAAGGCGTTAAAAGCTTGAACAGTTAACATATGAACCTCATCAATAATAATGACTTTATAAGAGCCTGAAACTGGCATAAACTTAATATTTTCTCTTAATTCCCTTATTTCATCTATACCTCTGTTTGATGCACCGTCTATTTCGATAACATCCATAGACCTTCCTTCGATAATATCCTTAATAGAATCTGAGCTTATATCATATTCTGTGGTAGGTTTATCTGAACCATTCAAAGACATTGCAACAAGCCTTGCCATCGTGGTTTTTCCAACACCTCTTGGGCCAGCAAATAAGAATGCTTGAGCTAGGCGACTTTTTTCGAATGCTTTTTGCAATGTTGCGGTAATATGGTCTTGACCGACAACATCATTAAAATGTTTTGGTCTCCATTTAAGCGCTAAAACTTGATAATTATTTGACAATACACTTCCTTTATTTTCGACAATTTAATCATACTAAACAAAAGAGCGTAGAATTATAATATCTCTACGCTCTTTTTTTAGCTTGTTATATATATCTATTTAACTATCATTATTCTCTTTATCTCTTAATGACTTAAGACTATCAACTTTTGATTCACTTGCTTTTAAGCCCATCTTAGCTGACTGTTCAAAATACCTTAAGGCCATATCATTATCTTCCACAGATAAGTAGTAGTCACCTAAAGAATCATATGGGTTTGCTTTTCCAGATTGTCTTCTTACTTGTTCCTGAAATGACTCTTTTGCATTATCATACTCTTCTTTTTGAAGATATGCATAACCCATAATATTTAATGCTGGAGTAAAGTTCGGATTCATTCGATACAAATCTTTACCATTTCTTAATACAGCATCAGGCCCTATATCATCTATAGTAGCAAATATTGTTTCAAATCTTAAAAATGAACTATCAGGATATTTCCTCACTAATCTTTCAACAACTCTATTGAAAGTATTCGTACCGTCCTCAGTGTCTTTAGCTAAAGCCATAATCATTTTCTGTTCTTCCGCAGAAGCATTTAATGACATACTAACAGCAATATCTAAGTTTTCTTCTACCTTACCTTGGTTTTGAAGAAAGAAGTTGACTCTAGCACGCATTGCATAAGCAAGAGCAAAGCTATTATCAATATCAATAGCCGCGGCAAATGAATCATTTGCTAGCTCCCATTCAAGATTATAAAGCTGCCACATTCCATTATTAAATAAATTTTTAGCATCTTCTGAATCGGAAGACCATGGCATTATTAGAGCATCTTCGCTTGCCATTTTTTTCTGATGTTTTGCAACTGCTAGATTTCTGGTAGCCCATTCAAATTCTGGATCTACTTCAAAAGCTAGCTGATAATTTGCTAAAGCTGCATCAAAATCACCTTTATTAAGATAAAATTCAGCAAGAGAATCATATGCATTAGCTTCATTAGGGTTTAATTCGATATATTTTTCAATATATGGTAATCCTCTATTATACTCCTCATCATTTTCTGCATTCCAAAAATATGAATAAGCTAGAAGATTATATAAATGCCCAGCATTTAATCTCTCTCCTGCTTCTAAAAGCAATTCTCTGCCTTCTTCAATTTGATCATTAAACTGAAGATATCTATATGCTCCTGAAGCTAAAAATTTATCTCCTTTGTATTTTTTATATAGTTCAGGGAAGGCTTCAAATCTTCCACCTTCACCATTTATCCAATCTACTGCGGACTCTATAAGCTTAGTTTCAGGGTGTCCTTTTTCGGCTATATCTAATGCTGTTTCAAAATATCCTCTTCTTAAAACTCTATCTTGCTCAGCATTTCCTAGATTTAAATAACATGAAGCACAGTTAGGATCTTTTTCAATTCCCTCTTTAAAAGACTTTCTAGCTTCTTCAAATCGTACATGATGCATTGCTTCCAATCCGTTCATTAACTCACTTGAGGCCTGACCAGCTTGTCTAGGCATTTCAGATAAGTTAGATTGGCATCCAATGGCTATTAATGATAAAAATATAATTATTCTTTTCATTTTATCTCCTCTTTCTATCTTGTGTAAACGTATGTTGATTCATCGGAAAGCGCTGAATCAAATTTATAATTATCTAAATTAAAATCTTTTAAATCATCATTGTTGTTGAACTTATTATTTATAACAAATTTAGCAAGAAGTCCTCTAGCTTTTTTAGCATTAAATGAAATAAATTTTAATTGACCATCTCTATATTCTTTAAACACAGTATTTAATATTTTTCCATTCAGATTTTTTTGATCAATAACATTAAAATATTCATTTGAAGAGCAGTTTATAATGGTTTTGTTATCTTGTTTTTTCATATTATTATTAAGATTGTTAGTCACTTCATGACTCCAAAACTCATACAAGTTTTTTCCTTTGGCGTTTTCAAATTTTGTTCCCATTTCAAGTCGATATGGTTGAATTAAATCCAACGGTTTTAACACTCCATACAACCCAGAAAGGATTCGTAAATGATCTTGTGCAAAGTCTAAATCTTTCTGATTGAATGTATGAGCTTCTAATCCAGAATATACGCCACCATCAAATGCAAGTATTGCTTGCTTAGCATTGTCTTGATTAAACGGTAAGGACCAGTTATCAAAACGTTCTTTATTTAAATCTGCCAATGAGTCGCTGATTTTCATTAAATCTTTTAAATCTTGCGATGTCAAATTCTTGGCTTGATTAACAAGCTCTTGCGCACTTTCAATAAAATCACATTGCGTAAAAGCTGAAACAGCATCTTGATGTTTGAAATTTAACTTTTTTGACGGCGATAATAACGTAATCATTCTAACTCCTTTAAATTGTCTATAATAACTTGATGCACTGGAATCGATTTTTGCTCAACAAAATTGAACATCACAAAAGTGTGAATGGTCTGAAAGGATGGGTCATCTTCTCCCTCAACAAAAATGCATTGATGCACATCATAACTTTTACTTCCAACTCTTGTAATTCGACATCCTATTTCAAGCTTTACAGGATGATGTACTTGTTTTATGTACGTTACATCCATCGAAGCTAAAAGTCCCGCTGAGGTGCTTTTTAACCCAAAATCATATGTAGTTTGACCATAAAGATGATCAATAAAATCCTTATGCTTGGTTTCAAGGATACTTAAATAAACAGTATGATTAATGTGTCCCAATGTATCAACATCTCTCCATCTCGTTTTTGCAGATGTGAAAAAATCAAAATCCTTTCTTTGAAGTACTTTATTTCTCATAAAATATCTTCTTTAAATTTTTGACATAAACTCCATACTTTATCCCAATCTTCTTTGACATAAGAAGCTTTAGAGGACTGAATTTCTCTACATTTAAAGAAATATTTTCCCGATACGCCTTTAACATCGTCAGAAGTTGAAAGATAAATACTGGAGTCGGCACCATTCTCAACTGATCTTGCAAAAAGTTTTGCGCCAAATTTGACAATATATTTTATTAAGTTTCCTTCATTTCCAGCAATATTTGTATCAACGAATCCCGGATGTAATACATTCACAGAAACTTTATCCTGCATTGCAGCCATTTTATATGTCATCATAATATTCATCAGCTTTGAAACGCAATATGATGTCCATGCTGAAAAACTCTTTTCTGCGTTAATATTCTCATAATCTATCTCTGCTCCAATATGCGCATTAGAAGCTACATTAACGATTCTTCCATCATTAGATTCTGAAATTATATTCAAGAGTTCAGTGGACAAGACATAATAGTTCATTTGATTTGTAGCGAATGTTTTTTCAAGACCTTCGCTGGTAATCACTTTAGTTTTGTTTGCTCCGCCAGCATTATTCAACAAAACATCAATTTTTGAATATTTATTTTTGATCTCATCTGATAATTTTTTGATATTCTTAACTGAGCTTAAATCGCATTGAAAAAAATCTAAATTTTCATTCCCTGTTGAGGACTGTATAGTTTCTATGGCTTTTTTTCCTTTTTCTGGATTACGCCCCACCAAACCTATTTGATAATTTTTTGATGCAATAACCTTAGCTGCTGCTAATCCTATACCATCGGTCGCACCGGTTATTATTATATTTTTTTTCATAACTGCTATTTGAAAGAATTAAATATTACTCATAAATTATAATCGATGATACAAAATTTTGAATTACTCGTTCTTGCTTGGCTTGGTATTGGGCTAGTAGCCTTTATCACCCTCTTGAAAATACCTGCTCCATATGGAAAATTTGCACAAGAAAATTGGGGACCAATGATTCCAAGCAAAATTGGTTGGATAGTTATGGAAATTATTTCTCCATTAACTTTGTTATATTTTTATTGCAATGGTGATATCGAAAAAAATATTACAAGCGCTATATTTATCGCATTCTGGGTCGCGCACTACATTAATCGTAGCCTAATTTATCCTTTAAGACAAAATAATCCTGCTAAAATGCCATTATTGATCGCAATCCTAGCATTCTTATTCAATATTGGAAATGGATTCGTCAATGGTACTTTCTTGGGCTCTATTCAATTTTACTCTGTTGACTATATGCTAAACTGGAATTTTATTGTTGGAGCATGCTTATTTATCATAGGAGCTGTGATTAATATCAAATCTGACAATATTTTGCTTTCGCTAAGATCAACATCAGGTGAATATAAAATTCCTAACGGTTTTATGTATAAATACGTTTCTTTTCCAAATTATTTTGGAGAAATATTAGAATGGGTTGCCTTTGCCTTAATGACTTGGTCTTTGGCTGGATTTTCTTTTATGATTTGGACTATGGCTAACCTAGTTCCAAGGGCAATAGCTGGACATAAGTGGTATAAAAGAGCTTTTGATAATTATCCTAGCAACCGAAAAGCAATCTTTCCTTTTATTCTCTAGAAAGATCTTTGATTTTCTTTCTTTTTCTAAAAAAATACT
The DNA here is from genome assembly GCA_045560235.1 of Fidelibacterota bacterium. Taxonomy (GTDB): domain Bacteria; phylum Fidelibacterota; class Marinisomatia; order Marinisomatales; family Marinisomataceae; genus Marinisoma. The sequence continues at coordinate 27,339 of JBJKZP010000018.1, read as the reverse complement.
CTTTAATCAAAGCCAATGATTCACCAGATAAAAGATTTCCTCTAACCACTGCTGGCGTATTCAAGCTTACATGTCCGCAGATTTCAAATTTTGAACCGCATGCACCTAAATCTTCATCATAACACCCAAAATATAAAAATTCTATTCTACTATTTACGATTGCACCAGCACACATGGAACAGGGTTCTTTAGTAACGTACATCGTACAGTCAGTAAGTCTCCAATCTCCGATAGTGTTTGAAGCTGCAGTAATAGCAAGCATTTCTGCATGCGCAGTTGAGTCATTCAATGAATTGCATTGATTGTATCCTTGCCCAACTATCTTCCCCTTGTAGACGACTATAGCCCCAATTGGAACTTCATCTTCAAGCATTGCCTTAGTAGCTAAGCCTAAAGCTTTTCGCATCCAATCTTCATGACTGGACTGATTAAGACGTTGATCAGACATTTGTACGCCCGGAAGGACTTGAACCCACAACCTTCTGGTCCGTAGCCAGACGCTCTATCCAATTGAGCTACGGGCGCATATGTAAACTAGATAGGAAGTTATTAATCAAAAGCCAGAGCTTCTAGAAAAAAAACTTTATAAAAAAGAGTAGACATATTGAAAAGGAATTATTTATTCTATGAAACAGAATTAAGAATTTTTTCTATTCTTGCCATGCATTTATTTTTTCCTAGCAAAACAATTAAATCAAAAATACCAGGTCCAAATGGAATCCCCGTTAGCGCTATCCTTACTGGCTTCATGATTTTACCAATAGCAACTCCATGTTGTGTCATTAAATTATCAAAGATATTCTCAATAGCCTCTTTATTCCAATGATCTTGAATTTCCAGCGCTGCTTTAAAATCACCTAAAATAATAACAGCATTTTCGTCAAACGATTTATCTATTAAGTCTGTTTCAACAACAATACTATCTTTCATGAATATCTGAGACATTTCTAGAATTTCTGTAATTGTTTTTGATCGATCTTTAATCAAAGAAACAATATCTTTTAAAAATGATTTTTCAAAGCCTTTGCCCCAGTTTTTATCAAGAAGTGTAATTTCTTTAATAACATCTTTTGCAGACATTACAGCTAAATGCTGTGAGGAGACCCACATTAATTTTTTTTCATCAAAAACAGCAGATTTTTTTTGCACTTGGTCAAATTTAAACTCAGAAATCAATTCTTTAATTTCAAATATTTCTTTATCAGAATCTGGATTCCATCCTAACATTGAAAGATAGTTAAGCAAGGATTTGGCCATGAAACCTTTTTCTTTATACTCTTGTACATTGGTAGCGGCATGACGTTTGCTTAATCTTTTCTTATCAGAACCTAAAATCATTGGAAGATGTGCAAATATAGGCTCTTTAAATCCTAATGCTTTATAAACTAAAATCTGCTTAGGAGTATTGGCTAAATGGTCATCTCCTCTAATAACATGTGAAATATCCATATCAGAATCATCAACAGCCACTACAAAATTGTATGTTGGTGATCCATCTGATCTTGCAATAATAAAATCGTCTAAATCTTTATTTTGAACTGTAATGGTACCATAAACCAAATCGGTAAATATAGTTTCTCCATCCGGAACCTTCAGTCTTACTGTAAAGGATACTCCTTGGCCAATAAGCTCTTCTTGTTGCTTTAAAGAAAAATCTCTAAAAGTTTGAGGAACCCTGAAAATCTCTTTCTTTTTTTCTGCTTCTTCTCTCAAGCGATCAAGCTCTTCTTTTTGAAGAAAACATCGATAGGCGCTTCCATTCTTAATCATTGCATCAACGCACTCTTGGTGTCGAGAATTATTTTTTGATTGCAGAACAAAATCTTCATCGCTTTCTAAACCCAACCAGTCTAAAGCTTCGGTAATTTGTTCTATATACTCATTTTTTGATCTTTCTAGATCAGTATCCTCAATTCTAAGTAAAAATTTTCCATTATTTTGCTTAGCAAAAAGCCAATTGAATAGAGCTGTTCTAGCTCCTCCAATGTGCAAATATCCGGTTGGACTTGGTGCGAATCTTACGCGAGGATTATTCATTGCGGAGGCAAGAGGATTCGAACCTCTGAAGGGCTTGCACCCTTGCTGGTTTTCAAGACCAGTGCATTCAACCGCTCTGCCATGCCTCCAAAATTGATGTAATTTATCAATTATAAATTAAAATAAAAGAAAATAACAATCTAAAATATTATCCTTACTTGTCGTTAAAAATTAAATATATTAATTTTTGCTTTGAAATTTATTCGCAAAAACTTTAAAAGGAAACAATAGACTTATGAAAAAAATGCTTATTTTTGTATCTATAATTAATTTAGCTTTTTGTCAAGCTCTAAACAAAGATGAAATTGATTTAGTCCCAAAGAAAGAGTTTATTAATTTAAATGATAACAGTCTTTTTAGTTCATCAACCTCTACTGTCATATTAAATGAAAACAAAAGTATATTTTTATGGAGCGGTGGTTTAAAATTTGGAAAATCTAATCATACTGGAAATTTAAAAATGCTAAATGGCAGTATCACTTTAGATGATAATAATATTTCAGGGGCAGTTGTTATCGATATGCAATCTTTATCAAACCTTGATTTGCCCATTGGTCCAAATCAACGTCTAACAAGCCATCTAAGAAGTCCCGATTTTTTTAATGTAGAAAAATATCCAAAAGCAAAATTAATTATCAAATCAAGCAAAGTGCTCGAAAAACTTGATAGCGGAAAGTATAAAATGCGAATCAATGGAGACATGACAATAAAAAATAAAACCAACCCTATTACTTTTGAAGCTATCGTAGATTTAGACTCAAACACTAAAACTGCTGAAGGAAAACTATTATTTGATAGAAGTGATTTTAATGTTCAATATCGATCTGAGATGCATTTAAGCAATCCAAATTCATTTTGGAATAAGGTTCAAACCTCAAAAGATGCCGCAAAAGATAAGGTCATTAGAGATATCATTGAAATCAATTTCAATGTAGTTTCTCTTCCTGGAATACTATCCAAGTAGTCTTTATCAACTAAAAAAACCTCTCATAACAAGATACGGAATAATAATATAGAGCGTTACATCTCTAATTAAATAATACATAAATATAGCTAATCCCACTTTCCAGCCATACTTCTTAAACATCATCCTAATAGCAGCTCTTATACCAGATTCTCTAGTATTTTTACGTAATTCGTGAAGAACTTTAAACATGTGGTAATATAATAACTTTTAATAAAGTTTTGAATTTGTAAAAGGGATTAATGCTAAAATAATTGCGTGAACGTAGTAATCTGTTCTATTAATTAGATTTTTTGTAAGTATACCTACTGCACCATTCTTTTGTTTAGAATTACTTCTTTTGAAGACTATATCGTCAGCATCTCCAAGCTCATAACCTTCTTTTATCAGTTTTGATATTTTAAGAGGAAGAGGAAATGAAGCAGTTTTAGCTTTAGCTTTTGTTTTTAGATCGGTAATAACAATCCACGCAAAAACTTCAAAATTATTATCAATTAAATCGACTCCACCCTCTATAGAAACAAAATAATCTGCAGTTTCATTGGAAATATCTTTAAGTCTATTTTGGGCTCCCAATAATGTTTCTTCATTTGAAATAGGTTGGTTTGAAACCATTGAATTGGATGATATACCTTCAAATTCAAAATTAGAATTAAATACTTTTTTGAATGCAATTTTTGTTGCATTTATTTTAACAGGATTTTTTGAAGCTATAATGACTTTTTTCATATTTCAAACTCACATAAAGCTATTGCTTGTTCACATTTTACATTATACAGTAAAAACAATTGAAATTGAATAGTTTTTTACTAATTATGCAGTTAATATTTAAAACTACAACTTTCATAATATTTTATTATATTGATATATAATTAACTAATGGAGGTATAATATGAAAAATTTATTTACAATTCTGGCTATATCATCATCTCTAATTTATGCTCAAAGCGGATGGTCTGTATATGGTGGATGGAATTCAAATGGAATGACTGCAGAAGGATTAGATGCTAGTTATAAAAATTCAAAATCTTTTAATGTCGGTGTAAGTAAACAACTTGGAGAAAAAGTTACAATTGGTACCGGATTACATCACAGAGGAGGATATATAAACACAAACGTTGCTGAAAAAGTAGAAGGACATGTTTTTGAACTATGGAGCACTTGGAGTTTATTAAGCATGGAAAATGGTGCGAGTTTGTGGGCAGGGCCTTCAATTGCATTTAAAGCGGACTTGGATTATAAATTAGGTGGTCCGGATAAAACAGGTGACGTTAAAATGGAAGATACTGACCTGTCTTTATTGTTAGGGGCATCTTTCCCTCTATCAGAAAGAAATACAATACATTTAGTATTTCAACAAAGCTTAAGAGATGTCAATCTTTCTTATGGAAATAGTGACTGGTATACTGTAGAATTTGACCAAATTTATCTAAATTTTAGCAGATCTCTTTAATTCATTAAGAATATTTTAATCAATACTAAAAAGGGCTATTTCATATAGCCCTTTTTTTTACCTTAATAGCTAAGCAATACCTTCTTTAGCCTTTATGTATGTCTTTTATCAACATAGAATAGATTGCGGAGAGGACAGGATTCGAACCTGCGTGAACTTTCGTTCTACACGCTTTCCAAGCGTGCGCCTTAAGCCACTCGGCCACCTCTCCAATTATTTATCGGAGGATGCTTCAGCTTCTTCAGCTGATTGGTCTTCAGTTGCCGATTCAGCTTCTTCTTTAGATTCTTCAGCTGGAGCTTGTTCTACTGCTTCTTCAGTAGGAGCTTCTTCTTTAGATTCTTCAGCTGGAGCTTGTTCTACTGCTTCTTCAGTAGGAGCTTCTTCTTTAGATTCTTCAGCTGGAGCTTGTTCTACTGCTTCTTCAGTAGGAGCTTCTTCCATAGATTCACCAAATGATAGAACTTGTTTTGACTCTTCATCCATACGTTTTAATGCTTGATCGATATTTTCGTTCTCTTCGAGTCTAACCATATTATCTAAAAATTTGATATATCCGGAGTCTTCTGATACAACAGACTTAATATGTTTGACATATTTAAAGTTGCTGCCTTTCTTACTTAGCTTTGATTCGAATGTTTGTTTTTTAGCCATAACTGGTGAAGAAGTTAATGTAGGATTTTAAAAACTCAAATATTTAATTAATTATTTATTCACTCTCTTTAGATTCAGCTAAATCTCTCATATCTACCACTGAATCGTGTTCGTCAACAATTTCTTTTCCTAAAATAGTTTCAATAGCGTCCTCTAAAGTAATTAATCCTGTTAAGACTTTTGAGTCGTTATTTACCAATGCCATATGGTCTCTGTTTTTGATAAACAATTCTAAAACCTTATCAATTGAATCGTTTTCATTTATTATTGGAACTTCTTGAGAAATTTCGTGCATTCTAGTACTGAATTGATCATCTGCTTTTCTATTGATAATCTCATAACGGTTCACCATACCATCAATTCCGTCCAAATCCGTACTATAAGTAGGTATTCTGGTAAAATCTAGGGTATCATGCTCCTCGAGCACTTGACCTACCGTTAAATCGCTACTTAACGCGAATATCACTGAACGGGGTGTCATAATGTCTTTTGCTTTTACATCTTTTAATTTTAGGGTGTTTTCTATAATATCAGTTTCTTGCTCTTCTAACACTCCTTCATCTTCACCCATTTCAGCCATAGCGATTACTTCTTCTCTGGTGATAGTAGCCTCGCCATTGCCAAAGTTTGAAATAAATTCAGCTAACAATACTAATGGATAAGTAAAAAAGATTAACACTTCAATAATCATTGTTGTAGTACCAATCAAACTTCTCCAATATACACTACCAATTGTTTTTGGAATAATTTCAGAGAAAATAAGAATCAACAAAGTTAAAATTCCAGAAGCCAAAGCAACAGATCCTTCTCCGTAGAGCTCTAAGGTTTGAGCGCCTACCCCAGCAGCGCCTAAAGTATGCGCAAAGGTATTGAGTGTTAATATTGCTGCTAAGGGACGATTAATATTTTCCTTAAAGCGTTCAAGACGTTCACCGTCCTGCACATTTTGCTTAGATAAAATGGAGGCATAAGAACCGGGCGTTGACAATAAAACAGCTTCAAGAAGCGAGCATAAAAACGATAAAATTAATGCTAAAAAGAAATATGCTAATAAAAGTGTCATTTACCAAATATCCGTCTTGCTATAATATCTAATACATAAAAATGAATTAACGCAAAAATTTCAAATCCCACTATATGATAAGGATCCTGCAAAACAAGTGGATTATTAGCTATTGGAGCTTTTGCTAAATACATATAATTAGCTCCGTTTCCAACAATGTTATTTATTTGCATGACAATAACGACGATTAATTGTAAATATACAAAACTTGTCCACCAGGAATTAGGTCTCAATCTAAAGTCATAATATTTCATTAACCAAACTGGAATAATAATTAACATTGAATGTCCAACGTAATAATCAAAAATTTTCCAAGTAGAAGTACCGCCTGTGAATTCTGGAGTTAAAACCGAATGTATAAAACCTACTAAACCAAAAAAATACAAAAACTCAAAGAGCATTTGCTTTCGATAAAAAACAACTATACCTGCTAAAATTCCCGACAAACCACACAAATGAAGAGGTAAGTTTGAAGCCAAAATGTAATTATCTGAAAGAAGATGACCAACCTGAGAAAGAATTTTGTTTCCAAGTTGATAAATTCCCATTCCATAAATAACCATATCTCGCTGTTTTGAAGTTAATCTACCGCCCACAAAAATCATAAGTGGTACAAAAATCAATGCAAATATTACCCCAGACCACCAGAACTGTCCTCCTATTACTGGAGACCAATGTTCAATTGCAGTTTTATCCATCTATATATTCCTTATTTAGCAAAAATACTTGAATCATCTTTAAAGGCTTTAAATTCTATTGCATTTCCCGAAGGGTCAAGGAAAAACATTGTTGCTTGCTCTCCCGGTTCGCCTTCAAATCTAATCTTTGGTTCAATAATAAATTTAATTTTATAAGCTATTAAATTTTCTTTGAGTATATGCCATTGATCCATTGTTAAAATTACTCCAAAATGAGATGCTGGAACATCATCTCCATCTACACTATTGGTTGAAGGATGTTCAGCTTGTTCCACTAGGTGCGCTACAACCTGATGACCAAACATATCAAAATCAATCCAATGGTCCGATGACCTTCCAACTTTGCAATTCAACACATCTACATAAAAAGATTTTGCAGCGGATAAGTCTGTTACAGGAAAAGCTAAATGGAAGGGTCTCATTACTTCAATTTTACCAAATTGATTATATCAATCCAAGAATTATATGATTTAAATTATGTTCAACTTTATATATAAAGTAATACTTTAAGTTTATTCTTTATATTAAATAATATCAGCAAATAATATAATATCTTCTACAAATTTATCATTATATTTTTCAGCTGTTATAATATCATTATGGCCACTACCATGGTAAATATTATGTGATGCATTTAGCTTTTTGATCAGGTACATAAAAGCTCTTTTTGGTGTGGTTTTATCTTTGCTACCAAATATTGAAAGTACGTTATCAGGTCCACTAAAATGAATACGATTTAAATGTGCATTCCATATTTTTTTAGAATTAAAGTGTTCCATTAAAAAAGAGCGACTTTCTCTTACTTTATGCTTTGAGAGTTCCAATTGAACTTCCTCAGAAGTATCGCTTGTAAAAAAAAGAGATCTTGTTAACCATTTAGGTAACTGACCACTAAAAAGCATTCTCATACCTATTTTCTTAAAAAACTTTGATAAACGATTTATTTGCATTTGCTGCATAGCCTTCAAAGCCACTCTTTTTGGAGCAAGACCTGTATTTACAATAATAAGCTTATGAATTGCATCTCCCAGCTGTTGGGCAACAAAAATTGCAAATAATCCACCAAGGCTATGTCCTACTAAAATAATATTTCTTTCAGGATATTTATTCATTATTTCTCGAACAGAATTAATAGATGATTCGAGAGCATTATCTAATGAAGTAAAGTCTAAATCAATAAGAGAATACTGGAGTGATTTTTTTTCAAGTTTTGGTATTATAGTATCCCAGAAATGAGAACGTATGCCAACTCCATGAAAGAAAATAAAATGATTCATAAGATTAGTGCCCGGGGCCGGACTCGAACCGGCACGGAGTTTAATCTCCGAGGGATTTTAAGTCCCTTGTGTCTACCAATTTCACCACCCGGGCAACACATTTAATGAGGCGTCGGTCGGATTCGAACCGACGAATAACGGTTTTGCAAACCGGTCCCTTAAACCACTTGGGTACGACGCCAATTTTAAAATAGCGTCGAAATATAGAGATTTAGAGAGTTAATTCAAAATCATTAACTAATATACCTGGGCATGTAGTTTCTCCAGGGTTTCTACCATCATAAGTTTCAATTACTGGCCTTGCCAAAATCTCTTTTCCAACGCCTTCTAAATTACTGCCAAAAAAATTATAAAACGAATCATCAAATCTCATTGTTTTAATTGGAGCAACCATCTTGCCATTTTCAACCCAATAACAAGCATATCTTGTTAAGCCAGTGATTCTTCCTCCGAGAGTGTCACTCCAGTTGAGATAATGAATATTAGATATAAAAATACCTGTTCCTAGCCTTGCTAAACAGTCATTTTTTTCAATGCTCCCTTCTTCCATACGAGGAGATCTCATATACTCTCCCATTCCCCAAGAATTTGCTTCTTCAGCAAAATTAGATGTTATTCCATATTCTAAAGCTGTTTTAGAGTTTACTAAAGCATTATTAAGCTCGCCTTTATCGATAATATTTACATCTTCTGAAACTTCACCTCTTGAATTAAAAGGCGCTGTGGCTTTTGACGAGAAAGACTCATTCAAAGAAAATAGAGGTGATAATTTTTGATCAGAATTTCTCATTTTTAGTAAACAGCTTGATCCATTTCTAAATGCGGATTCGCTTACACCATTCCAATTAAACATATCAACAAAATCTGCTACAGCATTCGGTTCAAACCATACTCTATACTTACCTGGCTTTAATTCCATTTTTGGCTTATTCATCAATGTTAACTTGTCAGATGCTTCTTGAAATGCCGTGGTAAATTTCTCTTTATTCCAAGCACTACCTGGAAATAATACCTTTACCATATTTTCTTTTTCATCAATCAATGAAAAGTCAAATATAAAAGAATCTTTTTCAAACCAATGACTTGTACCCTGCGAAGTAGAACATGCTCTAAAAATCTTCCCAGAAGTCCAAACGCCAGTCAAATAATCTTTGGTAATAATTTCCATTAACGCTTCCAATATTTCGCTTCTTGCAGGTAGTTTTCCTGATTTAATTATTTCTATTGAATCAAAATTGTCGGGAAAGCTAGTAAATTCGTTCTCCGGAATAAGCGACAATGGATTTCTTAAGGCTTGAATTTCATTTTTTAAGTTACTAACAGAGCTTTCAATGTCTGAGGATACTGTAGTCGCAGATTGTAATGATTTTTTTCCAGAAAAAAGTGATATGGTAACAGCATAATCTTCAATGATTCCGCTTTGTCGCAATTTTGAGTCGTTAAATCGAAAATATTGGGAATTTTCTCCTTCTAAATAAATAGTTAATTGCTCATTACCTTCCAAAGAACTAAAAACTTCAGAGCAAATATTTTGAAAAATCTCTTTTTTCATTATGCTCCTCCAAAAACTTGCACTTTATCAAACTTACATAACGGGGAAGCATGGCCAACTCTTTCAACTTGATTAGGCTCACCTTTTCCGCAATTTGGTGTCCCAAATACTTCATAAGTATCCTGATTACCTGTCATAGAAAGACTTCTCCAAAATGGATTGGTTATTCCTCGGTAATTAGGATTTTTAATAACTTTGGTTAATTCACCATTTTCAATTAGTTTTGCATATTCACAACCAAATTGGAATTTATTTCTGTAATCATCAATTGACCATGAACGATTACTTTCCATGTACACTCCGCGCTCTATACTTCCAATAATTTCATCTTTAGTGGAAATACCTGGTTCTAAATTAATGTTTGCCATTCGATCAATTGGAATTCTATTCCAAGATGAAGCTCTCAAATTTGACACACCATCAATACCTGAGCGAATTTGACTTTCAATACCGCCCAACCCTCTTAAAAGAGTACCGTCTTTAATAAGATGTTCTTTGGTTGCAGGCATTCCTCCATCATCATAGTTATATGAGGCTAATTGATTATCAACAGTTGGGTCAAATACAATATTCATTAATTCAGAGCCATATTGCAATGATCCAAAATCTTCAAGATTTACAAAGCTAGATCCAGCAAAGTTTCTTTCATCTCCTAAAATTCTATCAAGCTCTAAAGGATGTCCTACGCTCTCATGAATTTGAAGCATCATTTGATCAGGAGCTAACACTAAATCACATACTTCAGTTGGGCATTGTTCTGCTTCTAACAATTCTATAGCTTGAGAGGAGATTTGCTTTGCCTCATCTTCAATATTATAACCTTCAATAAATTCTGCCCCTGCCTGAAAACAATGACCTCTCATTCCATGATTACTTCTGGTTTGAGAATCATTTTTGTCTTGTGCAGTTGAACACAACTCTACTAATACTATATCCATTTTTTGATCAATATCAGCGCCATTTGTACTTACAATTTGAGTATTTCTTTCTATCAACTCCACTGTTGTGGCAGCATGTATAATTCTTTTATCAAAATTCATCATGTTTTTTGAGCCAAGAAAAGCTAAATCTTTAATATCATTTACTGACAAATTGCTTAAAGGAGACTTAAGATTAGTTTTATAGGTACCCTCATATCCTTTTCTTACAGAATCATGATCAAATTTAAAAACAGAAAATTTTGATGCTAACTCAGCATTATTAACAGCTATATCAATACAATTAAGAATGTGTTTTTCATCAAGAAAAGGAGTGGCATAATAAGAAAATTGACCATTAACCATTACATCTATCATCACTCCTCGAGTGGCATTACGCTGAACATTGTCTAACGAAAATTTTTTTGTTGAAAGAATGTTTTGTTTTTCTTCAACAAAGCGCAGACCTACCCATTCTGCTTTACTGTTTGCTTGTGATAATATTTTTTTAAAATTCATTTTTTATGTCAAAAATTCATAGAATTTTATTACAATTTGAAAAAATGGCAATACTTAAAATTAATTTATGCCAAACTTGCATATCCTTTCTAATTGGCACTCCATTTGCAATTATAATATTATAAACATTAACTACTCAAAGGAGATTAAAGTGAGTTTAATAAAATGGAAACCATTAAACAATGAAATAGATACATTTGACAATATTATTGACCAATTTTTCAGTGATATATCAATTGACCCTCGATTTTCATTAATGAATACGAATTCTGTTTCAAATTATTATAATGAAAATGAAAAAGAATATTATTTGACTATGGATGTTCCTGGAATGTCCAAAGACGATATTGAAGTAGCATTCGATAACGATCGTTTAAAAATTACAGGACAAAGAAAGTCTGATAAATATGATTCGTATGAATACGGTCAAATAGAAAAAACCTTCAACGTTCCAAATAACGTAGAAACTGATAAAATTTCTGCAAAAATAGATAATGGAGTGTTAAAAGTTCTGCTTCCAAAAGCAAAATCATCTCTTAGAAGAAAAATTACTATCAAGTAATTCTTTCCGTTTGAAAAAAAAGAGGGGCTTTTCGCCCCTTTTTTTTTAATATCTATACATGATATATAACAATATCCTCGAAACTATAGGCTCTACCCCTGTTGTAAAAATCAATTCAATAGGTAAAGAGCTAGAATGCAATCTTTATGCTAAGATTGAAATGGTTAATCCTGGTGGATCTGTAAAAGATAGGTCAGCTTTTAGAATGATCGATGAAGCAGAAAAAGAAGGTCGCATCAAGCCTGGAGACACTCTTATCGAAGCTACTTCAGGAAATACAGGTATTGGACTAGCTTTAGCTGCCTCTATCAGAGGATATAAACTAATAATTTGTATGCCAGAAAAAATGAGCATGGAAAAAGAATTAACAATTAACGCCCTTGGTGCAAAAATTGTACGAACTCCTACCGAAGCTGGTTCAGATGACCCTGAAAGCAACTTTGGTGTCGCTGCAAGACTTAATAAAGAAATTTCAAATAGCCATATTTTAGACCAATGGAATAATAGTTGCAATCCTGATGCGCATTACCATGAAACTGCTCAAGAAATTTTAGATGATTTTGGTACTGATTTGCACATGGTTGTTATGGGTGTTGGCACAGGTGGAACTGCCACTGGTGTTGGCAAAAGACTTAAAGAAGAAATTCCAGGTATTCAAATTATCGGAGCTGATCCTTATGGCTCAATCCTCGGCGGAGAAGATGAATATGATGGCAAACCTTATAAAGTTGAAGGAATTGGCTATGATTTTGTTCCTAAGACATGTGATAAAAAATATATAGATAATTTTATTAAAGTAAATGACAAAGAAGCATTCAATACTGCAAGAGCCCTTATACGTGAAGAAGGACTATTAATTGGAGGTTCATGTGGCTCAGCCATGTATGCAGCCTTAAAAGCAGCAAAATCGCTCAAAAAAGGGCAAAATTGCTTAGTAATACTACCTGATAGCATTAGAAATTATATGAGAAAGTTTCTTTCAGACGATTGGATGAAAAAACACAATCTTATTTAGTCAAATTTTTATTGATAATATTTCCAGGTAAGCTTACTGTCTATCATTTATTTTGAAAGTGATAAATTTTTTCTCATCTACGAATCTTTTAACATTCTTTTTGTTCTTTTAGTTCTCTGGAATGTGATAGCAAATCGATGCGCTTCGTCTCGTAATTGCTTCAACAAATTTAATGCAGGAGAACTTTTTGCAATTCGTAATGACTCTGACTCTCCAGGGATAAACAATTCCTCTAGTCTTTTGGCTATAGCCACAATAGGAAGTTTTAATTTTAATTTCTCTAACGATTCTTTCGCAGAAGATAGCTGTCCTTTTCCTCCATCAATCAAGATTAAATCAGGTAATGGATTCCCTTCATCTAATTGTCGTTTATAGCGACGAAAAACCACTTCTCTCATTGATTTAAAATCATCAATTTTATCAACGCTAATATTATATTTTCTATAACCGCTTTTATAAGGTTTTCCATCTTTAAATACCACCATCGATGCTACCGTATCAATTCCCCCTAAATGGGAGATATCAAAGGCTTCAATTAGGCGAGGTGGCTTCGATAAATGCAAAATATCTTGAAGCTTAATCAAGAGCTTTGGAATATAATCTTTTCGTTTTGCAAGATTTAACATCCACTCGTTTAAAAGAAGTTTTGCATTTCGATTTGCTAATCTTAATTCTTTTAGTTTTACACCTCTTTTTGGAATATTGAATGCTACTTTTCGATTATTCTTCTTCGATAACCATCCTTGTAACTCTTCTGCTTCTATAGGTAATTCTGATAAATAAATATTGTTTGGGATATAGGCTGAATTCATATAAAAATTGATAATAACAGAACGGAATATTTCAGCAGTAGTATCATTCGTATCCACAGAGATTTTTTCTCTACTGAGTATTCTTCCTTCTCTGATACGTAAAATAACCACTACATAGTGACTGTCTTTACTTTGAATCCCAATAATATCTCTATTGGTGAAGTCTGCTTCTAGCTTTCTTTGTCCTCGATTAAATGATTTGATAGCTTTAATCTGATCTCGTACTCTAGCAGAATCTTCATACATCAATTTTGATGAAAAATATTTCATCTGTTTGGCTAGTTTTTTCTCTAATGTCTTAGTATCGCCTTTTAGAAATAAAATCATATCATCGATCATCTCATGATAGTCTGATTCTGATATGGTCTGAATCCCTAACCCTTTTTTAATAATTGTATCATCATCTAGTTTGATATAGCAATTGCGTATAGGGAACGCTCTATATAAAACGTCCAACAATCTACGCATTGATTTCACATCCGTATAGGGACCAAAATAACGCGACTTATCATTTTTGATAGTGCGTATAATTTCAATCTGAGGAAATTGTTCATTTGTAATCTTTAGATATGGAAAAGATTTATCATCTTTTAAGCGAACATTATATCTAGGCTTAAATTTTTTAATGAGCGTTGCTTCAGTAATAAATGCATCTGCCTCATCCTGGCAAACAATCCATTCAAAATCTGCTATCTTTTTTAATAACGATTGCTCTTTTGGGGTTCGATATGATTTTTTTAGAAAGTATGACTTGACTCTATTTTTTAAATTTTTAGCTTTTCCAATATAAATAATTTTACCATTTACATCTTTAAACTGATAAATACCTGGCTGCTTAGGGAGACCTAAAATCTTAGACTGTATGTTAATACTATGATCTCCAAAATGTTTTGGTAAACAGGACTAATACTGCGAAGATTTCTAAACGTCCTAAAATCATACCAAACATCATTAAATACTTCCCGATAGCATGCATGTCGCTATAATTATCCATAGCACCGTATACCCCTATTGAAGGACCAATATTTCCCATCGCAGAAGCAGCAGCGCCAATAGATGACTCCAAATTATCTCCAAGCATTACAAAGACAATAGATGCGAGGAAAAAAAATAGTACGTAAAAAAGAAAGAATGCCAATGTTTTCCTTATCAATTCATCTGATAAAACTTTTTTACCAATCCTTACAGGAATAATTGCTTTTTCATGCAATGCCCTCTTTAGCTCCACTCTTACATACTTTACAAGAGCAACAATTCTAATTAATTTAATACCACCACTAGTTGAACCACCCATTGCACCCGTAAACATTAAAATAAACAATAAATATTGAGATATAAAAGGAGACCAGCTACTATAGTTAGTTGATGTGTACCCAGTAGTAGTTATTATTGAAACAGTTTGAAAGGCTATATCCAAAGCAGAATTTTTTTCGCTATTGAAATATCCTAGTGAAAATATAAGACCTGAAAAAAATATACATACTAATATGTAATATTGAAATTCTCTATCTCTTTGATAAGATTTTAATCCTAAATTAATTGATCTAAAATGTAATGCAAAATTTGTTCCTGTAATAAGCATGAATAACAAAATAATAGATTTTACATAATCAGATTGTCCATTAATACTATCATTAAAAGTTGAAAATCCACCAGATGGCATCGTTGTCATTGCATGACAAATAGCATCAAAAAAAGACATGTTATATGATAACAGCAAAAATAATGCAATAGTAAAACCAACATAAAATTTGATTAATAATCTTGCAGTATCTTTTATTCTAGGAGTAATCTTTTCTGATGAAGGTCCAGGATATTCAAGGTTAAAAATTTTCTCTCCAGAAACTCCAAGCAAAGGCAATAATGCAATTGTAAAAATTACAATACCAAGCCCACCAAACCACTGGAGAAAAGATCTCCAAAAAAGTATACTTTTAGGCATATTTTCAATATCCCCTAGAATGGTCGCTCCGGTTGTTGTTACGCCTGATACAGATTCAAAAAGCGCATTTGAATATCCATCAAAACTATCAGAAAGATGAAATGGAATTGAACCAAAAAAAGAAGCGGCAATCCAACATAATACAATAGCTAAAAATACATCCTTGTTAGAGAATGATTTAGCTTTTCTTGAAAAATACCATACTGGAAATGAACATAATATTGTTACTATAGAAATTTTAAATAAATATATTTTTGTTGATTCAAAATATTCTATTGTTGCAGGTATTAGTAAAAATATTGATAGCACCGCTATTAGAATTGATAATAGCCTGAATGTTGGTCTAAGACTCATTATTCGTTGTTAAAAATTTTACTAACTTCCCTAATTTTTGAGTTGATACAAAAAATTAATACTGAATCATTTTCACTTATTTGAAAGCCTCCTGCAGGAATTTTAATATGACCGTTATGATTCACTAAAGCAACTATACATCCATGAGGTAAATTTAGATTTGATAAAGGCAATCTAGCTGCTTTAGAATCTTTATCTGCTACTAACTCTATAGCTTCCATATCTAAAGAACTAAAAAGCTGTATAACATGTTCTTTTTGATCAATTCTAATAGACTTGATTACCGCATTAACACTTACCGTATTTTTACTAACAATTGATCCAATTCCTAAATCAGACATATTTCTTACATAGTCTGGATTTGTAACATGAATAATTGAATGTTTTACTTTCAATTGTTTAGATAAAATTCCAGCTAATAAATTGAGCTGTTGATCCTCTGTAACTGCAACAAATGAATCAACATCTGAAATATTTTCACCTTTTAAAAACTCAACATCTGTTGCATCTGAATTCAAAACAATTGTTTTATCAAGATTGTTAGCTATTTGAGTAGCTTTTTCTTTTGATTTTTCAATTAATCTTACAGACATTTTATCTTCTAATAAAGAAGCAATCCTTCTTCCAATCTTGCTAGCTCCAGCAATCATAACTCTTTTAGAATCAGAATTTTCTACACCTAACACCAGAAGAAGTTGATCTAAATTTTTAGATCTTACAAAGAAAAATATATAGTCTTCTGGTTCAAACTTGAAAGTTGTTGTAGGAATTGTCATCTTTTCACCGCGAATTACTGCAACTATCAAACTTTTAAATTCAACATTAATTTTATGGAATTCTTCAACAGTCAAGCCAGATATCTTCGAACGATGATTAATTTTTTTTGAAAACAAAACCGCTTTTCCGCCTTCAAATTCATAAAATTTATCAGCATAAGGATGCATTACAAGTCGAATTATTTCTTTAGCAACTTCATCTTCTGGATGAATAACAATATCTACACCAAATTTTTCCGGTGTTAATGCATTTCCATTTCTTGAGTAATCTAAATCTCTCAAACGAGCAATAATTTTTTTTGCACCAAGATTATGACATTGCAATGAAGAAATTAAATTTGTTTCATCAGAATTTGTTAGACAGAAAACGTAATCAGCTTCAGAAACATTGACGTCTTTAAGAATTTTTTCATCTGAACCATTACCCTGTGTCACAATAACATCTAAATGCTCATTTGCTCTAGCGCATTTAGAATGATCAATATCAATTACTGATATATCATAATCAAGCTCACTTAGAGATTTAGCTACATGAAAGCCTACCTCTCCAGCACCTATAATAACAATTTTCATGTCTGGGGATAAATCTATAAAAAATTATATCAAAAACAACAATAATTCGGTTATTTTTTTCTAATAATTTCAGCTCCGAGATTAGATAATTTTTCTTCAATTTTATCATAACCTCTATCAATATGGTATATTCTGCTAATCTTTGTTTTTCCTTTTGCACATAATGCAGCTATAATAAGCGCTGCAGATGCTCTTATATCTGTTGACATGACATCTGCGCCAATAAGATTTTGATTTCCTTGAATTTTTGCAATAGAATTTTCAAGCTTAATATCGCAATTCAGTCTATTTAATTCCATTATATGAGTAAATCTGTCGTAATATATATTTTCTTTAATTGTTGATACTCCATCTGCTAGGCACATCAATATCATCCATTGCGCTTGAAGGTCAGTTGGAAATCCAGGATATTCATTTGTTTCCATATCCGTTGAAGCAATACTGCTTCCATCAGATTCTATAGTAACAGAATTTGAACCAATATCTACTTGCACATTAGCCTTTTTTAAAAAATTGCTAACACTATCTAAATGTTCTGGGACAATATTTTTGATTTTTACCTTTCCACCAACTGCAGCTGTTGCAATCATAAAAGTACCAGCTTCTATCCTGTCGGGAATAACTGAAATTTTATTTATCGAGTTTAACGATTCAACTCCTTCGATTGTAAGAGTATTTGAACCTATACCTTTAATCTTAGCTCCCATTTCATTCAACATATTGCAAAGCTGTTGAATCTCAGGCTCTGCAGCAGCATTAGTGAGTGTTGTAACCCCTTTAGCAAAAACAGCTGCCATAACAACATTTCCAGTTGCGCCAACTGATATTTTAGGAAAATGTATTGAATTACCCGATAGTTCTTTAGCGTCAGCAATCACATAGCCATTCTCTATTTTAATATCTACTCCAAGAGCTTTTAAACCTTCGAGGTGAAAGTCTACCGGTCTTGGACCCCATGCACATCCACCAGGCAATGAAACTTTAGCATGTCTAAATTTTGCAATCAAAGGCCCTAAAACATAGAAGGATGCTCTCATCATTTTTACTAAATCATATGAGGCAAAGGGGTCATTTAAGCTTGATGAATCTATTACAATCGAATTATCCCTATCAAAAACAACCTTAGCACCCATACTTTCTAAAAGTTTGGCCATGGTAGCAGAATCGGATAAATAAGGAACATTTAAAATTTGTAATTTTTTATTATTAAGTATTGCAGCAGCCATTAATGGCAAGACAGCATTTTTAGCTCCGCTAATTTCAACTTCTCCATGAAGTTGGTTTTTTCCATTTATTTCAAAATAATCCACTAGGTTGAAACGCAGAAAGCGATTGCGTAGTTTCCATCGTGTGAAATGGACAGCTCAACATTTTTGCAATTTAGAGCTTTAACTCCTGGCTTTCCGCCCTTATAATTAAATATTTCAATTGATTTAAAACTGTTTGAAGGTCTTAAACTATCATTAGATTTTGCTTTTCTAACTGCCTCCTTAGCAGCAAATCTTCCAGCAAAAAATTGTGCTTCATCAAACTTTGATAACGCATCATTAATTTCGTTTGATGAAAATATTTTTGATAAAAATCTATCTCTTTTTGATGATCTAAGTATATCTCTAATTCTTTCAATAGACACAATATCTACTCCAATAGAAAGGTTATTTTTCATTTTCATTTTCTACTATTTGAATGATTTCAGAAATATCATCAATATCCCAATTTGCACCAGAATTTTTAACTCCAAAAGTATCGCCGTATCGAGCAAAGATTGTTTTTATTCCTAAGCTATTAGCTCCAGCAACATCTCTTTCAGGCCAGTCGCCAATCATAACAACCTCTTCTTTTGATAAGGCTAATTTTTTTAAAACTAAATTAAATGGCTTAGGAGAAGGTTTTCTCTCTTTTGAATCATCAAATGTAACTACAGCATCAAACATATGATGTAAATTCAAATAATAAATTCTCATCCAAGCTTCTCTACTAGGAGCATCAGAAACAATTGCTAACTTAATACCATTTTTCATTAAATGATTAAGAGTTCTATGAACATTTGGATAAGCTTTTAAATTAGCTTCCTTACCTCTCCTATAAGCAACAATTGCTGCAGCAAGATATTTATTGTCTACATAACCAATTTTATCATTTAGAAATTTATTAAAAACTAATTGATGCTCCCAGCCTTCAGACTCATAAATGGACATCACTTCTTCATATGATTGCTCTATATCAAGCTCTAAACCAGCTTCTTTCATAGAAAGTAGCGCATTTTGCACTGCCTCTCTTTTCATTTTTATAAAATCTAAAAGTGTATTATCTAAATCAAAAATAACTGCTTTAATCATTGTTCATATTTTTCTGGATTTCTAACGCGATCAATTTCATATTCAGCCATTTTTCTCCACTCACGATCATTCCTTGCTTTTTCAAAGTGGTTTATAGATGTGTTTTTATTACCTTTCCCTCCACAGTACTCTGCAATACCTAACTCAAACCATCCTCCGCCAAAATTCTTTTTTAAATCGATTGATTCAAGAGCTGCATTTTTGGCTGATTCACAATCATTTAACTTATTATGGGCTTCAGCCAAATGAAACCATGATAGAAATTCTTTTGGAGACAATTCTACCGCCTTAGATAATGATTTAGCTGATTTTTCATAATTTCCTATTTTTGCATAGGTAACACCTAATCCATGGTAGGCAGCAGAATAATTAGATTTAAATTCAACTGCCTTTTTAAAACTTGAAATAGCATTATCAAAATCTTCTAAGTCAATAAAGAGATCTCCTAAACTTTTATGAGCTTTATAATATTTTTTGTTTAATCTTACTGTCTCTTCAAATGATTTTTTTGCATTCTCAAGATCGCCATTCTCTTTATAGGCTAGTCCTAGATTATACCATCCTTTGTCAAATGTTTTTTTAATATTTAAAGCTTTTAAATAGCTTTCTATTGACAATGTTAAATTACCCATCTTCTTCTGCAAAACGCCCATTTGAAAATATGCTTGATACAATCTAGAATTAATCATTAGCACTTGCTGATATTTTGTTAAAGCCATTTCTAGATTTCCATTCTTATAATCTTGATTTGCGCTATTATATAATTTTTTAGCAACGTTGGAGATTGATTTTTTAGATTTTGTATAATTTGAATCTATACGTAGTGATTTTTTATAAAAATCAACTGAAGATAAGTATTCCTGTTTTCCTTCATAAGCTTTACCAGTTCCATACAAAGCTTCTGCAGAATTTGGAACACTAGCTAATACATCAGAAAATGCTTGGATAGCATCATCAAACCTTCCATCTTTTACTGACCTGTTAGCATTAATCATTTTGTTTCTTAGGCCATTCAACCTATCAAACTCTTTTCTAAATGAATCGTTAGATTTATCTATCTCAATTGCTGCTCTAATTTTTTCTCCTGCAAGTTCAATATTACCAGAAGAAAGTGCTTTTTGAGACTCTTCATATAAGCTAATAGCTGATGTCTGAGCATAAACTGTAGTTAAAGTTATAAGTATTAAAAAAAAGTTTTTCATTTTCTCACCTTATGTTTTTTTTTAAATATCGCTTAATCTATTAATCTTTTAAAAATAATGTTAAATAATATTTTGTGCCGAAGGCGGGACTTGAACCCACACAGAGTTTCCTCCACTAGCCCCTCAAGCTAGCGTGTCTACCAATTCCACCACTTCGGCAAGAATTAGTTTGTAGAGGATTCTTCTGGAATTAACTCATCTGCAGCAGGAAGAGAAAATTCTTGGGGTATTACCTCATCAACCTGTCTTGATTCTGCATCCTTCTGTAAAATTGATTCGGATGTAGCGCTAGACTCTCCACTTAAAGCACCAATAAGCATTGCTAATCCAATGAAAGCAATTCCTAGTCCTGTAGTTAATTTTGTAATAAAATCATTAGCCCCTGTTGAACCCATCATTGAGCTAGCTGTTCCGCTCATCATAGAGTTTAAACCGCCTTGTCCTGATTGCATAAGTACAACTACTATCAACAAAATACTAATTATTGTATGTATCGTTATTAAAAATTGAATCATATCACCTCATTTTCTTTAAAATATTTTCAAATTTTTTAAAATCTGCGCTAGCGCTACCAATCAAAAAACCATCCAGTAAAGGTATAGTTGATAAGCTTTCAACAGAATTCTCATCTACTGAACCTCCATAAAATAAATTTACTTCGTTCAGCATTTGATTTGAATATAAACTTTTTATTGCATTATTTATATAGGAAAGAACTTCTCCAATGTAATCGCTTGAAGGAACCAAGCCAGTTCCAATAGCCCAAACTGGCTCATATGCGATTATAAGCTTTTTTTCATTCAACGATCTTGGAAGTATCGATAATTGTTTATCAATAACATTAAAAGTTTCATTTTGTTTTTTTTCATTCAAAGTTTCTCCAACACATAGAATTGTAGATTCAACAGTTTTGAGAGAGTTTTCTAATTTTTGCTTAATAATTTTTTCATCTTCTTTAAAAATAATTCTTCTTTCAGAATGGCCAATAATACAAGAATCAACAGATATAGAGCTAATTGAATTAGAACCAGTAACTGCCCCACTCATTTCTATATCACAGTCTTGCATTCCAACCTTAACATTTGACATATTTTTTAAGGCATTTTTTACAGAGCTAATAGCAGTATGACTAGGAAAAATCATTATCTCTTTAGATAAAAATAGACTTTTATTTAAAAACATCTTTGAAATAAAATTAAGAGATTCTTCTTCATTCAAATACATCTTCCAATTTGCTGCAAAAATTTTATTCATTATTTTTTTAACATCTCCAATGCAGGAAGCTTAACTCCTGACAACATTTCCAAACATGAACCGCCCCCTGTAGAAACATGCGAAAATTGATTTATAAACTCCTCATTATAATTTCTAATTGCGGCTATTGTATCTCCGCCTCCAACGATTGAAGTTAATTCGTTTTCTATGATAGCATCAACTATTCTATTTGTTCCAACCGCAAAATTAGGATTTTCAGCTACGCCCACCGTTCCATTCCAAAGAACTGTTTCTGATTGTGATATTATTCTTGCAAAAAGATTAATTGATTTAGTTCCTATATCTTCACAAACCATTTGAGCTGGTATACTACTAGCATCAGCAGTACAAATATCTCCGGATCCAAATTCTTTCAACTCTCCAGAAAAATCAATAGGTAAAACAATCTTAGTTTTCTTCCTATTAGCTTTGTTAATTAACTTCGAAGCTGTATCAATTTTTTCTTTTTCAATCAATGAAAGACCTACTTCTCTACCCATGCTTGCCATAAATGTATTTGCCATTGCTCCGCCGATAATAATATTATCAGCAACGCCTAAAAAATTTTCAATCACAGCAATCTTTGTATCAATTTTAGCTCCACCTATAATTAAAGTTAAAGGTTTCCTTGGGTTTGATAAATTTTCAGATAAAAATTCTACTTCCTTTTCTACTAAAAGTCCCATTCCTTTGGTAGCAAAATGATTTGTAATATTTGCATTCGATGCGTGCTCACGATGAGCAGTTCCAAAAGCATCATTAATGTATATAGATCCATGTTTTGCTAGTTGACTAGCAAAGTGTTGGTCGTTTCGAGTTTCTTCATTATAAAATCTTAAATTTTCTAATAAATGAATTTCTCCATCTTTTAAATTTTTTGAAACATCGATTGCGTCTTCAGAAATACAATCATCTGAAAATTTAATTGGCATTTCGAGCAATTCAGCAAGCTTCTCACCTGCAGGCATCAAAGAGAGTTTTTTATTCTTCTTTCCTTTCGGTCTGCCCATATGAGACATTAAAACAACTTTAGATCCTTGCTCTAGGCAGTACTGAATAGTAGGTAAAGATTTAAAAATTCTATAATCGTCAACAACAAGTTCATTTTCTATAGGAACATTGTAATCAACTCTCATAAGAACTGTCTTACCAGAAGTCGTATTTGATGACTTAAAGTCTATTGATGAAATCTTACGCATCATAACGGCATAAGATACTAATTAATCTAAACAATTCCTTGGTCAATCATTGAATTGGCAACTCTTACAAAACCACCCACATTTGCACCATCGACGTAATTAATAAAGTCATCTTTTAAGCCATGCTTAACACAAGTACTATGAATTCTTTCCATAATTCCTCTCAACAAACCATCAACTTCTTCGCTAGTTAAAGGCATTCTAGTGCTATTCTGACTCATTTCGATACCTGATACTGCAACACCGCCAGCATTAGCAGCTTTACTAGGGCCAAAAAGAATTTTTTCATTAATAAAATGATGTACCGCATCTGTGGTTGAGGGCATATTTGCACCCTCCGCTACCACAAAACAACCATTTGCTGTTAATTTTTTTGCATCTTCAGCATTCAATTCATTTTGAGTTGCGCAAGGAAGTGCGATGTCGCACTTAACCTCCCATGGAGTTTTTTCTTCTATAAATTCAACACCATATTTTGAAGCATATTCAGAAATTCTGGCTGATCTTTTCTCTTTCAATTCTTTAACAAATTCTAGTTTTTCAAGAGTGATGCCCTCTGGGTCATATATATATCCTGACGAATCAGATAAAGTAACTGGTTTTGCGCCAAGATGAAGTAGTTTTTCGCAAGCAAACTGCGCTACATTGCCAGAACCAGATATTGTCACAATTTTACCATCCAAAGAATCGTTTCTTGTTTTTAGCATCTCATCAACAAAGTATACTGTACCGTATCCTGTAGCTTCAGGCCTAATTAAGCTTCCGCCCCAATCTGTTTTTTTACCAGTCAATACTCCAGTAAACTCATTTCTTAATCTTTTGTATTGACCAAACATATAACCAATTTCTTTTCCACCAACTCCAATATCTCCAGCTGGTACATCTGCATTGTGCCCTATATGTTTTGATAGCTCAGTCATAAAAGATTGACAAAATTTCATTATTTCGTTATCAGATTTTCCTTTTGGATCAAAGTCTGAGCCACCTTTACCGCCACCCATACTTAATCCTGTAAGACTATTTTTGAATATTTGTTCAAAAGCCAAGAATTTTAAAATTCCAAGATTTACGCTTGGATGAAATCTTAATCCGCCTTTATAAGGGCCTATTGCAGAATTAAATTGAATTCTATATCCTGAATTAACATGAACATTTTTTTTATCATCTACCCAAGGCACTCTAAAAATTATCACTCTTTCAGGTGTAACTATTCTATCAAGAATATTTGTACTTAAATATTGATCATTATTTTGAACAGTATTCCAGATAGAGCCAACAACCTCCTCAACGGCCTGATAGAATTCATTTTCATTTGGAAATCTTGATTCTAGGTTCTTTAAAAAATCTTCTTTTGATGTATAGTTCATTGAGACAGTTTTCTCCTTTTTATTTCGTCAATGAATGAAATTACAAAACATAAAAAAAAAGCAAAGACTTTTTTAAAAAATTTTATCTTTAAAATTAAAATAATTTAGACATTTAAAACATTGTGATATAACTTTAGCCGTTTATGGCGGAGTAGCTCAGTTGGTTAGAGCAGCGGAATCATAATCCGAAGGTCGGGAGTTCAAATCTCTCCTCCGCTACAAAAAAAATCAATCAGCTCATTTTCTTGTTTTGTTAAAATCTCAGAAAAATATTTATTAGAAAACGCCTTGTTGTAACCTGAGTCATGTTGAGTATTTTCTTTTGGAGCAATGCTCGATGAGGATTTATTTGTAAGAGAATCTACCTTTTTTTGTATATCTATCGAGTATTCAATATTTAGCCAGGCAAACAATCTTTTCATTTCTTTGTGATTGTTTTTAACAAATGCGTCTTGTGAGAAAAAAAATATATTATCGTTTGAAGTTATTTTTTTTTTGTAATTAACAATCAGCTCGTAAAATTGAACGGCCCCTATTACGTATGAAGATACATTCTCTGATGTTTGAAAACTCTTAGCTCTTAAGGTTTCCGGATAAAAGAGTTTTGATAATTTATTGTATTCATGAAAGTCCCATTTCATTCTTTTAAAACTTGCACATAATGGCTTTAAAGGTCTTTCACAAAAAATAATTTTATATTTACTACTTAATTCATGTGTTGCAAATACTAGAAAAGGATCTTTTATAACAAGATTTGTTTTTTTAGAAAATTTAGACCTATAAAATGATAAAGAGCTCTCATTTCCAATAAAATACTTAAAAAGCTTCAAAGGTAAAGAATCGTTAATATTTATCCCTTTTTTAAATCTTGATTTAAAATCTATTAATTCGTGAAATATTTCATAAAACCTTTTAGTTGAAATATTTTTACCTGGATATGGATAATTAAACTCAATCGAAGAAACGCCTTGATTTACATTAAATGGCTCGTATATCATCGAAAAATCATCTATTGATGAAATTATATGACCAAGCGGTGTAGTGCCTGTTCTAGGCATACCAGAAATAATTATTGGTTTTTTACTTTTTTTCATATTTTAACATATATGTTATCTACTGAAAATAAAGAAGAAATTTATAAAATATGTATTGAAAGTATTCAGAATTATTCTTCAAACGATAAGTTGAATAAAATCTGTGAAATATTATTTAATTCTTTTGATGAATGGATATTTTGCGGTTTTTATAGAAGAGATGGTAGTCAATTACATGTAGAGCAATACAAATCTGTAAAAATACCTTGTAGTCCGATTACTATGAACGGTGTTTGCGGTAAAGCAATATCAAAAAATATGATTCTTAATGTTCCTGATGTAAATGAATTTCCAGGACATATAGTTTGCGATAAAGATAGCAAGTCAGAGATATGCATTCCTATCAAATACAATAACTGTAGTTATGTACTTGATGTAGACTCAAATAAATTTGATGGTTTTGATAACGTAGATGTAAAATATTTATCTAAAATATTAAAGATGACTTAATACTATTCTTTAGACTCTTCGACGACTTCAACTTCTTCAGTTTTATCAACAATATCATCATTTTCAAAGTTAAACTTATCAACAAATTCAATAAGAGAAACTTTGGCTGAATCATTAGGTCTAGAACCAAGCTTAATTATGCGCGTATAACCTCCTGGCCTATCCGCGTAGCTAGGAGCTATAACATCAAAAAGTGCTTTAACAGCTGTGTCATTATGAATTCTCTTTAAAACTTCTCTTCTGTTGTGCACAGTATGGTTTTTTGCTTTAGTAATCATTGGCTCAATAAATTTTCTAAGCTCTAAAGCTTTTTCGTGAGTAGTCTTAATTCTCTTATGCTCAATTAAGGAACTAGCTAAGTTTGACATTAACGCTTTTCTGTGCGCTGCTGATCTACCAAATTTACGTGCTGATATTCTTTTTCTCATTACGCTTCATCTTCAGTGTAAGGGCTTGTATCCATACCAAATTTTAAGCCCATGGTTTCAAGTTTTTCTATAAGCTCGTTCAAAGATTTTCTACCAAAATTTTTATACTCTAACATTTCAGCTTCATCTTTATCAACAAGCTCTCCAATTAATGTAATTCCTGCAGCTTCTAAACAATTATGACTTCTTACAGAAAGTTCCATTTCATCTATGGACGATTCTAAGAGTTTACGAATCTGAAGAATTTCTTCACTTACTGGCTTATCAATCTCTAGAATAGAAGGATTGCTAATTGAATTAATAATATTATAATGCTCTGAAAGCACAGATGAACAGTAGCTAACTGCATCTATTGGAGAAATAGATCCGTCTGTAGTTACATTCAATGACAACATTTCAGTGTCTTCTTTAGCTCCTGGTAAGGGAGATACGTTAAAAGAAACTTTAGTAACTGGATTAAAGATACTATCAATCGGAATCATTCCAACAGGAGTGTTATTTAACTTGTTCTCCTCACTAGACTTGTACCCCTTTCCTATACCTAACCTTAATTCAACTTCTAAAGTGGTTCCTTTTGCAATATCAGTTATGTGATGCTCAGGGTTTAAGATGGTAAAATTATCACTTACTGCTTGTATGTCAGCGGCAGTAAAAGCTTTAGGTCCTTTAACCTTTAGGAAAATTGGCTCAACAGAACTTTCAAACAAATGAAATCTAACACCTTTAAGGTTCATAATTACATCTGCAACATCCTCTGTTACGCCATCAATTGTAGAAAACTCATGATGAGCGCCTTCAATTTTTACATTTGTTATCGCAGCTCCAGGCACAGCAGTAA
>JBJKZP010000017.1:0-49598 GCA_045560235.1 Fidelibacterota bacterium | reverse complement strand
GGAAAGTCTAATTTTAAGTTTCCAATTTTGATTTTTTTATTTATGTCAAACATATACTTTTTGTTTGTTCGGTTCGATTATTGGTTTAAATTTCCCCAGTTCAATTTGAACTTAAACATAAAAGGTTAAAAAATGTCAAGAGTTTGTGAAGTAACAGGTAAAAAAGTAATGTATGGCAACAATGTTAGTCATGCACACAATAAAACTAGAAGAAGATTTGATATAAATCTTCAGAAAAAGACTTTCTGGGTAGAAAGTTTAAATAAAAAAGTTACGCTAAAAGTTTCTGCTAAGGGTTTAAAGATTATTGATAAAAAAGGAATTGATTCAGTAATTAAAAATCTTATAGCAGAAGGTAGAAAATTTTAATTATTTAGTTTTTTCTTAAGTTCGTCAATAATTATTTTATGACTGATTTTACCTTTGGTCTCTTTGTTTATCTGGCCAATAAAAAATCCCATTAATTTTTCTTCCCCATTTTTGAATCTAGATACTTCATTGCTACATTCAGATAAAATTTTATTTATAATTGAACTAATATCTACGTTCGATGTGTCAAAATTCTCACTATTCAATATTTCATTAATATCCGTACCATTTTCAAAAATTTTTCTTAAAATTTCTTTTCCAGAGTTTTGAGTTATCTTATCGCTCTCAACCAGTTTGATAATTTTAATAAGACTATGTGATGAAACTTTTTGAGAGTTGAATTCAAGATTTTTCTCATTAAATAGTCTAAAAAGTTCGGTAGATATCCATCCACTTGCTTTTTTTGCAGTTATACCTGAATCAACTAAACTCTCAAAATATTGTGCTATTTTTTTTGTAGTTGAGAGAACAGTGGCTTCACTTAAAGATAATTTATAATCATGAATCCATTTATTTTCATAGTCAAATGGAAGAATTGTCGTTTCTGACATTATCTTATCAATAATAGAACTATCTAAATGAACAGGAGGTAGATCAGGGTCGTTAAAATACCTATAATCATCTGCATTTTCTTTTAAACGCATTATCTCTGCAGTATTTTTATCGTTATTCCATGTTAAAGTTGCTTGTTCAACTTTCTTGCCCTTGTTTAATAAATCATTTTGTCTAATAATTTCTGATTCAATTGCTTTCTGAACATTCCTGAAAGAATTAATATTTTTTATTTCAGTTTTAATTCCAAATTTTCCACTTCCTTTTTCAGATAGAGATATATTTGCATCACATCTCAATTTCCCTTTTTCCATCTCAGCATTAGAAATATTAATGTAATTGATAATTTGTTTTACTCGTTGCATAAAAATTTTTGCTTGCTCTGGATGGATTAATACTGGTTCAGTAACAATCTCTATTAAAGCAGCACCGCTTCTATTATAATCCAAATTGCTAGTATCATTTTTTGTATCATGAAAAGACTTGCCTGCATCTTCTTCGAGGTGCGCTCTTGTTAGTTCTATATTATATTTTTTTTCATTCCACCAAATTGGAACAAATCCTCCAGAAATAATGGGTTGATCAAATTGAGAAATTTGATAGCCCTTAGGCAAGTCTGGATAAAAATAATGTTTCCTTGCAAAAGTAAATTTTTTACTAATTTTTCCATTAACTGCTTTCCCAAACTTGATTGCAGATTCAATTGCAGATTGATTGATATTTGGGAGCGCTCCCGGCAATCCAATAGACGTTGGACAGGTTAAGCTATTAGGTGTCTGATCATAATCATAAGAGCATTCGCTGAAAATTTTTGATTTAGTCTCAAGTTGAACATGGATTTCTAGACCAATTATAAAATCCCAACTTTTATTTATTTCATTAATATTCAATGTGATTTCTTAGCAATTAAGTTTAATGCTGATCCAGCCTTAAACCATCCAACTTGGTTTTTTGAAAAAGTATGAATAGTTTCAATAACAAGCGATGATCCATCAGATTTATTCAAGCTTAGTTTTAAATTTGTTTCGCTATCAAATTCTTTAAGGTTTAAAGTAGAAATCGTATCATTTGCTTCTATTTTTTCATAGTCATTTTTATCTTTAAAAATTACTGGAATTATACCTTGTTTTTTTAAGTTTGTTTGAGCGATTCTTGCAAAACTTTTAGCTAAAACAATTTTGCAACCCATAAATCTCGGTTCCATTGCTGCATGCTCTCTGCTAGAACCTTCTCCGTAATTTTCATCAGCTACTGCAACCCAATTTATTTTATTTTCTTTGTAGGATTTTGATACTTCATAAATATTTTCAATCTTGCCTGAAATTAAATTAATTGCCTCTCCATTAGATTCAGTAAATGCATTCAGAGCACCTGAGTACATATTTTGAGAAATATTTTCAAGATGTCCCCTGTATTTGAGCCATGGTCCTGCTGGAGAAACATGATCTGTTGTACATTTTCCTTTTGCTTTAAGAAGAATTTTTAATTCCTCCATTTCATTATTATTCCATGCAGAGAAAGGTGCAAGAACTTGCAATCTTTCACTTTCAGGTTTAATAACAATTTGAGTATCTGGTCTTAATTTGGCTTTTAAAAAATCATCGCTACCAATATCTTCAAATCCCATATCAGGTAATTCAGATCCACTTGGCGATGAAAAGCTAAAACTGCTTCCATCCTTTAATGAAATTTTATCTGTTGTTGGATTAAAGCTTAATTTTCCAGCAATTGCTAAAGCAGTTACTATCTCTGGACTTGCAACAAAAGATTCAGTTGCAGCATTTCCATCATTTCTTTTTGCAAAATTCCTATTAAAAGAAGTAATAATTGTATTTTTTTCTCCTTCATCTATATCTGATCTCTTCCATTGACCAATGCAAGGACCGCAAGCATTTGCTAAAACTTTTCCACCAAGATCTTCAAAGATTTTTGTATACCCATCTCTTTCCATAGTTGCTTTAATTTGGTTTGAGCCTGGTGTTATGTAGAATTCTGATTTTGCTTTTAAACCAACACTAAGAGCTTGCTTAGCTACATGAGCTGCTTTTTCAATATCTTCGTAAGATGAATTAGTACAACTTCCTATCAATCCAACCTTAAGATTGTCATCATAACTATTATCATGAATGGCTGAAGGTATTTCAGAAATTTTTCTAGAAAGGTCAGGACTGTATGGACCAACAATATGTGGTTCCAAATCAGATAAATTAATTTCTATTACTTCATCATAATATTTTTCTGGATTAGAATGAACGTTATCATCTGCTTTTAAATGTTCTTTAATGTTTTCTGCTAAGTCGGCAATATCTTTTCTGTCCGTAGCTGATAAATATTCATACATTTTTCTATCATAGGGAAAGAGAGAGGTTGTTGCGCCTACTTCAGCTCCCATATTTGTGATAGTCGCTTTTCCTGTACAGCTAATACTTTCAGCTCCTTCTCCAAAATATTCAATTATTTTTCCTGTTCCACCTTTTACAGTTAGTATGCCTGCAAGTTTTAGAATTATATCTTTAGGGGAAGCCCAATCACTTAATTTACCTGTTAATTTTACACCGATTATACCAGGCCAATTTACTTCCCAAGGAGAATCGGTCATTACATCAACTGCATCTGCTCCACCTACACCTATTGCAATCATGCCTAACCCGCCTGCATTTGGCGTATGAGAATCCGTTCCTATCATCATAGCTCCAGGAACTGCATAGTTTTCTAGAATTGTTTGATGAATAATTCCAGCTCCAGGTTTCCAAAAACCTATTCCATATTTAGCGCAAACAGACATTAAAAAATCATATACTTCTTTATTTGTAATTAATGCATTGCTTAAATCATCATCTGCTCCCGTAATTGCAGTAATTAAATGATCGCAATGCACAGTAGTTGGGACTGCTGTAGTCTGCATTCCAGAATTGATAAATTGAAGTAAAGCCATTTGGGCTGTCGCATCTTGCATAGCTACTCTATCAGGCTTTAATGTACAAAATGTCTTTGTTCTGTTTGGTATTGAAATAAGATTTTCAGATAAGTGAGAAAAAAGTATTTTTTCAGTATAGGTTAACGGTCTATCAAAAAATGTTCTTGCTTCATCAATTTTTTGAAGATAATTATCATAAATTTTTTTTATTAAATCTGTCTGATTCATTTTTACTCTTTATTGTTTAAATTTAGTCAAAAAAAAACAATTTTATGGGTATAATATTAGCATCTAGTTCACCAAGACGAAAGAAAATTCTACAAAAGTTAGGATACAGTTTTGAAATTGAAGTCCCTAATGTTGATGAGAACAATATAAACGATTTGAATCCTATAGATTATGTTATTGATGCTTCAATGAGAAAGGGTTTAAAAGTTCATCAAAGCTTTCCCACAGACTATATCCTTTCAGGAGATACTATAATCGAATTTGAAAATCAAATAATCGGAAAACCTGAATCAAATATTGATGCAATAAATACGCTAAGACTACTCTCTGCAAAGCATCATTTCGTAATAAGTGCACTTACTTTAACATCCTTAGATGATCAGATCACTATTTTTGATAGCACAAAAGTTTCATTTAAATCTTTAACTGATGACATTATCCGCAGTTATGTTAGCAATTTTAATGTCTTGGATAAAGCAGGTTCATATAATGTAGAAGATGCTGAAGAATATTTCATTAAAAATATTGACGGATGTTACAATAATATCGTAGGTTTCCCAGAGAAAAAATTTATAAAAAGTACAATGAAAAGCATTCTTGACAAAATATGATTTTTTACAACAAATATAAAAAATTTAGAATTGATAATAATATTGATCTTAAGGATATTTCCAAGAGAACTAAAATTGATATCAAATACCTCCATTCTATTGAGAAAGGAAAGTTTGCTGAAATACCGGGAGTGTATGTAAAATTATTTTTCAAAGCTTATATAAATGAAATTGGAATTAATATTCAAGAAGCTTTGAATGAACTCGATAGTTTTTTAAATCAAAAATCAACTTCAAAAAAATTAAAATTTGTTCCTGATTCGAATGAAAGCAGATTTAAATTATTTAAAAATCTCAATAGTGAAAATTTGTTCAATTCAAGCGTTTTAATAGGAATAGGCTTTTTTGTGCTAGTTTTATATCTAAGTTTTTCACTTAATGTAAATAGTGAAGTTTCTCAATCTGATTTGGAAAATCAACTAAGAATTACTAAAGCCGATTTAATTGAAAATTATGCAGAGAAAAGCGAAGAAGTTATTTCAATTGATAATATAGATTTTCCAATTACAATTCGCTTTCAGTCAAAAAAAGAAAATTATATTAAATACTACGATAATTTTTCTGGAAAAGAATTTTTTATATTTGAAGAATCAATGAATAACCAATCAAACTCATTTATGGAAATATGGAACGGTAACTCAAAATCTTTTTTAATAGCTAATACAATAGATTTTGAATTAATCTTTTTTTCAGATGATGCATATGAAGATTTTTCCCAAAAAATTATAAATGACTTTCCTGTTGAGGTCATTTTAGATGTCAATCCCTCCACTTTGACTGTTGTAAAGTACTTACCAAAAAACTAGATCCTAAAATTTATTTCAATTTATTATACAATTTTATTGACATAAACTGATACTATATCGTAACATAAGTGGTTAATAATGGGTTAAAATCCCTTATTTTGTTATGAGTAGCCAATATATATTTACAGGACAGTATGCGTTTAATATCGATTCTAAAAATAGAATCAATATTCCTGCGCCTCTAAGAAAGCAATTTTCAAGCAAAGATAAAAAGACCTTTGTTGTAACAAGAGGAATTGATAATTGTGCTTGGATCTACCCAATTACTGAATGGAAAAAAATTCAAAATGAACTACAGCAACTTTCTTCTTTATCAAAAACCAATAGAATTTTCTTAAGAAATCATTTGCGCCATGCAAATATTTTGAAGTTTGACAGTCAGGGAAGATTTGTTTTGCCCCAATCTCTAATTGACTATGCTTCAATTAAAAAAGATGTAACGATTATCGGCGTTTTAAATAAAATTGAAATATGGAACTCTAAGCTATTAAATGAAATAGATAAATCTGAAAAAATTGACGATCAATCCTATGATCAACTATCTGAAAGAGTAAATATCTGATGAGTTTACAACCATCAACACATAGCAGACATTTACCTGTAATGTTGATGGAGTCACTAGAAAATTTAAATATTAAAAATAGTGGAATTTATGTTGATGGAACATTAGGACTTGGCGGCCATTCTGAACAAATTCTCAAACAAATTGATTCTGGATTATTGCTTGGAATAGATAGAGATAGCGAATCAATTGACTTAGCCAATAAAAGGCTCTCTAATTATAAAAACTATAAATTGTTTCACGATAGTTACCAAAATTTAAAAAATATTCTATTTGAATTAGATATTGAAGGCGTAGATGGAATTTTGCTAGATCTCGGCCTTTCATCTTTTCAATTAGAAAACAATCAAAGAGGATTTTCTCATAAGCACAGTTCGGATCTTGATATGAGATTTGATAAGAATATTGATAGCAATAGGGCAGATAGTATCATTAAAAAATATGATTTGAAAAGTCTGACAAAAATCTTTAGAGATTTTGGGGAAGAAAGGAACGCATATAGAATTGCTAAATTGATAAAAGAGTCTGATTCTGATATGAATGTTTTATCAATTACTTCTATCATTGACAAAGTAACACCATATAGATTTCGAATTAAAACCTATTCAAGAATTTTTCAAGCGCTAAGAATCGAAACAAACAAAGAGCTTGAGCATTTAGAAAATTTTTTAAGCGATTTTACTGAACTACTTAATCCTGGCGGACGCTTAGTTGTTATTAGTTATCATTCTATTGAGGATAGAATTGTGAAACATAAATTGAAAGATTTAAAGAAAGAAAAAGCAATTGAGCTAATTTTTAAAAAACCATTAATTCCCTCTGAAAAGGAAGTGCAAATTAATAAAAGATCTAGAAGTGCAAAAATGAGAGTAGGAGAAAAAATTGGCTAAAAAAAGAAGACTAAGTAAGGCTGAAAAGCAAAAAAGAGAAAATTTTAAATGGATGTTTATGTTTACTGTAATAGTCATAACTATTACAGTATATTTAGCATCTTTTGTAGAGGTCGATAAAACACAGTCTAATATTGATTTTAATAAAAAAACCTTGTCTAAGCTTGACGAAGAATTAAAGATTAAAAGAAATGCTGTTGAGAGATTAAAAAGGGCTGATATAATATCAAAAAAAGCAAGAGAAATTGGTCTTGTTTCAAGTAAGCCCGAAACAATAATTGTAAAAATAAATGACTAAAAATTATTTAAAATTTAAAAATAGAATTATCTTTCTTCATATTGCTATAATGGTAGTCTGGATTGGATTTGGAGTTAGGTTGTTTAATATTCAAATCATAAATAAAATGGATAATCCTCAAGGAATAAAATTAGAATCTGTAAAGGGTTTTAGGGGTAATTTTTATGATACAAATGGAGAAAGTTTAACTCAAAATCTCACCTTTTATCGTATTGGAATACACCCTAAGAAAGTTGTAAATATTGATAGTTTGTTTAAAGATCTTTCAAATTGTACAGGAAGTTCAATTGATAATTATTTAGCAAAATATAATGTGAGCAGAGATTATGTAGAGCTAGAGAAAAAGACAAACAAAAATTGTGAAAACCTTCAACAAAAATATCCAAATGAAATTGTTATAAAAAAGAGCTATAAGAGATATTATCCAGAAGATAACCTAGTTTCTCAGCTTATAGGTTTTACAAATGTAGATGACTACGGAATTTCAGGCTTAGAATCTAAATACAATAAATATCTCGAGCCTATAAGCGGATCTAAGCTTTCAAAAAGAAATGGGTTGGGTTTGCGAATATCTGACCCAACTCTTGCAAGCGAAGATGCAAAAAATGGAGCAGACATCATATTATCAATAAACAAGGAATATCAAGCAATTCTTCGCGATGAGCTTATAATGCAAATGGAAAATACGGGAGCTTCAGCCGCAATGGGTATTATAATTAATCCTCAAAATGGAGCAGTATTATCTATGGTTAATCTACCAGATTATAATCCCAATTCACCGAGCGATTTTGAAATAGATCTACAAAAAAATAAAATTGTAACAGATTTAATAGAGCCTGGTTCGACTTTCAAAATTGTAACAATGGCTGCAGCTTTAGAAGATAATATAGATTTAATGGACGAATATAATGTAGAGGGTCCTTATAATTTTCACAACATTAAAATGATTGAAGATTCTGAACCACATAGTGTGCTAAATGTTAAAGAGATTCTTGCGTTTTCAAGTAATATTGGTACAATAAAAATTGCTGAAAGTTTAGGAAGAAAAAGTCTTTATAATCAGGCTAGGGAATTTGGTTTTGGTATAAAAACAGGATTTGATCCAACGTCAGAAGCCTCAGGAATTTTTAGAGATCCTACAAAATGGAGTTTGTCATCAATGCATAGTATTCCTATTGGTTATGAAATTTCGACCACACCTCTTCAGATAGCAATGGCATACGCAGCAATAGCAAACGGAGGATTTTTGCTGAAGCCTTATGTAGTTGAAAAAATTGAAAAACATGATGATACTATTATCAAAAATCAAAGAAGCACAAAAAAAAGAGTTCTTTCACAGTCAAATGCTGAAAAATTAAAAATAATGCTTTCACACACTGTCAAGAAAGGTAGTGGTAAAAAGGCAGAAATCAAGGGTTGGGATGTTGCTGGAAAAACTGGAACATCTAAAAAGTTAGTAAACGGACAATATTCAGATAAAGATTTCAGATCAAGTTTTGTAGGATTTTTTCCTGCTGAAGATCCTCAGCTTTTATGTTTAATTATTCTTGATAGCCCAGACGCATCTAGAAATTTACACTGGGGTTCAATGTCAGCTGCACCTGTTTTTAAATCTGTAATGGATAGAGTTATCAATATCGATAAATCAATAATAATTTCAAGATCAAAATCTCAAACTAAAAAGAATAAACCTGTATTGATTCAGAAAAATTTACAAACAAAAATAGAGTACGTTGAAATGCCAGATTTATATGGAAAAACAGTAAGAGATGCTTTTTCAGTTCTTAAAAAAATTGGAATAAAGCCACAAATTAGTGGTAGAGGTTTAATTGTTAGCCAGAGCATTGCTGCTGGTGAAAAGGTAGAAAAAAAATCAATCTGCATTTTAAAAGCAGAACTTAAAGAGTAAGGAGAAAGTATATGTTATTTGAATTTGATCAATTTGCAGCACAGAAAGCTAAAATAAAGGTTCTTGGAGTTGGAGGAGCTGGAGGAAACGCAATCAATAGAATGATTACATCTGGAATGAATGGTGTAGAGTTTATTGCTATAAATACCGACGCACAAGATCTTGACAGTAATCCAGCAGAAACTAAAATCCAAATTGGGAAAGATTTAACAAAAGGTCTTGGTGCAGGCGCTAAACCTGAAGTTGGTAGGAAAGCAATTATGCATGACAAAGAAGCTGTTGCATCTATAGTTGCAGGAGCTGATCTTGTTTTTGTAACCGCTGGAATGGGTGGAGGAACTGGAACAGGAGCTGCTCCAGTTGTTGCAAAAATTTGTAAAGATTTGGGTATATTAACTGTTTGTATTGTAACGTTGCCATTTAATTTTGAAGGTCCAAAAAAGATGTCTGAAGCTTTGAAAGGAGTTTCAACAATGAGGAACTTTTGCGATACTTTAATTGTAATACCTAATGAAAAACTACTTTCAGTAATTGATTATAATACAACTCTGGAAGAAGGTTTTGCTGAATCAGATTCAGTTTTATTGCAAGCAGCGCAGAGTATTTCTGACTTAATTAACAAACAAGGGAATGTCAATATTGATTTTGCTGATGTTGAAACAGTTATGAGTGGAAAAGGAGATGCTATAATGGGAACTGGAACTGCTAGAGGGCAAGAAAGAGCTGTTCTTGCTGCTCAGCAAGCCATTTGTAGCCCATTGCTAGATAATCAATCAATAAAGGGTGCTAAAAATGCACTTTTAAATGTGACAGGCAATAAAAAAATGACCATGCGTGAAGTTGATGCCGCTAGCAAGTTGATTTATGAAGAAGCAGGAAAAGAAATCAACTTAATTTTTGGATGTGTTATAGATGAAAATATGGATGATGAATTAAAAGTGACTGTTATTGCAACAGGGATTAATAAAACGCCAATTGAGGAAATAGAGATTAAAAAAGAAGTGAAGAAAAAAAGATTTCATAATGATACTAGTGATTTGATGGATTCAAGAAACACAACATTATATAATCAAAAAAATGGTAATGAAATTCAATCAGATGAAGATTATAAAGAAGAAAATGATGGACCTACGCTGGTCTTTGATGATTTTGATCAAAGCGCTGATTTAGAAGTGCCTGCATATATAAGAAAACAAAATCGATGAACTTTCAGGGTAAAAATATTGGAATTATTGGATTAGGTGAAAGTGGATATTGGTCCGCAAAATTGGCCAGAAGTCTAGATTATAATGTATTTGTATCCGATATAAATTTAGAAACTAATCATCCATACATTGACGATCTTAAGCAACAGGATGTTGAAGTAGAAGTTGGAAAACATTCTGAAAAAATTTTAGATTGTGATGTGATTATAAAATCGCCGGGCATACCAAATAAAATAGATATTTTTGAAAAGATTTCTAATTGTAATATTCCTATAATTAGTGAGATAGAATTTGCCTCATTGCTCTCAAAGGTCAATAATATTTGTGTTACTGGAACAAACGGTAAAACAACTACAGTTTCATTAATTTTTGACATTTTAAGTAGCGAACTCAATATTTTAAAATCAGGTAATATTGGCATTCCATTTTCAAAAGTAGTTTTTGAAAATAAATTGTATAAAGAAAATAACTTTGATTATTGCATATTAGAATTATCAAGCTTTCAACTTGAACACTCTTATTATTTAAAAAAAGAAATTTCAGCAATTTTGAATATTTCAGTAGATCATATGGATAGATATGATTCTTTTAAACAGTATTTAGATACCAAAATGAAAATTTTTGAAAATTCAAACTTTTGTATTTATAATTTTGACGATGATCAAATTAAAGAAAGATTTCTTTCTCTTAATAAAAAGAGTTTTGCATTTTCATTAGAAAAAAATCATGGAAATTTCTATTTTGATAATAACAAAATAAAATCTAAAAATTCAAATTATTCCTTAAATATTGATGATTGCAAACTTCAAGGAATGCATAACATTTCAAATTTTTTAGCTGCTGCTACGATAGCAAAGAAAGTAAATATATCTGAAAAAAATATATTTAAGGCAATTAAAAACTTCGAAGGACTTTCTCACAGATTTGAGCATTTTCTAAATAAAGATGGCATAGATTTTATAAACGATTCAAAGTCAACAAATATTGATTCAGCAATTATGGCTTTAAAATCAATTAATAGTAATATTATTTTAATTATGGGCGGCATTCCAAAAGAAGAAGATTTTTCAAGCATTCTTCAGTTTAAAAATAATATTAAAACTGTTATAGCTTATGGCAAGGCTGCTAAATCAATTAATAATTCCTTGTCGAAAGAAATTAATGTCACGATGATTGAGAGTTTTGAAGATGCAGTTAATATGTCTATCCAATGTGCCAACAAAGGAAGTACGGTTTTACTTTCTCCTGGATGTTCAAGTTTTGATCAATTCAAAAATTTTGAAGAACGAGGAAAGTCTTTTAAAAATATAGTAGAAAGGTTTTATGCATGAACATAAAAGAGCAAAAACAAGATAGATTTTTATTTTTTACAATTATTGCAATGATTTCTTTCGGTTTATTTATGCTTTTTAGTGCAAGCTGGGTAAAGTCATTAGAAATAACTGGCGGAGAATCAAGGACTTACTTTTTGACAAGTCAAATGATAAAACTTATTCCTGCTTTTTTTATTTTTATTTTTCTAACAAAAATAAATTATAGAAAGTTGCAATTTCTTTCTCCTTATTTACTTTTTATATCATTTTTGTTATTGGTTTATACAAAGTTTCAAGGTTGTACTGGAGATTCATGTAGATGGCTGTCTATTGGTCCGATATCATTTCAAACGTCAGATATAGCACGATTTTCAATGATTCTATTTTTAGCTAGTTATATTGATAACAATTACAAAAATATGCAGGAATTTTTTAAGGGTATATTGGTTCCATTTATAGCTATAGCTCCAATTGCATTAATGATAATTATACAACCTGATAATTCAACAACTTTGATAATGCTCATCATTGCTTTTATAATGTTATTTGTTGGAGGAGCTTCTGTAATACAATTAGCAACTATTGGGATTCTTTCAATTGGTACGATTGGAATTTTTATTTTAAACGAAAAAAACTATGCATTGGGAAGAATTTTATCTTTCCTTGATCCATCAAGCTCAGTAACAGTTAGCTATCAATCAAGCCAGGCAATGATAGGTTTAAAGCAGGGAGGATTATCTGGAATGGGCATTGGAGAGAGCATTCAAAAATATTCTTATCTTCCAGAAACTCATACAGATTTTATCTTTGCAATCATTGGAGAAGAGATGGGTTTTATTACAGGAGTCATATTAATGATTGCTTACTATATAATTTTTTATAGAGCTGTGCAAATCTCTAAAAAATCAAATGATATTTTTGGGATATTACTATCTATTGGTTTTGGGCTTAGTATTACTATCTATGCTTTCATAAATATAGGAGTCGTAATTGGAGTAATTCCTGTAACGGGAGTGCCACTTCCTTTTATTAGCTACGGCGGATCTTCCTTAATAATTAATCTTATGATGGTAGCAGTGCTTTTAAATATTAGCAAAGCTCAACGAAAAATTAATGTTAAAAGATGGAGACTTAGAGTAAATGCATAATACAAATGTATTATTATGTGGAGGCGGAACAGGGGGGCACTATTATCCTCTTATGGCTATCAAAAAAGACCTAGAGTTAAAATCTAATCATAAATTTTGTTATGTTGGATCAAAAAAAGGTATTGAGAGCTCTAGAATACAAAATGAAAAAATAGACTTTAAGCTAGTTTCAATTTCAGGCATTCAGAGATCATTACTTCCTAAAGCAATTTTTAGTAATATTAAAACATTGATAGAGATTTTTTTTGGATTCTTTATTGTTATGAAATTTTTTTTAAAACATAAACCCAATCTCGTTATCTCAACAGGGGGATATTCATCATTTTTACCATTGCAGATTGCAAAAATTTTAAGAGTACCATATATTTTACATGAACAAAATTCATATCCTGGCATTGTAACAAAGATATTTAGCAGTAAAGCAAAAATAATCTTCTTGGGATTTGAAAATGCAAAAAAATATATGAAAAAATCAGAAACTATATTTTCAGGTAACCCTATTTTATTATCTGAAACAGAGAATATTGAACTTAAAGTAAATCCTGAGTTAAGAACTATTTTAATTTTTGGAGGAAGCCAAGGTTCTAAATTCTTAAATGATAAAATCAGAATTCTAGCAGAAAATAAAAGACTTAACTTTGCAAATATAGTTTGGATTGTAGGTGAAAAAAATTATGATTCATTAAAACATTTAGATAGTAAAAATATTACAATAATGCATTATTGTAACAAGATGTCATCTTTATACCAAGAAGTTGATTTGGTTGTTTCAAGGTCAGGCGCTATGACAATAGCAGAATTGATTCATTTTAAAAAACCATCAATTTTAGTGCCTTTCAAGTTTTCATCTGAAAATCATCAATATTATAACGCTAAATATCTCCAAGATAAATTATGTTCAAGCATAATTGAAGAAGATTCATTTGATTCAAAAACATTTTTGGAAAAAGTAGAAAATATATGCTCAAACGAAAGAATGCTAAATTCAATGATTCAAAATTTTCAAGAAATTTCAACTCCTAATGCTTTAGATATTATTTCAGATTTTATTATAAAGGAAAAATATGTTGTATAGTGTTAAAAGAATTCATTTTATTGGAATCGGTGGAATAGGTATGAGCGGGATTGCTGAGTTATTATCAAATAAAGATTTTATAGTAACAGGGTCTGATCTATCAAGCTCTCCAAATGTTCATAGACTAAGAAATTTAGGTATTGAAATATCTATTGGTCACAGCGATAAAAACGTTGCAAATGTTGAGCTAGTAATTTATTCAGATGCAATCCCTAATGATAATGTTGAGTTGAATGCTGCTAAATCAAAGAATTTATTAGTTTACTCAAGAGCTAAAATGATATCTGAAATTGCAAAGCTAAATAATTCTACTGTTGGAATCGCTGGTACTCATGGAAAAACAACAACTACTTCTATGATAGGAAGTATTTTAAAAAGCTTAAATCTAGATCCAACTATTATAGTAGGAGGAGTCGTAAAATCAATTGAGTCAAACTCAGTTTTAGGAAGTGGAGATACATTTGTTGTAGAGGCAGATGAGTATAATAAAAGTTTATTGCAATTGAATCCTACTATTGCTGTCATTAACAATATTGATTTTGAGCATGTAGAATGTTACAAGAATCTTGATGAGCTTAAAAATACATTTATAGATTTTGCAAATTCTGTCCCTTTTTATGGAACAGTTTGTTTGTGTATGGATTCTAAAAATGTTGTTTCAATAGGTGATAAGATTGATAAGCCAAAGCTTACATACGGTATTAATTCTAAAGATGTTGACTTTAGAGCCGTAGAGCTAAAGCATGAAAATGGATGCGTATCATTTAAAGTAGATATTGATAACACAATTCATTCATTCAAACTTAATATTCCTGGAAAATATAATGTTTATAATGCTTTGGCAGCAATTGCTGTGTCTCATACCATGGGATTAGATATGGAAAATGTAAGCTATGCATTAAAGCAATTTAGTGGAGTAAAAAGAAGATTTGATATTAAAGTTGATAAAGATGTTATGGTAGTTGATGACTATGCACATCATCCTGTTGAGGTTAAGAGTGTAATAAGTGCAGTAAAAAACAATTGGAACAGGAATTTAAGTGTAATCTTTCAACCTCATTTATTTTCAAGGACAAAAGAATTTTATAAAGAATTTGCTGATGCATTAATGGTTGCAGATAAAATATTTGTCACAGAAATTTTTGCATCAAGAGAAAAAGATGATAAATCAGTTACCTCTCAAATAATTGTTGATGAATTAATTAATAAAAATCATAAGGATGTAACATTTTTACCATTGAAAGATGTAGTAGATAAATTAAAATCAATTACTGAAAAAGATGATATTATTTTGACCTTAGGGGCAGGTGATATTTGGAGATTTTCAGAAGATTTAGGAAAGTATTTTGATGATTGATTTATTATTAGAAAAAATAGAAGAAAATACTTCCGCTAAAGTTCTAGTAAATGAACCGTTAAGAAAACATACTACATATGGAATTGGAGGACCTGCTGAAATGATGGTTTTTCCAAAATGTAAAAATGATTTAATCGAGATAATTAGAATAGCAAAAAAAATGAATCAGCCAGTTTCAACTCTGGGATCAGGTTCTAATATCTTAATAAGCGATACAGGAATTAAGGGGGTGGTTATATCGCTAAAGAATTCTCTTAAGTTAATTAAGGTTGAAAAGCAAAAAATGTATGCAGAATGTGGGGCAATGTTAGGAAAAATTGTTAAACAAGCAGTGAAGAATGATTTGATAGGTTTAGAGAATTTAAACGGAGTACCTGGAACCTTAGGTGGCGCATTAGTAATGAATGCTGGTGCATGGGGTGGAGAAATTTCAGAAAATTTAGTTCAAGTTGAACTTATAGATAGCAACGGCGAACTAAAGTGTTTACAAAAAAATGAAATTAATTTTTCATATAGACACTCATCATTCAATGAAAAAGATATTTTATTATCTGCTGAATTTTTACTTAATAAAGCTGATAAGGAAATTATAAATAAAAATTTTGTTGAAGCCCAAAGTGGACGAAAATCTACTCAACCTTTAAATAAAAGATCCGCAGGAAGTTTATTTAAAAATCCAGAAGGTAATTCTGCTGGAAAACTCATAGACAAAGCTGGTTTAAAAGGCCTTAGTATTGGCGGTGCAAAGATTTCTGATAAACATGCCAATTTTTTTATAAATGAAGGAAACGCTTCTTCAAAGGATATGTTGCTCCTTATTAAAAAAGCTCATAAAGCGGTAAAGGATAAATTTGAAATTAATCTTCAGCTCGAAGTAAAATTAATGGGCTTTAATGAAAGTGAAATT
This sequence comes from Fidelibacterota bacterium, assembly GCA_045560235.1. Classification (GTDB taxonomy): domain Bacteria; phylum Fidelibacterota; class Marinisomatia; order Marinisomatales; family Marinisomataceae; genus Marinisoma. Next base: position 33,451 of record JBJKZP010000017.1, on the reverse strand, counting down.
GAAGGCTTATGAAGAAACATCAATTGATTCCAATTATTTCAGTAATTTCAACATTGATTTTAATTTCATTGATATGTTTTGCAGGATTTAAATGGGCTGAATTTAAAAATATTTATGCTGTTAAGAGTGTCAATATTCAAGGTACAAATTTTTTTGATAGTTCAATTATTAAAGAAAAGAATCAAGTTATAATATCCAACAATATTTTAAGAAGTGACTTGAAAAATTACAAAGAGGAGATCTTGAAACTTGATCACATAATAGATTGTAAAGTTTCTAGACAGTTTCCTTCAACAGTAAATGTTATTGTATACGAAAGGGAGCCCATTGCTTTAATTAATAGCGATGAATTAATAATCCTGGATTCAGAAGGCATATGTCTGCCTGTTGAGTATTGCGATATGTCCTTACCTATTCTTACTAATTTTAAAGCTAACCCTGAATTATATCCAAAAGGGTTTAAGACTGCTTCAAATAATGTGATGACTTCAGTTCAATTACTGAAATATACAAAGGATAATTTCTCAAATATTTATGATAAGATTTCAGAATTTGTTTTTAATGAGGACAGCGAATATGAAGCTATACTAAAAAATGGTAAGACAAGAATTATGCTTGGTACAAGTAAATTATCAACTAAGATGAAGTATTTAAATTCTTTTCAGGAATCATTTGATGGAGAAAGAGAGATAACAGACTATAAATATATTGATTTGAGATTTAATAACCAGGTTATTGTTAGAGATTCATAATGAGAAATAAAATACAAATAGCATTTGACTTAGGGTCTCACAGCGTTAAAAGTGCTGTTGGAAGAATCTTACCAGATAATAAAATTGAAATATTGTCGATTGCTGAGATTCAAAGTGATAGCATAGATTCTGGAGATATTGTTGATAAAAATCTTCTTCTTGCTCATCTTGAGATTCTAATAGAAAAGATGGAAAAAGATGCTAAAATCAATATTGATGAAGATGCATGGGTTTCTGTTTCTGGAAGAGGGATAAGATCTATAAATGGATCAACAAGAAAAAGGTTTAGTGATAATGCAGATGTAGAAATTAGCGAAGAAATAAAGCAAGAGCTGTTAAATCAATGCGCGGATGTCCAAGTTTCATCTGATAGATATGTTCTTCATAATATTGAGCAAGGATACTATATTGGAAGTTCTCCTTTAATCAGAAATCCTATAGGTATGATTGGAAAATCTATAGATGCTAAAACTCATGTTATTCATGTAAGAAATTTCAATCTTTCACAATTAGATTATTGTTTTAAAGAGGATTTAAGCATAGAGCCCTTTCCAGTGTTTGATGGTTATGCAGCATCTTCGTCAAACCTTACAAGAGATGAAAAAGATTTAGGCGTTATTTTTATAGATATCGGTTCAGATAAGACAAATATTATGATTTATAAGGATAATTATCTCATTCATTCTAAAGTTATACCTCTAGGTTCAAAATTAGTAACAAAGGATATGGCAGCATATTTGCAAACATCTTTAAAAGAGGCAGAAAGGGTAAAATTAAAGCATGTTTCCGCTTTTTCTGACTTTGCAGAGGAAACAAGTACTTTTGAAGTTAAAATTCCTAATGACAATTTAAAGAAAAATATAAATGAAAAAGAAATTTCAAAAATTGCTGAACTAAGATTTGAAGACATTATAGATGAAGTAAATGTTCAGATAAAAAATATTGGAAAAATATATACAGATTTTAAGTCAGGAGTAAAACTTTCTGGCGGAGGATCAAAGATTCGAAATATCGATCTACTGTTCAAAAAACATTATGCAGATATCCCAATAGAATTTATAAAAATGAAAAATGTAGTTTATAAAGAAGATTTTGAGGATAGAAGAGAATATGCAACTCTGTTAGGATTATTAGCTTGGCCAATATTCAATGTTGAAGATAAATCATCCTCTGTTCAGATTAAAGATTTTGGTGGTATTAAAAAAAGTATTTCATCTATTTGGAAAGGTATTTTTGAATAATTTTGGTTGGCTACCATAAACAAAAAAGATAGCTCCCTGTTTCATTGAAATAGGGAGCATCTTTTAATCTTTGCTATCTTTCTTTGTTCTATTAAATTCTGGACTATGGCAAACTTTTTTGAAGATCTTAAAAAAAACATTACTGAATGGGGAATCGTAGCTTCTGAAAAAGCTGAAGAGTTTACTCATGTTAGTAAATTAAGAATTGATATTCTTCAGTTAGAAAGAAAACTATCAAGTTTCTATGTCAAGTTAGGTTTATATGTTTTCTCAAAGACAAAAGAAAAAAATGTATTGAATTTCGTTGGAGATAAGAGATACTTAAGTATTATAGAAAGGATTGAATCAATTAAGCTAAATATTGCTGATATAAAGAAAGAAATTAATCATGATAAAAAAAGTGAAGATTCAGAAGAAGGCAATGATGAATAAAAAATATTTTTCATTTCAATTTCTTTCATCTGAAAGATTGCATCAAATAAACTTTTCTTTTTCAAATGCAATGACTGCTTTTGGTATTTTTATCTTATCTTTTTTGGGGTTGAATTATTACTTATCACAGAAATTTTCAGCTGAATATTATCAGGATAAATTAAATGAGACGGATCAGAAGTATTCACAAATTTCACAAGAACTGTTAGATAAGATAGCCAATTTAGAAATTGAACTTAAATTGATTGAAGATAAAGACGCTGAATTAAGAACATATGCTACGTTGTCTCCTTTAAGCGAAGATGTTAAAGCTCAAGGAACAGGTGGTGCAATTATTGATAATGTTAGTATTGAAGAAAGTGAGAGCAATTTATTGATTCAGCTAAAAGATAAAGTTAATTCTCTGGCATACGCAGTTGATGTTCAGAAAGATAGTTATAATAAAATTTTTAATAAAATTAAATCCAATGAGAAAATGTATTCTCATGTTCCTTCAATATCTCCTGTTAAAGGATATATCGGATCAGGGTATGGTTATAGAACCGACCCTATCGATGGCAAAAGAAGAATGCATTCAGGTTTAGATTTTGCGGTCAATCTAAATACAGATGTATTAGCTACTGGTGACGGAGTAGTTACCAAAGCTCAATATGACTCAGGGTGGGGAAGATATGTAAAAATTGATCATGGATATGGCTATGAAACAGTATATGCTCATCTTTATAAAATTAAAGTGAAAAAGGGACAAAAGATGAAACGTGGAGATATAGTTGGAAAATCAGGAAATAGCGGTAGAGCAGCTGGTTTTCACTTGCATTATGAAGTGCACAAGAACAACAAAACTGTAGATCCAAAAAAATATTTCTTCACAGGGTATATAAAATAAATGAATAATACTCAAATTAAGAAATTTGCACTCCAAACATATGGCTGTCAAATGAATGTAGCGGATTCTGAATTGGTTGAAGGGATTTTAACTAATCTTGGTCTTAAAAAAACCTCTAATTATGATGAAGCAGATGCAATATTTTTAAATACCTGCGCTATTAGAGAAAATGCTGAAACTAAAGTACATTCAAAATTAGGAAATCTTCATAAAATAAAGTTAAATAAGCCGCACCTCATCATTGGTGTACTTGGATGTATGGCTCAAAATCTTAAGGATGATCTATTGAAAAATAAACCATATGTAGATATCATTCTTGGACCTGACTCTTACAGAAAGATACCTGATTTAATTAACAGACATATAACAGATAATAAAAGCATTGTTGATACAAAACTTTCAAGATTTGAGGTGTATGAAAACTTATTTCCAAGCAGAGGCGATACCTTTAATGCTTGGGTTTCAATTATGCGAGGTTGCGATAAGTTCTGTTCTTTTTGCATTGTTCCTTTCACTAGAGGGAGAGAGCGAAGTAGAGATGTTAAAAGTATCGTTACGGAAGTAAAAAAAGCGGTAGACCAAGGATTTGTTGAAATAACTTTGTTAGGTCAAAATGTTAATTCATATAATTTTGAAGGAAGAAGTTTTGCTGATTTACTATTAACTGTATCTGAAATTGAAGGAGTGAAAAGAATTAGATATACCTCGCCTCATCCTCAAGATATTAATGTAGAATTATTAGAAGTTATGGCTTCAAAATCTAATATTTGCAATTATGTACATTTTCCTATGCAATCAGGATCAAATGAAGTTCTTAAAAGAATGAATAGAACTTATACTAGAGAACGTTTCTATGATATGGCTATGAAAATAAGAGAAATCATGCCTAATTGTGGACTTTCGACAGATATTATTGTTGGATTTCCTGGTGAAACAGATGAACAGTTTAGAGAGACACTAAGTTTAATGGAATCAATAAAATTTAATTCTGCTTTTACTTTTAAATATTCACCCAGACCTTATACTAAGGCAGAACAATTTTCTGATCAGATTGATGAAAGTCTTAAAAAAGAAAGATTAGATGAAATGCTAGTTCTTCAAAGAAAACATACTCTTGAATTGAATCAAAGAATGGTTGGCTCTTTTCAACAAGTTTTAATTGAAAAAGAGAGCAAAAAATCTAACTTGCATTGGGCTGGAAGAACCGATTCTAATGAATGGGTGATAGTTGAGAAAAATAATAGTAATATTAAAGATATTGTACCTGTTGAAATAGTTGATGCTACAGGTGTGATATTACACGGAAAAGAAATTACAGGAGCATAATGTTTAGAGTTTTAAGAGTATTAATACTATTAGCAGCTTTAGCTGGGACATTTTTATTATTTGACAGGAATAGTGAAAATATCACTATTTATTTTTTTAGAGATAATGGATATGAAATACCGGGATACCTTGCTTTTATAGGCTTTGTAATGGTTGGTGTAATCGTTGGCTATATCATATCTCTAAAATCTGTTTTTTCATATAGGGGAGAAATTTCAAAACTAGTAAAGTCTAATAAAGAAATTTCTGAAGAACTTGATAGCTTGAGAAATGTTGCTGTGGGCGAAGAGTTTAGTTTTTCTGATAAGGAGTAATTCCTTGGAATTCTTATCTTCAAGCAATCTCCAAATAACTTTAATAATAGTATTATTTTTTGCTCTAATTATATTCTACGCTGTAAGCAATAGATCTAAAAACGTTCCTTCAGATACAGAAGCATTTAATACTGCCTTAAAAGCACTGGTCAATGGCAATAAAGATAAGGCTTATATGCTATTAAGAGAAATCATTGCAAAAGACTCAAATAATATAGATGCGTACCTTTTATTAGGCGATATAGTTAGAGAAAAAGATATCAATCAAGCAATTAAAATTCATCAAACTATTGTTCTAAGACCGCAGATTACTAAAAATAAAAAAATTGAAGCTCATATAGCTTTAAGCAAAGATTTTTTAGCACAAAATAATTTTATTAGAGCTGAAAATGAATTGAACAATATCATAACAATGGATAGTTCTAACAAATGGGCACTGCTAAACTTGAAAGAGATATCGACTAAAAATAATAATTGGAAAGATGCGCTAAAGTATGAAAAAAAATTAATGAATATAGATGTTAACCATAAAAAGAATGATGAATCTATGCTTAATTACTATATTGCAATGGACTACAGATCAAAAGATAACATTAAAAAATACGTTTATTATCTTGAAAAAAGCGCTTCTTGTAAAAAAGTGTACCCAAATTCATTACTAGAGCTTGCAAAGCATAATATTAGCAACGTCGATTTAGCAATAAGATACTATAAGCTTTATGCAAAGTATAAACCTTCAGAAAGAACGATGGCATACAATAAAGTTGAAAATCTTCTTTTTGATAATCAACGTTTTGATGATGTAGAAATTTTGTATAAAGATTTATTGAATGATGGTTTTGATGGATTTGCTCTTAATCGACTTATAGATATTATGTTGGAAAAAAATGAAAAATCAGAAGCATCAGATCTTGTTGATAGATTTATGAAAAGTGAACATGCTTGTCATTCAATTCGTTTAAATAAGTTAAAATTAGAAACAGATAACTTTGAAGCGCGTAAATCAATTTCAACTCTTTGTAACGAAATGATTAGAGATGAAATTATTATTTAACATATCAATTTTTCTTATCTGTACTTGCTTAATTTATGCTCAAAACGAAGACTTAGCTTTAAAGTATGAAAGAGCTACAAAGTTAGTTGATGCCAAAGAGGCGCTTATAATTTATCAGCAAATAATTGATTCAAACAAACAGTCAGACTACGTATGGCTGTCCAAGTTAAAAAAAGCTGAAATGCTTTATGCACAGGGTGCATATATTACATCATCTAAAATATTGAAAGAGTTTAATTTAAATGGACCTGACCATCTTCAAACTGCGTCTTCTAAAGACCTTTTTTTACGATCTTTAAATGCTGCGGGCCAAAATGATTCATTGAAGGTGTATCAAGGTATTTTATCCTCAAAAAAATCTTCAACAAAAAAACGAAAATCTTTTCAAAGAAATAAGAGCGTATGGTTTATTCAATTTGGAGCTTTCTCATCGAAAGAAAATGCTCAAATTTTAAAAGATTCGCTAGTCGAGGATCGTATTAAAAATATCCAAATTGACCAAGTATTCAATAGCGGTAGTATGATATACTATGTAAGAAGTTCTCACTTTAAAACCTATGATATGGCATTGAAGGCAAGTAGGAAACTTAAAGGTAAAATTCAATTTACCATCTCTGGATTTTAACGTGAATTATCTTTTAGCTATTAGATAGAGTCTATAAATAATTATTGATATAATCGCTATAGCTACGATGTCATTGTAGGGTGAAGATAATGATAATGTTGGCCAATAATTTTTATCAAAAAATAGAGGAACTGCTATGAATATAGCCATTAATGCTTCTCCAGTTATCAATCCTGAAGCAATTAAAAGACCATTATTTTTACCACTTTCAGATGCAGTTCTATTTGCTAAATGATTAATCATTCCACCGATAAAAATTGGTAATGTTAATTCAATAGGAAGATAGATACCAATGGCAACTGCTAAAATCGGCACTCGAAAATCTGCTTTTCTGTAAGCTTGATATTGATCAATAAGAATAATTATTACACCAAGGATTGCTCCGGCATATATCATTCCCCATTCTAGATTACCTGAGAAAACTCCATTAGCCACGTTAGTCATTAATACTGCTTGAGGTGCAGGCAAGTCAGAACTTCCTATACCATAAGCTTCATGTAACAAGGTTAAAACAATTCCCAATGTGAGTGCAGCGCTTACAACTCCAACAAGCTGCATAATCTGTTGCTTCCATGGAGTTGCGCCAACAATATTTCCAGTTTTTAAATCCTGCAAATTATCTCCACCGATTGCAGCTGCACAACAAACTACTGCGCCAATCAAAATAGCAGCAGCAGCACCCTTTGAGGAATCAACGTCAAAGAAAGTAATAATTAATAACGAACTGAATAAAATAGTAGCAATAGTTACTCCGGATATTGGATTATTTGATGAACCTACCACTCCTGCCATATAAGCTGCCACAGCGGAGAATAAAAATCCAAAAATTGCCATAATAATAGATAATATCATTGCTGAAGTCCAAGAACCAATAATGCCATAATATGTTAATGAGATAGGTACTAACATTGCTAGGATGGCAATAAATACGTAGTTAATAGGAAGATCTCTTTCTTCAAGGGATATATTATCAGAATTTTCTCCTAATGTTTTTAAGCTTAATTGAATGCTTTCAATTAACGGTTTTGCAAGTTGAATTACAGACCATATACCACCAACTACCATAGCTCCTACACCTAGATATCTTATTTTAGCATTCCATATAATATTGGCACTTTCAAAATAATTATCTCCTTCAAATCCATAAAGATAAGAATAGATAGGGATAGCAACTGCCCAAGAAATTAATCCACCAGTAAAGGCTAGTATACCAATATTTCTTCCTACAATATATCCAACACTAAATAAAGAGGGAGATAAACTAGCTCCCATTCCAAAAATTGCTCCTTTTATGGCGATAGCTCCACCAATTGCGCTAGACCAAATACTAAATGCAAGCTCACCAAGTTTTACCACTCCTCCAACAAGAGCTGATAAACCAATTAATTTTAAACTCTCTTGAGATTTCTCAGCATCAGTTTCATGTCCAGTTTTTAAAACAGCAGCTGTGGCAACCCCTTCTGGAAATCGTAGTTGCGCTTTCAAAATTAACGCTCGTCTTAATGGTACGGTAAATAATGCTCCTAAAATTCCCCCAACCATTGCAATTTTTGTTACTTCCCAGTAGCTAATTGTGTCCCAATAGCCAACTAGAAGTAAAGCAGGTAACGTAAAAATGACTCCAGCAGCTAGCGATTCTCCAGCTGAAGCAGCAGTTTGAACAATATTGTTTTCTAAAATATTTGAATCTTTAAAAAGTCTTAGAATGCCCATTGACATAATAGCTGCAGGTATAGATGCAGAGATTGTCATACCTGCATATAAACCTAAATATGTCATGGCAGACGACAAAACAATAGACAATATGATACTAAGAAAAAAAGCTTTAACAGTTATCTCATTTTTCATAATATCAACTTACTAATATTTTTAAAAAAAAATGAAAAAAACTATTTTACATATATTGCTCCTTTCTTTTTCACTCCTTAGTTTGCATGTACATACGGAGAATGACTTAGATACCTTTGGTCATTCATCTTCTCAAAGTGCGAATGAAGAAGTTTGTGAGTTTTGTGAGTTCAATAGTGATAAAACTTTCGCAGAGTTTCCGGATAATTCTGTAGAAATAAATTTTAAAAATGTTAGTTATCAACGTTATTTAGCTAGCTATATAACTCAAAAAATTTTCTGTTTTCAGAATAAATCACCGCCGACAGCTTAGTTGAATAGCTTTACAAGTTGATATCAATTTTTTTGATATCATAGTATCTTTAATAATCATTTTAGGAGAAAAAATGAAAAATTTATTTAGTTTAATTTTAATAACAAGTGCATTATTTGCACAGAATGTAGTTACGGAATCTGATTCATTGAATCCAATATCTCTTGAAGGTGTAGAAGTTTATTCATCTTTAAGACCGGTCAATGAAGGGGATTTAGCTGCTTCTGCTATCATTTTCAATGACGAGCTAAAAATAAGAGAAGGTCAGCATTTTAGCGATCTTCTTCATAAAGTTCCAAACTTGAATTATGCTGGTGGTTCTTCAAGACCAAGATATTTTCAGATCAGAGGTGAAGGTTCAGTAAGTAGATACGCAGATCAAGGTCCGCCAAGCCCTTATATAGGAATTGTTTTAGACGGAATGGACCTATCAGAATTAGGAATGATAACACCTTTATTTGATATGGAGCAAGTTGAAGTTTTAATGGGTGTTCAAACTAGCTTGTTTGGCGCTTCTGCTTCTTCTGGTTTAATTAACTTCAAAACAAATGATCCAACAGATGAAAAAGGTGGTTACGTAATGACTCAATTAGGTTCATATAATACCTTTACAAACGGTTTAGTTTACAATCTTCCACTTGAGAGTGGTTGGAAGTTAAGATTGGTTGGTCATTCAAATGTGTCAGATGGATATAAAGAAAATGTTGCATTGAATGGTTATGCATCTGCTAATAAAAATGAAACATCATTCAGAGCTAAATTGCTGAAAGAAGGTGATTTAATTACACAAAAATATACCATGATTGCTTCAGATTTTGATAACGGATATGATAATTGGGCACCAGATAACAATACTGATAATATTACATATTCTGACAATCCTGGTAAAGATAGTCAAAAGTCACAGATCTTCATTGCTGATTACAGGTATGATTTAGGAGAACAGATTGTTGACTTCAATGTAGGAATGTCCCAAAATGAAACTTTACATAGTTACGATTCAGATTGGGGAAATTATAATTTTTGGATGAATTGGGATGGCGACGACCATCATGACGATCATGGCGATGATCATGATGGCGATGATCATGGAGATGATGAAGATCATGATGATGAAGACCACGATGATTTTGATTTCATGGCATATGATTTCTTTGATTCATTTGAAAGAGATATTGATACAAGAACAGTTGATTTAAGATTTAGATCAAATGCTAATGATGGAAGAAAAGTCAACTATGTGTTTGGACTGTATAATTCTTCTTATGAAGAGACAACAGATGCTGCTGGATACATTTTTGGTGGTTCAGCTACTGGATTGTCAACAGGATATGATATTATCACTAAATCAGTTTATGGTGAGCTAGCATATGATTTTGGAAATCATTCTGTTCTATCAGCTGCATTTAGACGTGAATCAAGAGATGTTGACTACTTTGATTTTAATGATTCAGAAGCAAATTTTGTACTTGATGGAGAATGGAATACATCATTTAAAATTTCATATGAAATGCATCCAACAAGTAATCTTCATTGGTACATTTATGCTGCTGAAGGTTATCATCCAGCAGGAGTTAATCAAAATCCTTATCTTGATGATGAAGATAAAACTTATGATGCTGAAATTTATAGAGATGTTACTACTGGAATCAGATGGAATAAAGATAATATCAAGCTTACAGCTTCATTATTCTATTTAGAGCACGAAGGACACATCTTTGAAGCTTATGAGCAATTAGATCCAGCAAATCCTAATGCTTTTGCATTTTTCAAACAAAATGCTGATTCAGGATATGAGTATGGAACTGAAACTCATGGTGAAATTAAATTTTCAGATAAATTGTCTATGGGTTTAACTCTAGGTTATATGAGTTCTGAAATTCATTTTGGCGACCATGACGATCATGGACATGGTGATGATCATGATGACCATGGAGATGATCATGATGGCGATGATCATGATGACCATGGAGATGATCATGATGGAGATGATCATGATGGCGATGACCACGATGATGATCATGATGACCATGGTGACGATCACGGTGACCACGACGATCATGATGGCCATGAAGGTCATGCTAATCACGGGAAAAAAGCTCACGCTCCAAATTGGAACTATAGTTTATCTTTAAACTATGATTTCACGGAAGACAGTTCATTGATGGTTGAAGTTGCAGGTAAAGATTCATTTATTTTTGACTCAATGCACGATGAATATGAATCAGAACCATATCACTTATTGAATGCATACTATTCACATTCATTTAATAAGCTTAGACTAGGGGTTTATGCTAAAAATATTCTTGATGAGTCTTATGCTGATCGAGGATTTATTATGGGATTAGAACCTCCTCACTTTCATGAAGAGCTATACAAATCATTTGGCCCTCCAAGAGAAATTGGAATGTCATTAACATATAGTTTCTAATATCATATTTTCATAATTTAGCGGGTATTAATACCCGCTAAATTATGAGTTCAACAAAACAAAAAAGATTATTCATTATTGATGGCTATGCCACGTTGTATAGAGCTCACTATGCTCTTATAAGAAATCCCTTAACAAATACTGCTGGTACCCCTACAAGTGCCATTTTTGGCTTTGCAAATCAAGTATTTCAACTTATAGAAGAGGAAAAGCCTGATTATTTAGTTGCAGCATTTGATTCAAAAGGTAAAAATTTTAGACACGAAATATTTTCTGATTATAAAGCAAACAGATCTGAGATGCCTGAAGAAATTCAAACTCAACTTCCATATTTGTGGACACTTCTTGAAGGAATGAATATACCCGTTTTAAGAGTGCAAGGAGTAGAGGCAGACGATATTATTGGTACTGTAGCTAAGCAATGTAATGATAAAGACTTGCAATGCAATATTGTAAGTGGAGACAAAGATTTTATGCAATTGATCAATGATTCTACCTTCCTGTATGCCCCTCAAGCCAGAAAAAGAGAAAAAGAAATTTTTGATTCTAAAAAAGTAATTGAAAAATGGGGTGTTGGCCCAAATAATATTATCGATTTATTAGGATTGATGGGTGATAGCTCAGATAATGTTCCAGGTGTGCAAGGAGTTGGACCTAAGACTGCAATGAAGCTTATTAAAGAATATGGCGATATCGAAAATATTTACGAAAATATAGATTCAATCAAAAATGAAAAAATGAGAGATAAGTTATTGTCTGATAAAGATAATGCTGTCTTAAGCAAGCAGCTAGTAACCATTCTTACTGATGTAAACATTGAAGCTTCATTGGAAGATTTCACAATCAAAGAAATGAACTTTGCTAAAATGGAGGATATTTTCAAAGAGCTTGAATTTACAGGCTTGCTCAAAAAAATAGGTTCTTCTGAGGTTTCTGATCAAAAGTCAGTTGATAGAAAAAAAGATTATAGGAATATTTTAACCATAGACCAGCTTTTAGATTTTACTGCATCAATAGAGCAGGATAAGTGGCTGTCAGTAGATTTAGAAACAACTTCTGTGAATCCTATGTTAGCTGAGATTGTTGGATTTAGTTTTTCTTTAAAAAAAGATACTGGATATTATATACCAATTGAATTCAAAGATAAGAGAGAAAATTTATTTGGGAAGAATGATCTAGAAGAAGTGATAAGAATATTAAAGCCATTTTTAGAAGATAAAAATATTCCTAAGACGGGTCAAAATATTAAATACGATGCATTAATTTTAAAACGTTTTGGCATTGAACTTAAAGGAATTGAATTTGATACTATGATTGCAGCGCACCTGCTTAATCCAAATGCTAGATCTTACAAGCTAGACAATCTTTCATTAACACACTTAAATTATAAGATGGTTCCAATCAAAGATTTAATTGGTTCTGGTAAAAATCAAATTACTATGGATCAGGTAACTCTTGATGATATTTCATTTTACGCAGCAGAAGATGCAGATGTTGTAATTGAGTTAACTGAGATTTTTATCAAAGATTTAAAAAAGCAAAAACTTTTCAATTATTTTAAGTCTATTGAAATTGATTTATTGCCAGTTTTAATTGATATGCAGTTTAATGGCATTTTCATTGATAAAGAATATCTAGAAAATCGTTCAATAGAGATTGGAAAAAAAATTGATACACTTCAAAAAGAAATCATTCATCTAGCTGATGAAAATTTTAATCTTAATTCATCCCAACAGCTTGCAGTAATACTTTTTGACAAACTACAGTTACCAATGGTAAAGAAGCGCTCTACCGCTGAAGCTGTATTAAAAGAATTGAAGCAGAAACACCCTCTTCCTGAGTTGATATTAAACTATAGAAAGCTTTATAAATTAAAGAATACATACTTAGATCCTTTGCCATCAAATATCATGCCTGATACAGATAGAGTGCATTCATCTTTTAATCAAACAATGACTGCAACCGGCAGGCTTTCAACAAGCAATCCAAATTTTCAAAATATTCCTATTAGAACAGAAGACGGTAAAGAGATCAGAAAAGCAATCAAAGCACAATCAAATGATTATCAAATTTTTTCTGCTGATTATTCACAAGTAGAGTTGCGTGTAATGGCTCACCTTAGTGGCGATGAATCATTAATAGCAGCATTAAATAATGGCGAAGATATACATACATTCACTGCAAAGAATATATTTAGTGTAGGTGACGACGATCAAGTGCTTCCTGAAATGCGAAGAATTGCAAAAATTGTAAATTTTGGTATTATGTATGGAGCAGGACCTTTTAGGCTAAGTCAAGAATTGGATGTTCCTTTTGCAGAAGCAAAAAAAATAAAAGATGCATACTTTGATAAATATAAAGGCATTGAACAGTATATAGAAAATTCTAAAATTCAAATTAAGGATAGCAAATCAGTGGAAACATTGCTTGGAAGAAAAAGAGCTGTTTGGGACTCAGATAGTCAGAATAAGATTAGAAGAGATGCTGCGGAGAGGATGGCTATCAATATGCCTATTCAAGGAACAGCTGCAGAAATGATTAAATTGGCAATGATTAAAATTTATCGCAAGATTAAGTCTGAGAATTTAAAATCAAAACTCATTATGCAAATTCATGATGAATTATTGCTTGAAGTTCATAAAGATGAAGTTGAGTATATTACAAAAATGGTTATTGAATATATGAGAGACGCAATGAAATTAGATGTACCTATTGAAATTGATTCTGGTATTGGGCCATCTTGGTACGAGGCGCATTAATGAGTTATTTAGGTCCAAAAGTTCATATTGATTTACACCAACTGAAAAAAAACTATCAAATAGTTAAGAGTGAAGTTGGAGAGATCCCTATCATGGCTACAGTTAAGGCAAATGCATATGGGCATGGAGCTATAGAGATATCTAAAGCTCTCGAAGAAGAAGGAGTGAGATATTTAGCTGTATTTACAATCGATGAAGGAATTGAATTACGAGATGCTGGTATTAAAACGGATATTTTTATTTATGCAAAATTTGATCCATCAAGAATTGATGAAGCTTCAAAGCATAACCTCACTCTCAATATCTCATCATTTGATGATTTAAAAGCGCTTAAAGCACACGATGGAAATGCTATCAAAGTTCATTTAAAGATTGATACAGGCATGACAAGATTAGGAGTCCCATTAGAGCAAGCAGAATCATTTTTAAAGGAAGCAAATCAGCTTGATAGCATTGAATTAGAAGGATTGTACTCTCACTTTGCCACTGCGGATGAAGGAGACCTTTCCTATGCTAATAGTCAGCTCAATAAATTTAGTGAAGTTGTAGAAATTGCTAAAAAATTAGAGATGTCCTTTGATTTTGTTCATTGTAGTAATAGTGGAGCTATTTTGAATGTTAAAGATTCCAGATTTAATATGGTAAGAACTGGAATGCTTCTTTATGGAGCTTTTCCATCAGATGAAGTACCTCAAAAACTTTCAATTAAACCAGTGATGACATTTACGGCCCCTGTAGTTGAAATTAGAGATGTTAAAGCAGGTACTCAAATTAGCTATGGTGGGGTCTATAAAACCAAATCAGATACTCGAATAGCTGTTGTACAAGCTGGTTTTGCAGATGGAGTACCACGTCCGTGGTATATTGACGGTTTTGTAAAGTTTAAAAATCAGAATTTCAAGATTACGGGAAGAATTTGTATGGATCAGTTAATGATTGATGTGGGTTCATCGGACATTCAATATGGAGATGAAGTCTTAATCTTTGGATCCAATGAACATGGATCTATTGATGTCAATGAAATCGCAAACACTATTAATTCTACATCGTATGTGTTAGTAACTGCAATTGGAATTCGTCCAAAAAGAATCTATTAAGTCAGATCGTTGTTAATATGTTGTTAGCAACGATTATTGGTTGAAGAAGATTTCGAATAAAAACCAAAAGAATAATAGAAAGGCACCAATATTAATTAGAAGAATAAAGACATATATTACTGGTGCTTTTCCAGAAAATAAAATTTGACCGGGCCGATTAGCATGAGATGGTGCTATGGTATTCATAATCCAATAAAATAAAACTAATCCAACGAATACTACTAAAGCATCTATTACATCATTCATAACAAAATATAAGGAAAAAAAGATAAAAAAAGAGGAGCAAACTAAAACCTAACCAAGGGTAAGAGAAAGGAATTAAGAGGTAATTTTAAACTTTAATTTACTCCTCATAATACTAATGACTTTTTCAAAAAAAGGTTCCGACTTTTTCTTTTTATACTTATTATTCGAGTAGATCGCGGGATGGAGCAGCTTGGTAGCTCGTCGGGCTCATAACCCGGAGGTCGTAGGTTCAAATCCTACTCCCGCTACTAACCTCCAAATGAACAAGGATATTAAACATGAAATTATTCAAATATTTTTTAGTCATTTTATCAACCTTAATTATCTCAAATTGCGCTAGCAATGATGATCAGCTTATGAAAAAAGCAAATGAATTAGCTCAAAAATTTATCATAACAGATGGACATATTGATCTTCCATGGCGTTTGCACAAAGGGGGCTATGAAGATATATCTGTTCGTACTCCTGGTGGAGATTTTGATTATATTCGTTCAAAAGAAGGTGGATTAGATGCACCATTTATGTCTATATATGTACCTGCAACGTACCAAGTAACAGGAGGAGCTAAAGAAAAAGCGCTTGAATTGATGAGCTATGTTGAAAGAATTACAATCGATCATCCTGAAAAATTTGAAATTGCGAAGAATGTTAGCGATGTTGAAAGAATATTTTCAGAAGGAAAAATAGCTTTACCTATGGGAATGGAGAATGGAGCTCCTCTTGAAGGGGATTTGTCTAATGTTGAGTTTTTTCACAAAAAAGGTATTAGCTATATTACTTTAACTCATTCTGAAGATAATGATATTTGCGATTCATCTTACAATTTAGGAGAAAGAACACATAATGGGTTAAGTGAATTTGGTAAAGAAGTTGTAATAGAGATGAATAGAGTTGGTATTATGGTAGACATTTCTCACGTATCAGATGAAGCCTTTTATCAAGTAATGGATGTAACACAAGTACCTGCAATTGCTTCACATTCATCAGCAAGACATTTTACTCCTGGGTTCGAAAGAAATATGAGCGACGAAATGATAAAAAGATTAGCTGAAAACGGCGGAGTTATACAAATCAATTTTGGCTCAAGTTTTGTAACTCAAGAATCTCAAGATAAGCGAAAAAGAAACTCTGATGTTGTAGCTCAATTTGCAAAAGAAAATAATTTAGAAAGCGATGATTCTAAGGTTAAGGATTATGCTAAGCAAGTTGCCTTGGACAATCCTGTATTTTGCGATGTTACTGATGTAGCTGATCATTTTGATCATGTAGTTAATTTAGTTGGTATCGATCATGTTGCTTTTGGCTCAGACTACGATGGAGTAGGAGATACTCTTCCTTATGGACTTAAGGATGCCTCTACTTTTCCAAATTTAATTTATCATCTTTTGAAAAGAGGATATTCAGAGGAAGATATTGAAAAAATTTGCTACAAAAACATTTGGAGAGTTTGGAAAGCTACCGAAGACTTTGCTAAAGAAGCATAAGTTTTGTTTAGCTAAGAACTTGTCTTAATCTTTCGAAAACTATAGCACTTACTGCTGTAGCAACATTTAAAGAATTCATTTGATGTGACATTGGTATTGTAGCTAAAAAATCAGAATTTTTTAACACTTGCTTGCTGACACCATTGCCTTCTCCACCAAAAATCAATACAGATCTTCCCCTTAGGTCAATAGTATACCAGTCTTTAGCTTCAATATTATTCTCAAAGCTGGTAATCCAAAAATCATTTTCCTTAAAGTGGTTTATTGCACGGTTGATATTTGTAATTGCATAAAGAGGGACTTTAGAAAATCCACCCTGACTAACTTGAGCAACAGCGCTAGTCATTGAAACGCTATTACGATCAGTTATCACTACACCATCAATACCGCCTCCTGCGCAAATTCTTAGAATTTGACCAAGATTGTGAGGGTCTTGGACTTGATCCAAAACAACGTAGCATGCATCTTCTTTGTCAATCATTGGAAGTTCAGTGAAAGTTTTTGCTTGAGCCTTAATAAAAATTCCTTGAGATCTATTACTATCTATATATTTTTTAAAGCTTTCAGAATCAACTTTTTGAATCAAATTTGAAGATATTGATTCTAAAGCCACTTGCATTTTATTATTATTGTCAGCTGGGGAGTTTCTTTCAATTATTATTTGGTTTACATGAATTAAGGATGATTTGATAGCATCATGACATCCATTCATGCCAAAAATCTCTATACGATGTTTTGTAAAATTATTCATAAAAAATCACTAAATTTTATAAAAGATTTTAATGATAAAAATTAAAGAATCAGAGCTACATTTTTCTTACGTAAGATCAAGCGGTCCTGGCGGGCAGCATGTCAACAAGGTTTCAACTGCTGTTCAACTTAAGTATAATGTCATGGAATCTGACATTCCAGAAGAGTTGAAACAGAGATTTGTTGAAAGCTATAAGAAAAGAATTTCAAAAAATGGATTCTTGACAATAATGGCGCAATCATTTAAATCTCAGAAAAAAAATAAAGATGATGCTGTAAATAGGTTAGAAAAACTTTTCAGTGATATTAAAATACAAGCAAAAAGAATTCCTACGAAACCTTCATGGAGTTCTCGAGTTAAAAGAGTTGAAGGAAAAAAAAGAAGATCAATGATAAAGAAGAATAGAATGAAAGTAAATTTAGATGATTAAGTATTTTATAATTTTTTTATTTATTGGAATTATTTATTCTCAAAATGAAAAAAATGATTATTCTCCAACTTTTGATTTTTTGAGCAATGAAGATTTTAAAAATTTTGATTTAAAGTTGATTCTTAGTGAAGGTGAAAATGAAATTTTTGAAAAATATTTTCATTTAAGTGTAATCAGTGAATTAATTCAAATCAAGGCTCCAAAATATGATAAAAAAAATAATTCAGGATTTTTATTACCAATTAGCAACTATTCTTCAATTTACATTAATTATAATTTATCTAAATGGATAGATGCAAGTACATATATGACAAAAAATAGCGATATATACTCTAGCGGTTTTTTCAATTCATCGCCTGAAAAATTTTCTTATTATAATTCAAGAAAAGGATTTATGGACATCGACAATTATTTTAAAGATCCTTGGGATCAAAGAGCGACCGATGATTATATTAGATATTTACATACGCCCCCAACATTGAGCCATACAGAAATTAATACAATTTATGATAGAGATAGATAAAGTTTTAAAAGGCGTATTATCGATTAATGATT
This sequence comes from Fidelibacterota bacterium, assembly GCA_045560235.1. Classification (GTDB taxonomy): domain Bacteria; phylum Fidelibacterota; class Marinisomatia; order Marinisomatales; family Marinisomataceae; genus Marinisoma. The sequence goes on along the minus strand of JBJKZP010000017.1, from coordinate 14,907 downwards.
CCATTAGTGGACGCATTGTAAGAGGGTTAACTGATAATTCTTCAGAGGTAAAAGATGGGTTTATTTTTTTTGCATTTCAAGGTCAAAAATTTGATGGAAATAATTTTATTGATGAAGCCTTTCAAAATGGTGCAATATTAGCAATAACCGACTCTAATTATATAAAGGAAAATAAAAATATTGTTAAAGTCGGTAATATTCATGATGCTGCAGCAAAGGTGTGTTCAAATTTTTATAGTTTTCCTCAAAAAAAAATTAAACTAATAGGAGTTACAGGTACTAACGGAAAAACATCAACTACGCTTATTTTAAAAAGCATTTTAGAAGCAGCTAATAAAAAAGTTATTCAAGTTGGCACTCTTGGATTGAATCCAAAAATAAAGAAATTAAATACAAATATGACTACTCCTAATATTTTTGAATTATTTAAAATATTACATTATGCGATCAAAAATGAATTTGAATACGCAATTCTAGAAGTTTCATCTCATGCATTAGCTCAAAAAAGAATTAAAGGTCTAGAATTTGATATCACAGCATTCACGAATCTAAGCTTAGACCACCTAGATTATCACCAAACAATTGAGCAATATTTTAAAGAAAAGTTAAAACTCTTCAATTTTAATAAAAAAAATGGATCGTCTGTTGTTCTGGTTGATAGTGAATATGGTCAAAAAATTTCTTACCTAAAACCATTTATAAATCAAGTTTCGTTAAAAGATAAGAATGCTAAATATTTTTGCAGTAATGTGGAGCTTGATGTCGATGGTATTAAAGCATCTATGATTTTTGAAAGTAAAAAAATTAATATTGAATCGTCTCTAATAGGAGGTTTTAATCTAGAAAATATTATTCTTGCTGCTGCAATTTCTAATGAATTAAATATTTCAGAAAATATTATTGAAAAAGGTATTAAAACATGTTCTTCAATAGATGGTAGAATGCAGTTACTAAAAGTTTCTGGAGATTTTAAAATCATGCTAGATTATGGTCATACTCCTGATGCGTATTTAAAAGTATTAAAAGCAGTAAGAGAAAATTACAAACTCCCAATCAAAGTATTATTTGGGGCGGGAGGAGGAAGGGATCATTCAAAAAGATCAAAAATGGCAAAGGCTGTAGAAGAATATTCCTCCGAATGCTATCTAGCGCCAGATAATCCTAGATTTGAAAATATCGATAGAATTAATTCAGATGTAATTAAAGGTTTTTCTAGTAATAATTATCATTGTTTTGATGATAGAGAAGAAGCGCTTAAAGTTGCTTTATCAAATTTAAAACCTGATGAAATATTGATTATTTTTGGAAAAGGAAATGAAGAGTATCAAGAGATAAAAGGCGTTAAATATTTTTACTCAGACAAGGAGATTATTAAACAATTCTATGCGAATTAATATCAAAGAAAAAGAATTCTTCTTAGAAATTTTTAAAGACTATTTTAATCGACCTTTTGACATTCCTATAAATGGAATTTCTATTGATAGTAGAAATATTAAAAAAAATGATATTTTTATTGCCTTGAATGGAAAAAATATTGATGGAAATAAATTTATTGATGATGCATTTAGTAATGGTGCAAGTTATGCATTAACATCAATTCCAAGTAACAAGCCAAATCATATTTTTATTAATGATACTCAGCTATTTATGAAAGATTTTTGTGTTAGGTGGCTTAAAAATTTTAATGGTAAGATTGTTGGAATAACAGGTTCAAATGGAAAGACAACAACCAAAGATTTAATTTTCCATATACTACAATCAAAATTCAAAGTTGAGAAAACACTCGGGAATTACAATACATCTATTAGTGTTCCGCTTTCAATTTTTTCTTTTTCTCTAGATTCAGATATTTATGTACTTGAATTGGGTGCCAATAAAGTAGGAGATATTGAATATTTATCTTCAATGGTGAAGCCTGACTATGCTGTCGTTACCAGTATTTCGGAAGCTCATCTTGAGGGGTTTGGTTCATATAAAAATATTGAAAAAGAAAAAGAATCTATTTTTTTGCATTCTAAAAAGAAATACAATTTTAACGAAAGCATTCCGAACCCTTTAAGCATTGATTTTAAAAGAAATAAAAGTAAAGTTTTTAATAAAAATTTAGAAATCTCTTGTCATATTGCTAGCGAAATTTTTAAAGATTTACTTCAGTTTGATGCTACAGCTGATTATTTAGAAAAAACTTTAGTAGGCTTTGAAATGCCTTCAGGAAGAGGAGATATTATATTATTAGGAAAGAATATTAAGCTTATAGATGATTCTTATAACGCTAATCCTGAATCGGTAAAAGCTGCATTAGACTATTTAGATTCTTTTGAAACTGGAAGAAAGCTATTTGTTTTTGGTGATATGAAAGAACTTGGTTCTAGTAAAGAAAATTTTCATACTGAAATTGGAAAGTATGCTATTGGTAAAGCTGATATTTTATTTACTGTTGGTAACTTATCTAGAAATGCACAATCTAATAGTAATAACTTTTCTTTAAGCTTACATTTCAATGATAATTTTTCTTTAATTAAGAAGTTAAATGAGTTTTTAGTTGATGGAGATATTATTTTATTTAAAGGCTCTAGAAGTATGCATCTTGATGAAATAATAAATGAGTTAAAATATGCTAAATGAATTATTAATACCGCTAAGAGATTATTTTGGTTTCCTAAATTTATTTGAATATATCACTTTTAGAGCGGGAGCAAGTGCAATTCTAGCATTATTAATTAGCTTCATTTTTGGACCCTTCATTGTTAAAAAATTAACCAATTTACAAATTGGTGAATCGATAAGAGATCATGGTCCAGAATCTCATAAAAAAAAACAGGGAACACCAACAATGGGGGGTGTGTTAATAATTCTATCAACAATTATTCCAACTATTCTTTTAGCTGACCTAAATAATTTGTTTATTCAAATAGTTTGTCTGTCAATGGTTTGGATGGGTGTTGTTGGTTTTTATGATGATTATTTAAAAGTTGTAAAAAAAAGAAAAGATGGGCTAAGTGGAAGGTATAAGCTTCTAGCTCAAACCGTATTAGGAATTTTTATTTCATATTTACTTATTAGCTCAAATATTTATGGAGATTATACACTTTCAACTTTTGTTCCATTCTTAAAAAATATTTCTATCAATTTTTTCTATCCAATCATTTATGCTATCTTTGTTATTCTAGTTGTTGCCGCAACTTCTAATGCAGTTAATCTTACTGACGGCCTTGATGGCTTAGCATCTGGTTTATTGGCAATTTCTGTAAGTGTTTTTGGAGTTATTTCCTATATTTCTGGTAGAGTTGATTTTACTGACTATCTCTATATCGCTTATTTACCTTTGGCTAGCGAATTAACAATTTTTGCTACAGCATTTTTTGGTGGATGTCTAGGTTTTTTATGGTTCAATGCTAAGCCAGCAGAAATTTTCATGGGAGATGTAGGGTCACTATCAACAGGTGCTGCTTTAGGCACTTTAGCGATACTTCTCAAAAAAGAAGTATTATTGCTTATTGTAGGAGGAGTTTTTGTTGTAGAAACTTTATCAGTAATAATTCAGGTGTTTTATTTTAGATTTACTAAAAATAAATACGGAGTGGGTAAAAAATTCTTTCTCATGGCACCAATTCACCATCATTTTGAATTAAAAGGTTGGCCAGAATCCAGAGTTGTTACAAGGTTTTGGATAATTGGAATATTATTTGCTCTAATGTCTTTGACTACTTTCAAAGTTAGATAATATGAGAAGAAAGACCTTAAGTGTTAAGATTGGGAATATATCTATAGGAAGCGATCATAGCATTAAAACCCAATCTATGACTACTGCTTCAACAATGGACACAGTTAAAAGCGTTGAAGAAGCAATTAGAATTATTGAAGCTGGTGGAAAATTAGTCCGATTTACTGCTCCAAATATTAATGAAGCAAAAAATTTACTTAACATTAAAAAATCTTTGCTGGATAAGGGGTATAATACCCCTTTAGTAGCAGATATTCATTTTACCCCCAATGCTGCTCTTGTGGCATCAACTATTGTTGAAAAAGTTAGAATTAATCCTGGAAATTATGTTGATAAGAAAAAATTTGAAATAAAGGAGTATGACGACAAATCTTATCAGGATGAGGTTGAAAAAATTAAAGAAAAATTTATTCCTTTGATTAATTCTTGTAAAAAAAATAACGTTGCAATGAGAATAGGCACTAATCATGGTTCTTTATCAGACAGAATTATGAATAGGTTCGGAGACACTCCGATTGGAATGGTTGAGTCAGCTATGGAGTTTTTAAGAATCTGCCAGGATAATCACTATAATCAAATTGTCCTTTCTATGAAATCAAGTAATCCAATTGTTATGATACATGCTTATAGATTACTAGTTAAATCGATGGAAAATGAAAACATGCATTACCCCTTGCATTTAGGAGTTACTGAAGCAGGAGATGGTCTTGATGGAAGAATAAAATCTGCGTTAGGTATCGGAACATTATTATCAGAAGGCATTGGGGACACAATTAGGGTATCATTAACTGAAGATCCCGAATTTGAAATACCTGCAGCCGAAAAGATTATTAATAAAATTAATAGTATCTCAGAAAAGACTAGAGTTCAAAATATAAACAAAAGAGCTTTTTCATTTTCAAAAAGAGAGACGCTATTAACAGGTGGCGTTGGAGGAAAAAATCCTCCTATGGTAATCTCATCAAATTCAAATAGTTTTGAAGGTAACTATGCTGACTTTATTTTTGTAAAAGATTTAAGCAATTTAGATAAATCAAAAAAATATATTATCAGCGATAAAGAGTTGAGTAAAAATCAACTAAAAAATGTTTTCCCCTACTTTTCTTCTCTTAAAGATTTTAGAAAGTCTAATAATATTTCAAATATTCTAAATTTTATTGAATTCGATATTAGAAAAATAACGAATACTATTATACAGACTTTTTCAAATAATATTGTTTTAGTATTAAACATTGATCAATGCAATAGACATAATTTTTTAAATGCATTCAACTTTTTGGAACAGAAAGGAGTTAAAATACCAATTATTTTAAAAGGAAATTACAGTAGTTCAGATTTTGAGCAGATTGCAATAGATGCTTCAATTGATTTAGGTTCATTATTATTGGAGGGGATGGGAAATGGTGTTTGGATTGAAGCTAAAAAATTTGATGATAAAATAAATGAACTCGCCTTCCTTATTTTGCAAAATACAAGAACCAGAATTTTTAAAACAGATTACATATCGTGCCCCTCATGTGGAAGAACAAAGTTTGACCTTCAAGATACAACCGCACTTGTTAAGAAATATACTAATCATTTAAAAGGTTTAAAAATTTCTGTAATGGGATGCATAGTGAATGGTCCAGGAGAAATGGCTGATGCTGACTATGGCTATGTTGGTTCTGGCGATGGTTTAATTTCATTGTATAAAGGTAAAGAATTAGTTAAAAGAAATATTCCAAGTAAAAATGCAGTGGATGAACTTATTTATCTGATCAAAGATAATGACGATTGGATTGACCCAAAAAATTAACTTACATTGCTTGACCAATTAAACATTTATGTGTAAAGTCCTTTGATGGGGTTAGAAAACTATATTCCGCAACAGATGTTAATTTGGATTGAGCCATTAGCTACAATTGCTATGGGTCTTGTCCTAGGATCAATTTTTAAGAAATTTTTAGTATCTAGGCTAAAATCTCTTTCATTAAAAAATGATTGGGAAAGTGATGACGTTATTATTAATGCAATCGATTCTGTAATAGTGTTTTGGTTCTTTTTAGCTTTTTCCACGATTGCAATAGGCAATGCTAGTTTACCCGGTCCTGAAGATTTGTATCAGAAAATTATTTCTGCTTTTTTGATTATTTCTATAAGTTTTACAGCATCTAAAATTATTCTTGGATTGCTTGATATATGGTCAAAGACAAATAAATCTCTCCCATCAACTGGTATCTTTAAAGGATTAACCAATTTTGCTATTTTTTCTTTAGGTATTTTATTTATTCTTCAATCTTTTGGGATATCAATCACTCCGTTAATTACAGCATTAGGAGTGGGTGGATTAGCTGTCTCATTAGCGCTAAAAGATACTTTATCTGATTTATTTGGAGGTATTAATATACTTTTGAGCAAAACAATGCAAGAAGGCGATTATGTTCAGCTTGATAATGGTTATCAAGGATATGTTGAAAATGTCGGTTGGAGATATACAACTATTAGAGAAAGAGCAAATAATATTATTTCCATTCCAAATTCTGTATTATCTGGCTCTATTTCAAAGAATTTTTCATCAATGGATTCCGCATTTAGAGTTCCAATTCAAATTGGTGTTTCATATGATAGCGATCTTGATCATGTTGAAAGAGTTGCCTTGGAGGTAGCAAATGATTTATATGAGAATCTTGATTGTATTAGCAAGTCTTATAAACCTGCAATTAGATTCAGAGAATTTGCAGACTCAAGCATAAATTTCTTTATTTATTTCCAAGGAAAGAATTTTGGTGATCATAACACTATTCTTAATAGTTATATAAAAAAATTACATAAAAGATTTAGAGAAGAAAAAATTGATATTCCTTATCCAATAAGAACCTTAATTCATAAAAATGAAATTAAGAATTAAAGCATTTAACGATAGATCTAAAGAGTTATACGAAAATCATTCACATTTTCATTCTGGTGACGCTGGATTAGATTTATTTGTTGTTGAAGATCAAATTATTCCTGCGAGAAGCACTCAACCTATTCCTCTGCAAATCGCTTGTGAAAATTTAGACAATAAAGCTTACTATTTATTTCCAAGGTCAAGCATCTCTAAAACTCCATTAAGATTAGCAAATTCAATTGGATTAATTGATGGTGGATATCGAGGAGAGCTTATTGGAATGGTTGATAATATTTATGATAAAGATTATCATATAAAAAGAGGAGAAAGATATTTTCAATTAGTTGCAGTTGATAGTTCACCAATTGAATTTGAATTAGTTGATAATTTGTCTGATTCGAGTCGCGGAGAAGGCGGTTTTGGAAGTACTGGAAGATAATTTATATTTCAATTGATATTTTTGTCACTAAACTATAAGATTACCGTACTAAAAATGAAATAAAATGCCATTTTTGCATACAAATATGTCAGAAATCTTAAGATTTTGCATTTGGCACGTTTTTTGCAATTATAACATTAAGTAGTTAATTAACATAAAAAAGGATAAAAAAATGTCTTTAAAAATTAAACCACTCGAAGATAGGGTCGTTATTGAAGCAATGGCTGCGGACGAAACAACAGCCAGCGGTATTATTTTACCTGATACTGCTCAAGAAAAGCCTCAACAAGGTACAGTTCTTGTAGTCGGTCCAGGAAAGATGGATTGTTCAAAAGATAGTTGCACACTTATACCAATGAATGTAAAAAAGGGTGATGTTGTACTATATAGTAAATATTCAGGCACAGAAATCACTTATGAGGGCAAAGATTTGCTTATCATGAGAGAAAATGATATTCTGGCAATTTTATAAGGAGGAGAAAAAATGGCTAAAGATATCGCATATGATACAGAAGCAAGAAGTTCGCTTAAGAAAGGCGTAGATAAGCTTGCAAACGCTGTTAGAGTTACATTAGGACCTAAGGGAAGAAATGTTGTTATTGAAAGAAAATTTGGATCACCATTAGTAACAAAAGATGGTGTCTCAGTTGCTAAAGAGATTGATTTAGATAATCAACTAGAGAATGTTGGCGCTCAAATGGTTAGAGAAGTTGCATCAAAAACATCAGATGTTGCTGGTGACGGCACAACAACAGCTACTGTTCTAGCTCAATCTATTATTGCAGAAGGCTTAAAAAACGTTACTGCAGGAGCTAATCCGATGGAAATTAAAAAAGGTATAGATTTAGCAAAGAATAGTGTTGTTGAATCAATATCAAAATTTTCTAAGGATATACCAGACTCAAAGCAGATAGCGCAGGTAGCAACGATTTCAGCAAACGATGATAACGAAATTGGATCTAAAATTGCTGAAGCTATGGACAAAGTTGGCAAAGATGGAGTAATTACTGTTGAAGAGTCAAAAACTGCAGAAACTTACCTTGAATTTGTTGAAGGTATGCAATTTGACAGAGGATACTTATCTCCTTATTTTGTAACAAATTCAGATTCAATGGAAGCTGATTTAGATGATCCATTTGTATTGGTTCATGATAAAAAAATAAGCAATATGAAAGACTTACTTCCTTTGCTTGAAAAAGTTGTTCAAGCTGGAAAACCAATCTTAATTATTGCAGAAGACATTGAGGGAGAGGCTCTAGCAACGCTTGTTGTAAATAAATTAAGAGGTACTTTTAAGGTGCTTGCTGTAAAAGCTCCAGGATTTGGAGATAGAAGAAAAGCTATGTTGGAAGATATTGCTATTCTTACCGGTGCGACTGTCATATCAGAAGAGCAGGGTTATAAATTAGAAAGTGCAACACTTGATTATCTTGGAACATGTAAAAAAGTTGTAAGCGACAAAGATAATACAACTATTGTTGATGGAAGTGGAGATAAATCTGCAATAGACGCCAGAGTAAATGAAATTAAAGTTCAAATTGAGAAATCTTCTTCAGATTACGACAAAGAAAAAATGCAAGAAAGATTGGCTAAACTTTCTGGCGGAGTTGCAGTATTAAATGTTGGAGCTGCAACAGAAGTTGAAATGAAAGAAAAGAAAGCTAGAGTTGATGATGCATTGCATGCTACAAGAGCAGCAGTTGAAGAAGGTATTGTTCCTGGCGGTGGAGTAGCACTTCTTAGAGCAAGTCTAGATTTGTCAAAAGTAAAAGCATCACCAGCTGAACAAGTAGGTGTTGATATCATGCAAAGAGCTTTAGAAGGTCCAATCAGACAGATTTGTTCTAATGCTGGAGTTGAAGCCTCTATTGTAGTTCAGAAAGTTCTTGAAGGAAAAAATGACTTCGGATATGATGCTAGAAACGATGAGTATGTAAACATGTTCAAAGCTGGGATTATTGATCCTGCTAAAGTTTCTAGAGTTGCAGTGGAAAACGCTGCATCTATTTCAGGTTTGTTGCTAACTACGGAAGCAGCAATCACTGAACAGCCTGAAGAGCATAACCACTCACCAATGCCTGGAGGTGCACCTGATATGGGCATGGGCGGCATGGGCGGCATGGGCGGCATGATGTAGTTTAGACTTATAGAATACTTAAATAAATACAAAAAACCCTCTATATTGAGGGTTTTTTGTTTGTAAAATAACAATATGAATAAAGTATACTTATCTATTGGGTCTAATCTTGGTGATAAAGAATCAAATATTGCATCTTGCATAGCTATGCTTGGATCATCTGTTGAAATAACAAATATTAAAACCTCATCCTTTTATTCGACTGAACCTTTATTTAATGAAAATCAACCATCCTTTTTAAATATTATTCTGGAGCATGACACTATTTTTTCACCATTTCAGTTATTAGATAGGATTCAAGAGATTGAAAAAATGCTTGGAAGAGAGGAAAAAAGAAAAAAAAATCAGCCAAGAACAATTGATATAGATATTATAATCTTTAAGAATAGTTTTATTGAAACGAGTGAATTGCAAATTCCTCATCCTGGATCTTTATATAGAAAATTTGTCTTGGTACCTCTTGCGGAACTAGTACCAAATGAAATTTTTCCAAAAACGAACATTAAAATTGTTGATTTACTTAAAAAGTGTCCTGATACTTCAGTAGTTAAAAAATACATCATTGATAAGAAAGCATGAAAGAGTTAGATACATATATTGCAATTGAAGGTCCAATAGGCGTTGGAAAGACAAGTTTAGCTGAAAGAATTGCGGATAAATTAAACGCACGAAAAGTTTTCGAAAAGTTTGAAGAAAATCCGTTCTTAAAAGATTTTTATGATGATCCAGAATCTAATGCTTTTCAAACCCAGGTATTTTTCTTGTTACAGAGATATCAGCAACAACAAAAAGATATTAGACAATTAAATCTATTGCAAAAAGGTGTTGTTACAGACTATATGTTTGAAAAAGACAGATTGTTTGCTGATTTTACTCTTAATTCAGAGGCTGAGTTCAAATTGTACTCACATGTAGCTGACATACTTGAAAAAGATATAGTAAAACCTGATTTAGTTGTTTATTTGCAAGCAGATACGCCTCGTTTAATGCAAAATATTAAAAAAAGAGGTAGAGATTTTGAGAAGCATGTTACTCAAGACTATATAAACCAGGTTAATGAGCGTTATCAAGAATTTTTTGTCAACTACGAAGAAGGACCATTGCTTATTATAAATACAAATAATATTGATTTTGTTGGAAACTCTGAAGATTTTGACAATTTATTAAATGAAATACATCAACCCCATCAGGGAATAAAATACTTTAATCCATCATGATAATAAAAATAATAATAGCATTAGTAGTGATATGGTTGATTTATAGGTTTTCTTCTAAAAATAATGATAAGGTAATTATGAAAAAAGATACCAAAATTGATTTTAAAAAAATAAAAGATGCAGAGTTTGAAGATAATGAATAAGATTTATAGTTTTATTTTTGTCTTAACTATTGCGGGCTCTATAAATGCTCAAGATAAAATTCAAAATTTGAATTTTATTTTTGCAAATAATGGCTATGGTTTTGGCTATGAATTTGAATCATTTATTCGTTCAAATCTTTCTATCGGTACTGATTTCAGATTATATGATATTAGAAATGATGAATTTCCAACATACGATCCTTACTTTAATCAGTATACAGTTTCTGGAGAAAAAGATATCTTATTGTTTCCATTATTTTTTCGAACAAACTATTATTTATTCGAAGGAAGAATTGCTAATAATTTTCGTCCTTACCTAGCTTTTTCAATTGGCCCTTTTATCGCTGTTGATGGGGATGAGACTATTTCAAGTTTTTCAAAAAAATGGCGAAGCACTGAATCCCAAACTAATCTTGGAGGCTCTTTCAGTTTTGGAGTAAGTTTTTCCCAGTCTTCTGGTAATAATCTTTCTTTAGGGCTTGGATATGATCATCTAACAGTAGAAAAACAAATTCATTCCAAAAAAGATTTTGGAGGAGCGTTTTTGTACCTTAAATATCAGATTAATCGTGAGTAATTTTTCATTTATTGATTCACAAAATATTAATGACTCTTCATTTACTCTTGATGAAAAAGAGTCTCATCATATAATTTCTGTTCTCAAGCTTAGAGAAGGTTCCAATATCACTTTAACTGATGGAAAAGGTAACATCTATCATGGTTTGATAGAGCTTATTAGTAAAAAAACTGTTAAAGGAAAAATACTTTCAATCGAAGAATTTTCTAGTAATAAACATTTTCACATTCATCTTGGTCTGCCGCTGATTAAAAATAATAAATTCAAGCTTGCTATTGAAAAATCAGTAGAGTTAGGCGTAGATGAAATAACACCAATTAAATTTGATAGATCTGTAAAAGTATCAATTAACAATAAAAAGCTTGAATATTTAATTCAAACATCATGTAAGCAGAGTATGAGATCAATATTCCCGAAGTTAAATAATATCAAAGATTTATATACATGGTACGATGATTCCGCTATAAACATTGCATGCATTATTGATGCCAAAGAAACATTAACGAAGCAAAAAGATTCAATTTTTAAATCAAATAATAATTCTTCTAAAATTAATTTAATTATTGGACCAGAAGGTGATTTTACTGATGACGAAAAATTTTTTTTAAATAAAAAAAACTTTATTCAAGTTAATTTAGGTGGAACTATATTAAGGACTGAAACTGCTATAGTTTCACTAATAGCAATCATAAATGAGTTGATTACAAATAATGAATAAGACAATTTTTGAAAAAATTATTTTAAGAGAAATTCCTGCTAATATACATTTTGAAGATGAGGATGTAATAGTTATTGATGATATAAATCCAACCGCTCCTGTCCATCTCTTGATAATTCCTAAAAAAAGAATTCCAACATTGAATGATTTAACAAGCGAAGATGCTAATTTAATTGGGAAACTATTTCAGATTGCAAAACAAATGGCAAAAAAATTAAATATTGATGAATCTGGTTATAGAGCAATTTTTAATTGCAATAATGACGGAGGGCAAACAGTTTACCATATTCATTTGCATTTAATTGGTGGAAGATTGTTAAATTGGCCTCCAGGATAAACTATGCATATTTCAAAATTAGAATTATTTGGTTTTAAGTCTTTTGCAAAAAAAGAAACAGTTATTTTTGATAGTGGAATCACTGGAATCGTTGGGCCAAACGGTTGCGGTAAAACAAATATTGTTGATGCAATTCGATGGGTGTTGGGTGAGCAGAAAACATCAAGATTAAGAAGTTCAAAAATGGAAGATGTTATTTTTAATGGAGCTTCAAATGTAAAGCCGCTTGGTCTTTGTGAAGTATTTCTAACAATCGAAAACAACAAAGGTTTGCTTCCAGTTGAGTATAAGGAAGTAGAAATTGGCAGAAGACTTTATAGATCTGGAGAAAGCGAATATTTTATAAATAGAAATAATTGTAGATTAAAAGATATTTCTAATCTTTTTGTAGATACTGGCCTCACCTCAGATGCATATTCAGTGATTGAGTTAAATATGATTGAACAAATATTATCTGATAAAGATAATAGTAGAACGCAAATGTTTGAAGAGGCAGCCGGAGTAAATAAGTACAAAGCTAAAAGAAGGTCAGCATTGAAGAAATTTGATTTGAATTCTAGAGATTTAGAAAGAATTGATGATATTATAATTGAGATTGAATTTCAGGTTAAAGCTTTGGACTTGCAGCTTAAAAGGTTCAAAAGACATGAAAAATTAACAAAAGAATTAAAAATTATAGAAATTGATTTAGCTTCTTCTAGAATAATCGAATTAGAAAAAATAATAAATCCGCTTGAAGAGGTTTTAAAGGAAAAGAATAAGCTTTTGAAAAAAAATAGCTCAAAGAAAAAAGTAGAAAGTTTAGAGTTCGATAATGCAAGAGAACAGTATCTAAATGAAAAAGACTCGCTCTCCAAAATGAAAGTTAAGCTAGATCAGTTAACAGAAGAGCTATTAGCTGAAATTCAACAAAAAAATCAAGAATCTTCCAAAGGAGTGGGTTTATTGGAGAACGAACTTCAAAAGAAAATTTCAGAATTAAATAAATTTGATAAAGATTATATACAAATTGTTTCGAATGATGATGTCATGAAAAATTTATCAAATGAAAGTAAGAAGAAATTTAAAAATAAAAATTATACAGTTATTGAATCAGATAAAAAATATGAAAATCTTAAAGCAAGTATAGAAGAATATAAAATCAAAATAGACTCTTTTAAGAAAGAAAAAGAATTTGATTTTGTAAAAATGGATCAATCAATAAAAAAAATTCAAGAAAAAATAAATAAAAATAAATTTGAATTAGAAAATAAAGAAAATGATGTTAATCAAGCTTTTGTAAAAATGGAATCAATTAGAGCAAAATTAGATTCAGAGAATTTTAATAAGGATGATTTGTTTTACGAGATTAAAGACGCTGAAATGAAAATTGCAGAATCAAAGTTAAAAAAATCTCAAATAGCACAAAATTTAGTTGAAAAATATGGTAGAGGGATAAAGTTTACAACTCCCAAAAATTATCATATTTCTGATATGGCTTACAAGATAGAAAAGGTAAAGAGAAGTATTGAATCAATTGGTCCTATTAATTGGGCTGTTAAAGATGAATATGAAGAAAAGAGTAAAAGATTAAAAGTATTAGTAGATCAAAAAGGAGATCTTATTGAAGCAGAAAGGAATCTTAAAGAAGCTATTAAAAAGATTGATAACGTTGCTCAAGAACAATTTTTTGATACTTTTAATCAGGTAAAAGAAAATTTTGAAAACATGTTTACTGTTTTCTTTAATGGAGGAAAAGGAAGTATCGAGTTGTCTGATTCTGAAGATCCTTTAAATTCTGAAATAAATATTTTTGCTCAACCTCCTGGTAAAAGAAATAGCTCTTTAAAGATGTTATCAGCAGGAGAGAAGTCTTTAACTGCTATTGCACTACTTTTTTCAATTTATCAATATAAGCCAAGCCCATTTTGTATTTTAGATGAAATTGATGCTCCACTTGATGACATAAATATTAGAAAATTTACAGAGGTTATTAGAGACTACAGTAAATCAACTCAGTTTATTATGGTAACTCATAATAAGTTAACTATGGAGTCAACCGATTGTATTTACGGTGTTACAGCTGAAAAAAGAGGTATTTCTAAGCTGATGTCCATTGATTTTTCATAAAATAAATCATTTGTAGTATTCAATAGTTTTAAACAAATTACGCCTGTTTTACTAACATAATAAAAAAGAGAAATAAATTTTATGGCAACAAAAATAAGACTTAAAAGAATTGGTCGAAGAAATAGACCTTTTTACAGAATAATTATCATTGATTCTAGAAAAAGAAGAGATGGATCTGCTATTGAGCAAGTAGGTTGGTACAATCCTATTGAAGTAAATAAAGAATCAAATTATAATCTAAAAGAAGATAGAATTATTGAGTGGCTTAAATTAGGCGCTCAAGTTACTGATCCAGTAAATAAGTTAATGAAAAGATCTGGGCTTGCACTTAGATGGCATTTGATGGGTCAGGGATTGTCAGAAGAGGATATCAATAAAGCAGTTGCTGATTGGAAAAAAGATAGAGATAAAGTAATTCAAGATAGAATTAAGGCTATACAAGTCAAAAAAGAAAAAATTCAAGCAGAAAAAGCAGCAGAAAAAGTTGCTGAAGAAGCACCAGCTGAAGAAGCTAAAGAAGAAGCACCAGCTGAAGAAGCTAAAGAAGAAGCACCAGCTGAAGAAGCTAAAGAAGAAGCACCAGCTGAAGAAGCTAAAGAAGAAGCACCAGCTGAAGAAGCTAAAGAAGAAGCACCAG
>JBJKZP010000016.1:0-16237 GCA_045560235.1 Fidelibacterota bacterium | reverse complement strand
CAGTATAAAGCAAATTATTTAATTCATTTCCATCTTTTGGAGCAGAAATTATAATGTTTTGAATACATCTTAAATATGCTATATCTAATACACCATGATGCGTAGCACCATCTTCTCCAACTAAACCAGATCTGTCTAGACAAAAAATTACAGGTAGATTTTGCAAGGATATATCATGAACAATATGGTCAAAAGCTCTTTGCAAAAAAGTTGAATATATTGCTACTACAGGGATTTTATTTTCTGTTGCCAATCCACCGCTAAAAGTTACAGCATGCCCCTCCGCTATTCCTACATCATAAAATCTATCTGGAAATTTTGAAGAATAATTAACTAAACCTGTACCTTCTCTCATGGCAGCTGTGACAGCAACAATATTTTTATTTTCTTTTGCAAGATTGCACATTACTTCACCAAAAACGTTTTGATATATAGGTGCATGGATAGGTTTATCATTTGAATCTTTTTTTCTTTCTTTTACACCGTGATATTTTATAGGGTCATCTTCTGCATAATCCAAACCTTTACCCTTTTTAGTAATTGCATGCAAAACCACTGGTGTATCTAGATCTTTAATTTTTTCTAATACTTCGACAAGTTCAGTAATATTATGACCATCAATTGGTCCAAAATATCTAAAACCTAAATCTTCAAAAACTGTTGTTGGAAGAAAAAACTTTTTTGCACTGGACTCTGCTTTTCTTAATATAGATTCAACTATCTTTAAACTTTTAGGTAGTTTTTTTATAGTTTTATAAATCCATTTTCTAAACGCATTATATTGTTTATTGGTAGCAATTTTTACTAAATAATTTCTGAATGCTCCTACATTTGGACTAATAGACATATCGTTATCATTAACAATTACAAGTAGTTGTTTTTTTATATTTCCAGCATTATTCATTGCTTCAAATGCTAAACCGCCTGATAGAGCGCCGTCTCCTATGATACTAATAACTTTAAAATCATCATTTTCTAAATTTCTACTAGCTGCTATTCCTAGTGCAGCTGAAATAGAGGTTGATGCGTGTCCAGCACCAAAAACATCATATTCGCTCTCTGATCTTTTTAAAAAACCACTTAAACCTTGATGCTTTCTTATAGTTGAAAAATTATCATATCTTCCAGTAAGAATTTTGTGAGCATAAGCTTGATGCCCTGTATCCCATACAATTTTATCCCTTGGTGCATCAAAAACATAATGAACAGCAGTTGTAATCTCAATAGCACCTAAAGTTGGTGCTAAATGTCCACCTATTTCATTTATTGTTTCTGTTATGTGAAATCTTAACTCATCACATACATTTCCCAGCTTTTCTCTAGGTACACTTTTTAGATCATTGGGTATTTTTATATTGTTTATGTACTTCATCTATTTTTTATTAAAACAAATACTATGTATCAAAGTTTCATTTAATAATTCTGGATGGCATGTTATTCCTACGTGCATTCCTTGCTTTACTCCAATCATTTCATTTTCATAAGTTGCAAAAACTTCAACATCTTTTCCAATTTCTTTTATTTTTGGCGCTCTAATAAAAAGTGCTTTAACATCTTTGCTTGAGCTTAAATAATTAACTGAAATTTTTCCTTCAAAAGAATATACCTGTCTTCCATAAGCATTTCTTTGCATAGTAACATCTAAAAAACCAAAATTATAAACCCTTTTATCGTTTGCTTGTTTAGACATTAAAATAATGCCAGCGCAAGTGCCTAGTATAGGTTTGTGATTTGAAAAATCTTTAATTCCATCAATTAAATTGTCATTTTTTTTTAATAGCTTTGTAATCGTAGTTGATTCTCCTCCAGGAAAAACAAGACCATCTAAACAATCAAGGTCTTTAGATTTATTAACTAACCTATAATCGAGATTAAGTTTTTTAATAACTTTTATGTGAGAATCAAAATTTCCTTGAAGTGCAAGGACGCCAATCACAATCAGTCCCCTCTATTTGAAAATTTTTCTTCTTCTGGTATGTCAGACATAAGAATGCCTTTCATAGCATCTTTCAGATTATAAGAAGCACTTAATACATCTTTTGCATTCTTGTAATGTGTTACTGATTTTACAATTGCATGTGCTCTTGCAGATGGATCTTCGCTCTTAAATATTCCCGAGCCTACAAAAACTGTTTCAGCTCCTAATTGCATCATCAATGATGCATCAGCAGGAGTTGCAATTCCTCCAGCAGCGAAGTTAGGAACGGTAAGTTTTTGATTTTTTGCTACCTCTTCAACCAGCTCAACAGGAACTCTATATTCTTCTGCTTTTAAAGATAAGTCTGCATTTTGAAGTTCTATAATTTGAGAAGTGATCATTTTCATATGTCTAACTGCTTCTACAATATTGCCACTTCCAGCTTCACCTTTAGTTCTAATTAAAGCTGCACCTTCATGAATTCTTCTTAATGCTTCTCCCAAATTTCTTGCACCACAAACGAACGGGGCCTTGAAAGGATGCTTGTCTACATGTGCATACTCATCTGCCATTGTTAGCACTTCACTTTCGTCGATAAAATCTACTTCTAATGCTTCTAAGATTTGAGCTTCTGCGAAATGTCCAATTCTACATTTAGCCATAACAGGTATAGATACATTCTCCTGAATTTCTTTAATCATATGAGGATTGCTCATTCTAGCAACGCCACCATCTTTTCTAATATCTGAAGGTATTCTTTCAAGAGCCATAACTGATACTGCTCCTGCATCCTCAGCTATTTTAGCTTGTTCAACGTTTGTTACATCCATAATTACCCCGCCCTTTAACATTTCTGCTAAACCAACTTTAACTTTAAATGATTCTTTACTCATGAGTAGTTTCCTTTTCTTCTGTATTAGTTATTTCTTTGACTTTTTTAATAACTGACTCTATTATCCAATCTGGAGTTGAAGCTCCTGCAGATATTCCTATGGAATTTACATCACTTGCTATCCAGGCGGAATCAATTTCTGCTGCACAAGTCACTTGATAAGTATTTTTATTTCTTTCTTTACTCAATTCCGCTAACCTTTTTGAATTTGCGCTTGTAAAAGAGCCAATAATAATCATCAAGTCTGTAAGTTCAGATAACTCCTTTATCTGCTCTTGATTTCTCTTTGTTGGAAAGCATATTGTATTAACAAACCTCAAATCAAATACTTTTGTCATCAAAATATTTATAATATCTTGAACATTCTCTATTGTCTGGGTTGACTGACTTACTATCCCTGCTTTCTTAGTTTTTCTTAATGCTTTTGCTTCTTCAACTGAAGCAATAATTATTGGATCTGGTATTTGACTTGCAATACCTACTACTTCATCGTGGCCATGATCGCCAATAATAATTATTTTTCTTCCTTCTTCATGCAACGCCTTTACTTCATGATGAATTTCATGAACCAATGGGCAGGTAGCATCTATAATATTCATTTTTTGCTTTTCAGCTTTCTGCCAAACATCTTTAGCTGTTCCGTGGGCTCTAAAAAGCACAGGTTTATCCTTAGGAATTTGATCTAGTTTTTCAACTACTTTTACTCCTTCTTTAGCTAAATCATCTACCACGCTTTCGTTATGAACAATATCGCCAAGCATATAGACTTCACCATATTTTTTACTCATGTCATAAGCGCTGTTAACAGCATCTCTTACTCCAAAACAATACCCAGCGTCTTTAGCTATTATTATCTTCATTAAACTTATTTATATATGTTGACATCAGATTTAAGACAGTTGATTTTACTTCTGAAAATTCACCCTCAACCAAGGCAGCAGCAGCGAATGGATGACCGCCTCCACCCATTTTTTTAGCAATTTCATTAACTCTGTATTTACCTTTTGATCTAAAACTGAGCCTTACTTTACCTTGTAAATCATAAAGCATCAAAGAAACCTCTACTCCTTTTATTCCTCTAAAAAAATCAGTAAAGCCATCAAAATCTTGATTGTTACCATTTACCTCTTTAATCATATCATGGTTCAGCGCAAACCAAACTAAATCTCCACCACAATCATAATTTAATTTTTGAATTACATTGCCCAATAATTTCATTCTGCTCACTGAAGAGTTTTCGTAAATATTTTGATATATCTTTGAAATGTTTAGTCCTTGTTTAATAGCATGCACTGCTATTTCATGACTTATATCTGTAGTATTACTATGTCTAAAAGAACCTGTATCAGTTAATACTGCTACATAAATTCCTAACATAATATCTTCTGAAATTTTTGATTTATCAATCTCATTTAAAAAAGAGTAAAGGATTTCTCCAACAGAACATGCATTAGTATTAATGAAATCATATGTAAATAAATCATTATCTGATTTAGCATGGTGATCTATGCTTAATGTTTTGATATTATTATCTTCAATTAGATAAGCTATATCACCAAGTCTGTAAAAATCTCCTATATCCAATATCAAACCCAAATCTGCTTTCTTGATAAATGATACAGCTTCTTCATCAAGTTCTTGAAAAATATTATCCTTATTCAAGAAACTATATACCTCGGGAACAGGAGAATGATTTACGATTATACAGTCTTTTCCAAGTTTGCTTAAATATTTATACATAGCATACGCAGAACCCAAACTATCACCATCAGGATTAATATGAGATGATATAAAGATTTTATTATGCTTATCAATTATTGATTGAATCTCAGAAAAATTCATAATTACCTCTTCCAAATATTTTCAGGAATATTATTTTGTTTATTATAATATCTTGAAAGAACAAAAAAATAATCAGATAATCTGTTAAGATACATTATCACTGGATTATTGGCTAGAGAATCGATATACAATTTAACAGCAGATCGCTCTGCTCTTCTTGAAACTGCTCTAGCAATATGTAAATTTGATGAAAAATGATTTCCACTTGGGAGAATAAACTCTTTCAAAGGATTCAGATCTTCATTTAAAAAATTTATTTTACTTTCTAATTCGCTAATCATATCACTACTAACAATAGAATTATCATTTAGATTCATAGAAATATGTCCACCAATATCAAAGAGGTTATTTTGAATTTTCATCAAAAAATTTGAGATATCTGAATCGCTTGATAACGATATACAAACACCTATAACGCTACTTAATTCGTCAATCTCTCCTAAGGCATGTATTATATCATCAGACTTTAGAACTTGTTCGCCTTTGGCTAAATTTGTTTTCCCACTATCGCCGTTCCTAGTAGTAACCTTAGTGATTCTCATTAAAGAATTCCTGAAAGCCATAGATGAGTAAGAATGCTCATCACATAACCAATAAAAATAACACCTGTCCATCTAAGATGACTAGAAAATGTATAAATACCTTTAGCCTGTCCCATTAAAGCGACGCCTGGAGCAGAACCAATAGAAAGAAGACTACCGCCTACACCTGCTGTTAAAGTAATTAAAAGCCATTGGTTTAAATCCATAGTTGTTGTGTCATGCATTTGAATCACTGAGAACATAACAGGTATATTATCAATTAATGCAGATATAATTCCCATCAAGGAATTAGCCACAGTAAAGCCAAGACCGTCGTACAATGTAGTATTTAACAAGGCAAGATATCCAATTTTAGATAATCCAGCAACGCACATAATCACACCATAAAAGAATAAAAGAGTATCCCATTCAGCTTGAGCAATCTGCTTGAAAACTCCAAAAGGCTGATCAGATCCATCTCTGGTAATTCTACTTGCAGATGAATATGATCTCTTAAGATAATATCCAAAAATCTGCAATAAACTTAAACCAAACATCATACCAAAAACTGGTGGAAGATTTAAAAAATTCTTGAATGAAATTGCCATCATTATAGTAACTAAAAATAAGACGCTAATTACAATAGCTCCTCGTTTTAAAATTACTGGGGGATTCTCAACATCATCCGCAGAACCTTTAATGAAAAAACTCATTATAAAAGATGGTACAACAAAGTTTACAAGAGAAGGTAAAAACAATTTAAAAAATTGAGTGAATTCAACATACCCCGCCTGCCATACCATTAATGTAGTTATATCACCAAAGGGGCTGAATGCTCCTCCAGCATTAGCAGCAACGAC
This sequence comes from Fidelibacterota bacterium, assembly GCA_045560235.1. Lineage (GTDB taxonomy): Bacteria > Fidelibacterota > Marinisomatia > Marinisomatales > Marinisomataceae > Marinisoma. The sequence goes on along the minus strand of JBJKZP010000016.1, from coordinate 10,204 downwards.
AATATTAACACAGCTAATACTTGTAAAATTTTTATTACCTTTACCAACAGCTAGAACTACTGCACACATAGTAAGTGCTGTTGTAAGATTATCTGCAATAGGAGATAAAAAGAAAGATATAAAGCCTGTAATCCAAAATAATTTTTTATATGAAAAATCTTGACTAAGCAAAATAGAACGCAATTTTTCAAAAACGTTTCTCTCTGACATAGAATTGATATAAGTCATTGCAACTAATAAAAATAGCATTAATTGATTGAACTCGTCAAATGCGTGCATAATTTCTTCTTTAACTGCGTAAGAATCTCCAGTCTGAACACCAACCCACGCTATCATTGCCCAAATTGCTCCAGCAACAAAAAGAACAGGTTTAGATTTTCTCAAATGAGTAACTTCTTCTGTCATTACAAAAGCGTACGCAATAATAAACAATATTATTGAAATAATTCCGACAGGATGATTTAATAATTCCATAGGAGACAATTTAAATACAAACGACTGAAAAAATTATTAAAATCGTATAGTTTCCTTTATATTCAACAATGAACAATTTGCTGCTAGTTTTGCTTATTTTGGGTTTATCAATGTTGGCTATGAACCTAGGGTTGATTTTAAAGAATAAACCTTTAAAAAAAGCTTGTGGAGATTCACCTGACGGATGTGAAATATGTGGCGGCGAACCAGAAAAATGTGAAGGCAATATCTAATTTTTAGGAAAATTTTGAGAAAATTCTTTCTTAAAACTTCCATCTTCAATCACTTTAATAACCAATGATTCTGCTTGATTAATATTATTTACAATATCATTTGTTAAGCTAGAATCTACTACATACAGCATTGTAGATAGAGCATCAGCGTCCATGCAAGACTCGCTTGAAATCACTGATACTGAACTAATATTTGATAATACAGGGTATCCAGTATTTGGATTTAATTCATGATGAAAAAAATTATCTTTATCAAAATAATAGTTTCTATAATTGCCAGATGTGGCAATTGATAAATTATTAAGTGAAATAATTAGCTCAATATCATTATCAATATTGTTAATAGCAGGCGTATTTATTCCAATTTTCCAATCTTTATTAATTGACTTAGTTCTTATTTCTCCTCCAATTTCAATAAATAATTCATCATAATTTTTCAAAGAATTAAACAATTTGTCGACTGCAAACCCTTTTGCGATTGAGCTCAAATCAATTTGAACTCTTGGATCTTTTTTTCTAATTTTTAACTCATCAATTTCAATTAAATCTTGCCCTATAAACGTCATTACGCTATCAATCTCTGCTTCAGATGGCTTACTATCAAAGACAGCTGGACCAAATCCCCATAAATCTACGAGCGGCATTATAGTAATATCATATAAACCATCAGATAGTTTATAATATTGAAATGATTTTCTGAGCACTGTTTCAAAATCTTTGGAAATTTTAAACCATTCGGTTTTTTCTAAACTATTAAAAGTTGAAATTTCGCTATCAGCAATATAGGTGGACATTTGAAGATTGATATCTTTTAAGATTCTTTCAATTTGTAAATAATTTTCTTCAATTTCCTTTGGACTATCATTTTTTGGGAGAAATTTAATATTATAAGTTGTTCCCATAGTCTTTCCTGAAATAGATACAATATTATCTATATTATTTTTTGAGGACGAATTACAACTAAGTATTACAAAGAAAAATAAAAATACTAATTTTTTAGCCGAAGTCATCATAAGCGATCATATCTTCTTCTACGCCTAAGTCCCATAGCATTTTTTGTACTGCACTAATCATCATTGGAGGTCCACATAAATAATATTCACATTCAGTTGGATCTTCATGATTTTCTAGATGCATATCATGAGCTACTTGATGTATAAATCCGGTTGGACCCTTCCAATTATCTTCAGGCAATGGATCTGAAAGTGCAACATGATATGTAAAATTTTCAAATTCATCAGCTAATGCTTTAAATTCTTCATCATAGAACATTTCTTTTTCTGAACGAGCACCATACCAAAATGAAATTTTTCTTTTTGACTTTTCAGTCTTAAGTAAATGGAATATGTGAGATCTTAGAGGTGCCATACCTGCTCCTCCGCCAATATAAACCATTTCACGATCAGTATCTTTAATATAAAACTCACCATAAGGACCTGAAACAGTTACCTTGTCTCCCTCTTTTAAGTCAAACACATAAGATGATGCAATTCCAGGAGGAGCTGATGGATTATCTGGTGGTGGACTTGCTATTCTGATATTTAACATAATAATATTGCCTTCTGCTGGGTGATTTGCCATTGAGTAAGCTCTAAAAACTGGCTCATTATTTTCAGCAGTATATTGCCAAATATCAAATTTGTCCCAATCAGATGTATACAAGTCTTGTATTTCAAAATTTTTATATTGCAAATCTTTGTAAGTAGGGACATCAATCTGTATATATCCACCAGATTCAAAATGTATCGGATCATCAGCAGGCAACTCAAGAATCAATTCTTTAATAAAAGTTGCTACGTTATCATTTGATTTAACAACGGCATCCCATTTTCTGATACTGAAAATTTCATCCGGTACTTGAATTTTCATGTCATTTCTAATCTTAACCTGACAACCTAATCTCCAATTATCTTTTTGATCTGATCTTGAGATATAAGCTTCCTCTGTAGGAAGAATGTCTCCACCGCCTTCAATGACCTGACATTTACATTGAGCGCATGTTCCTTGTCCGCCACATGCTGATGGTAAATATACATTTTGAGAAGCTAATGCATTTAGAACTGTTCCTCCAGTATTCACCTTAATTGATTTGTCATCATCGTCATTGATTAACAAGGTAACTTCTCCTTGTGGAAGCAAAATATCCCCTAATACATTCAAGATAATCACCAAGAAAAGAATGACTGATGAAAAAACAATTACGCCTAATAAAATATCACTCATTATAAATCAATCCCTGAAAAAGCCATAAAAGCCATTGATAATAAACCGGTTAATAACATAGCCATTCCAACCCCTTGAAGTCTAGGTGGAATATTAGAATATCTTATTCTATATCTAATTGATGCAAGAGCGACTATTGCTAGAAAAAATCCTACACCTGAACCAAAACCGTATACTACTGTTTCTGATATTGTATACTCTCTTTCAACCATAAATAATGATCCGCCTAAAATTGAACAATTTACAGCAATCAATGGAAGGAAAATTCCCAAATTGTTATATAATGATTGGGAGAATCTCTCCATAAACATTTCAACTAGTTGAACCATTGCTGCGATAACAGAGATAAATACAATCAGTTTTAAAAAACCTAAATCAGTGTTCTTAAAATCTTCACTTATCCAAACAAGTGCACCTTTATCAAGGAGAAATTCCCATAAAACCCAGTTAATTGGCGCTGTGATTGTCAAAACAACTACTACTGCCATTCCAATTCCTACTGAAGCATTAATATTTTTTGAAATTGCAAGAAATGAACATAAGCCTAAGAAGTAGGCTAATACTATATTCTCAATGAATACAGCTTTAGTAAAAATACTTAAATAATGCTCTAATCCAGACACTATGCCTCCTCCTCAATTCCAGCCATTTCTCTTTGAGCCCAAATAACTAATCCTAAAATTATAAATGCCCCAGGAGATAAAACCAATAAGCCTATATTTTCATATCCAGCAGCATACCATGACTCTGGAATACTCCAAAGGACGTAGCCTGCCCCTCCATCCGGAAGAGTTATTGTACCTGCTCCAAATAGCTCTCTAAAAAATGAAACAATAATAATTATCAAACCATAGCCAAAACCATTGCCTAAACCATCAAGAAATGCTTTTGAAGGACTATTTTTTAAAGCAAAGGCCTCTGCTCTACCCATAATAATACAATTTGTAATAATAAGACCAACAAATACAGACAATTGCTTACTCATATCATATAGATATGCTTTCAATAATTCATCAACAACCGATACTAAAGAAGCAATAACAGATAACATAATCACAATTCTCACTCTAGCAGGTATATATTCTCTAATTAAAGACAAAATTACATTTGATGAACATAAAACAAAAATAACAGCTAATGTCATAATGATAGCCTGATCAAGTCTGATTGTTACAGCTAAAGCAGAACAAATACCCAAAACTTGTAGAGATATTGGATTATTAACGTTTATTGGATCGCTAATAATCTTTTTTGATTCTGAATTAAATAGTTCCATAATCTCTTATCTTATCTAATGTTTTTTCATACCTCAATAAATCCTCTAGAAGGAAATCAGAAACACCATCTGCAGTAACAGTAGCGCCAGATATTCCATCTACTTGATGAATTGCTGATTTGTTTGACTTGGAATAGTCAACCCCGCCTTTAATAACAGAAATACTTATAATTTTTCCGTTCTCATTTCGAATTTTCTTTGGTACGTATGTGATTTCGCCATTTGATTCTTCGATTGGATGATTGATAAAGTTATCAGTAAACCATTTTTTTTCTACTTCTCCTCCAAGGCCAGGAGTTTCTCCATGTTTATAAAATTGAATTCCTAAAACTGAATCAGTATCTGGATTTAATGCAATATATCCAAAAATTGTTGACCATAAACCTTTGCCAGCAATAGGCAACGCTATTCCTTCAATTTTTTCATTATTCATTCTAATATATATAGGCAAAGTTTCTTCATTTTTTTCAATATCTACTTCTTCAATATTACATTCTACAATTTCGCCCTCTACATTAACACACTTAGCATCAATATAATTTTTAAAAGTTTGCTCAATGCTTTCGTTGCTTTCAAGCAGGTTTTCTTCAAAATTTAAAGACCTAAGAATAGTTTTTTGAACATCTGCTTTAAGGTTTTGATCTTGTAAGCTTTTAACACTGTCTTTTGTAAAAGATAACATAATGCCTAAAACAAGCGTAACTATGAACACAAATCCAAGTGTATAGTTATTACTATGCATTTCTTGCTAACCTCATTTTTATATTTGATTGTATAACATAATAATCTATTAGTGGAGCAAACATATTCATAATCAAAATAGCTAGCATTACCCCTTCAGGGTAAGCTGGATTTATTGAACGAATAATAACAGTTAATACTCCAATTAAAAATCCATAAATCCATCTTCCAGTGTTAGTATGAGATGATGTCACTGGCTCTGTAGCCATAAAAACCGTTCCAAATAGAAAACTTCCAATCAATAAATGTTGGAGTGGAGTAATGGTTAGCATAGCATTAGTTGAAAATCCTGATAAAAGATTAAATAGGAACGCAGTAAAAACTAAACCAATAATTGAGCTCGTAATTATTCTCCATGAAGCAATTCCACAATAAATAAGGAATAAAGCTCCACCGATAATTAATAATTTATTTGTCTCGCCAATTGACCCAGGAATTAAACCCCAGAACATATTTATTAATGAAAAATCGAATTGAGTTGAAGCAGCAAATAAATTGGAAGCTGTATCGTACTCAACTGGGTTTGCTGGAATAGCTAATGCCGTTGCACCACTATAACCATCAGGACCTACTGCCCAAACCTTATCTCCTGAAATTTTAGTAGGAAAAGCAAAGTACATGAATGCTCTAGCAGTTAATGCTGGATTAAAAACATTTGTACCTACACCACCAAAAATTTCTTTACCTATAATTATACCAAAACTTGTTCCCATAAAAACCTGCCACAATGGAACATCGGGTGGCATAGTTAGTGGTATTAAAGCACATGACACAAGAAAACCTTCATTTATTTCATGCTTTCTAATAATAGCAAATGTTAATTCGCAAACAGCGCCAGCAACAAAAGTAATGATTAAAATTGGGAGTACATAAGTAAGACCAAATATAGTATTTTCTAAAAGACTTCTTTCAATATCTAAAGCTAAAGAATTTAGATATCCAATGTTGTATGCTCCGAAGATATAACAAGGGATTAGAGCGATAACAACAAAGAACATAGTTCTTTTAATATCCATATTATCCCTAATATGGGGACCATTATTTGTTTGCTTATTTGTTGAAAAGAAGATTGTATCAGCTGCTTCCCATACTGGATAAGCCCATGATAAAGGTTTCCCTTTTTCAACTAATTTTCCTGATTCAGTAAATATTTTTCTTAAAAAGTTCATAATTATTTATCAAAGTATATTGTATCTAATCCTTTTCTTATTATAGAGCCGACATCTGACTTACTTGGACATACAAATGAGCAAAGGGCTACATCTTCTTCATCGCATTCATAAATACCTAATTGTTCCATTTCATCAACATCATTTGCCTCGATACTTCTTGCAAGTGAATTGATATAAATATCCATAGGGAAAACCTTTTCCCATGCATCAACTGGAACAAATGCTCTGTTGCTTCCATTTTGTAAAGTAGTAAAATCATATGAGTTTTTATTTGATCCAAAATATGCATTGAAAATACTGTATTTAGTTTTTCCTCCAGGATGTAACCATCCAATAAACGGTCTTTCATATGACTCTTCAATAACAGAAAATGTTGAATGATAAAACCCTAAGAATCTATCAATCTCTATTTTTTTCCCAGTTAAAACATTTCCAGATATTACTCTTACTTTATCCAATTTTAATGAATCTCTAAAACAATCAAATTGTACACCCATTCTTGATCTGTAATAGGATGGGGCAACTGCTGGACCAGCTACATTAATATTTAATGAAAAATCATATTTTCCTTTTGAAAATAGCTTTCCAAGAATTGGTAAATGCGATCCTTGAACTGTCCAAACAACCTCATTTTGATTTAAAGGATTAACTTTATTTAATATTACACCAACATTCCCTGATGGATGCGGTCCTTCAATCTGTATGATATTTATAAAATCATAATCTGATAAATATGAAAAATTATTTCCTCTAACTGCAACATATAAATGACCATCAGTTAATTTCTTTAAAACTGATAAAGCCGAAACTATATAATCTTTTTTATCATTTAATGAGAAAGAAAGATCGCTTGCTAATGGAGATGAGTCCGCCAAAGAAACAACGATACATTTAGGTTCATTTTCTGGATTTGCAACTTTATTAAAAGGTCTTTGAGTTATAAAAGGCCACATATTTTTTTCGGTTATAAATTCTTTAATATCAATTTTCGACGAAGAATTTAGATTTCCCACTGAACTGGCATTATCTTCAATTTCGCTATTCACTTCAATAATGATTTCTTTTACAGCTCTTCTTTCGCCATAAACTATTTTTGAAATAGTTCCAGAAGCGATAGCTGGCCATTTTACTTCAGGATTATTTTTATCAAAAAAAAGTGCGTCTCCCATAGAAACTGTGTCACCTTCTTTAACAATCATTTTTGGTTTGACGTAATTGAAATCTTGAGGACAAATTGAAACAAATTTTGGATTGGACGCAGGGGAAAAATTTCTAGATGCTAACCCAGAAATATTGATATCATGCCCCTTATTAATCTTAATTTTTTGCATCAACTCTTATGAATTTACAAATGTCTTATTTTGACAAGTGAAGGTACTAAAAAAGATTGTTGAGTTCTATAGATTTATTACAAAAATATTATTTTTTTGCTTTCCACTCAAAATAATTTCCATCATAAGATGATTTTGATTGCCATTCCTGGACTTTAGAGTCAATTTTTTTAATTACATCTTCATCTATATTATGAATTAATTCTAAAGTTAAATCACCAACTGTTTTAGCGCTAACTCTTGAAGCTTTAATATTGCCCTTCCCAGTAATCGCATTACCCATTCCATGAACTTTATCTAGATTTTCAAACTTACCAGAATCTTGATCGACAATATTGTAGGTTGAGCCGTCCATTGGTATTCCCTCAATTGGTTCAGGCAAACTTCCAATTGAACTGATAAATGTATTACCAGATAGAATTTTTGATGAACCTTCTTTAGGCTTTAGCATTCCATCAATAATTTCATTTTCAATTACTTCTAAACCATTTAATTTTTCTCCATCAGATGACAAGCCTACGGGCTGAGTGCATTCAGCAACGTTAAATAAAAATTTATCTTGGGTATTCGTTAGAATTTTTCTTCTTGCCATCTTTCTTTTTTCAATGATAGCATCAGGAGCATCTTCTGGAATGGTAGTAAGAGGCATATTTTCTATGTTTCTACGATACACTAGGGTAGTACCTTTAATATCTAAGTCTTCATATTTAAGGTTATATTGATCTAGATATTTAGGAATACCTTTATGTTCCATTTCAATGATATCAAAGTTATCAATTTTGGATTCAACCTGTTGTCTAACTAACTCTAATTGAGTTATCTTACATACATCGATAGAGGCTAATCCCCCTCCAATAACTATTGCATTATCTTGAATAACTACTTCAGGGCCGTCATAAGATGATTCGTGATAATGATTGAACCAATAGACAAAAGGATTTTGGTAGTAAAAATTATCAAATTTTTCAATGTCTGATATTGGAAAAGATCTATCTTTCCAAGCTCCGTTGGCAAAGTATATGCAACTCCATCCCATATTATAAATTTCTTCGAATGAAACATCTTCACCTATTCTTGTTAGTGGAACGAAATCTACTAGATCATGAGATAAAATATCATCAATCTTAAAATATTCGTTAATTCTTTGTTTTTCATGCCATCTTGGGAGTCCATCTTCAATTTTTCCATAAGGCATTCTATTTTGATCTACGACTACACAACGTATACCTTCATCTGTAAGTTTTTTTACAGCTGTTGAGCCTGAAACTGCTCCACCGATTATTAATACTACTTTCATTCTTTTTTTTATTTATTAAATTTATTAAGCATGAAGTTAATAAATAATTTAATAATTCAAATCATTCCTTTTTTGCCAAAATTTTTTGTCAAAATTGTTGCCTCTCCTTATATAGCAGGAATTTCAGATAACGAAATGCTTGATAATGTAAAAAAATTAAATGCTCAAGGATTTAAGGTAGCAATAGATATTTTAGGTGAGCACGTTCAAACTGAGATTGAGGCTAAAGAAATTACTGATAGATACATATTTATTTACGATGAAGTTTCAAAAAGAAAATTGTCTGCTAATATTTCAATAAAATTAACTCATATTGGACAAGATTTAGGTTATAATGTAGTAAAAAATAATCTTTCTAAACTCGTAGAAGCAGCTAAAAAAAATAATAATTTTCTTAGACTGGATATGGAAAATGTTCCTTACACATCAGAAACAATCCAACTTTATAAAGAAATGTTTTCAGAATATCAAAATATTGGAATAGTTATTCAAGCATACTTACATAGATCTATAACTGATATTAAAAATCTTAGCAATGAAAATTTTAATGTAAGAATATGCAAAGGGATTTACGTAGAAGACCTAAAACTAGTTTTACATGACTACCAAGAAATAAGAGACAATTATATTAAGCTTGTTAAAGAAGCTATTCAAAAGGGATCATATGTAGGTATAGCAACGCATGATGAAAACTTAATAGACACCTTATGTTTATGGTTGAAAGAAAATAATATTCCAAAAAATAGGTTTGAATTTCAGGTATTACACGGTGTACCAATGCGTAAAAAACTTAAACAACTAATGGATAATGGAAATACTGTTCGAGTCTATCTTCCATATGGAGATAATTGGTATGACTATTCTATTAGAAGACTAAAAGAAAATCCAAAAATGGCAGGTTACATTATCAAAAACTTATTTTCCTCAATTTTTAGACTTAGATAGATTTTTAAATCTATAAATATATAATAAAATTATTCCTGCACAATTTGGTATTATTACTTCTGGAGTAGACCATGAAATTCCATCAAAATGAATATCTGATAAAGGCCAAAAAATTTTCACTGGAAAAAATTCTTTCGTATGAAATGGAAAATCTAAAATAATATGGAAAGGCCATGCTAACATAGGCCAAACTAACTCTTTTTTAAATTTTGATACTATCACAATTATAATAAAAGCAGTTAAAAAACTATGAGATAAATTATCGATAAAAAAAAGCCAATCTGGAAATGGTTCAAGCTGTTTTAAGCTATCTAATGTTGGCAATCCTCCATATTTCAAAGAACCGCTAAAAAACCTTATAACAAACAGAACTCCAAACGATACCAGATCAGGCATTGCACCAAAAAAAATGGCTAACTTCCAATGTCCTCTATAGCCAAAAAGACCACTACCCCACAGAGCATGACTTAGAGTATCCATTTATTTTGCTAATGCGCCCATAGGATCCCATG
>JBJKZP010000015.1:0-55444 GCA_045560235.1 Fidelibacterota bacterium | reverse complement strand
CCAGTTTACTTATTATCCGAAGATAATGTTCTCCTTGACTTGCATGTATCAAGCACGCCGCCAGCGTTCGTCCTGAGCCAGGATCAAACTCTCAATTGTATATTTTAAGTTTGTTTGGTGCCGAAGCACCAAGTTGTCTAACTGCAGGATTAAAAGACAAAGGTTCTACATAGATAAATTTTCAAATAACTTTCGTTTGTGTTTTTTTGGACACAAAAGCCCGGTAAATTATAACGGTTTATATGAATTACCAACTATAAAATAAAAAAAAGATTAATTTATTTTTCTTAGAGTAAAATACCGGCAATTGTTGCGGTTAACCAGGATGCAATTGCCCCACCGAACATAGCTTTAGTTACAAGCTTAGCAAGATCTTTTTTCCTATCTGGAGCCATCGCTCCAATTCCACCTAATTGAATACCTATAGAAGCAAAATTTGAGAAACCGCATAAAGCATAAGTAGAAATAATAGCACTTCTTTGGGATATTGCTCCTTCTTTAATCAAGGTCTGTAAGTCTCCATACGCAACTAACTCGGTTAAAACAATTTTTTTACCCATCAGCATTCCAACCAACTGGGCTTCATTCCATGGCACTCCCATAGTCCAAGCTAAAGGACGAAAAACTATCCCAAAAATTTCTTCCATTGATGTACCAGCAAATGACAAGAAATAATTTATCATGGCTACAAATGAAATAAACGCAATTAACATTGCAGCAATATTAGCAGCTAGTTTCAATCCATCTGTTGCACCATTACTTAGAGCTTCCATTGCATTTATATTAGTTTGTTCAATATTGATATTAACATCGCCCATTGTTTTTGATATTTCAGTTTCAGGATAAATTATCTTTGCAACTACCAATGCAGCAGGAGCTGACATTACAGATGCTGCCAATAAATGACCAGCTATACCGGGAATATCAGTTAACCATGAAACATAGATTGCTAAAACTCCACCTGATACTGTAGCAAAACCTCCTGTCATCACTGCCATTAGTTCTGAATTAGTCATTTTGCCGACAAAAGGCCTAACCATTAATGGTGACTCAGTTTGACCAAGAAAAATATTTCCTGCAACACTCAAAGTTTCTGACCCGCTTGTCCCTAGGGTTTGCTGCATTCTTTTTGCAATAAATCTTATAACTGATTGCAAAATTCCAAAATGATATAATACTGCTACAAGGCTTGAAAAAAATATGATTGTAGGCAGTGTTGAAAAAGCAAAGTTTATTAAACCGGGATGAAATCCAACTCCATCAATATAAGATTTAAATAAAAAATCTGATCCTGATGAAGAAAACCCTATCAATATGTTTATAGAGGAATCTAAGAAAGAAAAAATAGGCGCACCAAAAGGAGTTTTTAGAATAAATAAAGCAAAAATAAGCTGAAAAATTAAACCATATAATACAGTCTTATAGTTGATTGCATTTTTATTCTCAGAAAGAAGGTAAGCAGTTGCTAATAACGTAAATAAACCAAGAACTCCAAGAAAACTACCCATAGTTTTTATTGATTAGGAGCTCCCTCTAATTCAGATGTTTTTTGGTCTTTTTCTTTAATTTTAGAATGCTCTTTTAACATTTCTATAATTTTTTGATCCAGTAAGTCATCTGCCAACTTATTCTTATTAGATTCTTTCTTATAGAATCTTTCAATCTCAGCCTTCTGGGTTTCATTTTTATCCAAAGCTTCTTTAATAAAATCATTCACTTCGTCCGTTGAAACTGATAAGTCTTGATCTGAAATGATAGCTTTTCTCAACAAAAACCATTTTAAATTATTCTCCGCAAATAATTGGTATTGCTCTTTAATCTTATTATGATCCATTTCAGGAGAATTTTGATTTTGCTTTACTTCATTAACAATGTTATTAAGATAATTTTCTAGCATAGAAAATGGCAAAGTAGGATTAACAAGTTTAACAAATTCATCTATCAAAGAAGAATTAAACATTTCATCAGATTTTCTTTGATATTCGCTATCAATACTTTTTTTAACATTATTCTTCCAATCTGCAACACTTTTACAATTGGGGTCCATTTGCTTCACAAAATCATCATCTAAAGTAGGAGGAACTCTTCTTTGAATTGCATCAATGGTAAATTCATAATTTTTCTCTCCATCTCCCATATCAATTGTATTTTTTACAGAATCACCGACATTTTTTGATTTGAAAGATTCAGCTTTTTCTTCAATAAATGGGTCTTGTCCTATAGCAATATATTTTTTTTCTTTTTTTCCAATAATAGGTAATCCCGAATCATCCATTTCCTGCATATCAACAATTAAAAAATCTCCATCTTTAGAGCCTTTTTCAATTTGTTCAGCCTTAGCTTGTGAATTCATAATATTTTCAATTGTTTTATCTACTTCTTCATCGTTAGAAAGAAATTTAATTCTTTCTACATTAACCATATTTTTTTTGAATTTTGGCAAATTTAATGAAGGTTCTATTTCAAATTCAGACTTAAAGGAAAGATCTTTTTCATAAGAAAAATTAATATCTTTTAGTTGAGCTTGATTAATTGGAGTTAATTTTTGCTCTTGAAGAGCCATTAAGTAATATTTTTCACAAAAATCTTGTACAAAGCCCATTTCAACAGAATGGATATATTGTGACATTAAAATATTTTCAGGGACCTTTCCTTTCCTAAAACCTGGCAACTTAATTTCTTTTGCAACTTTCTTTTTTGCAGTATTAAAATCTTCTTTGATATCGTTCCAATTAGCACTTATAGCTAACTCATAAGTAAAATCATTTATTTTTTTTGACTTAACTTTAAGATTCATTGTTTCAACCTATAAGTACATCCTTCAATTGTTTTCATGAATGTCTCTAATTGATTATGAGTGCATATCAGATCTTCCACCGGCTCATATGAATCAGATGGATATGAACTAGAGTCATATTCTCTTAAAAAGTTTGATTCGAATTTAATAATCATATCATCTAGAACTTGCTTATGAAGGTTTTTACCTCTGAGAAAATTTAATTGTAGGTTAATTTTTCCATTTGAAGACAATCTAAAAAGTGGAAGGAGGCCATAATCTGAATCACAACGAAAAGTCATGGTTCCAAAATCTTCTCCACTTCCCCAGCTTATTTCATCAGATTTTTTTTCAGAAAAATTAACTAATTCAATGCAATTCATTGCGACATCATTCTCGCAAGATTTATTCAAGTGCTCTATAAACGTTTTTTTTGACCATTTAGACATACTTTATACCTCCAAACAAATAAATGTAGTATGATTTTGACCAAGAATTTACGATTCTTGTTAAGGATTTAAAAACTATATTTTAGTTTTTATGAATTAATTCCTTAAAGGCTTACCTGTTTTCAAGAAGTGCGCTATTCTATCTTGCGTCTTTTTTTCACCAGCTAGGGACATGAAAGCTTCTCTTTCAATGTCTAAGACATATTGTTCATCAACTTTAGACATTATTCCACCTTTTTTACCTCCACTTATAACATAAGCAGTTTTTGATATAACATGTTTGTCATGATCTGAGACATCTTTCATAAATTTTGCCTGAACATCAAATGTTGTTCTCAAAGTTTGTCCCGGCAGAGTTAAGTCATCTCTATATTTTGGAGGTTTGTAACCATCATCAGAAAGTTCTAATACTTTCTTTTTACCTAATGCGAGTAAATGTTCAGAATTCATGCTAATAGAATCAGAATTTCTCAACCAACCTTTCTTCAATGCATCAGTTGCACTTCTTGAAACGGTTAGTGGATTAATTAGTTTTAAAGCATCAGTACCTAATTTTATATTGAAATTTTTTGCATTATTATTTTCAATAAGATTTAGAATAACTCTTAAATGGCCTCCAGCGCCTGGAATAAGTCCTTGAATAGCCTCAACAAGCCCTGCATACAGCTCTCCTGCAGCAATTGTATGTGCAGAACAAGCATAAAATTCAAATCCTCCACCTAAAGCTAAGTTAAATGGACATGTAACTACTGGATATTTAGAATGTCTTATTCTTTGGGTTACTGCTTGCATTTCTTTAACTCCAGCATCCATTACTTGCAAATTACCAGAGTCAATGGCCATTTTAAAATCATTTACGTTGGCACCAGCACACCAATTTTTACCCTGATGACCTATTACAAGACCTTTATATTTTCCTGTTTCTAAAAGATCTAAAGCATCTTTTACAATACCAACCATAGATCTATCAATCGGGTTAAAAGCAGGAACAAATATTGAATGAAATTCAACATTTAAAACACCATCACCAATATCATGAATACTAGCACTCCAATCCCTTTTGAGCATAGTCTTTGTGTTCTTATACAAATTAAGATTTAAAGTTTTATCGCTTGATTTTTGAACTAAAACTTTCTTTTGAACGGGGCAATAATATGTTAATTCACCATCAATGATTTTATAGAATGATTTTCTACCCGATTTAAGCATTTCATTTACCCAGGCAGGAACTTTTCTATTTTCTTCTTTCATCTTATTAACTGATTTTTCGACACCGATAGCATCCCATGCATCGAAAATTCCTATATCTCTTGCAAAACCCCATTTCATAGCATTATCAATCTCAATAATACTATCTGCTATTTCAGGAATTAATTCAGCAGTATAAGTAAACATAGGCGCATTTACTTCCCACAAAAATTTAGCTCCAACGTCGTCAAGATAGGTGATTGCGGCCAATCTTTTTTTGAGATCTTTAATTGGTTTTCCTACTCTAACTGTATCAAACATTCTCTTTTTTGTTGGAGTATACTCCATTGTATCGAAATCAAGCGATAGAATTTCTTTACCCTCTTTCTTGTACCAGCCTTGACCTGATTTTTGACCTAATCTTCCATCTTCGACAAGCTTTACTAAAAGTTCTGGAGCTTTAAATTTTTGTCTTTCTTCTTCGCTTTCTGTTGTAACACGCTCATACATATTATTTTGAACATTCAACGCTGTATCTAACCCAACAACATCTTGTGTTCGAAAATATGCGCTCTTTGCATTACCAACTAAAGTACCATATAGTGCATCAACATCCTCTACTGTCAAACCATACTCTACTGCCTTATTAAAAGTTAATGTTCCACTGGCATTTATTAGCCTATTTCCGATAAATCCTGGAGTATCTTTGGCATGAACAATTCCTTTTCCTAAAGTTGTTTCACCGAAGTCTGTGATAGTACTATATACATCATCTGATGTTTTTGGACCTTTTACTAATTCTAACAGTTTTAAATATCTTGGAGGATTAAAAAAGTGAGCAATCAAAAATCTGCTTTGAACTTCTTCAGGTAGAACTTCAGCAAGATTAGCAAGCGGTATACCTGATGTATTTGAAGCTAAAATAGCATCTTCTTTTAAATGGGGAAGAAGGTTTTTATAAACAGAGTGTTTAATTTCAATTTTTTCTGCAACAGCTTCAATTATCAAATCACAATCACTGAGCTTGTCTAAATTGCTATCATAGGTACAAGGAGTAACGAGTGAGCTATTTTTACTTGAAAATAATGGGGCAGGTTTTAATTTAGAAAGACCTTCAACGCCCTTTTTAGCAAGTTCTTCATTTATATCAAACAACAATGAAGGAATACCTGCGTTTGCAATGTGCCCAGCGATTTGGGCTCCCATGACTCCAGCACCAAGAACGGCGCATTTTTTTATCTTAGTACTCATTTCTATCCCCTTTTGATAATTGTTGTAATCCCTTGTCCAGTACCTACGCACATAGTTGCTAGACCCATAGATTTATCTTTTTGCTCTAAAATATTCAGCAATGTTGTTATAATTCTAGTCCCTGATATTCCCAATGGATGACCTAAAGCAATAGCGCCTCCATTTAAATTAATTTTACTTTCATCCCAATCAGCTTTTTTAATACAATATAATGCTTGGGCTGCGAAAGCCTCATTTATTTCAATAACATCAATATCATCCATACTTAGACCAGTATTTTTTAAAGCTTTTGCAGTGGCAGGAACTGGCCCTGATCCAAACATTTTCCAATTAACTCCAGCAACAGCTCTTCCTTCAATATAAGCTCTGATTTTAAGACCATTCTTTTTTGCATATTCTTCGCTAGTAATTAACATTGCTGACGCCCCAATAGAGAATGGGCTACTTGTTGCAGCTGTAACAGTTCCTTCAGCTTTGAATGCAGGTTTTAAAGATTTGATTTTTTCTTTATCTGGATTTCTTGGTCCGCTATCTTTATCTAGTATTGATCCATCTTCTAGCGTTATTGGAACAATTTCATTGTCAAACTTTCCGGAATCTCTGGCTTCAACAGCTCTTTCATGAGATTTAAAAGAAAATTCCTCTTGTTCTTCTCTTGAGATACTAAGTTCTTCAGCTAGAAGTTCTGCGCCTTCACCCATTGAAATATAGTAATCCTCTTCAGCTAATTTGACATTAAAATCAGGAGCGAACCCTCCCTGAGGAATAGTAAACATATCTTCAACTCCTCCAGCAACTCCCACTTCAATATCCCCTGCTTCAATAGCAGAGCTAATCATATGAAGCGAAGTCATTGCAGAACCGCAATATCTATTAATTACATTCGCTGCAGCAGTTTCTGGAATGCCTGCAAGAATTGAAGCCCCTCTAGCAACTAACATTCCTGTTGGTCCTTCAGGAAAAGCACAACCTAAAGAAACATCTTCTATATCATTAATATTTAGTTCTTTATTTCTATCAAGCAAACCTTTAATTACCTGGCCTGCGATTTCATCAGGTCTCATTCCAATTAACGGGCTTCCTTTAGTTCCAATTGGAGATCTTACTCCATCAATAATTACAGCTTTATTACTCATTCTTCCTCCTTAGAAGCTTTTAACTGGATATCCACCAGCATCAACCGCTTTTTCTCCAATAATTTTCTTTAATCCTATTGTGTCAGTTGATAATGATAATCTTTTCTTTAACACTTCTAACTTATTATTTAATTCAGAAGGGATTTCTCCATCGTAAATATTATTAAGAATCTTAGAAGCATATTCATTTACTCTTATTCCTTGTTCTGCAGTATAAACTTTAGCGCAAAACTCAGGAACGACCTGATTTTTATTTTTATAAAAATCTTTATTTTGTATAACTCTAGACAATGTTGAATCAGCTACATAGCAATAAATTAGCATGTTAGCGAGATTTTCAATTATAACTTGCTCTGTACCAATATCTTGACCATGCTTGCTTAATGATTCATTTAAACAGATTGCATAAATAGCTTTGGCAGCTTCTATGCATTCAACTTCATCTTTGAATTCGCCATTATAACCACTGTCAAGGCCTTCGAAGCAATAACCATCAACTTTTTCCAAGTATTCTTTAAAACCAATTTCACCACTTAAAGCTTTAGTTATCATAGCTCTTCCACATAACATTTTGTTAATTTCGTTTGTCCCTTCCCAAATTTTATTGATTCTATTGTCTCTATATGCCTGAGCCATAGGATACTCTTCGATAAAACCATATCCGCCAAAAATTTGAAAACAATGGTCAATCAACTGTTCGGCTGATTCACTGCCATATACTTTGACAATGGAATTTTCTGCTATATATTTTTCAGTAGTATTGCCTTGCTTGATATAATAATTTGGATCTTCCTTATCTAGATCATTAATAGCTTCAGTTTGTTTTCCAATTACTGAATAGCATGTACTATCTAAGGTATATATTAAAATAGCTGCAGAAGCTAATTTTTCCTGGATAGATCCAAAGTCAGATATGTACTGGCCGAATGCTTTTCTATTTTTTGCGTAATCTACAGCTCGCTCCATACCAAGCATCATTCCACCAATAGCAGATGCGCCCAACTTAAATCGACCAATATTTAAACCGCAAAAAGCAGGTCCGGCACCCTCTCCAACTTTTCCTAATAAATTTTCAACAGGAACTTTGCAGTCTGAAAAATATAAAGGCACTGTTGAAGAGCCTTCCATTCCCATCTTTTTTTCTTCTTTACCAATATCAAAACCTTGAGTTCCTTTTTCAACAACAATCGAAGAAAACTTTCCATCTATTTTCAATGCAACAATAAAAGTATCAGCCCATGCACCATTTGAAATGAATATTTTCTGACCGTTAAGAATGTAATGTTTTCCATCATCTGAAAGTACCCCAGTAGTCTTAGAGTTGGTAGCATCTGAACCAGCTTCCGGCTCAGTTAAAGCAAATGCAGCAATTTTTTCACCTGAACAAATTCCTGGAAGCCATTTTTGTTTTTGTTCATCATTACCATACCAAATAATTCCTAGTGATCCAATGGATGTTTGCACATTCCAAACTGTACAGAAAGATGCACTACCGCTCATTGATATCCCTTCAGCTAAAATACACATACCAGTTTTTGTCATTTCAGATCCGCCATATTTTTCAGGTACATCAATTCCTAAAAATCCTAATTCCCCCATTTGCTCAACAAGCTTTCTAATAAGTTTTTCATCTTTTTTATTAAGTTCATTTTGAGATAATGGTAATAATTCATTAGTAGCAAAGTCGCACATTGCTTCATAAATCATTCTTTCTTCTTCAGAAAAAGACTCTTTACAAAAAACTTCTTCAGATCCAACAACATTAGTTAAAAATGTTCCACCTGTTTTTATTTTACTAAAATCTATTACTTCTTCTTTTGACATTACTTGTCCCCTTTTTTTTGAGTGTAGGCATACAAAATATAACTAGAAACTTCATCAATATACTTCTCTGCATCAACATATTTTGATTTAAAAATATTGAACCAAAAAATACCCTCGAAGTTTAAAATTAAAGATAAAGCTGATGTTTTAGAGTTTTCAGGTTTCAAATTGACAAACTCTTTGCTTTCTATACCTCTTGAAATTATTAATTCTATAAATTTTTGAAAACGATTGTAGACCTTTTGCATTGCGTTTTTAAAATCACTGTCATGTCTTGCAATCGCCCAAAGAGTTGGTAAGCAATTAAAAAAACTACCATCAATTTTTAACTGTTTGGCAAGAAGTGTAAAAAGTTTTTTTATAGCCTTTGCGCTAGACTTTTCATCAAGCGCTGGAGCAAGTAATTCTTGTGTTTGGTTTTCCCACATCTCAATTACTGCTAAATAAACATCTTTCTTGCTTGAAAAATAATGATAAATAGCACCCTTACTTATTTTGGATTCTTTAACAATGTCATCCATAGTACTACTATAGTATCCCTTATTTGTCAAAACCTTGACAGCTGCATCAAGAATTGCATTTTTTTTGTTTTGCTGAATATCGTTGTTCATAAACCGACTAGTCGGTCTAAAAGTAAAAAAAACATATCTATTTATCAACAATTCGTTTGCTATTAAAAAAAATTTCTATGTAGCTTCAATATGATGCCTAATCAAAAAAATCCTATAATTGCCCCATCCTTACTAGGTGCAGACTTCTCCAACCTTCAAAAAGAATTAAATTTCTGTAATAACTCAAATGCTAGATGGCTTCATCTAGACATAATGGACCAACAATTTGTACCAAACTTATCTTTTGGTCCTTCTTTGGTTAAAGATTTGAGAGATCATTCAGATTTATTTTTTGATGTACATTTAATGGTAAGCAATCCATTTGATATGTTAATACCATTTATCAATGCTGGGGCGAATGGTATATCCTTTCATATTGAAGCTACCGAATCAAGATTTACATTCCCTCCAAAAATTTTGATTAATACAATTAAAAAAAATAACTTGAAATGCGGTTTAGCTTTAAAACCAAAAACACCATTTTCTATAATCAAAAAATACTTAGAACATATAGATTATATTGTATTGATGTCAGTTGAGCCTGGCTTTGGTGGACAAAGCTTTATTCCATCGACTCTTGATAAAATATCTGAAATTGATAATTATCTAAATCAAAATAATTTAAGAGAAGATATTTTAATTCAAGTTGATGGTGGTATTAAGTTAGACAATTATAAAAGCGTTCTTCAATCTGGCGCAGACATACTTGTTGCAGGATCGCAAGTTTTCCAATCTGAAAATCCAACTGAAACTATTAATCACATGTACAGCAAATGAACTTTGAAAAGTTATCAGAGTTCAATAATTGGACAAAAGAAAATAAAGATTTATTTACCGTCAATGTAATTAAAGGACTAGTTATAGACGGGGTTAGCAAAGCTAATTCTGGTCATCCTGGAGGTCCCATGTCATTGGCTGATTTTACATATATTTTATATTCTGAATTTTTAACAATAAATCCCAATAATCCAGATTGGCAAAATAGAGATAGGGTTGTATTGTCTGCTGGACATACATGCATGTTAATTTATTCAATATTGTATATGTGCAATTATATATCGATGAAAGATTTAAAAGAGTTTAGACAATTGGGAAGTTTGACGCCTGGACATCCAGAAATTGAAACTCCTGGAATAGATGCTAATACTGGGCCGCTTGGTCAAGGCGTTGGAATGGGTATAGGAATAGCTATGGCAGAAAAAGCTTCTGCTGGTAAAAATAAATCAAGTAGATTCACCTATGTGTTAGCTGGTGATGGAGATCTTCAAGAGCCAATTGCTTTAGGCTCAAGTACTTTGGCTGGACATTGGAAGCTATCAAATCTTATAATGTTTTATGATAAAAATGATATACAAATTGCAGGAAAAACTTCAAGAGTAGATTCTACAGACTATGCCAAACTTTATAAATCAATGGGTTGGCATGTACAAGAAATTGATGGTCATAATCATAATGAAATAAGAAAAGCAATAAGAAATGCTCAATCAAGCCAATCTCCTAGTATAATTATTGGCACAACCACAATTGCCAAAGGAAGTTATAGTTTAGAAAATAGTCCTAAATCTCATGGCGCTCCATTTTCAGAAGAAGAAATAAAGCTAACAAAAAATAAATTAGGCTTACCGACAGATTCATTTTTTTGCAATGAAGATATTCTAAATCACTTTCAAAGAAACTTTAATGCTTTAGAAGATCGAGTTAAAATTTTTGATGAATCTTTTAAAAATATATCGCATGATTATACAGAAATGATAAACTCTCTTTCAACTCCTGAATTTGATAATCAAGCAATGGCAACTAGACAAGCATTTGGAATTTCGCTTGATGAGTTTGCTAAAAAATTTCCGAACCTAATTGGAGGATCAGCTGATTTAGATGGATCTAATTGTACAACAAATTTTGTTAAAAATTATGGGGACTTTTCTTCAGAAAATCCAAAAGGAAGAAATATAGCATTTGGGGTAAGAGAATTTCCAATGGGAGCAATAATGAATGGTATTGCTCTTTATGGAAATCATTTTCCATTCGGTGGAACTTTTCTAGTCTTTAGCGACTATGTTAGATCTGCAATAAGGTTGTCAGCTATTCAAAATCTTCATGTATTATATGAGTTTACACATGATTCAATTTTTGTGGGTGAAGATGGACCAACGCATCAACCTGTTGAACATACAATGTCATTAAGAAACATTCCAAATCTTCTAGTTTTTAGACCCGCCGATTCACTTGAAACTTATTATAGCTTTAAAACAATTATGGAAAATACTAACAATCCGAGCGCACTTCTCTTAACAAGACAAAAATTGCCAAAATTAAATCTTGATCAAAACTATATTGAACAAGGAGTTAAACAAGGAGCTTATGTTGTTCATAAAGAAAATAATCCTGATGCAGTTCTTTTTGCATCTGGTTCCGAGGTTCATTTAGCAATTGAAGCGTGTAAAGAGCTTAGTCATAAAGTTCAAATAATAAATGTTCCGTGCTGGGAACTTCTTGATAGACAAGAAAAATCGTATATTGATTCAATTATGATGAAAGAATGCAGTAAAAGAATTTCTATAGAAGCTGGAATTACTTCTGGATGGGAGAAATTTACCGGGTTAAATGGTTTAAATATTGGAATAGATAATTTTGGAGCTTCCGCACCAGGCATAGACGTTGCCAATCATTTTGGATTTGTAAAAGATAAGATTAAATCAAAAATTGAAGATTATTTGAATGAGTAAAAAAATAGTTCTAGCTACTGATCACGCAGGTTTTGAATTAAAAGAATATGTTAAAAATATGCTATTAGATAGAGGTATAGAAATAAAAGATTTTGGAGCTTTTACATATGATCCTCAAGATGATTATCCTGACTTTATTTTACCAGCAGCTCAATATATAGCAGACAATAATCTTATAGGCATAATTTTTGGAGGGTCAGGTCAAGGAGAAGCAATTGCAGCTAATAGAATTAAAGGAATAAGAGCTGCTGTTTTCTACAATGGTCCAGAAGAAATTATTCAACTTTCTAAATTGCATAACAATGCAAACGTGCTATCCGTTGGTGCTAGATTTGTTGATCAATCTAGAGCTGAAGAAATAATTGACCTTTGGCTTTCAACTTCTTTTGAAAAAGGAAGGCATGAAAGAAGAATTAAAAAATTAGACTCTTAAATCAGCCACAATTAGACTTAAAAGTAAGGGAAAATAGTAAATTGAAGTCTTAAAAATCAGTCTAGCATTCTTCTCATTTTGTTCAAGAATAAATGGTAGACAGAGCAACATATAAATATTACTAAGGATGTATGCTCCTACAAAATATACTCTACCCGAAACGCCAAAAAAGAATGGAAGGGTTGAAATTGGAATCAATATCAATGCATGAAGGAAAATATGTAAAACTGTTCTTTTGATTCCTCCATCTATAACTGGAAGCATTTGTAATCCTGCATTTTTATAATCCTCTTTATATAAATAAGCAATTGAGTAAAAATGTGGATGTTGCCAGAAAAATAAAATTAAAAAAACTGCTATTCCACCCCACTCTAAGGAACCTGTAGCTGCTGTCCATCCGCCAAGAGGTGGCAACGCTCCTGGAATAGCTCCAATAGATGTATTTAACCAAGATTTCCTTTTCAAAGGAGTGTATAAGAAAAGATATGAAAAAATTGTAATTATTGACAGAATAGAAGTAAGAGAATTGACCTTAAAATTTAAGATTGATAGGCCGCTAACAATAAATGTAAATCCAATTATCTTAGCAGAAAAAAGGGAGATTTTCTTTGTTGGCAAGACTCTATTTTTTGTTCTTTCCATAAGTTTATCGGTTTCAGACTCAATTACATTATTCATAACTGATGATCCTGTTGAAGATAATAATGTACCTACTATAGTAAAGAATAGGAGAGATAAATCAATTTGACCTTGAGATCCCAGATAAAAACCTATTACAGTTGTAACAAGAACTAAAAAACCAATTCTTACTTTTGTTAATTCGATAAGATTTTTTAACATATTATTCTTGGTTTAATAAGGTGACTATATCACTTTGAAGTTCATAGATATTCGACTCCACTGTTCCTTCGTAATATTTGCGTATATTTGAATTTTTATCTACGAGCACAAAACGAGTCGAATGTCCCGCAGGCAATAATGCTGCTGATAGAAAAAATCCTTGCTCTGACAAGTTCACAATATCTAAAATATCTCCTCGAAGAAAAAACCAATTATCTTTATTGCTATACTTAGATGAAAAATCAGATAAGACACTTAAAGTATCAAATTCTGGATCAGTTGAAATTGAAAAAAACTGGACATCATCAGAAGAGGAAAATCTTTCTTGGAGTATTGACATATTATCTGACATTATAGGACAAGCTCCATCACATTGAGTAAATATAAAACTTATAATAGATATTTTATCATTTAACTGTTTTTCAGTTATGACAGATCCGTCAAAATTTGTTAAAGAAAATGTTGGAACTTGGCCAATGATACCAATATTATTAATTCTAGACTTTGTTGCCCTATCAATAACATAGAACCCAAAAGATCCAAACATAAAGATAAATAAAAATGCTAGAGTAAGTTTTTTATTTAGGCTGCTCATAATGCAAAGTATTATACAATATAATTATAATTCCCACAAGCCAAGATGAGCCCCATGTATGAAAAAGCCTAGCAAGTTGAGGGAGCTCAAAAAAAATCATTAATTCTCCCAAAAATATTTGGAACAATATCATGCCAAAAATAAAATATACTAACTGTTTAGAAAGACCAAAAAAATCATCTTTAAATAAATAGCTTAGATAAAAACTTAAAAACAAAAGTGAAAAACCTAAAACTGAGTGCAAATACTTATATGAGTCTAATGCGCCTAAAAGCTCCCCTTTTGATAATAAAGGGTTGTCAATAGCGATTAATTCAATATTAGTTCTAATACCAGTTCCTAGTAAAATTTCAACAATAATCAAAATCCAAAGAGCAATTAAAGATATTGATAAACTGCTTGATAAATGAATACCAGTGAATTGATTACTATTTGTAAGCTTATAAGATTCTATGGTTGCATAGCTCAATACAGAAACCAAAAACAGTGCTAAAATCATATGTAGACTTACAATAAATGGATTAAGCAAAGAAGAAACAACAATAGCTCCCAATCCTCCATTAGCACCAACAAGAAATAAGGATAATATCGATGAATAGAAAATTTTACTATTTTTTCTAAAGTAGATGATAGCAATTATTGTCATAACTACAATTGAAATACCAACAATTACTCCCAACATTCTGTTTCCGTATTCTATCCAAGCAAGTACAATATTAAATATTGCTGGATCAATATGTGCTGGAATTTGTTCTATGCTAGTTGGGGGAATCCACCTTCCGAAACACTTTGGCCAATCAGGACATCCTAAACCAGATCCAGATACCCTAACTAATCCGCCTACAAAAATTAAAAGGTATGATAAAATAGTTGATATAAGAGCCGATCTGAAAAAAAACTTATTTGTCATTTAATGATGATCCTTATCCTCATGATGATCGTCAGAATGTTCATCGACTGGATGGCCGTGAGAATCTGTCAGAGGCAAGGTGTCATAAAATGCTGCTCTTTTATTGATAGGGTCTTTTACTTCCGGATTTAAGCCTAAATCTCCTCTAAATTCGGTATCAAGCAAAGTAATAGTAACAAAAATTCCAAAGAACATTAGTGACATTAAAAACATTGTTAGATTCTTTTTATCATCCCATAATAAATGCATAAAAAAGAAGGCTACTAAACTTGCTTTAACTGTTGCAACAAGCATAGCTACAACTATATTTAACGGTCCCAAATCAACATAAGAAACCCAAACTGTTACTCCTGATAAGAATAGCAATGAAGCTGCAATTATTAAGTATGTTCTAAGTGGAGTTATATGATGTTCTGACATATTGTTTATCCTATTAAGTAAAATAGTGGGAATAAATAAATCCAAATTAAATCAACTAAATGCCAAAATATACCTATCATTTCCATTGGGGTGTAATATTCAGATGATAAATTTCCTTTATAGGTAGCATAGATTAACCAAGCTATAAGCCCCATTCCTATAGCGACATGCAGTCCGTGTAAACCTGTCATTATAAAATATATACTAAAAAATATATGTGGGTTATTAAGATGAACTACTTCTGGACCCATGTAGGAATAATATTCTCCTGGCAGTTGACCAACTTCAAATTTATGTGAGTATTCTAAAAACTTTATGCCAAGAAAACAGAATGCAAAAACAAATGTTGCAATTAACATTATCAGAGATAATTTTCTATTATTTTTCTGAATAGCCCATATAGCTAATGCCATTGTAAGTGAACTTGTAATAAGAACAACGGTATTCATCAATCCTTTATTAACATCTAATAATTTATGAGCATCTACAAACATATCTGGATACCATGATCTAAAAACAATATATGCTACAAACAAGCCTGCAAAAGTTAAAACTTCAGTCAAAATAAATGCCCACATAGCAAATTTTGATGTTTCATACTGTTGGTCAACATTAGCAAAGTAATGCTTTAAGTGCTTTGGTGCATCTGGATTATGATTGCTCATTATTTGTATGTTTTCTCAACAATCACCTTGTCATAGTCATATGGACCATGTTCAAGCACTGGCTCTTCTTCAAAATTATGTGGATGAGGTGGAGATGAAGTGTGCGTCCATTCCAAAGTCATTGCTCCCCACGGATTAGATCCTGGGTCAACTTTATTTTTCTTAATAAATGACCAAAACAAATTCATTACAGCTATAAATATTGAAATACCTAATATACCAGACCAGAATGTTGAATAACTATGTAACTCAACAAACTCTTCTGAATAGGTAGCATATCTTCTAGGCATTCCTCTAAGCCCTAATAAAAATTGAGGAAAAAATGTTCCATTAAAACCAAGAAAAACACCAAAAGCGCATATTTTTGCAATTGTTTGATTATACATTACACCAAAACTTTTTGGCCACCAATGATGAAGTCCTCCAAGAAATGCAACAATAGTTCCTCCTTGCATGACATAATGAAAGTGTGCTACAACAAAATATGTATCATGCAAATGAATATCTAACGCGACAGCGCCTAGAAATATTCCAGTTAGTCCACCTATAGTAAACAGGAATAAAAAGGATAAAGCATAAAGCATTGGAGGCGTAAATGAGACTTGACCTTTGTACATTGTCAAAATCCAGCTAAAGATTTTTACCCCTGTTGGTATACCAACAAAATATGTAATAAAAGAAAAAACTATTTGAGAAAAAACTGATTGTCCCGAAGTAAACATATGGTGACCCCATACTAAGAATCCAATAAATGCAATTGATAAGGTAGAGTAAGCAATAAACTTATATCCCCATATTTTCTTTCTGGAGTGAACTGGAATAATTTCACTTATAATTCCAAATGCAGGCAATATCATGATGTAAACTGCAGGATGAGAATAAAACCAAAAGAAATGTTGATAAAGAACAGGATCTCCTCCTAGGGCAGGATCAAAAATTCCAATACCTAGAAATCTTTCTAGCATCAATAATACCATAGTAATAGCTAACACAGGTGTAGCTGTAATTTGAACCAAGGAAGTACCATATAAAGCCCAAACAAATAACGGTAATTTATACCATGTCAGTCCAGGAATTCTCATCTTATGAACTGTCGCAATAAAATTTAATCCTGTTAAAATGGATGAGAATCCAATAATGAAGATGCCTAGAGTCATAGGCACAACATTGGAGGTGCTTTGAGTAGAATACGGTGTATAGAATGTCCAACCTGTGTCAACTCCTCCGTTTATTATCGTATACATAGCAAAAAGAGCACCAAATGAATATATATAAAAACTTGCAAGATTAAGTCGAGGGAAAGCCACATCTTTCGCACCAACCATTAGTGGCAAAAGAATATTTCCTAAAGCTCCAGGAATAGCTGGAATAATAAACAGAAATATCATAATTGCGCCATGCAATGTATATATATTGTTATATGTATCATTAGATATAAAATCATTTCCTGGCGCTGCAAGCTCCATTCTCATAACTAGAGCAAGTAGCCCTCCTAGAAAGAAAAATAGAATTCCACTAACTAAATACATTAAACCAATTCTCTTATGATCTAAAGTCAATAACCAAGACATTAAACCTTTGGGATGATTCAAATAATTTTGCTTTATATTTTCACTCATAAATTCCTCTTAATTTACCATTAAATTTGAGAATCTTCGTTTAATGATTTTAAGAAAGCTATTAATGCATCAAGCTCTCTATCATTTAATAAACCCTGGTATGTTGGCATTACTCCTTGATATCCTGCAACAATTTGAGTTTGAGGCTCAAGAATAGAACTTCTAATATAATTATCATCAATAACTGCAGAAGTTCCATCATCAAATACTCTCTCTTGTCCCCACATTTGACTAGTTTGTAAATATGAAGGCCCTACTAAAGCAGATCCATCTAAAGTATGACAAGTGTTACAAGCTTTTTTAGTATATAACTTTGCTCCTAGCTCATCCAATGGAACACTGTCATCATCTGAACCAAGCTCATTAACCCATTCTTCGTATTGAGCAGGTTTCATAACTATTACCTTTGCTCCCATTTGAGAATGTCCAGTTCCACAATATTCTGTACAAAAAATATCATAAACACCCTCTTGCGTAGCATCAAACCACATAACATTATATCTGTTAGGCAAAGCATCCATTTTGCTTCTCATAACTGGAACAAAGAAACTATGAAGAACATCCTTAGAAGATAGAACTAATTTTATAGGCTGATTGGATGGAACAACAAGCTCATTTAGAGTAGTGCCACCATCAGGATAATCAAAAGTCCAAAACCAGCTTTGTCCTGTAACCTTAATTTCAATTGCATCATCTGGAACAATAACCATTTTTAAATATGATCTAATTCCCCAAACGAATGTTATAGATACCAAAATTAAAGGTATAATAAAAAAGAGAGATTCTAACAAATTACTATGATCTTTGCTGCTAGTTAATTTTAGCTCCTCACCTTTTTTATGACGGTATTTAATGGATAAATAAACCATACCAAAAACAACAATAAAAAATAATGCTACAGATGAATAAAATATGAAAAAATATAGGTTGTCAATATCGCTAGCAAATGTGGATACCTGCTTAGGAAAGAAAAATTCTGTCAATCTATCTAACATTCAAGTTGTCCTTATCAAATAAGTTTTTATCTTTTTTCCAATAACCTGCTAACATAATGCCAAGGAAAATGATAGTAAATATACCTCCTAATCGCATAACATTGGTAGCAAAAATTGTATAAGTATTTTTGTAAGGATCATAGTGATAACAATACAAAATAATCTTATCTAAATTTGTTCCAATTTTACCTTCTGAGGCTTCCAATAATCCTAGCTTTAAATCTTTCGTGGGATATTCTATTCCATACAAATATCTAGAAATTTTTCCCTCAGAGCTCAGTAATGTTATGGCAGCTGGATGCATATATTCATCTCGCTGAGCATCATAATAATAAATATAACCAATGCTATCTGCAATTTTTTTTATATTAACTTGACTACCTGTTAAAAAATGCCAATCATTTTTAATATTTTCTAGCCCAAACCCTTTGATATAATTTTTCTTTTTTTGATTAGCAAATAAAGTTTTTTCATTTGGATTAATATCAATAGTTATAACCTGAAAATCTTCACCAGCATTTAATGTTAAATTTTTTAGAGATTCCGCAAGCCCATTTAGGACTAAAGTGCATAGCATTGGACACTCAAAATAGTTTAAAGTCAAAACAGTCGGAATCTCATTTTCAAAAAAAGAAGCTAGTTTTACAACATTTCCACTCTCATCAATAAATTCAGTATCTAGAGGAATATATCCCCCTAAATTTTCTATTAAATCAATTTGTTGTTCTGCTGGAAAATCAGTTTTTAAAGTTTGTGGAAAAGCAAAACTAGATACGAGGAAAATAATTAGAGAAAAAATTCTATTTCTTTTCATTCAAGAGGATTTCCTTAGATTTTTCAATAGGAATTTGATATGAATTTTTATCGCCCTCTTTAACTTTATAGTTATTTAGGCTATCTTGTTCAAATTTTCTTAGTTCTTCTAATTTTGCAGAACGTTTACTCAATTTAAAATCGTAAGTAGCATCGTCTAAGACCCTAATATAGTATTCATATAACATAAATATTGTGATAAGCACAGTTATTATAAAAATTGCGCCTCCAATCAAGACTGGTTTAACTGGAATATCTTTTTTTTCGAAACCTGATGGGTTACTATCCATAATTAATGATTCCTATGATTAATTGAGTGTATAAGTTCTGAATCGTTCAATGGTACAAGTGTAGATTTTGAGGTAATATATTTAAATCCTCCAATGAACATCGCAGCAAAACCGAGCATTGTGCTAATATCGTAAAAACCAAACTGAAAATCATGGTGATGTACAGTAGGCATTATAATAAAGTTAATATCTATGTAATGCATAAATAAAATCCAGATTGACATTACTTGCAGTAATCTCAAATTTCTTTTAGAACCTCTAAATATTAAAATAAAAAATGGTATAAAAAATTTACCAACAATTAGTAAAATACTAATAAACTTCCATGAACCAACCCAGCGATGCAAATACCAAATAGTTTCTTCTGGTATATTGCTATACCAGATAAAATAAAACTGTGCACCTGCTATGTAGCAATAGAATACAGTAAATGCAAAAAGATATTTACCTAAATCATGGTAATGTTCAGTTGTTACAATCTTATGAAGATATCCTTGATTCTGCAGTCTTAATAGAGTGAAAGTAAGGAATGCTAAAAATGCTAAAAAAGCACCTGCAAATGTATAAACCCCATACATTGTTGAATACCAATGAGGATCAAGACTCATTTGCCAGTCTAGGCCCGCGAATGTTAAACTAGTAAAGAAAAGTACACCGATTGGGCTCATACAAAAATATCTTAGATTTTCTAAAATTTTAGAATCGCCAGTTTTATCATGCTTTGTTGAATTGTAATAAATAAAAAATGCAATAATATTCCAAAGGGCAAAATACATAATTGCTCTAGCAATGAATGATTCTTCATTCAAATATGCTAATTTATGTTGGATGAGATGATCAGCTTCAAAATCATGAGTCTTCCAGTAGCTGTGCGTAGGAAGCCATTTGAATAATTTATCCATACCAAATATGATAGGAATAAATGGAATTGTAAATAGAGGCATCAGCATTATAGTATTTTCCATAATTCTTCTAATAGCAACACTCCATGTGGATGAAAAAGCATAATGCACTAGCGTAAAAAACATTCCACCTAAAAGAATACTAAGCCAATAAAAATATGAAGTTAAATAAGAGAAATAAAATTCTTTACTTTCAGCACCCATAAACCATGCTATACTTAAAAGAATAAATCCAAGAAAAATCATTATAAGATTATTGGACTTATTCGAAGAGTATATATATGATTTAGAATCTAAATTCATGATGTACCGCCCAATTTATCTTGTTCATCTTTTGGTAAATCTTCAAAAGTTGCATTTTGACTGCGTTGCAAAGCTCTTACATAATGAATAATAGACCATACATCTTCTGTATTCAATTGATATCCGTAAGCTGGCATACTTCTTAATCCGTATACAATAGTATTAAACATTTCACCATCAGCTTGCTCTCTAATTCTTTGATCATGAAGATTCGCAGGAATGACTGGATAATCATATTGAGTTACGATTCCTTTTCCATTTCCAACTTGAGAATGACAAACGCTACAATAGATATTATATCTATCCTGTCCTCTGTTTAATACTTCTTCAGTTAATTCAATAGGATTATTCATCAAATATGAATTATCATCATTTTTTCCACTTTGATAAGAATAGTCATCCGAGATCATTCCTCTAGCAACTGTTCCTTCAATAGGTTTTCGCATTGTAGAACCATCTTCAAAAAATTTACTTTCCTCTAAAGATCTATATTTTTGTTGATTATCCATATTAGGATTTAAATGAATAGGAGTACTTTCAAACTTAGACCCTCGAAAACATCCGGTTAATAAAAGAATTGATATAATTATTAAATTAATTCTCATCTTTTAATACCTCAATCTCTGTGCCACCTAAATTTTCTAAAAAAGAGATGACTTTATTTTCGTTATATTTTGGATCATCAACTTCAATACTAATATAAAAAGCATCACTACTTACATCTGAAAATTTTTCAGAATAAAAAACAGGGTGATGAAATCTTGGTATTCTGTTAAAATACATCATACCAAAAACAGCGCCAAAAGCACTAAATAAAACCATTAGCTCAAATGTAATAATTGCGTAAGCTGGATATGCAAAAAATGGTTTTCCACTAATATTCATTGGATACTCAATTGAATGAATCCATGTTTGAAGTCCGAATCCAAATAAGGCTCCTGTTAAACCCATTGCACCAATTAAATAACCCAATTTTGATCGCTTTAGACCCATTGCATCATCCATTCCATGAATTGGAAATGGTGAATGACAGTCAAAATTAACAAATCCTTCATCTCTAACTTTTTCTGCAGCATGCACTAAAGACTGAGGACTATCAAATCTAGCTAGAACTCCATATTTACTCATGATCTTGTCCATGATGAGGGTTTGATTCAGGCAAAACTAATTTTGCCTCTGCAATAGAAACCATTGGCAAGAATCTTAAAAATAATAAGAAGCCTGTAAAAAACAGACCAAACGTACCTAGATAAATTGAAACATCCCATATTGTGGGATTATACATTGCCCAAGCTCCAGGCATAAAATCTCTGTGAAGAGTTATAACAACGATAACAAAACGTTCAAACCACATTCCAATATTAACTAATATAGAGGTTATAAATAAGAAAGGTATATGTCTTCTGTATTTTTCAAACCAAAAGAATTGCGGAACAACAACATTGCAAAAAATCATTGCCCAGTATCCCCACCAATATGGACCTAAAGCTCTATTTACAAAAGCAAAGGACTCGTAGGGATTTCCGCTATACCAAGCAACAAAAAACTCCATAGAGTATGCATAACCTACCATACAGCCCGTAAGCAACATTATCTGAGCCATTTTATCTAAATGCTCAACAGTTATTATGTGCCCAAGATTGTATACTTTTCTTGCAATTATTGATAATGTCATTACCATTCCAAATCCAGAATAAATAGCTCCCGCCACAAAGTATGGAGGGAAAATTGTAGTGTGCCATCCCGGAATAACACTGGTTGCAAAATCAGAACTAACAACACTATGAACAGATAATACCAAAGGCGTTGAAATTCCCGCTAATACAAGATAAGCTAATTCGTAGTGCTGCCATTGTCTGTTTCCACCTCTCCATCCAAGAGCAAAAAAACCATATACTTTCTTTTTAAACCCTTTGGCTCTATCTCTTAGCGTAGCTAAATCAGGAATTAAACCTGTATACCAGAATAATAATGAGACGGTAAAATAAGTAAATACAGCAAAAAAGTCCCATATTAGAGGACTTCTCATATTAGGCCACATACCCATTTGATTTGGAAGAGGTAAAAACCAATAAGCAACCCAAATTCTTCCGACATGGATACCAGGAAATACTAGTGCACAGATGACTGCAAAAAGAGTCATAGTTTCAGCAAAACGATTAATCGCATTTCTCCAATTCTGTCTGAATAAATGTAAAATAGCTGAGATTAATGTACCAGCATGTCCTATACCGACCCACCAAACAAAATTAATAATTGCCCATCCCCAGAAAACAGGATTATTAATACCCCAAATTCCGGTTCCTTCCCATATTAAAAAGCCAACACTTCCAGCAAAAATTGCTAGAAGAGATAGAGCAAAACCAAACAATAACCACCATTGAATTGGTGTTTTCTTTTGTTCTGGAACTCCAGCGATATCATTAGTAATTGATGTAAAATCTTGATTACCTGGCAATAGTTTTTCTGCTCTAATTTGAGCTTTTGATTTTATTGCTTTATTAGACATCTAGTGATGACTCCCATTATGTGCGCCAGAGCTTAATTTTGGATTTTGATTTCTTATTTTTGCTAAATATGTAGTTCGTGGAGCTGTACCGAGATGAGCCAATAAAGCATAATCACGATTTCTTCTTTTAGCTTTGCTGACTGCGCTATTTGGATCATTAATATCACCAAATTTTATTGCGTCAGCAGGACATGACTGTTGGCATGCCACCTGGAAATCGCCATCTTGCATCTCACGATTTTCGTTTTCAGCAGAAATACGAGCAGCGCTTACTCTTTGATAACAATAAGTACATTTTTCCATAACCCCTCTAAATCTGATAGAAACATCGGGATTCATTGCCATTTGAACAACCTCAGGAAGATCGCGCGTGTAATTATAAAAATTAAATTTTCTAACTTTATATGGACAATTATTAGCACAATACCTTGTTCCTAAACACCTGTTATAAGTCATTTGATTTACACCGTCACTTGAATGAGTTGTAGCAGCTACAGGACAAACTGTTTCACAAGGAGCTAATTCACAGTGTACGCAAGCTACAGACTGCGTTGACATTTCTGGATTATCAGGGTCTCCTGCAAAATAATTATCAATTCTAATCCAATGCATTTCTCGACCATTCATAACCTGTTGCTTACCAACGACAGGAATATTGTTTTCACTTTGACATGCTATTGAACATGCATTACAAGAGGTACAACTAGTTAAATCAATCGACATTCCCCACTGAGGTCCTTTTGAATAATCGTATTCAGGCTCTGGATTATACATCGAATGTTCTGCCCAGCTTCTTTTCTTATCAGGTTTGTGTTCTTTCACTTTTTTCTGAACCCAATCTGGATTTTCCTTATAATAATCTAGAGTTGACTGTTTGACAAGCTCAGGTATTCTAGATTGAACTTCATTATTTGCTAATTTATCAAATCCTGGTGCTGCATATTTATCTTCCTCTAGTCCGTGATGATCTTGTGTAGATGCAAGTGGATAAGTTTCATCTAGTACAGAAATTGAAGCGTTTAGTGAATAGCTAGGATTATTTGACATTCTTAAAGGATAAACATTGAATCCAACGCCGTTTCCAAGTCTACCTTCAAATGTTCTTCCATAGCCAAGCTCCAAAGAAATAGATTTTTGGTTTTGTCCAGGAGTTATCCAAGCTGGAAGCTTAATTGAATTATTATCAACTTTTATCTCAATCATTTGACCATTTTTAATATTTAATTTTTTTGCAACCTTAAGACTGACTAATGCTGCATTATCCCAAGTTAAACTAGTTACAGGTTTTGGAATTTCTTGCAACCATCCATTGTTAGCAAATCTTCCATCGTAAACTGATGAAGAAGCATTGAATACAATTTCAAATTTATTATCATCAAGCTTGATAGTATTATTTAGTTGCTTTGTAGAGGCTTTCGCAGAAGACTTGACCTTTTCTTTTTTAATGATTGGAATATCATGCAATCCATCATGAAGGACTTTTTCCCACTTTCTTTCAAAGTTTCCTGACTTTATAATGTCTGATTTCCAAACATTTTTAACTGTATCATAAGAGCTTAATTCTTTTGAATATACCACAGGAGTTAAAACTTGAATTGCACTCTTTGAGTCAAATAATGGCATTATTTGAGGCTGAACAATGCTAGCAAAACCATCATAAGACATTGCATCGCCCCAACATTCAAAATAATGAGTCATTGCAATATTCCAAGAACAAAGCTTTGAAGTCTCGTCTAATATATTAGTTAGATGAACTGAATTAGGAACTTTTATAAGTAAATCTTCAAAATTAAAATCGGCTGGTGAGTCATATACCGGATTTGCTCCTAAGATAATTAAGTTTTTTATTTTGTTATTTTTTATATCGTCGCATAGAGATTTAAAATCGTTTAAGGATGAAACTTGAGATAAATTCAAAGGATAATAATCTACAGGAGCATTTAATTGATTATTCAATAATGCAATTAATTGATGAAACTCTGGTGACAACTGTGAGCCTCCTAATATAATAGATTGACCTCTATTACTCATCAAATCTTCTGCAGCAGCTTTAATCCATAAATTATTTGAACTTTTTACTTTGTTTGCATCAACTGAAAGTCCAAGTTGTTTCAGCTCAAAAGAGAGCTCCGCTAAAATATTTTCTATCTCATGTTGAGGAATATTCAATCTATGGTCTGCACTAGACCCAGTAGACGTGATGGAACTTTCTGCTACATACAGCCTATTCATTGTACTATTTTCATCAACTATATCTCTATTTTGAGCAAATTTTCTTGTATTGTAAATGTTATTATCGTCGACACCTAAAAAGTCTGAACCAAGAGAAACAATTATTTGAGCATTTTCTAGTCTATATACTGGTTGTAATTTTTTTGAAAACGCTTTTTCTATTCCTATGTAAAGATTTTCATTGTTTACAGATTCGTAGGAAACCCAGCTTGCGCTAGGAAATTTTTTCTTAAAGTCATTTTGAATAGATTTAATTGTTGGAGAGGAAGATTCTTGCATTAATACTGCTAACCCTTTTCCATCGCCTTTATTAACATCTTTAGCAAACTTCAAGTATTCTGACCAATCTACTTTTTTACCATTATACTTTACTCCTCTGGCTCTATCTGGATCATACATTTCAATTGTACTTGCTTGTGAAAAAGCATTTGATTTTCCTAGAGTTGTTGGATGTTTATCGTTTCCTTCTACCTTCACTGGCCTTTCATCGTGATTTTCAATTACAACACCTAAAGCATTATTTTTCCATGGAATAGTACTTGCATAATATTTAGGCATGCCTGGAATAGTCCCAATCTCAGCCTCAACATAAGGAATAATCTTTTGGACTGGCTTTTTACAACCTTCTAATCCCGCCAATGCAACTGAAGCAGCGATTAGAGATAAAAAATTTCTTCTTGAAAGACCATTATCTTCATTGTGATCAGATTGTTTTAGGAAACGATTATAATCTTCTTCAGAAGAAATATCTTTTAAACTTTTCCAATAGCCGAACTCGTTATTTTCAGAACTATTCATCTGGTGAGAGTTTGTTTTAACAAATTCTTGGTTTTTCTTATCTATCTGTGACATTTTTGACAATCTCCAACCGGTCTTTCTTCACCATGCTCCGCAACCCATGATGAAACAAATTGATCATAATCTGCAGGGGGCGTCCAATACATATTCGTAACTTCGTTTACAGGTCTTACTTCTGGTGCATCTGATCTGTGACAATCTAAACACCAATCCATACTTAAAGGTTGTACCTGATAAACAACTTCCATCTCCGCAACATTACCGTGACATGAAATACATGCAACACCTGAATTTACATGAACACTATGATTGAAATATGCGTATTCAGGAAGCATATGCACCTTAATCCATTCAATTGGCTTCCCTGTTTCCCAACTTTCTCTAACAAGCTTTAATTTTTCACTATCTGTTTTGACATAAGTATGGCACCCCATACAAGTTTCTGTTGGTGGAATAACTGCAGAATATCCTTGTTCTACTCCGACATGACAATAACGACAATCTATACCCATATCTCCAGCATGTAATTTATGACTATATGGAACTGGCTGAGCTGGAGCATATCCAACATCTGTATAATAAGGGGAACCATAGTACCATAAAAAAGAAGATAATGAAAAAATCAGCAGAAAAACTGCTATCAGGAATATCCCTGGAAAGTTATTTGTCCATTTTGGAAATAGTTGCATTTTATCTCTTAAAAAAAACTTAAATAATTTTTAAAAATTACGTGTAAACATTACATCTATATTGGTATTCAGTCAAGCTATAAAACTTAAGTATTAACTTTTTTTGATTAAATTAGATAAATTAGAATTCATGAATGAATCATATAAAATAATCTCTTCATCTATCTTGTTTTGGTTTTCACAGAAGAAATGGTTTGTTTATAGTATTTTGGTTTCAATATTTCTATTAAATTTAAACACGCCGATTGGCCTATCTGTTCCAGCATACCACAGCTTAATTATCCTAGTACTTGTTTTTATGCTTGTAACATTTGAACCTATTCCTTTTCCTGCAATAGCTTTATTAACGCTGGTATTGCAAGTAATTCTTGGGGTTGCTCCTCCTGACAAAGTAGCATCTTCTTTTATGAACGATGCGGTACTTTTTGTGATGGGCTCCTTAATGTTTGCAATTGCCATTGTGCACCAAGGACTTGATATCAGGCTTGCAAGATTTATAGTTTTTATTTTTGGAAAAAGTAAGAGGATGTTTTTAGCGGGGTTAATGTCAATTTCTGCTATTCTTTCTTCATTTTTGGGTGAACATACTGTGATAGCAATAATGCTGCCAATTGGCTTATCTGTAATTAAGAATATAGACACTCAAAAAACAGATGGTAAAAATGCTGTATTAATTACTCTTTTTTCAATCGCATATGGAACAATTATAGGATCAATTGGAACGCCTTCAGGTGGAGCAAGAAATGTTATAATGATTAATTATCTTCAAGAATTTAGCAATGTTCATATTGATTATTGGAAATGGATGAAACATGCATATCCAATATTGATTATTCAATTAGCTGTTGCATATTTCGTTTTACAATTCACCTTTCCTTCG
The DNA here is from genome assembly GCA_045560235.1 of Fidelibacterota bacterium. Classification (GTDB taxonomy): domain Bacteria; phylum Fidelibacterota; class Marinisomatia; order Marinisomatales; family Marinisomataceae; genus Marinisoma. The sequence continues at coordinate 27,590 of JBJKZP010000015.1, read as the reverse complement.
TCCCTGAAAAATATAAAAATGCGCGGCTTTAAAAAGAAAGTTGAAAACAAAAGTATTAAAAAAGATATTAATCATCTTTTTTCATGCTTAATAATTATTGGAATTATTGCTAGCTGGTTTGCTTTTAATGATATTTATGGATTAGGTATTATTGCACTTGGAGGAGCCTTAGTTTTTATGATTTTTGGAATGATCTCATGGGAAGAAATAAACAAGAATACTAATTGGGGAGTAATCTTATTATTTGCTGCAACAATTTCATTAGGATTTCAAATTAATGAAACAGGCGCTTCATCATGGCTAGTAATAAAATTTAACGAACTGTTAAACTCGCTACCTTCGAACTCAATTAATGTAAGTTGGTCAATCATGGCGATCTTGTCAGGTCTTACTGCAAACTTTTTTACAAGCTCAGCAACAGTATCTCTGATTGGACCGATGGCTATTGAGTTGCATCCAACTGATATATCTTTTGCTCTTTCATCCGCAATAGCATCAGGGTTTTCTTTTTTAACAGTCATTTCATCTCCAACAGCAATGATTATTTACTCAACTGGACTTGTTTCCACGAAAATATTTTTTAGAGTTGGTATATTGATGTTTATTATATCGATTCTTATCTTATATCTTATGTCGCAATTTTACTGGGTAACGCTATGAAGATACTAATTGCTATTGGAGGCAAAGAGTTTTCTAAGCCCACGCTTGACCTGGGAATGAAAATTGCTAATTCTTTTAAATCTTCAACAACAATAGCTTATGTTGGGAAAAAAATTAGTCAGTTTTCAGAAAAAGATGTTAGTGTTGTTCATCAAAATCTTGATGATCGTCAGCTCTATAGGCCTGGAATTAGAACTCTAGAGTGGGCATATGATTTCTTAATATCAAAAAATTATATTCAAGAAACCAATACAAATAAATTCGATGATTATTTATTAGTTGATGAAGAAAACTCTAGAATGAAGGTTCTTTTGAAAGAGCAACATTCAGACAATATAGATCTAATTATGAGAACTGGTGAAATAATTGAACAGCTTAAAGATGAAGTTGAAGTAAATAAACATGACATTACTATCATTGGAGGTGGAGGAAATAAAGGTATTCACAACAAGTTAATTCAGTTTATAGACAGTGATGTATTTGTAGTCAAAAATTATTCAGTAAATAAAAAATATAAGATATTGCTTCCAGTGAACGATTCTAAAGGCTCTGACAAGGCTATCGATACAGCAATTAATTTTGCTAAATCATATAAATTAAAAGTTGAAATTGTGGCAGTTTATGAAGATAAAAAATCTCACCAAAAAACTGAAAAGCTTCTTTCAAAAACTAAGGGTAAGTTTTTAAAAAATAAAATTAGTGCTACTACTAAAATTCTTGACGGATCAACTGTAAACGCAATTGTTAATCATGCTAAAGATGATAGCATAGTTATTTTGGGTGTTTCCCCAAAAAATCCGATTATGAAATATTTTTTTGGTAGTAAACCAATTAGCATTGCTCAAAAATGCAATTGCCCAGTGCTTATTACTAAGTAAGAACTTCTACAACTTTATCATAATCAGGTTCTTGGCCGGTTTGAGGGACCAATTCTGTATAGATAATATTGTTATCTGACTCAACTACTATCACTGATCTAGCTAAAAGTCCTTGAAATTTACCGTTAGTATGTAAAATTCCAAGATTGTTTGCAAAATTATCATTTCTCATGTCAGAAAGAAACACAACATTTTCGATATTATTATTAATACAAAATTCTTTATGTCCAAATGCTAAATCTTTGGATATACATAGTACTACTGTATTTTCAAAGCTACTGGCTAATTGATTAAACTTTACAACAGAAGCAGAACATACTGGGGTGTTCATGCTTGGAAAAATATTCAATACCAACCTCTTTCCTTTAAAGTCATTTAAGGTCACGTTGCTTAAGTTTTCATCTGCTAATAAAAAATCTGGTAACTGACTACCAACTGATGGCAATTCGCCATTCAAAGTAACTTCAAAATCTCCTAATTTTATTTTTGTCATATTTTTCCTTCTCTTGTTAATTTATTATCTGCTAAATTTATCACATAATAATTTATTAATAGGAGTTTTTTATGAATGACATGAAAAAATTTAATTTACCACCGCTACCATACGGTGAAAACGACCTATCGCCAATAATATCCTCAGATACAGTGCAATTGCACTATGGCAAACATCACCAAGCATATTTTAACATGCTTAATACCTTGGCTGAAGGAACGAAGTACAATGATATGAGCTTAGAAGATGTGGTTGTTCATAGTTTTAATGATAAAGAGCAGAAAATATTTAATAATGCAGGTCAAGCATGGAATCATATAATCTATTGGGAACAAATGAAGCCAGGTGGAGAAATCGCTCCGAGGGGTAATTTGCATTCAATGATTGAAGATTCATTTGGCGGATTTGACGCTTTCAAAGATCAGTTTATTCAACAATCGATTGGAGTTTTTGGAAGCGGTTGGTGCTGGTTGGTTCAAAATGATAGCAAGCTTGAAATAATGGGACTTCCAAACGCAGAAAATCCATTAGCTCATGGAAAAAATACCTTGATGGGAATCGATGTCTGGGAACATGCATATTATTTAGATTATAAAAATGTAAGACCAGATTATGTAAAAGCATTGCTTGAAAAATCTATCAATTGGAGTTTTGTTGCAGATCAATTGAAATAGCAATATTATTATAATTAACATAAAAAAAGGCGAATACTATTCGCCTTTTTTTATATCATTATTTAAATGAATTAGTTTGTTGAAATGGTTGCATCAATCACTAAGCTTAGCTCTGAATTGTTTACATCAAAACTGAATGGAGTTGCATCAGCATAAAATGCTTGTACACTTCCACTGTGAGTACCCCAAACTGATTGGTTTGTAGCTGGGTTTTGATCATTAGGATCTAACCAAGAAACAGACAGAAGCTTGTAAGTATCAAAATCCAATTCTTCAAAAACTAGTGAAATTTGACCATTTTGGACTTGAGAACTTTGTAATACTACAGATTTATATGGAGCTCCTGTTGGAGGCCATGATTTATCTAATGAGCAAAATACAGTTCCGTCAGCAGGCCATGTTTCAGGATTTGTTACATTGATTGTTATATTTAGTGTTCCAGAAGTGGGCGGATCAACGACAACGTTGTCATCACTGTCTGAACATGAAACTAAAAATAATATTGAAAAAAATACTGAAAACCATGATATTTTTTTAAAATTATTCATTTTTTTCCCCTTTTTGATTTTTAAAATTTAAAATAATATTAATTTCTAATATTATTTTTGATGATACTAATTATGAAAAAATTATCTAGCAAGTAAAATCGGTCTTTATTGAGATATAATCTCATTAAATAGTTTAAAATGAAATTTCATAAGACAAGCCTAGTATTCTTCCTGGCATTGGGAAATCTTGTATGAGTTCATACTTTGTATCAAAAATATTCGATATTTTAAGAGAAACTTTTCCATTTTTTAAATCATAGCTTCCATTATAATTCACTAATAATAAAGCATCTAGCTGTTCTATTGGGAATTTTATTTCAGTTCCTTCATATTCTCTTTCATCGCTTAAAAAATCTTGGTAATCTTGCTTGGATTGATATTTGATTGATAGAATATGACTCATTCTTCCTTTTTTTTGCTTCAAACTTGAAATAAACTTGTGTCTAGGTCGATAAAGAATTGGGTCTATATTATTTATATCATTCACTCTTAAATAAGTATAACCTAGATCTAAGCTAATATTATTATTTATTTTATAATTTGAGGTAGCTTCAAGTCCACATGAACTAATATCAGATCGATTAAGTGCTACAACTGGCAAACCATAGACAAAATCAATCATATCTTCGTATCGATAATAAAATGTACTTAATGTAAAATTCATATTTTTCAAATTAGATCTATCGTAGGCTATATCTAAACCGTAAAGCTGTTCTGGCTTTAAATTTGGATTACCTTGGGTATTTAATCCATAATCAGATTCATATTGTAAAAACATTTCAGACAATGACGGAGATCTAAATCCTTTACTTAATGCGAAACTCCACGTTGAAAAATTATCTTTCTTGTATGTCAAATTAATTTTAGGAGATATATCACTAAAATTTTTGTTAGTATATTCTTTTCCTCGATTGATTGACCTATAATCAAATCTCAAGCCAAGTCCTAATAATAATTTTTCACTTATTTCTATCCGGTTTTGTGCAAAGAATCCTCCGCTTAGCTGTAAAAAATCATTGTAAATATCTTTATAAATAGATATGTCTGATTGTTCAGCGATAAAATCTGTTCCAACAATTAGATAAGATGAATTTTTAAGTAATTTCTGAAACTCTGCTCTCATATTTAAACTAGTATCGTTGTAAAAAGTATCTTCCTGCTCTTCTTCAAGCGGAGTATCTCCTCTATCATGATAATGTGTATAAAAATGATTCATGCTTACTGAATAAACAATATTTCCATTATTTTTTAAAGATTTCTTTTTAAATAATTGAAGATAAATAGAATCTCTATTTGAAATTCTGAACGATTTTAAACTTGGTCTTTCTTTAACAGAGAAGCCAGGCTGACCATTTATAGATTTATTTGCTATAAATGAAACTGAGATATCTTTGTCCTTATTAAATATCTTGGTATAAAAATTATTTTGCTCATATTGAGAATTGTATCTATGGCCATCTCCTTTTTTATGTTGAAGGAGTGCTGTATATGATATACTATCTGTAATATTGCTCATATTATAATTAAAATCTTTTGAATTAAAACTCCCGATTGTTGCTTTAGCATTATAAAATTCATGTTCAAAATTTTTAGTCACTAAATTTATAATTCCTCCCATTGAATTTTGTCCATAGAGAGAAGAAACAGGACCTTTAAGAACTTCAACCCTATCTAAAAAGTCAAGTGGCATAGCATTCCAATCGATAGAACCGGAATAAGGCATACTAATTTGAAAACCATCTAGAAGTACTAATACTCTATTATTATACCCTCCAGGTTTGTAATCTGAAGATCCGCGGATTGAAAAATTTGCATTTCTTCCATTATCATGTTCCATTTGAACATCGATACCACCGATATTTCGAAATAGTTCTGACATTGTTTGGTAATCAAAATCAGTTATATCTTTACTGGAAATGTTGTCTGTTAAGTAGGGCACATGTTTTGACGGATATCTTCCGACGACATCTAAAGCATCTGACAATATAGATTCATTTTCTAACTCTATTATTAAATTAAATATATTTTGGGTAAGATTAATATCAATAGATTGGTCTTTAAATCCAATTGCACTTACGATAAAAGTATATTGCTTTTTTTCAAGCTCTAAAAATGAAAATATTCCTAGTTCATTAGAGGATGTTCCAAGATTTGAGTCTTGAATAATTATATTTACATCAGAAATTGGTTTAGAAAATCTTTTAGATATAATTTTTCCAGATAAGTCAAACGTTTGACTATAAAGAGTTGATAAGAATAAGAATAAAAATATTTTTTTCAAAAAATTGTTCCCCAAAACTTATTGTTTTTATCGACAATAATATTAAATGAAATGGCTATTTGCAAGCTGTTTGAGATGGAATCTCAGTATAAGCATGTCAATTCGTTGTGATACACTGAAAACATATGTTAATTTATCTCATGACAAAAAAATATGATAATATTGCATTAGTTCTAAATGGGAAGTTTCCATCAAGCAGTATTTTAATTGAAAAAATTAAATCTTCTGACTTCATTATTGCTGTCGATGGAGCAGCAAATGAACTTAAAAAATTTCATATTCAGCCGAACGTTATTATAGGAGATTTTGATTCCATTATTGATCTGAATGATAAGTCAATCTGCTACATCAATACTCCTGATCAATCTAAAACTGACTTTAAAAAATCTTTGGAATGGATAATTGGACAAAAATTTTCACAAGTAAATATTTTTGGCCTTTCTGGAAAAAGTGATGATCACTTTCTAGGAAATATTTATACATTTAATGAATTTAGTCACTTAATTAATCTGCAAGCATTTACAGATACATCAATTATTACTCCATGTATTGGAAAAAATAATTTTGACTCATTCAAAAATCAAAAAGTAAGTCTATTTTCTCTAGAAAATTCTTCATTTATTACTTCAAAAAATCTAGAGTATGAATTAGATAGCTTTGAACTTCATCCTTCAGATAATGCAACAAGAAATGTATCTAAAGGTGATGCTTTCACTATTGAAAGTTCGTCAAAAGTGCTTGTTTTTCAGATTATAAATTAAAGACCAGCGACAGATGCCAAGCTATTAGCTTTAGCTTTTTCAATAAACGTTTCCTGAGCTAATTTCAAATTTTCAGACTTTCCAGACCAAGCTTTTAATGCAGTTTGTTGCAAAGCTCTTCCATATGAAAATGTTAAGCTCCAGTCACTATCATACTTATTCATTTCATTCAAATGTAGCGTAGCGTGTTCATCTGGTTGCCCTCCGGATAGGAATGCAATTCCTGGAACTTCAATTGGTACATTAGCTGAAAGACAATTAATTGTTTTTTCAGCTACCTCTTCAATGCTGGCTTGATAAGAGCATTCATATCCAGATAATATCATATTTGGCTTCAGAATCATTCCTTGCAAGCTAACATTATGATCAACTAATTGATCGAAGGTGGCGTTCAGGGCTCTTGAAGTAACATCAAATGAATCATTAATTGTGTGAGCACCATCCATTAATACCTCAGGCTCAACGATTGGAACCAAATTAGCTTGTTGACATTTTTGAGCATACTTAGCTAAAACTTTTGCATTTTCCATGATACAGTCATCGCTAGGGATATCGTTTCCGATTGTGATTACAGCTCTCCATTTTGCAAATCTTGCTCCTAGAGAATAATACTTTCCTAATCTTTCTGATAAGCCATCAAGTCCTTTAGTAATTTTTTCATTGGAACCGAAATCTTCAAGACCTTGATCAACCTTAATACCTGGCAATATGTCTTTTGATATTAAATATTCTGGAAAAGTCAATCCGGATGAAAGTTCATTCTGATAAAATGTTTCATCAAATAAAATTACTCCACTAATATATTTTTCGATTTTCTCTGCAGTAAATAGCATATTTCTGTAAATATTTCTATTTTCAGCAGTTGATTCAGTGCTAATACTTTCGAATCTTTTTGTACAAGTTGGAGTGCTTTCATCGGCAGCTAAAATACCTTTTCCTTTTTCAACCATTTTATGAGCTACAGCATGTAATTCAGACATATTATTCTCCTAATAAATATTCATTTGTTATTATTTTAGACTCTTTTGTATCACCAAAAATTATTTTCGAAGTAACAATAGCCTTATTGCCATCAAATTTAACACCCGGAATCCATCCTGTACATACTCCACTTGCAACAAAAAAAGAGTCAGAAGATTTGCATAATGTATCATCCGACCAAGTATTATGAATTTTTTCTCCAAGCATAGTAATAGCTCTGTCCTTAAATGATTGATCCGTAAAGTGAAGCTTTCCTTCAAAATAGCCGCCCATTGCCTTGACAGCGGTAGCAGTAATTACCCCTTCTGGTGCAGCTCCAATTCCATATAAAAGGTCTACTGAACCTTCAGCGGCTTTTAGTCCACCAGAAACATCTCCATCTCCAATTAGAATAGGCTCTACTCCTAATAAATTCATCTCCCTAATTAAATCAATATGTCTATCTCTATCCATTACAATAATTTTTAAGTCGGACATGCTTTTATTTAGTGCTTTAGATGTTGCTTTTAAATTTTCGCTAACACTATTTGACAAACTGAGCTTGCCAATCAATTCTTTTGAACCGCATAATTTATTCATATACGTATCTGGCGCATGAAGCAAAGCACCTCTAGGCGCAGCTGCCAACACAGCTAGTGCATCTGGAAGATTTTTAGCACAATGATTTGTACACTCTAGTGGATCAACAGCAATATCAATTTTTAAATCACTGCTAAGGTCACCCATTTCTTCGCCGATATAAAGCATGGGCGCATCATCTCTTTCGCCTTCTCCAATTACAACTCTGGTATGAATATTTGATTCTTGAAGCACTTTACGCATTTCTTCAGTCGCTACTTTATCTGCAGCTTTTCCATCACCATTACCTCTCAACTTTGCAGCAGCAATCGCTGCCAATTCTGTGGCCTTTAAATAAATATGATAATTTTCAGTAACTTTACTCATTTAGAGAATCAATCAGATTAAACATTTCAGTTAATCCTTTTTCTGTACTATACCCATTATGTCTATCAACAACTACACCTTCACTATTTAAAACATACATATAGCAATCTCCTTTACTAGAAATATCTAAAGATTTAAAGTATGATCTTAATGGCCCATAATAAGTTACAGTATAATCATGTAAAGGTTTTGGCACTCCGCCTCTCATGCCACCATCAATCCAATTTCTAGCCATTGTATACTGTCCACCAAGCATTGGAATTTCATAATAATTAATACTTTTATCGATACCATATTTTAATAACAACTCATCAGCCCAAGTATTAATACATTTTTGTGCTTTTTGTCTAAAGGCTACTGCTAGAACAGATGGCTTACCAACAAGAACATCAGGAAATGTTACTTTATCACCAGACAATGAAATTCCTTCTATTTTTGGAAATGGCTTATTTAAAAATGTATCTTGAGCAATTAGTGGCATTAAAAGTATAGTAAGTAATATTATTTTTTTCATTGAGACTTATTCTTGTAATGAAATGGTATATAGAGCAAAAAGAAAACGAACATCACTAGAGGAAATAAAGGTACAACATGCATAGGAGGGTCAGGAAAAAATGAAAGCAAGGATTCACCTGTTGGAGCTTTCATTAAATACCATAAATTTGCTTCAAATCCAGGATCGCCTCCGACAATAACATTAATAATATACGCAATCGGCAGTATCAACAATGAAAATTTCAAAGCATTCTTATAAGAATCAAAAGTTATATTCTGCTTCAACACAAATACTATATAAACGAGTGCAAAAAATAATAAACCATGTCCCGAGAAAAGTGTAATAAAATCTAAGTCAGGAAAGGTGAATTCTATATCAGGAGTAAGCAAAGCCATTGTTCCTCCACCAAAACCCCAAAAATATGCAAAATCAAAATACTTTTGATTTCTGGTAAGAAGGAATAATCCTGTTGCATACGATGAGATATGACAAGCATGTAAAGGAATAGTATTGGTCCATCTATAAGCTCCTTCCCCAAGAGCAATTAAGTAAAATGGCTTTAATAGCTCATTAAAAATTAACAGATACCCTAGAGTAGATTCAAAAGTAGAATATTTAGATTGAGCATATGAATCTTTAACATAAAAAGAGAATCCAAAAGAGATACCAAAAATTATAAATAATGTTAAAATATGTGTAGAGCCAAATAATATAAATTCACTAGGATTCATGGCTAGAATCTAAAAAAAAATATCAAAATTTCATGCAATTAAATCAAGTGAAGATTAACGCTCAAATATAAAACCATTAATAAGCTTCTTGCGGTCCAGAGAATTGTTCGAATCCAGTTAGATAGGATGAGATGATTTAGCACTCTCGCGTTTTTAGCACAGGAAAGGGTGTTATGCATTGGGACTTGAATCAAGAAAGTAGAAATCCAAATTGAAATTACAAGAATAAGGTTGATAGTAAAAATATGGTTATATGAACTACCATTTTGATAGAATAATCCAAGTGAAGTAAATAGCTCAATCAGCATAATTGGTATCGCAAGTATTGAAATTCTCTGAGAATGAAAATTATGGTAGGCAGTAAATTTTTCTTCTGGAATAAATTTCATAGATGGATAGTGCACAAGCTGTATAGTCCAAATTAAACCTGTCGCAATAAGAGATGTAACGAGATTTATTATAAAAATGGATGACATCTATCGAACATAACTTCCGGCATTCATATCAATACAAGATCCTGTACCATGATCAAATTTTCCAGAACATATTAACACAACAACTGGTGCTATATCTTTGGGCTCTGTTAAATTATTTAAAGCAATATCTTTAACCACAAAATCTTCTCCATACTTATCAATAGATTTTTGAGCCATAGCTGTTCTGGTAAAACCTGGAGCCACTGAAAAAGCTGTAATGCCATCCTTTCCAAAACCTCGCGCAATAGACTTGGTCAATGCAACCATTCCAGCCTTTGATGCTGCATAGGCTAGATATTCAGGAGTATCTCCTCTAAAAGCTGCTCTAGAAGCAATATTAATTATTCTTCCAGAACTTTGTTTTTTAAAAAGCTCTAATGCTTTTTTAGATAAAATTCCTGCTGATAAAAGATTAATATTCATAATGGTATTCCAATTATGAACCCATTCTTCATCAGTATTATCAATTGAGTTCATAATTGACATTCCAGCATTATTAATTAAAACATCTAAACCGTCAGACCAAGATAAAACCTGATCAAAAAATCCAGGGATACTAGCTGAATTACTAAAGTCACACTGAAAACTTTTAGCTTGAGAAGGAAATTGTTCTTCCAAAGATAATGCTCCATCTGAATTAGCATTGTAATGCAACGCAACTTTTGCACCTGCATTCAACAACTCAGAAGCAATAGCAAATCCTATTCCACTATTTGATCCAGTGACTAATATTGCTTTATTTTGTAGTTCAATCTTCATTAGTGGCAACTTGCATTATATTTTTTTAATCTCCAATAATTATAAGGCCAAGGTGTTAAGAAGCCTGAAATCAACATAATTGGAACTACCCATATATTTAATTCAGCGCCCCCTGTTAACAAAACATCAACAATATTCATTGAAGCTTCCATCGCAATCATCGAAATAAAAGACATTCCTAAAGCAGTCTGAAGTGCAGATTTAATATGCATTTGTTTTGTCAGAATATATGTTTCTAAAGCAATGCTTGTTAATAGGCCGTTCATCATTGCCAGCATCATAATTGACATCGTTGTCCAATCAGATGGATTTAGTTGAAAATATAGAATTGTGGAAAAATCTCCAATAGAACAACCCAATAAACACCAAGAGGTATTTACTGCAGATTTTTTCCAAGTATGTTTACATTTCCAACTAATCATAATAATGTTAATTTAATGACGATATATGAAAAAAAAATTAATTCTATTAGTAATTAGCATTTTCCTAGTAATATGGCATCAGCTATCTAGAGCTGGAGAGGAATTTCAATTACCGATTTTTACTCCATCTGACTTGCGGTCAACATTGGTGCATCCTAGCCTTGTAGGAAAAACAACTCATGAAATACCAGATTTCTCCTTCATTAACCAAAATGGTGAAACTATTACGCAAGAAAGTGTAAAAAATAAGATATATGTAGCTAATTTCTTTTTTACCTCATGTCCATCAATTTGTATTGATCTAACTAAAAATTTAAAGCTAGTGCAAGATGCATTTGATGTTAATGATATCTTAATTTTATCTCATTCAGTAGATCCTAAAATTGACTCCATTGAAAGATTAAAAAAGTATGAAGAAATCAATGATATTAATGGAAAAAATTGGTTCTTTTTAAGAGGAGACATTAATGAAGTCATTAAGATGGCTCAATTAGGATATTTTGCTATTGCATCTGTAGACAATCACATAGATAATAGTTTAATTCACACTGAAAATATAGTATTAATTGATACAGAAAGCAGAATACGCGGTGTCTATAATGGAACATCTCAACTTGAAATGAGCTACTTAATAAGCGACATAAATAAACTACTTAGCAAGTAGTTCTTGAAAATTATATCTTAAATGAGTTTGAAATAATACTGTCCATACTCATTGCAAAAACAATAGAAGCTATAAAATGATAGACTGCAATATTCAATTTATCAATATGCAAAAACCCCAAAGTAATGCTAGCAATAAAAAAGATGAATTGTAACATGAATAAGAGTTGACGCTTTTTAGCTAATTCAGGAAAAAAGAATTTTAAAAAAATTACAAATTTTATAATTTTATTTTTGAAGAATTTCATGGCACTAGTTTTCTAACTGCTTGAATCCATGCATCATAATCAAAAGCTTTTCCTTGAATATATTTTGCAACTTCTTTGTGAGGAAGAATTAAGAACTTTTCAGAATCAATTCCTTTCACTGTTTCATCTGCTACAATTTCAACTGGTAAAATACCGTCTTTTAGTAGCGGGTGATCATCAGATAAAGATTCGGCTGAACGTACCATATTGGTATCAACTAGTTGAGGACATAGAGCTGAAACGATAATACCGTCATTACCATACATTATAGAAAGATTTTCTGCTAATCCCATTGCAGCATGCTTTGTTGTTGCATATGTAAGAGCACTAGGCATATTTAAAAGCCCTGCAGCAGAAACAGTTAATAATAAATAACCAGTCTTGCGAGACTGCATATGGGGAATTAATACCTTGGCAGCATGAACATGAGACATAACATTTACATCCCAATTTTTTTGCCAATCATTAGTTGAAGTTTCAAGCGTACCAAATTGCTGGATACCTGCATTTGAACAAAATAGATCAATAGAACCTTCACTATCAATTATTTGATTTAAGATAGATTGAAATTGATTTTCATTTGTTACATCTGCAACATATCCTTTAGCTCCTAGCTCAGAAGCAACTTTATTGACAGAAATATTAATATCTATCAAGGAAATTGAATTCGGAGATTCACGCAGGAAACGCTTAGCTAATGCTAGGCCTATTCCGTTTGCAGCGCCAGTAATTACAATATTTTTATCTTGAAGTTTCATATGATTTCGTACCCCAGGAAGGACTCGAACCTACAACCAATGGCTTAAGAGGCCACTGCTCTACCATTGAGCTACTGAGGCTTTTCTCTAAAGCTAAAATAATAAATATGATATGGAATTACTAACTAACTACGCAGCTGATACATTGACTGCTTTGTCTCCTCTATCATCGGATTCAACCTCAAACTCAACCGCTTGGTCTTGTTTAAGAGTCTTAAAGTCATTTTCAGACACGATGCTAGAAAAATGAACAAAAACGTCACTTCCATCTTCTTTAGTGATGAAACCGTAACCTTTTTTTTCATTGAAGAACTTTACAGTACCTTTTTCTTTGTCACTCATTTTTTTCTCTTTGTTAGTTAATAAAAATTTATGGAGCAATATAATTAGTTATTTAAGTAATACCAATGAAATTTAATCTTTTAAATTTTGCTCTTTAAAGAATTTAAATTATAACTTTTGGATATTGCAAGATGATAAGCTCCAAAAAATAAAGCAGAGTACATTAAGTCTCCAGCTAACGATGAACCATAAAAAGGCAATGCTAGAGAATAACATAAAACTAATCCAGCTATTGACTTTGCATACATTGGACTTGCTATCCATACACCAAAATTTGAAATTAAATAAAAGATAGTAGATCCCGATATACTTGCTAATGCTACTTTACTTGAAGACATTTTTTTAAACATAGCACTACCTAGTAGTGCAACTAATAAAATTGATCCGTAGGTCCAAACCATCCCGGAACTTAAAAAAGTAAAACCTGAATAATAGCCAGCATATATAACATTATTGATAAATAAGTCGCTTAACCACAATGCAAATAAAGGAAGGCCAAGTGAAACATATTTATTTTTAAATATATAGCTTGATAATAAAGTAATAGCAATCACAGGAGTGAAATTGTATGGATGAGGCATTACTCTTCCGAGAAACACTACAACAAGCATGGCAATCGCTAAAAATAATTTTTTTTTCACTTTATATCTCCTAAGTGCTTCTTTCCGTGATCATCGAAATATAAATTAACAAACTTATTTAAGTTTTCTAATAAAGAAGTTGTGTTTTTTGTATCTGTTGATTGTTTACATTTCATAGCATCAAGCATAATATTATGTAAAACTTCTAATTGTGCATGATATATGTCTTTATTTTTCTTTGAATCATCTTTTAATTTAATTCTCTGAGTTAAGAAATATTCGCTAACTATTTTTTGTATTTCCTGCGCATGCTCTTCTTTATTTATAATCCATCTTGTAACTTGATTTTGGTTTTTTAAATCGTTTTGATTTTCTTCAATATAGTTCATTGATTTAAGTATTGTAAGTGTATGCTCTTCGATCATCTTAATCCTCATTGTATCATCATAAACACCGCATGGAATTTGGCAATGAGCATACAGCTGAGTAGATAAAATAAAAATGAGCGCTAGTAAATAGTTTTGAAATTTCATGACTGAAAATTATAGAAAGTATTCTTGATATACAAAATCAAAATCTCTCAACACCTGCTTTTTAGAAAAACCATAATCTTCAATTGATTTATTTTGGTGTTTTTTAACATACTTCCTCGAGGCAAATACCTTAACTTCTTTTTCGAAATTCTTAGTCATTTTCATGTTTGTAAATTTGTAAAAAGATTTAATACTATTCTGTATATCAGTTGTTATTTGCGGATAAGTGAGTACCATAAATTGCTTCTTTAAAAGTTTTGACTTTACTTTTTCAGTCTCTTTGTACCATTCAACAATTTCAGCATACGATTCTTTTCTTAATTTCTTAAGCTCATTCTTGTTTAAAAGGTTGCCAAATTTTACGTTTTCTTGCAGAGAGAAATAGCTTGGAATCGTCTCCAGCGGATCGCGAACTAAAAAGACAAATTTTGCATCTGGAAATACTTTCAGAATAGAATCAATTTTAAAGATAAATGGATTGGACTTTGAAAGATGTCGCCTATTTTTATGCAAATAAGCTTGTCTTTGAAAAAAATCTTTTACAAATAACATTGATCGAATATTTCTATTTTGATTTTTTGAATTATCTCTATAAACATGTTTAATAAAATGCTTTGTTGATGTATCAAATTTTAGCCAAGGAAGTAAGTGGTTAGAGACCCACAAGGAATCAAGTTTATGTATGAAAAGAAGCATCTCATCTTCTTCAACATTTTCTAATCTTACCTGATGTCCTTTATTTTTTTTCTCAATCTGATCTAACTTCAAGTATGTTAAGGCTTTATTAAGAATTGAGAGAAATTTTCTTAATGACAATGAAGGGATAATCAAATCCCAAGTTTTTGATGTTGAAAATTGATTTGATTTTGAAATTAATCTATGAAAAAAAGTTGTTCCACTCCTATTAACACCCATAATAAAAACAGGCTGCTTGACCTTTGCTTTTTCAAATTCAGGAACAAGGATATAGTCTAGAAATAAAAAAATTCTACTTATAACAAGAATTAAAGGATAAACGAATAAAAAAAGTGCTAAAAAAAGGAATTTTTTATTTCTATAAAGCACTGATAATGAGGTATAATAAATTCCAAATGTAGAATTAGATTGAAACACCTAATATCTACTTCTTATCTTTCTTTTCCTCAGCAGCTGCTTTCTTTTTTGGAGCTGCTTTCTTTTTTGGAGCTGCTTTCTTTTTTGGAGCTGCTTTCTTTTTTGGAGCTGCTTTCTTTTTTGGAGCTGCTTTTACTGGAGTGACATCTACCACTTTCTTATTTTTGAGCAATGCAGCTTTTTTAGCTTTTAATCTTAAACGGGATTTCTTTTGTTTGCGCTTTGCAATTTTTTGTTTTTTATTCATTTAGATTTATCTCCTCTAAAAATCATTATATATAGTGCTATATGTGCAGCAATAAACACAATGAAAAAATAAATTGGAAACAATAAATCGTGCCAAAAATTGCTCATAAAAAACCCTCTTAAATTAATTATTTTAACTTCCTGCAAAGAAACTGAACCTCAACTGAGTACTTGTAACTTTCAAGCTGTCCAGCTTCTGTAAATTGCGAACCACAATACTCAAAATCAAATCTTTTATGAAATCTTATTGAACCAGGATTAGGGGGCTTAATATTTACTTCACAAAGAATATTATCGTATTCTTTCATTGCCGAAAAATAAATTAAATCGGTGTACAGCGCAGACCCAATTTTTTCATTTTGAAATTTTGGGAATACTGAAATTCTATCAATATACATAAAGTTTTTAAATCTTTTTGAGACCCATTGATAATTTGGACTATCATAATCTCTATTTTCTGGAAGACAAAGAAGAAATCCAGCTAGTTCACCTTTAAATTTTGCAACCTTACAGTAGCTTGCTTGATCTATTAAAAGCTGTAGCCTTGATTCGCTTAAGAACCCTACTTGCGGCTTGTTTATATTATTTGACTCAAGAATGAAGTCAAACATATCATCGGTATATTCAATCAATTCAATCATTATTTTCTGCTAAATCCTTTCCGCCATTACATACCACTGATCCCTGGATACCATACTTTCTTCCATTATTGTAAATATATTTATACATTAAATCTCCATTTATATCCCAAGCCTTTTGTTCTCCCTGTTCAAGACCATTTTTAAATTGTTTTTGCGTAAAAAGTTTCCCATTTTGATGCCATTGAAAATGTTTACCAGTACTAGCATCATCCTTAAAAACAAAGCTATATTTCTTTTTTCCATCTGGATACCATCCTTCATGGATTCCATTTTTTTTGCCACTGACATATTTTCTTTTAGATTTTTTTGTCATATCATCGACATACATTACTATTATTGTGCCTGAAAATTGATTTTTGCGAATGAAATGCTGGATACTCATACCTTCAATTAAGTTGTTTTCAGTGATAGTAATTTTTTCTCCGCATGATATTAATACTAAAGAGAAAAATAGGAGAAATTTAGTTCGTAAAGTAGCCGCCGCCATTCAATGAACCATAATTACCTTTAAATCCACCGATTAAGTAAGGTGAATTAGCTGTAGAATGATAGTGATATGTCCCATCATTATATTCATTTGTAGCATGCGAATGACCATTCAATTCATCTAAGTCAGATGGAAATTGTCCTGTAGCTTGTTCGGTTGGACCATAAACTGGAAAACCATCTAAAGAATAGCCCAAAAGCATTGATGATGTCCCATTAGATGTTAAATATTTAGGCTCCCAGTGGTAATGATATTGACCTGTTTGTTGAGGATGACCATCGTAATTATCAAATGAAGCAATTTCATTATCCAAAGGTTGGTTGTTTGGTCCGGCATATTGATTGAAAAAAGGTACTCCACTAATTGAAACACCAATCGGTCCAAGCGGTGTACTAGATACTGAACTAGAAACTGATGGATTCAATGGAATATAAAATTTGTAATTTTGTTGAGAGATTTTGTTTGGATTTACTACCATTCCAGAATGTGGAGTAATATAGTTAGAATGTCCTTCACCCCAATAAGGAGATGCATGATTTGGTACTCCAATACTTTCCACCACGACATAATCACCAGAAATATATACATCTGTATATTCAGAAATAAAATTAGAAAATCCAGCTGGTAATTCTGTATTATTTGTACCTGATCCATTGCTATCATTATTAGTTGAGGATGACATCGAAGGATCTCCGCTAATTCTTTTCATTTCACAGCCAAAAAGAAATAAGACTGCAAAAAAATAAATGATATTTTTATTATAAAATATTGAATTCATAGTATTAATTATATGATATTTATATGTAAGTATAAAGATTTAAGTTCCAAAAAAATTTATGTATCCATTAGAGGCGCAGTTGGTGCAATTGCATTTTCAGCAATCCCTAGGAAGAACCAAGTAAATCCAATAAAAATAGCTAACGTAATAATCATGAGCAAAAGTGCAACTATACAAACTCCAACTGCTCTTACAGTGCTATTAAAATCTAACGCTTGCCTTACTGCAATTGTCATTGCTGCAAGCTGAAGAATTATTACTATAGGATCTACGAAAGGATTAATAATCGGAAAAACTTTAAAAATAATTAGTAATCCTGGAGCGTATGCAAAACCTAGCGTTCTAATCAGTTCTCCAGTATTAGATTTGGTTTCTGGTTCTGGTAATATTCTGGTTCCTACAAAAGCTATAAAAAATGCCCAAACTATAAATCTAACAAGACTACCAAGTATACCTTGAATCAAATCAATTGGAGCAAAGCTATTAGCAATTATAAATCCTTGTACAACTGAAACTAGTGCAACAGTCATCATTGCTTGATCGGTAAATTTTTTATCATTTTCCACCTGTTCATAAAAAGAAACATCAAGCATAATTGCTTTTTGCAATCTTTGGAAATAGTTCATTTTATAATTCTCCTTCAATGCATGTGGTATCAAATCCACCTCTAGTGTTATAAATGGTTGTAATTTTAATTCTTGAAGTATTAAGTAAACTCTTTAAATCATCATAAATTTTTTTTGTTGCTGCTTCTTGATAAATACCAACATTTCTAAAACTAACAAAATAATACTTTAACGATTTTAGTTCTACACACTTTCCTCCCTCTGGAAAATATTCAATAATTACGTCTGCTAAGTCGGGCAAACCGCTAAAAGGACATACTGCACTGAATTCTCTCGTGGTTGTTTCTATGTACTGATTTTTACTATCAAATTCAAAGGTTTCCAAATAAGAAGGATTAATATGCTCTTCGCCTAAAAAAGTAAATTCTTTTCCATCAGCTTTAGGCATTTTTCTCTCCATAATATTTACATCCATAGCTATCACCCTCGCTTACAGAAACGGAATGAAGATTAGTTAAATCATTTATAAGCTTACTCCAAATCCACATTGCAACATGCTCAGTGGTAGGATTAGACAGTCCTTCTATTTCATTTAAATATTTGTGATCAAGCGCTTTGTGAACTTTTTCATTAAAAATAGTATCTATATCATAAAAATCCATTATCCAGCCTTCATTGGTTAAACTTTCACCAGATACTTTTATTGTAATTGAAAATGTATGCCCATGTAATTCTCCACATGGATGATTTTCTTTTAAAGCAGTCAATTTTCTTGCTGCATGAAACTCATATTTTCTTTTTAATCTAAACATATCAATCAATACCCATTATTTTATGTGTTTGTAAGCTTAAACGCCATAGCGGATTTTCGATACAGTATGATACACTTTGCAAGATATTTCTTTGTAAATATTTTCCATCCATTGGTTGAAGGAAAAAATGATCAAATTCTAAATCTTTGAATTGGCTAGGATTAAATTTTTCTTGAGGATAAACTAATTTTAATTCATTACCATATTTTAATTCAAACTTTGCTCCTTTTTTTGGACTAACACAAATCCAGTCTATATTTTCCGGAGGTAGTAAGGTTCCGTTTGTTTCCACAGCAATCTTAAATCCTCTTTTATGAAGTGCTTCTATTAGCTCTGAATTCAATTGTAATAACGGTTCTCCGCCAGTAAACACAACAAACTTTTCTCCATTAAATTTTCCCCATACCTCTTCAATCTTATCAGACAGATTGTCAGCGCTAATATATTTAGATCCATTTACTCCATCTATTCCAACAAAATCCGTATCACAAAAATTGCAGATAGCATTTGCTCTATCTTTTTCGATTCCTGACCATAAATTACATCCAGTGAATCGACAAAATACTGCATGCTTTCCAGTGTGAAATCCTTCGCCCTGCATAGTAAAATATATCTCTTTAACAGAATAAATCATTGATAGCGCGTTGGGTCAGTTATTCCAGCAGCAGCAAATCCAGCTTTTCTAATTATGCATGCATCGCACTCTCTACAAGAAAGTCCTATTTTTGATGGATCATAGCAAGAATGGGTTATAGAATAATCAACCCCAAGCTCTACACCTTTGGTAATAATTTCAGCTTTTGTTAAATAAATCAATGGAGTATGAATTTTAATTTTTTTTTCACCTTGTGAAAATTTAGTTCCCTCATTTGCCATTTTTTCAAATGAACTAATGAATTCAGGCCTACAATCTGGGTATCCACTATAATCAAGAGCATTGACACCAATAAAAATATCAAAAATTTCATTCACTTCGGCAAAAGCAAGTGCATATGAAAGAAAAATTGTATTTCTAACAGGAACATAAGTTATTGGAATATCTTTGCCTATCTCTTGATTTTTTGGTACAACAATATTATCTGTTAAGGCAGAATTTCCAAATTGAGCAAGATCAATTTTAATTTCATTTAAAATAATATTATTTTTTTTGGCAATCTTATTAGCTGCGCTCAATTCAAATTTATGTCTTTGACCGTAGTCAAATGCTAATGCTCTAATCTCAAAATTTTTTTGAGCTATCTTTAAAACTGTTGCAGAATCAAGGCCTCCGCTGAGCAATACAATACATTCTTTTTTATTAGTTTCATTCATGAACATTTAATTTAAAAAAAAATTAGCTTATATGATTGCCTCTAAATAATTTAATTAATGCCATCAATATCATTAATCTTATCAACTTACAATAATCCAAAATTTTTAGAAAAAGTATTAGCAGGTTATTCTCATCAATCTTTTAAAAATTTTGAAATTATTATAGCTGATGATGGATCTAAAAAAGATACTAAAGATTTGATTCATAAATTTAATCAATCAATATCTCAGAACATATTTCATGTGTGGCATGAAGATAATGGATTTAGAAAATGTAAAATTTTAAATAAAGCTATTAGTAAATCTTCAAATGAATATCTAGTTTTTTCCGATGGAGATTGCATTCCCAATCGAACATTTCTTGAAACACACAATAAATTAGCAAGAAAAGGATATTTCTTATCTGGAGGACACTTCCCTTTATGTAAAAAAACATCTAATGCAATAAAATTAGATCATATCAAATCTCAAATTTGTTTTAATAAAAGATTTCTAATGAAAAATGGACAACCTATTGATAAAAATTATTTCAAATTAATTAAAAATACATTTCTAATGAAAATACTCGATCAAATTACCCCTACTAAACCTACGTTCAATGGAAATAATTCCTCTGCATGGAGAGAAGATATTATTTTTGCAAAAGGTTTAAATGAAAAAATGGGCTATGGATCGGAAGATAATGAGTTAGGATATAGACTAAATAATAATGGTATCAAATCAATACAGATTAGAAATAGAGCTAAGGTTCTTCATCTTTATCATCTGAGGCCTTACAGAAATAATGATGAATTGATGAAAAATAAAGCTATAGCTAACCGTACGCTTTCAAGTAAAATCATTCAAACAAGCTATGGAATTAAAGATTGATACTTTTTTCAATTAATCTATGAAAATTCTATATGGTATTAACGCAACGGGGAATGGCCATATATCCAGATCAAGGATAATTATATCAGAACTAAAAAAAAGGGGGCATAATATAACTTGTTTAATAAGTGGTAGAAGCGATGATAAGATATATAATATTGAAGACTTTGAACCTTTTGTTTTAAAAAAAGGATTCACTTTTAGCAAGAAGAATGGAAGAATTAAATATTTGCAAACATTCCTTAATATAGATCTAATACAATTTGCAAAAGATATTAAATCTATAGATGAACATTATGATTTAGTAATAACTGACTTTGAACCCGTATCCGCTTATTTTTCAAAAATAAAAAATATTCCTGCGCTAGGTATAGGTCATCAATATTCTTTTTATAAAAAAATTCCTATGGACATAAAAATGAGATTTACAAGAATTTTTTTTCCATATATTTACACACCAATAAAAAATGTTATTCCTTCCCATTTCTCTCATTTTAATCAACGTATACTTCCGCCTTTTTTATCAAAAAAAATTACTGATCATAAACTTAAAGCCAACTCAAAAGAGAGTATTCTTGTATATCTAGCATGGGAAGAATTAGAAAAAATGATTGGACTGCTAAATCAAATAGATAAAAAATGCTTTATATATTATTGTGATATACCAAATGAAAAAACTATAAAGAATGTAACTTTAAAACCTTACTCAGAAAATGGATTTAAGAAAGATTTAATTGAAAATAAATATCTTATTACAAATGCGGGATTTCAGTTACCAGCAGAAGCTTTGTTTGTAGGTAAAAAAATACTTTGCAAACCTCTTGAAAGACAGCCAGAGCAAGAGCATAATGCTAAAATATTAAATGATTTAGGTTATGCAACTATATCAAAAACAATTGATTTTAATTGCATCAATAATTGGCTTAATTCGAGCAAAAAGATTAAAGTTAATTTTCCAGATTCACTTGAATTAATTATAAATATTATTGAAAATAAAGATAAAGATTTTTCCCATGAAATTGATAAAATATGGCAGATAAAAAAAACTTACTAGGTTATTCACTCATTGAATTAGAGAAATTTTTTCTTGATATCAATGAGCCATCTTTTCGAGCAAAACAATTATTGAAATGGGTGCATCAAAAAGGTGAGTTAGACTTTGATAAAATGAGTAATTTTAATAAAAATCTAAGAATAAAAATGAAAGAAATAGCTGTACTTAATCCTCCTAAGCTAAAGAAAGTTTTGGTATCTGAAGACGGAACTAAAAAATATCTAATTCAGCTTGACTCTGGCTCATCTATAGAGATGGTAAGAATCCCTGAAAAAAAACGTATTACTTTGTGTATTTCATCGCAGGCTGGCTGTGCCTTGCAATGCACTTTTTGTGCAACTGGAGCACAAGGTTTTGAAAAAAATCTTAGCGCACATGAGATTATTGGACAACTATGGCTAGCTAATTTTTACGATAAGCAAGATACCCCAATAACAAATGTAGTTTTTATGGGAATGGGAGAACCTCTTTTAAATTTTGAACCTGTTATCACATCTGCTGATATCATGCGAAACGAATTTGCATATTTTTTATCAAAAAAAAGAATAACCATAAGCACTTCGGGGTTAATACCTCAGATAAATAAACTAGCAGATCGAACAGATGTATCGCTTGCAATTTCTTTGCATGCTGCCGATGATTCATTAAGAGATATTATTGTTCCTATCAATAAAAAATATCCTATTAATAATCTTCTAGAAGCTTGTAAAAATTATCTATCAAATCAGAAAGATGGTCGTCACATCACAATTGAATATATATTGATAGATGGCATTAATGACTCTATTGACCATGCGAGAAGTCTATCTAAAATTCTTACTGGACTTGCTTGTAAAATAAATCTTATTCCATTTAATCCATTTGATGGATGTGACTATAAACGTTCAAAAGATAAGAATATTGAAATATTTAGAAAGCATTTATTCAATAAAGGATTCATTACAACACTGCGAGTAACTAGAGGAGATGATATAGATGGCGCCTGTGGACAACTTGTCGGAAATTTGAAAAAAGCTACTCAAGGCAAGAAAGTCATAGAACGTCAAGCTGTTGCTTAAATATTTTGAATTTCAAAATATTGCACCAAATCAACAAAACCGCCAATAGGAAGATCATTTATAATTATTTGAGGAACAGTCGGACCTTTAGCCATTGAAGCCATTTCTTCTCTAGAAATATTATTTTCTTCAATATCTATCTCTTTAAAACTAAATCCCTTTTCTGTTAAAAGTTTTTTAGCCATTTTGCATGGACCGCACCAAGATGTAGTATATATGGTAATTGTTGTACTTTCTGGATTCATTTTTTTCACGCTTAAATATAGTATTATAAAAAATAAACTTTAATACTTTTCAACTCTGTTAAAAATATTTAATATTCGACATGGAATTCGGATTATACTACTGGGGAATATTTGGAGGAGTGATTTTATTTGTTTTTTTAATATCACTTCTATTCAACCCTTAAAATACAAACAATGGAAAGTTTAGAACAATTTGCAATTATGTTAGATAGCAACCCAATGTTGGTTCTGGCTATATCTTTATGGGAAGCATTATGGACTTTAATCGCTCTTTGGTTTGCAGCAAGAAATGATCACAAAGCATGGTTTATTGCTTGTGGCTTACTACAGTTATTTGGTATAGTTGAAATCGTCTATTTGGCAACTAAAACAAATTTCTTTAAGGATTTTAAGTTTAATGCGTGATCATTTTCCAACCATTATTGCACTTATTATGCTAATTGCTATGCTGGGCTTAATGAGCAATTGCCAAGTAAATACAGATGTTCCTATGGAATATAATAGTCCTATGGAAACTACTGAACATCTTGACGAAAATGGCAATCCAATGAAAAAGAGGATTGTTAATTATGAGTTTCAACGAGACAGCCAAAATCCTTGAAAAAAGTCTTATCTATTAGCGTTGCAACGCTATGTCTTTATTTTGCATTTCAACAAGTAAACTTAGAAGATATAAATCGTGCATTGATAACAGCTAATCTCAATTACTTATTTTTAGCTTCTCTCATTACTTTTATAACATTTATACTGCGATCCATTAGATGGAGAATGCTTCTTAATTCTCCTAAGGAATTAAGTTTTTCACAATATATGTCTTCTACTCATATTGGATACTTCTTGAATAACATTCTTCCATTTAGAGCTGGTGACCTTGGTAGAGCAAAACTTTTATCAGATCATTCAAAAAGAATGAAATTTAGTTTTTTGGTTGGCAGTCTAGTAGCTGAGAAAATTATTGATTTATGGATTATAGGATTTTTTAGCATATTTATCATTTTTTTAGGATATCAAGATATACTAGGTTTTAACTTTTCATTAATAATTCTTCTATTATACATAATCACTACAGCTATTATTTTTGGTGAAAATTCTATCGTAAATAAAATTCAAGAAAAGTTTTCTATTACCAAAAATTTTATAGATGGCTATTTATTAGTTTCAGAAAATAAAATAAAACTAGGTACAATTTCACTAATGCTTTGGTGCTCTTTTGTTGTATATATTTTTCTAATTTTACAATCACTTAATATTAATTTAACTATTCAACAATACTTAGGTCTTACAATTCTTTCTAGTATTGTTACTTCTCTTCCAATCGCTCCAGCTGCTATAGGCACTTATCATCTAGCAGTTATTTATTGTCTTAGTCTTTATGAAATAAATATTGATTTAGCTCAAACTGCAGCTATTTTAATGCATAGTTTATTTTTAGTATATACTATTATTTTTGGGTACATTTTTTTATCTTTTGAAAAAATTAATTTAAAAACACTTATAAATGACAATAAAGACTAAAGGCTTACTAACTGTATTAATAGCATATATAGTAGCTATTACATTAGGATTTATATCTTTTTCATTTACTTCAAACTTTTCTGAAATGCTTCAGATTTTGATTGCAGATATTATGGCTACATTTGTTATATATGCTTTTAGCGTTGCTTATAAAAATTCATCGTTCTACGATCCTTACTGGTCTGTGATTCCTCCAGTAATAGCATTTTACTGGATTGCAATGAATGACTATATCATAAACACCCCTACTATTCTATTAATGGTAGCAGTTTTATTTTGGTCTCTTAGACTAACTTCAAATTGGATGAAAACCTGGGATGGACTTCATCATGAAGATTGGAGATATATAGATATGCGAAAAAATCTAGGAAGTGCTTTTGAAATTGTTGGTAATGTTGGAGGGATTCATTTTTTCCCAACCTTTATAGTTTTTTTCTGTTGTATGCCAATGGCGCAAAACTTCTCATCTAGCTACAATTGGTTAATTTTTCTGGGTTTTGGATTATGTATAATTGGTGTACTTCTTGAAATTATAAGCGATAAAGAACTTCATGCTTTTAGAGAACAAAACCGTAGTGGAACTGGTATTATTGAAACAGGTCTTTGGAACTACTCTAGACATCCAAATTACTATGGTGAGATAATTTTTTGGTGGGGAATTTTTGTTTTTGGTTACTCATTTTCTGGCTTTAATTATCTCTTATTAGCACCAATTGCGATGACTGCTATGTTTATGTTTGCTAGCATACCATGGATTGAAATCAAAATTTTACGCACTAGACCTCAATATAAAAATTATCAAAAAAGAGTTCATATTTTATTTCCAGAAATCACTATATTAAAACGCTTATTTAAAGGAAAACATGGATAAAAACACAATTACAGTATTACAAATTTTTGGGCTTATTATTGCATTGCACTTTACTTTCTTTATGCTTGTGATGGTTCCAAATAAAACATTCTATCTTTTTGGCTAACATAAATCTGTGATCAAGAATTATGCTATTTGGCTTGCATTAGTATTTTTTTGGAATTTTGGATATCCTACAGCTACTCCACTTCAAGATGTTTTAATTGCCGTAATTTTAGCTATAGTTAGTTATTGTTTAAATAGAACCCTCTAAATACACTTTTATATCTACTTTATTTCGAATTTTAATAGTTAATAAAGAAGGTCTTTTGATTTTAAAATCTGATAACATTATTGCAAATTCTGATTTAATAATTACATTATTATTTTCCATAATATATTTAACTGGAATTACAAATTCCTTTGTTATCCCGTGAAAACTTATACTCCCTGTGACAATAAACTCGTTATTTTTTTTATGAATTTTGGTAGAAACAAATCTTACGTATGGATAATAATATTCTTCTACAACGTCTAGCATATTAGAATCTCGGCTTGCATTTTTGCTATCAAAGCTAAATACTGGAACATATAGATCTATTTTTGACAAAGTTAAATCTTGAATATTAAGTTCAAAAGATCCTTGAATTTCATTTGATATACCAGTCCAATTATGAGCAGGATGTTTACCATCATAAGATATATAACTTTTATCTAAATCAAGCTCAACAAATGATTGAGAGAAAAGCATTTGGACAAAGAAGATAAAAATCAGTTTCTTCATTTGAAAAAAGTAATTCCTAGCGCATCAAGACTCAAAGCAAAAAAAGCTAAAGTTCCAGCTTTGAGATGAGCATCCATCAAATCATTATATCTTTTACCATTTTCAACTGCTTTTTTGGCAAGAAATGGTTGTGCCATCATAGCGGTAAAATGCAATGCTGCCATTCCTCTGTGAAACTTTATAGAATTTATATTATTATTATATTTTCTTGCTGGAGGAGAAAAAATTGAGAGTGATGCTGTTGACATATAAGTCATATATGTAAAATATCCCATCGCTTTATGTTTATCATAATGAGAATCCCAATAATTACTATCATTTCCATCATATAGTTCTTTTCCAACATCATATTGATAAGCAAGACCAGCGAGAGTAATGATTCCAAGCCATTGGTGAGCTTGAAGCATTTTTCTTCGTAACTTTAATTCTTCAATTCTTGTTTCGGGACCAATATTTAGTTTTCTGAAAGTTCCGTTTTCTCCCCAAATTATATTTTTGACAAAAGGTATATTTTCTGGTAGACCAATTTCAGGTGGAGTAAATCGATTTTCATATTTCTCTTTAGTAATTATAGATTGACTCAGTACTATTGAATGAAAAAATAGAACCAATAAAACAATGTTGAATATGGGTGATTTGTTGATTATCATAAATATCAATTTATTATAAATTAATATTAAATTTTAATATTAATATTTTTTTATTAATTTTATCATCATGTCAAACAAAATAAAACCATCAAACTGTGATTGCAATTGCTTTGAAGAAAAAGCAGTCGATTCCTCAAGAAGGGACTTTATTCGTAAAGCATCTACGCTTACTTTGATTGGTAGTACTGCCTTCATTCTTGAAGCTTGTGGAGGAGGATCATCTCCAACTGGTCCAGATAATAACGGTGGTGACACTGGTGGTGGTGACACTGGTGGTGGTGGAAATAATGGCGGTGGAACAGGAGATACTGGCTATAATTTTGACGCATCTACAGGAACAATTACTATTGATATTACTAAGATTTATCAATCTCTTCAAA
>JBJKZP010000014.1:0-17951 GCA_045560235.1 Fidelibacterota bacterium | reverse complement strand
ATATAATTTTTTTAAACATTTAAATCTCCTACATATGATATAAAAATTAATTTAATAATAATTCTGCGGATAAGACGGTGTTTTCTACCAACATTGCAATCGTCATTGGACCAACTCCTTTGGGAACTGGAGTCAAAGAACTTGCTATACCCATAACACTTTCTTGATTGACATCACCAACAATTTTAGACTTTCCATCTCGCTCTATTCGATTAATACCCACATCTAAAAGACAAGCTCCTTCTTTTATATAAGAAGCATCAACAAATTCAGGGGAACCGAGTGCAGCAACCAATACATCTGCTTGTTTCGAGTAACATTTAAGATCTTTTGTACCGCTATGACATAAAGTAACTGTAGCATTACCAAGCTCTTTTAGACTTGCTAGAATAGAGATAGGTCTACCTACAATATTACTTCTACCAATTACAACAACATGCTTACCATTTAAATCAATATTAAAATGCTTTAAGATGTACATCATACCTTTAGGTGTGCAAGGGATAAAACGAGGCTTACCGATTGAAAGAAGTCCTGCATTTTCTGGATGAAAACCGTCAACATCCTTTGTTGGTGCTATTGCATTTAATACTTTCTCACTATCCATATGCTTTGGCAGAGGCAATTGAACTAAAATACCATGAAATTCAGAATCGGAGTTTAATTTATCAATCAAGGATAGTAACTCTTGCTCAGAAACATTTTCATCCAATCTATAAAGTTCAGTTTTTAGCCCTAAAGCTTCAAATTTTTTGGTTTTATTTCTAACATAGATTTCTGATGCTGGATTGCTACCAACTAATACCGCAGCAAGACCAGGAACAATATCATGCTTTTTAAGTTCAGCAATTCTATCTTCAAGACTGCTATATAGCGCTTTACTGGCTTCTAAGCCAGATAATATTGATGTCTCCACAACAATCCCTCTCTTAATCAGTTATTTCTTCGATTCTCTCTATTAAAGACTTTATTTTTGACTCTACTTGGCCTTTAAAAGAATACTCTCCTCTTCTAGCGCCGAATAATTCATCAGAAATATTCATAGCTGCTAAGATGGCAATCTTAGAGGCGTTCATAGAAGATGGTACCGAACGTTGAACCTCATTCATTTTTTGATCTACGTAAGCTGCGACTTCTTTAATATAGTCTTCATTGGATGATGCTCTGATCGGATACTCTTGACCAAAGATTCTAACTTTTACTAGTTTTTTATCTACTTCCATATTTATCCTTAATTGTCTCTTAATTTAGCATTAAACTTCTTAGAAACAAAATTTATAATTTCAGTAATAACTGAATTTACATCTTTATCTTCAAGTGTTTTTTTAGGTGATTGAAAGTTTAATTTAAATAATACATCTTTTGAAGATTTATCGCTTTTTGATTGATATATATCTACCGGATTTACACTTTGTAGAATAGATTGATTAACTGACTTCATACTAGCACAAACATCTCCAACGTTAATCTCGCTACTCATTTTAAAATTCAAATCTCTAATAACTGCAGGAAAAGCTATAATATCTTTAACTTTCCTATTAAACCCGTAGTATTCTGCATAAATAGCAGGATCTATATCAAGTATAACAACGTCATGCTTATGAGCTATATCTAATTTTTTCAATAAAGCAGGATCTATCACTCCAATAGATCCTACAGATTGTTTTTTACCATCTTTGATAATAAAAAATGAAGAACAATATGAATGTTTTTCTTTAATAAATTTTATCTTTGTATTTAATTTTTCCTCATAAATTGAATGAGCGACTCCCTTAAGGAAGCTAAAAGATGCTGAGATTGAATTGAAATGCACATTTTTAGAAAACAAATCTCCATGCACTAAGCAAGAAAAACTGTTTTGCTGATTTATATCACACAAATCTGTAGACTTACCGCTAAAAATTGTTCCATATTCGTATACAAGAGTATTAGCAGAACCATTTTTGTAATTAAAATCAAGATTTTTTAATAATCCTTGGTGAAGGGTTGTTCTTAATGTATTCATTCTTTCAGAGGATGGATTCATAACACTTATAGCACTCTTATCAAACAATTTAACATCTTCTAAGTCCTCCAATGAATTATTGTAAGATTGATTGAATCCAATTGATGTTAGATAATGTTTTAATGATGTAATTGGGGCTTCTTCGTCGTTAGCATATTGCATAATCGATGTAAAATTAAAGGACGATTCAATTTTATCGTACCCATAGCAACGAAATACTTCTTCAATCAAGTCTGTTTCAGTTGATAAATCTGTTCTAAAGGTAGGAATTGTACAATCCCAAACATTGTCAGATTTTTTTGATTTTATGTGCAAGCCGTCTAGTACAGCCTCCACTTCTTTGTCTGAAATAACTTGACCAGCATATTTCATTAGTTTATCACTAGAAAGTTTAACGGAAGAAGAATCTAATGACATATTACATTCATCAGTAATAAGTGAATCAAGAGTACCTCCAGCAACTTCTTGCATTAATTGTACAATCATACTAAAGGCTTCATTAACAGCATTTGGATCTGTTCCTCTTTCAAATCTTCTTGAAGCTTCTGATAATAAATTTAATTTTTTTGATCCTTTTCTAATTACTACAGGATTAAAGTACGCGCTTTCTATCAACACTTCAGAAGTGTCATCAGAAACAGCGCTGTCCATTCCGCCAATGATACCAGCTAAAGCAACTGTATTTTCAGTATCAGTAATAACCATATGGTCAGATTCTAACACATATGTTTCATCGTCTAAAGCATGAAATTTTTCTCCCTTCTTTGCCCATGCAACCTTAATTGCAGGCTTTGAAAGTTTTTTTAAATCAAATATATGAGTGGGATGTCCTATCTCTAAAAGCATAAAATTTGAAATATCTACAAGATTATTAATACTCTTCTGTCCAACTGACTTTAAATAGTCCGCTAGCCATTTTGGAGATGGGCCCACCTTAACATCTTTCATTACACCTGCCATATAGCGCGTACAGCCACTTTTCTTGTCTAATTCGATAGATATACTATCTTTAGTGTTAGAACTAAGATTTGTGGTGGGTAATGGAGTTTTAAGTTTTGTTTGAAGCATTGCAGCTACTTCTCTTGCTATCCCTCTATGACTTAAAGCAAAAGCCTTGTCCGGTGTAACCTCAACATCAATAGCATTATATATAGGACCTAAAACATTTTTTATTGCAGTGCCGCTTTTGACATCTTTATCTAAAACCATAATACCGTCATGCTCTTCTGAAATACCCAATTCTCTTTCAGAGCAAATCATTCCAAAACTTTCTACGCCTCTAATCTTTGCTTTTCCGATTTTAAAATCTCCAGGAAGAGTAGCTCCAACTTTTGCAAAAACAATTTTCTGGCCTTTATCTACATTAGGAGCACCACAAACAACACTAAATTCTTCTTTTCCATCAGAAACACTACACAGTTTTAACTTATCTGCATCGGGATGCTTTTGTGCAGATAAAACATCACCTACAACAATATTATCTAATAAATTAAAATCTGTAACAACTTCTGATTCAAACCCTCTCATAGTTAGTTGATCTGCTAGCTCAGTAGCGCTCAAATCAAAATCAACAAACCTCTTTAGCCAATGGAGTGAAACTTTCATTAAAATTGCTCCAAAAATCTTTTATCATTTTGATAAAATAATCGAATATCTTTAATCCCGTATTTAATCATGGCAATGCGCTCTATACCCATTCCAAAAGCAAATCCTTGATATTTTTCAGTATCGTAACCTACATTAGCAAGAACATTAGGGTTGACCATACCGCAACCTAAAATTTCCATCCATTGATTTAATTTATCATTCCATATATCTACTTCTGCACTTGGCTCTGTAAATGGAAAATAACTAGGCCTAAACCTCATCTTGGTACCTTCACCAAACATTTCTTGAACAAAATACTCTAAAGTTCCTTTCATTTCTGCAAATGAAGAGTTTTCATTAATTACCAATCCTTCTACTTGATTAAATAAGCAGAAACTTTTATAACTAACAGCCTCATTTCTATAAACCCTTCCACAACAAATATGACGCAATGGAGGATCTTGATTTTCCATTAAATGAATTTGAACATTGGAAGTATGTGTACGTAATACAGTATTTGGATTAACAAAAAATGTATCTTGCATGTCTCTTGCAGGATGATGTTTAGGTACATTTAAGGCTTCAAAATTATGGTAATCATCATCTATCTCCGGACCATAAGCTACTGAAAATCCAATAGATTGAAATATTGACTTAATATCAGAAGTAATTTTTTCTAATGGATGTATGTGTCCGCTTGGTAAATTGTAACCTGGAAGTGTAAAGTCGATGTCGCTAGTTGCATGACCATTATCATTTTCGCCCGTAGCTTCGTTGTAAAATTTAGTTAAATTATTTTTGAGAATATTTAATTCTTTACCATAACGAGGCTTTTCAGCTGCAGGCAATTTGTTGAATTCTTCAAACAGAGATGCTAATTGGCCATTTCTACCTAAATATTTAATACGAAATTTTTCTAAATCAGACGAGGTCTTACTTTTGGATAACTCTTTAGAAAATGATGCCTTTATTCCTTTAATGGTTTTATCTAATGACATCGTGTTTTTCTATTTTTTTTGTAAGTATTTAACGAGGTCTTCAAAGACAGTTGGATTATTAACAGCTAAATCTGCTAATACCTTTCTATCTAAATCAACCCCTTTCTCCTTCAGTAAATGTACAAAATTTGAATAGGATAAACCATTTAATCTTGATGCAGCGTTAATTCTTACAATCCACAGTCTTCTAAATTGACGTTTTTTCTGCCTTCTATCTCTGTAAGCATAAAGACCTGCTTTAGTTACAGCATCTTTAGCTGCTTTAAAATTACGACTTCTAGCTCCAAAATATCCTTTAGCAAGTTTTACAACCTTACGATGTCTTCTATGTCTTGGAACTGAACTATTTGATCTTGGCATCTCAACTTCCCGCTTTCGCCATCATTTTTTTCATTCTTTTCTCAAAGGACGGAGCCACCATAGTAGCTTTTTTAGCAGAACGCTTAACATCTTTATCCCTACGGATAAGCATGTGACTGTGCCCTGCTTTGTTACGCTTCAGCTTTCCTGAACCTGTAACTTTAAATCTCTTTGATACACTTTTTCTTGTTTTTTGTTTTGGCATAATAATTTCCTATTTCGGGGCTAATATTATAGATTTTTTTCGTCCAGTCAAAGGAGAATCTTTTTCAAGTTGAGCGTACTCACTCAACGTCGACAAAACTCGTTTCATTAAGTCTTGCCCTAAATCCTGACGAGACATTTCTCTTCCTCTATACATTAAAGTAAGTTTTAATTTGTAACCCTCTGATAAAAACTTCTTTCCCATTTTTAACTTATTTTCTAAATCATGATCACCGATATTTGGTCTCATTCTTAATTCTTTAACTTTTATAACTTGTTGCTTCTTTTTGCTCTGTTGAGCTTTTTTCTTTTCTTCGTACTTAAATTTTCCAAAATCCATAATTTTACAAACTGGGGGTTTTGCCTTAGGCGATATCTCAACTAAGTCTAGTTCTGCCTCCTGTGCTAACTGCAATGCTTGCTTAACACTCACAACACCAACCTGTTCTTTATTTTGACCGATAAGCCTTACCTCATCAGCATAAATCCTATTATTAACCCTTATTCTTTGTTTTTTAATTCGAGACTCTCCTTTCTCTGATTTCACTTAAAAGCTCTTTTGAAAACTCTTCAAAAGATAATTCTTTCTGTTCTTTAACAAATCTTCTTCGAATTGTTAAGGTTTGATTTTCAACTTCTTTTTCACCAACTATAATCATAATATTAATTTTTTGCATTTCTGCATCTCTAATTTTTGAACCAATTTTTTCTGATCGATTATCTAAAGACGCCCTTATACCGTGCAATTTAAGTTTATTTGTAATATTCTGTGCATATTCATTAAACTTATCTGAAACTGGTAATAAAACTACTTGCTTTGGAGCAAGCCATAATGGGAAATTTCCACCAAAATGTTCAATTAAAAAACCAATAAAACGCTCATGTGTTCCTAATGGTGCTCTATGGATACATAACGGAGTTTTGGATAATCCGTCTTTATCTGTGTAATTTAAATCAAATCTTTCAGGAACAGCAAAATCAACTTGATTTGTAGCTAATGTAAACTCTCTACCGATTGAACTCCAAACTTGCACATCAATTTTTGGACCATAAAAAGCGGCATCACCAACAGACTCTACAAACTTTAGCTTAGCTCCTTTTAACGCATTTCTTACATCATCTTCAGTTTTTTTCCATAATATTGGATTATCAATAAATTTTTTACCTAAATCTTTAGGATCATGCAGGCTCAATCTCATTTCATATTTTTCAATTCCGAAAATTTTAAAATACTTCATGTAAAGATTGCAAACATCAATGAATTCGTCTTTAAATTGTTCTTCTGTGCAATAGATATGACCATCATTCATTTGCATACTTCTAACACGCATCAAGCCAAACAACTCACCAGATTTTTCATACCTATAACAAGTTCCATATTCAGATAATCTATATGGCAAATCTCTATAACTTTTTGGAGTATTAGCAAAAATTTTATGGTGATGAGGGCAATTCATTGGTTTCATGTAATAGTCGATACCATCGACATCCATTGCTGAATACATACTAGAGATATAATGATCTAAATGACCAGATTTTTCGTACAACTCGCCTTTAGTTAAATGTGGAGTCCTAACTCTTAAATAACCACTAGTTGTTTCCATTTCATTGGCAAGCGCCTCAAGTTCATCAATCAGGACTGTTCCATTAGGGGTCCATAAAGGTAAACCAGGACCAACTTCATCGTCAAAAAAGTATAAATCTAGTTCTTTTCCAATCTTCCTGTGATCACGTTTTTTTTGCTCTTCGAGCATTAATAGATATTTCTTTAAATCTTTTTTGTTCTGAAATGACGTTCCATACACCCTTTGAAGTGTTTGATTGTTTTCATCCCCTCTCCAGTAAGCGGCAGATGACGCTAACAATTTAAAATGCTTAATAACACCAGTTGACGGAACATGAGGACCCCTACACAAATCAGTAAACTCGCCCTGTGAATACACTTTTAAAGTCTCATCATCTCCTAAATCATTAATAATTTCAACTTTATAAGTTTCATTAATACCTTCAAAATATTTTATGGCTTCTTTCTGTGACCTTATTTCATGAACAATAGAAAGGTCTTCTTTAGAGATTTTTGTCATTTCTTCTTCGATTTTTGACAAATCATCTTCTGTAAATGGTGTTTCGACGTCAAAATCATAGTAAAATCTATTTTCAAGGAAAGGACCAATAGTTACTTTTGTCTTTGGAAATAATCTTTTTACTGCTTGCGCCATTAAATGTGCAGTACTGTGCAATAATACACTATGACCATCTTTGCTCTTTGCATCCATAAATTGCAATTCGCAATTCGATAACAACGGGGCAGATAAATCGGTTAAAACTCCATCAACCTTACATATAATAGAGTCATTAGAAATAACTTTTGTTTCAGATATAACTTCTAGTGGAGTAATGCCATTTCTCAAGTCATACTGACCGAAACCTTTAATATTTATTGATATATTACTCACAAGGCAGCGCTATCGATTAAAAATACAGCTATAGTAAAAATACCTATCATGCTTGCAACACCTGTTCGATGTTTTTTTATAAGTAATTTTTCTACTTCAGTCAATTCGGTGCCATTGAGATCTGATGCAAAAACTTGTTCTTGTTTTGAATCATAATATTTTGCATAAAACTGATCTAGCCAATGCATTCCTTCAGCACAATTTGAATCATCTGAGTCGCAATAGGTTAAAAAAATAGATTCATTAGCTCCTGGAATAGGCCTAACATTTTTTGTTCCCATTTTCATTCGCTCAAATTCTTCTTGAAGAATTTCAAAATCTGAGATATCTCTATTATCAAAGTCAAAATTTTGTAGCTCATTAGTTATGTATTGAAATTGAGACTGTGAAAATAAACTAATAGTATATTGCCTATTATCTGTAGGAAGTGTAATAATTGCAGGAAATGTTCTTTCAGTAGATAAAAATGAAGAATTCCATACATACACCTCTGCTACAGCGGCATTAGAATAAATATTAACTAGAGATTGGCTTCTATTTATAGATCTGTAATTTTCTTGCCAATTGTCACTTGCAGGATTTTCTGCTTCAATATCCTCAGTGCTTTGAGAAAAAGAAACACCTAATAGAATTATTATACCTAGAAAAGTCTTCAATGGTTTCATTAAAGAAAATTTACTATAGATGCTGTGAAAAAGGTATGTTTTTATCATCTAAAAGAAATGACTTCTTGTTCATAAGCAAAACAACCTATCCATCTATCAAAATAGTCTTCAGCTCTAGCTCTTCCGTATTGTTTAACTAATATTTCAAAAATATCATAATTTTTATCTTCTAGATATGGATCGGCAATAAACATAAAGGTTAAGGTTCCATCATCATTAACATTTTCTGGAATTAAAAACTTTAAATTTTGATAAACCTCATTATCCTCTCTTTTAATTGCAGGAAGAATAATAGTCTTAGTTAACATTTCAAATTGACCTGCTTTTTGTGGTAAAATATAGTTTATCGCTACCATAGTCTTGCCATTTTGATTGTACACAGTAGTGCTAGACTGAACCTTTGTTTTATTTGTAGGAGCGATTGATTGGCTATCAATTGATATTGGAACAGCGCAACCGTAAATGAATAAGAACAGTAATATGATTATTAATTTTTTCATATTTTAAAATAGATATTGAAATTTAATAAATAATTGTCTTTTACTTTCGGTTAAACTTGAAAACATACTGTCTTCCGTTTCTAGCAATTCATTAATTCCAAAATACAATGCACTGAATGCATTAGGCTGATAAGTTATCATTGGCTCAATAAACCAAGAATTAGAAAAGTCACTGTATTGAACTTTTGTTCTCATAGTTAATTTTGAATTAAATGAATTATTTATACCAGCTCTCAGCATAATGCCATCATAATAATCCTCTGCCTTTTGATAAGATACACCGACACCAAAGTTAGATTTATCTGATATTCTGTATTCAACATAATTTGTAACCTTATAAAAATTTGAATTGTCAGGTACATCTAAATTTCTAATTATAATTTTTCTAGATTGTATTTCATTATAGAGCTTGAGCTTTGAATTAATTTGGTTTCGGTAACCGAACTCAAATTCATAAAGATTATCAAATTGATATCCTCTAAAATTTTCTTTTTCAAACTCTGCGCTAACTTTAAAAGAATCTCCATTTCTTAAATCTGATCCAGAAGAAAATGATAATTCTTGTTTTTTAACAAGTCCTGTGTAATTGGTTTTATAAATAGTTTGGATATCATAATCTGTTTTGAGCAGTACGGGATGAGTATCATAATAGACGGTTTTACCTCGACTAGCTTTAAGCCATTTAGTAGCATTGTTTGTTTCAAAACCATTACTTGTTCTGAAGCCCGGAGACCTTAATCTAACAACAAACCCAAAATTATCTGTTCGGGTTCTTTTATTTACACTAAGGCCAAGTGCATTTCCTGTAATTTTTTCACCATCAAAATTTTTGGTATACCTTCCGCTGTCAAAAGTCATCTCACTGTTATCAGCAGTTGGTTCATATACATACTCAAAATTATCTGATTCGTTGTGAATAGATCCTGTTACATGAAGAGTAAGATGGTAATTATTTCCAGGATGATAGTGAAAATCCAAACCTCCTGTTGTCATATCTCCCGCATCATCAAACACTCTATTGGTTAAAATAGCACCTATAGATCCGCCATTACCACCAACCATTCTTTTGGCTCGTATAATATTTGAAGTACTTTTTCCCATAGAAACAATTGTACTAGTTTCTTCAAAAGGTAATAACAGTAAAGATGATTCATCGCGAGCACTAATAACACCGTATGATGTTTTCCCAATTTTTCCTGTATATTTAGCAGCAATTGATGGGTCGTTAATCGTTCTTGAATAAAATAAATTTATATATCCACGTTGAGCGGAAAATTGAAACAATTCTGCTCCCTGGCTAAAAAATGGTCTTTTTTCTTGAAAATAAAGCGCATTTACGCTATTTATATCATTTTTAATATCATCTGATTCAATTTGACTAAAATCAGGATTTAGTGCTATTTCAAGTAAATCAACAGAAGAAATAGGGAATTTCATAAACAATGACGCTTCATCTGATGAAGAAGAAGTGTTATTGGAAAAATCTTCTGAAATACCTGCAACTACAGATGGAATATATTCAATATCTCCTCTTGTTTGTTTTGGAGGCTCTATATCTTCAAGAAAACCTAATTGACAAGTCTGGCATTCTATACCGCTAACCCTAGAAGTCCAATATACATACCTTGTTAATTCGTCGGATAACGTAAACCCTCTACCAAAATCAATTCTCCATGTTTGTACTGGAGCTACAGAATATCTTAAGCTAGAAAATGGAATAACCATCTCAACTTCATATCTATTATCAAATATTTGAACCTTAGTTTCATAAACAAGATCTAACGATTGATCAAATCCATAAGTAGCTCTACCATCAATTTGAGCGCCTCCTGCACTTACGCCGATACCGTATGTTAATGATTCATCATCAAATGCATCTATATTAATCCAAACTCTGTCATCTCTATCATCAAGATTATCTCTTTTTGTAATACTGTAGCGCAAGTCATCTTTATCTACGTAAGCTTTAAAACCTACATAAAGATTAGTATCGTCATACATTAATCTAGCTTCTGTTTTTAGGATGGCTTTCTGCCCTTCAAATGTGCCTGAACCAATAAAGTTGGTTGCTACTTGGGCATTGCTCCACTCATCCAAATCAACCTGTCCATCAAAAATAATTGAGGAGGTGATTTTATTTGGCTTATATACAGGTCTTTCGGTTAAATCTTTAACGGATTGACTAAAAGAAATAGTTGTGAAGAGTATTAGTAAAAAATATTTTCTCATTTTGCGTCTAAGTATAATAAAAAAAATTCATATCTAAACTAATTATTTGACAAAAAACAAATGGAAAAGTTTTATAAAAAAGGAACGCCCGATTGACAGATTATCGGGCGCTCAGTTACTTAATAAGGTTTAAGAGTAAAATGCAATGAAGACAACACCTTAAAAAGTATAATCCATACCTAATGAGAAGCTTCGAGGCATTGTTGGTCTAGCGCCATATGGTCGTCTAGCAACAACACCATTATCATCCATTAGATTTTTAACTCCAACTGATAAAGAAATATTGTTTCGCAATGCATATCTCATTCCCAAGTCAACAAGAAGTTGTTTATCTGTTGCATTAACCCCTGTTATATCACCCGAACCAGCTGTGGTTCTCATTTTTGAAGTGTGTTTTACACTAACATTGGTAGATATTTTATTTACATTTAAACCCAAGTTTAAAGATAACATTGTTTTAGGCAAGTAAGGTAATTCGTCTCCCTTTGAAACATCGCCCCAAAAACCATCAAATGACTCCTTAAATTCAGAGTTTGTATTCGTGTAAGCTAATTCAACTGGCATTTGTAAAGAGCCGTTATCAAAAAGTATTTTTCTTAAGAACACTTCAAATCCTGAAATATCAACTGCTCCGCCATTAAACAAATCATCTGAGCCTCCACCTGAAGCAGCTGTATCAGCGCCAAGCAGATTATCATAACTATTGTTAAAGTATGTAAATTCTAAACTATTTAAACCTTGATTATTTTTCCATCCAATCTCAGTATTTAAACTAGTTTCAGGATCAACTGCCTCATCAGTAACACCTGATGTGCCAGGTCCTGGAGGAGCAAACCCCTTATGAACACTTAAAGATATTGTTTGATTATCAGACATTGGATACTCAATAGACATACCTGGAACTACAACATCCATAGTATGTTTTCTTTGCGAAGGTAATTCAGATCTATCTGCGTCTGTTTTACCCCAATCGTCTCTCATAACTGTAATTTCTTCATATCGAGCACCTGCTGTTACATTAACAACCCCTAAAGAAAATCTATCTTCAAAATATAGGGCTGTAGCTTCAGCTGAATCGATTCTATTCGAATCTGAGCCTGGAGTTGCTTTAGTTGTCATCACAAGTTTACCGCTAGCCATTTTATAACGGTCCTCCCATTGAAATCTATCCATTTCATCGCTGTGTACTCTCATTCCAATTTGCATATCATGTGAACCAGCATTGATATTTAAAACAGCTTGCAATCCTGATGAATAATATTCTCTATTATTAGCTTTAATTCTGTAAGCATCATCAGCGCTATCTTGTGCATTCATTAATGCATAAAAAGCATCAAAACCAGCGTCAGTTGATTTTGCAATAGTGCTTAACTTTGCACCGTTTACCTTATTAAGTTTATACCAATTTCTAGCAAAAGTGTTGCTATAAGCTGTTACAGCTACGGTCATATTTTCTGAAAGCTTACCTGCGTAAGATAAAGTGAATTGTGAATGATCTGCGTCCATTTCATCTAGAGCAGTTGCTCTATATCTACGTAAAGGATTCGTATTAAAGTCTGAATCAGTTAATCCTAAGTAAGTTTCATTGGATACTTCATCAGTCATTGAGTATTTAAATTCAAGAGCATGTGCCTCACTGAAACTATATCTTAACTTTGTTAAAAAGTCAGTTTTAGAATATCCAGTGTCTCCCCCGCCATCAAGCTCTTTAAAACCATTTGTATTATCATTAAATAATTCAACAAGGTAACCTAATTTACCCATTGTATTTCCAGATTTAGCATGAAGAACTGTTTTACCAAAACTTCCTACTTCAACAGATACAGAATTATGCTGTGACATTGGAATTGAAGTTGATATATAATTTAATGAACCTCCAGTAGTAAAAGGGCCATGCTTAATTTGAGTAGATCCTTTTCTAACCTCAAGAGTCTCCATTCTACCAGCAGTTGGCGAATAATACGCTGCTGGAGATGCATAAGGAGCTGGAGCGATTAATACCCCATCTTCCATTACGTTAAGTTTTTCCATTCTTAAAGAACCGGTTCCTCTAAGTCCTACATTAGGTCTTAACCCTAAACCGTCCTCTTCTGAAACATATACACCAGGAATTCTTCCAAGAATTCTGTGAATATCTGTATAATTAAATTGTTCTAATTCGCTCTTACTTACCACATCGCTTGGTTCAGTATTACGCAAAAACATTCCTGATGTTATACTCTTAGATTCAGCTAACACTTCAACTGCATCTAATGCTATCGGTTTAGTAGAATCTGATTCAGTAACAATGTTTTGTGCTAATGCAATATTCAAAACAAATATATATAATAATAGTTTTTTGATTTTTTCCCCTTTATTGAGATTCTGTCGCAATATTAAATTGGAAAAAAAGAAAAAACAAGTATAATTGAGATTAAATCTCAATAAATGTTATTTTTCGACGATGTCAGCTATAAAAATATTTGTATTTCTAGGATTTTCTGCATCTCTATTTGATGAAAAAACTATTTTTTTACCATTTTTTGAAAATACTGGGAATGAATCAAAGGTATCATTATAGGTTAATCTAGACAAAGATCCTGATGTGATATTAATCATATATAATTCAAAGTTACTTCCGTAAGTATTATAATCTTCTCTCCAGTCGTCCATATTTGAAGAAAAAACAATATGTTTTCCATCTGGATGCCAAGATGGAGCCCAATTGGTAGCACCATTATTTGTAAGTCTTTGTTTTTTAGATCCATCTCTTTTTGCCACATATATATCTAGTGGAACTGATTCAATAAATTTTTTAGTAAGGTTATTCTTCCATTTACCAACCTCTTGTTTGGTTGATGGATACCATGCTCTCCAAACTATATTTTTTCCATCTGGAGAGTAAAAAGCTCCACCATCATAGCCATACTCTGAAGTTATTTGCTTGATATTTTCTCCATTGTAATCCATTTCAAAGAGATTTATATCGCCATCTCTTAAAGATGTAAAAATTACTTTCTCTTCAAATGGATGAGTTGTTGTTTCAGCATTATATCCTGGGTAGTCTGTAAGCTGTACAACTTGGTCGCTTTCAAGTCGAAATATTTCATAATCACGTAAAGGCCAAATATACTTTCTTGGATTTGGGTCCTTGTATATTTCAGGACACTCTTCGCCCAAATGCATCGTAGAAGAAAAAAAGGTATACGTATCATTTAGTGAAAAATAAGCACACGTAAATGCTCCTTTTTTTAAAGGAAATTCTTGCAGATTTTTACCATCTACACCTATTATATAAAGCTTATCGCAATCATTTCCATCTCTCTTAGATTGAAAAATTAACTTGGATTGATCGTCACTAAAATATGCCTCACCATTATCTCCATTAAAGGTCAATTGCACTGTGTTTTCTAATCGATAATCGCTTTCACCAGAACAAGAAGCAACAATCAAAAAAATTGCTATAATTCTAAAATGTAACATCCAGCGAAACTTCATCATTATTTCTTTTAATTATAACTTTTACTGTAGAACCAGGCTCTATTGTCGATAATGCTTCCATATATTTATATATATCACTTATATCTGTATCTTTAATTTTTAAAACAATATCACCATCTTTCATACCAGATTTTTTAGCAGGTCTATCATCTATTACTGAATCAATTTTTAATCCAGCTCCAGCATATGCATAATCAGGCATCACTCCAAGAGACACTTTCATTCTGGCAGGGGTCTGCTCAGACTCCTCTTCAAGCTTTGGCAATGCTTTAAATTCATATCTATCACTTCTATTTGCGGCATTATCAATTACTTTCTCTGCTAAATCTGAAATGAGTTTTAAACCTTTATAATTAACTAAATTAGCTTCATCTCTTGGGGAATGATAGTCTCGATGAATTCCAGTAAAAAAGAAAAGTGAAGGAACACTTTTTTTATAAAAATTGTAGTGATCTGATCGAGAAAACAAACTTCTAACTCCACTTGCTGTATGCTCATAACTAGTAACCTTCAACTCGCTTGAATCAAAAAACGGTTGTAGAGTCTCACTTAAACCGTAGGCAGTTGGAACACCACCCAAATAAACGTTCTTTTCTTCATCCAATCTTCCAACCATGTCTAAATTAACCATTAGCTGCACCTTTTCAAGATCTATAGTTGGATTTTCAGCATAATGTTTTGAACCTAATAAACCTAACTCTTCACCGCCAAAAAGAATGAAAATTAAAGTTCTTTTGTGATTCTTGGTTGATGCATACTTTTCAAAAAGCTCTAACACCATTGCTGTACCTGAAGCGTTATCATCTGCTCCATTATTAATGTTATCAAAAAATAATCTTCTAGCCTTAGGAGGATTTGCAGTTGTATCATAATGACCACCAATGATTACATATTCATTTTTTAATATCGGATCATTTCCCGGCAAAACCCCAACAACATTATACGTAGTTGCAGTTTCTTGCGTTCTTCTGTTCGTAATTACTTCAAATTCCTGCACAGTAACTGACGATAATTTTTCAAACAAATCAACCATATAGTCTCTGGCAAGCATATCACCCTTACTTCCTGCGCTTCTACCGCCAAGCTCGTCAGATGCTAGATATCCAACGCGAGATTTAAAATCTTCAACAGTAGT
Organism: Fidelibacterota bacterium; assembly: GCA_045560235.1. Taxonomy (GTDB): domain Bacteria; phylum Fidelibacterota; class Marinisomatia; order Marinisomatales; family Marinisomataceae; genus Marinisoma. The sequence continues at coordinate 2,332 of JBJKZP010000014.1, read as the reverse complement.
CTCTGCTTGAGTTTTTTTAGATAATGAAAAATCTAGAAAATTTGAAGAAGTGGCAGTGCACCCCATTAGAAATAAAGTTAAAATTATCAAACTTCTCATATTAAATCCTTTCATTAAAATAAATATCCTACTAAAACATAACTTAACGCAAAAATAATAGTAAGAACTATAATAAATGCGTTAAAATGCTTATCCATCATCTCTTTAATTGGTTCACCAAAAAATCTTATTAATATTCCAATAATAACAAACCTTCCTCCTCTGCCTAAAATTGAAGCAATAATAAATATTGGGAGATTAATTTGAAAAACTCCCGCAGTTATAGAGAAAACTTTATATGGGATTGGAGTAAATGCTGCTGTAAATATAACTAAAAAGTTATGCGCATCATATTGGGCTCCTACATTATTAAAGACTTCTGCAGTAAATCCTGGAATAACCCTAAAAAAGAAATTTGCGACACCGGTAAGCTCTCCTCCTGGAGCATACCATAAAAAATATCCAATAATAAATCCAAATATACCTCCTAAAACGGATCCTAAAGTACATATAAAAACATAGTACATTGATTTTTTGATTTTACCTAAACACAGTGCCATTAATAAAGGGTCTGCAGGAGCTGGAAAGAACGAAGATTCGGCGAAAGCTACCAAAAATAAAACAAGAGATCCATAGACACTCTCAGCCCATGACAATACCCATTTGTACAAATTTTGTAATGGATTCATTAATTTCTATCGAATTTTAACCATCTTCATGGCTTTAATAAATTGTCCACCATTTGGGTTAGCTGGGGTGTACATTTGACAAAAATAAATTCCTGAACTTACTGCATTTCCGTTGTCATTGGCTCCATCCCAAATAACAGAATAATAACCCGGACCTTTCAATTCGTTAACGAGAGTCCTAACGACTTGACCTCGAATATTAAACACTCTTAAAACAACATTCTGTTCTAAAGGAACATCGTATTTGATTGTGGTAAAGTTTCTAAATGGATTTGGATAACTCTGTTTAATTTCCAAAATTTTTGGAATTAATTGTCGTCCATCTATTCTTAATTGACCGCCAGCAAAAGCTAAGGTTTCTGCTGCACCGTCAAAAGCTACAATATGCCACGAACCCTCAGTAACTGAAATTGTATCAGTTTGAGCAATTATATCTTTTAAAGACCAAGTTACAGAAGTGTTCGGTGTGTATGAACTCATTGTTAAAAAATCTAAACCCTGTTCTCCTGTCATTAGATATTGAAGATTATCACCATCAACATCCTCTGCGGCTTGCCATTCAAATCTAATAGAGTCGTTATCAACATTTTCAGGATTTACAAATATTGTTCTAGAATCTGATCCTGGAATATATTGTCCATTACCAGTTGACCATTCTCCTACTACATTGAAACTTGATGGAGGATCGTTAACAGGAAGCACGGTGGCATTGAATGATACAACCGTTTCATCGATCCCGCCGCTGACAACACCTCCGTCATCTTTAACTTTTACAGTAATAATTGAACTACCATTTTTATTTTGATTTGGTGATAATACTAATTTTTCCGGTAATGATTGATCTACAGAAATTTCAGTAAATAAATCTGTGTTATCAGATGAAGCAGTTATGGTAATATTTTGCGGATTAATATCTGATCCATAACTAACTCCTGTTAAATTTAAAGTATATTCGCTGTCTTCATCAAAAAATATATCAGATGGTGTATCAATTGTCGGGGGTTGATTAGGAATAAATTCAGGTTTTATTGATAATTCATCTGAAAATGGACCCTCAAAACCACTATTTGAAACTGACGTTCTGTAATGGTAATAAACATCCTTGTCAAGACCCGAATCTGTATACTCCACGCCAGGATAATCGACACTATCTAAAAAATTAGTACTTGATGGAGTAAACCCTTGTTCTAAAGATCTATAAATATTGATTTTTGACGAAGAATCTCCGATTAAATCCCAATAAAGATTAACGCTTCCATCATCTGGAATAGCATAAGTAACTGATGGAGCCTGACCGGGTGTGCTCTCGCTAGGTTTTAAAATAAACAATCCTTCATCGATACTAGTAACTGCTATTGATCCGCTTTCAAAGTATGGGTAATTACTCCATGTACCATCAAAGGAAGTATTATCATTTGGCTGGTAAACATCAAAAAATGCTAACTCATTTGGGGAAGAAATATTCGAAATATCTAAAATTCGCAATCCGCTTGTATAATGAGACATATAAACTTTATCCCCTATGATATAATTATTATGATCAATGGACGGTGTTGGGCCTTCATAGGTTGTTAAAACCGTAGGATTGCTAAGGTCTTGAACGT
>JBJKZP010000013.1:0-18348 GCA_045560235.1 Fidelibacterota bacterium | reverse complement strand
AATTGGACATACGCTGATAAGGAAGGCAACATTGGATGGAGGCCTAGTTCAAAGGTTCCTATAAGACTTGATGCTGAAATGCTTATTCCATTTGAAGGAACTACCACAAAGCATGATTGGCAAGGATACATTCCTTTTGATGAAATGCCTTATTCTTTTAATCCTGATAAAGGATATATTTCTAATGGGAATAATAAAATTATTGGGGATGAATATCCATACTATATATCACGATATTGGGCAGACCCTAGTCGTGGAGAGCAAATTGATAGAAGATTAAGAATCGATTCTAAATTTGACGTTGATGATATGAAATCTATTCTCAATGATATCACATCACCATTTGGAGAAGAATATGCTCCTTTATTTACTGCAAATTATACGCAAGGTTTTTCAGCTGAAGGAGATAAAATATATGACATGCTAAAAGGGTGGGATGGTGTTGAATCGATTGATTCAAGTGCTACAGTAGCTTTTCATGCAATATATCTACAATTAGTTCAAAATCTATTTCAGGATGAATTATATAGTTTTGGTAATGATTCATTTGACACATTTTACAGTTTAAAATACATCCGTTCACTGGCTATAAGAAAAATATTTGATGGCGAGGCAACATTATGGGTAGACAATGTGTTAACTGATGAACAAGAAACCTTAAATGATATCGTTAATAAGTCCTTTCATGATGCGCATATATTTCTTGCAGAAAATTATGGAAACCCAAAAGACTTAACATGGGGTCAGGTGCACCAAGTGACTTATCGTCATCGTCTTGATAAAGACCCTCTAGTAAAAAGATTAATTAACTTTAGTGTAGGACCATATCCAATGGCAGGGTCAGGAATGACTCCTAGAGCAGCAAGTTACTCTGTTAGTGAGCCATTTAATGTTCGCGCAGGGTCATCGATGAGAAGAGTAATTGATTTTTCAAACCTTGATAATGGATATAGTATTTTACCAACTGGACAGTCAGGACTTTTCAGGTCACAACATTATGACGATCAAACTGAAATGTATAATGCTGGAGAATTCAAACCTTTTAAATTCTCTTATGATGCTATTGAGAATACAAAATCTTCTAAATTAATTTTTAAATCTAAATAATATTTTCCTTGAATACCTATTAATCGATGTTTAAACTACTTTAATGAGCAAATTTTATAACTACTATTTTTATTTTAGAAGCAGGGGGACTGTAGAAGCCTAAAGATATATTTATATCAAAACTCTACATCAACCCTAGCAAAGCCCGCTAGGGTTTTTTGTTATATGGAGGAAAAAATGAACAAAAAAATATTAGAAAACAGAGATAGAATAGATAAAGCTGATAACCAAATTTTTGATTTATTGCTAGAGAGATTGGATGCGGTAAATGTAATTGGATATATCAAAAAACAAGAAGGGCTTCCAGTCTTAGATCAAGAAAGAGAAAATGCGATTTATGCTAAAATTGATGCGAGATTTTCTACGGTAGAAGCTTCATTTTTAAAGCCTATCTATGAATCTATCATTGCAGAATCAAAGAAAGTTGAGGAATTATAATGTCAAAATGGACAAAAGATTCATGGAAGAATTTTACTATAAAGCATATTCCAGAGTATAACGATAAAAAACAACTTGAAAAGGCGTTGAAGAAACTTGAAGGCTTCCCTCCGTTGGTATTTGCTGGAGAGTGTAGAAATTTAAAGCAAGAGTTAGCTAAAGCAAGCAATGGAGATGCTTTCTTGGTGCAAGGTGGTGATTGTGCTGAAAGCTTTAAAGAATTCAATGCAAATAATATTAGAGACACTTTTAGAGTTATTCTGCAAATGAGTGCGGTTATTACAGCTAAATTAAAAGTGCCAGTAATTAAGCTTGGGAGAATTGCAGGTCAATTTGCAAAACCCAGATCTTCTGATCGTGAAACTATGGACGGAAAAACCTTAAATAGTTATTATGGTGATTCAATCAATGGAATAGAGTTTTCTGAAGAAAAACGTGAACCAAACCCTGCAAGACTGTTAAGAGCTTATTCACAGTCAGCTTCAACGCTGAATTTATTGAGATCTTTTGCTCAAGGAGGATTTGCAAATTTGCGTAAAGTTAATTCTTGGAATATGGGATTTGTCAAAGCTAGCGAAGAGGGAAAAAAATATGAAAAGATTGCTGGTAAAATTAATGAGTATCTAGATTTTATGGATGCGGTCGGTGTAAATACTTCAACTGTAATTGATTTAAATACTGTTGACTTCTATACTAGTCATGAAGGTTTACATCTTCCATATGAAGAAGCTCTAACTCGAGTTGATTCACTTTCTAATGAAATATATTGTACTTCAGCACATTTTATATGGATAGGCGATAGAACTCGTTTTATCGACAGTGCACATGTTGAGTACTGTAGTGGAATTAGTAATCCAATCGGCATTAAATGCGGTCCTAGTCTTGATAATGAGGAGCTTATAAAAATAATAGATAAAATTAATCCTGCTAATGAGCCTGGAAAGATTTCACTTATTTTTAGGTATGGTGAAGAAAATATTGATAAATATCTTCCTGCGTTAGTTGATGCTATAGTGAAAAACAAAAAGAATGTATTATGGATATCAGATCCCATGCATGGAAACACAGTTAAATCTTCATCTGGTCTTAAAACAAGAGACTTTAATTCTCTGTTGAATGAAACCAGTAAAGCTGTTGAAATTCTTAAGTCTAAAGGCCGACATCTTGGAGGCATTCATCTAGAAATGACCGGACAGAATGTTACTGAATGTACTGGAGGAATTTATAAGGTTGGAGATGATGATTTAAATTCTAGGTATCATACTCATTGCGATCCAAGGTTGAATGCGAATCAAGCATTAGAACTCTCATTTAATATTGCGGAAGAATTAAAGAAATAAATGGAAGTCAAAGGAACATTATATTTACCAGGAGATAAGTCAATTTCCCATCGTGCAATAATGCTTTCATCTATTGCAAATGGAAAAAGTACCATCAGGAATTTGAACGATGGTGCTGACTTGCAATCTACGATTAATGTATTAAAAGCCTGTGGAGCGAGGATTGATAATAGTGATAAAGCTATTGTTATTGATGGAGTAGATTTAACTAGCCCAAATAAAGAGCTAGATTGCGGAAACTCCGGAACTACAACAAGGCTAATTTCAGGACTTTTATCCTCACAAAAATTAGATTTTACTCTTGTAGGCGATAACTCTTTGTCTTCAAGGCCAATGAAAAGAATTATTATTCCACTGCAAAAAATGGGTTGTGATATTTCTTCAAATGATAATTTATTGCCATTAAGTGTAAATGCAAAAAAAGGTACACGCTCTATTGATTATAAAATTCCTGTTGCTAGCGCGCAGGTCAAATCATGTATATTGCTAGCTGCTCTAGGAGCAGAAAAACCATCGATTGTGCACGAGGATATTTTAACAAGAAATCATACAGAGATTATGTTAAAAAATATGGGCGCATCAGTTAGTCGCAAAGATAAAAATGTTTGTGTTCATCCTCTAAAGAATAAGCTTAATCCTATTGATGTAACAATTCCTTCAGATCCATCATCTGCAGCTTTTTTTGCAGCCATGACTGTAATAAATGATAATTCAGAACTGACACTTAATAATATACTTTTGAATAAAACTAGAACTGGATTCATTGAGGTCCTTAAAAAAATGAATTGTCATTTGTCCATCAATAATAAACGGTTGAACAATGGCGAAGATACTGGAGATATAACTTTTAGCACTTCCACGCTAACTTCAGTAGAAGTAGAGTCTACAATAATTCCTGCAATCATAGATGAAATACCTATTTTGGCTGTTGTAGCAGCATATTCTAATGGTATCACTATATTTCGAAACGTAGAAGAACTAAAATATAAAGAATGTGATAGATTGCATGCAATTATACATAATCTTAATGCATTTGGAATTAATGCTTATGAAAAAGAAAACAGTTTATTTGTCGAGGGAGGTAAGCCTAGTAAGTTGGCTGAAATCACTACCTTTCACGATCATCGAATAGCTATGGCTTTTACGATTTTGAGCTTAACATCATTTGGAAAATATCGCTTGGATAACAAATCTTGCATCGATATCTCATTGCCAAACTTCTTCAATTTAATAGAAAGAGTTGCGAAATGAAATTTGCGTTAATAGGTAATCCAGTTTCTAAAAGCATTAGCCCAGAATTACACAAAGTTCTTTATAAAGAATTAGATATTAAAAATTGTTTTCTTAGTAAAGTTCAACTTGCTGAAAGTGAGTTAGATAGTTTTTTTGATAAAATAAATACATCTTATAATGGGTTAAATGTTACTATTCCGTTTAAGAATGAGGTAATAAGTTATTTGGATGAGCTTGATGAAGAAGCGAAAATACTAAATAATGTCAATTGTATTTCAATAAAAGAAGGTGTTTTAAAAGGGTATAATACAGATAAATATGGTTTTGATATGCTTTGCGCAAGAAATGCTATTGTGATAGAGAATAGAAAATGCATGGTTTTGGGAGCAGGTTCTTCTGCAAAAACAGTTGTTAAATCGTTAATTGATTCGGGCGCAAGAGAGATTATAATTAAAAATAAAAGCGAAAAAAATGCACTAAAAGTTAAAGAATTTGCCAAAAAATTAGGCTTTACTAACATAGCTTTATTTAGCAATCAGCAATCATCTTGCGAATTAATTGTTAATGCAACTCCTCTTGGAATGTATTCAATGCAGGACAAAGATAATTTTTTTGATATGAATGTTAATAATAATACTGATTTAATAGATCTTATTTACATATCTAAATCAACAATGTTCTTAAATAAATTTGAAACTAGAGGAAAAAAAGTTAATGGGCTTGATATGCTTATTTATCAAGCATTGAAGTCTATTGAAATTTGGAATGAAACTACCTATAATGTGAATTCAAAAATTGATTCCATTATTAAACAATTGGAGAAAATAATATGTTAAAGAAAATATCATATATGACTGCTGGAGAATCTCATGGAAAAGGTCTGACTGGAATCATTGAAGGGATTCCTGCAGGTTTAGAGCTTACAGAGGAATATATAGCAATAGATTTGCTTAGAAGAATGCAGGGTCACGGTAGAGGAAAAAGGATGAAAATTGAAAAAGATTTTGCTGAAATTTTTTCCGGCGTTAGACATCAGATTACCTTAGGGTCCCCAATTTCTTTAATTATTAAAAATTTAGATTGGGTTAATTGGGAAGATAGAATGGCTGTTGGTAAACCAAAAAAAGACCATAAAAAAGTTACGATGCCAAGGCCTGGTCATGCTGATTTAGCTGGAGCAATGAAATATGATTTTGATGATATTAGAAATGTTCTTGAGAGATCCTCTGCTAGAGAAACTGCAATGAGAGTTGCAATTGGAGCAGTTTGCAGAAAATTGTTAGAAGATGTTGGAATACAAATTGGAAGCAGGGTATACCAAATTCATGATGTTATAGATTCTAAAACAGTAGAAAAAGATTTAAATATGTCAAAATTGAATAGTTTAGCTGATCAGTCTTCTGTTCGATGTTTAGATAAGGACGCTGAGAAAAAAATGATTGATGTGATTGACCAAGCAAAAAGGAATGGAGATTCAGTTGGCGGGTCTTTTGAAGTTATTGCAACAGGAATGCCATATGGTTTAGGAAGCTATATTAATGCAGATGGAAAATTGCAGGCAAGAATATCACAGGCAATGATGTCTGTAAATGCTTTTAAGGGTGTAGAAATTGGAGCAGGGTTTGCCTCCTCTGCTGCATTTGGTAGTGAATTACATGATGAAATATTATATGAAAATGATAAAATTGTTAGAGCAAGCAACAACGCTGGAGGGATTGAAGGAGGAATGAGTAATGCTCAGCCTATACATGTAAAAGTAAGCATGAAGCCCATTTCTACGCTTATAAAGCCCCTTAGATCAATTGATTTAACTAATATGGAGCCTAAGTTAGCTCACAAAGAAAGAACGGATTCATGTGCTGTTCCTGCAGCATCAATTATTGGCGAGAGCATGCTAGCAATTGTTTTGGCCGATGCTTTATTAGAAAAATTTGGCGGAGATAGTATGAAACAATTAAGAAAACATATTAAGAGCAGTGGAAAATATTAATCAACTTTGCTTAATTGGTATGATGGGATCTGGAAAATCTTCAACTGGAAAAATGCTTTCAGAGAAACTTGGATGGGATTTTATTGATATAGATAAAGAAATTATGGAAAGTCAAAATTCATCAATCAATGAACTTTTTAGTAAAAGCGAAATACAATTCAGGGAATTTGAATACAATGAGATAAAAAAGTATTCATCTATAAATAATATTGTTTTAGCTGTCGGTGGAGGAGCGGTTACTTTTAAGAAAAGTTATGATTTAATGACTCAGATGTATTGTATTTATCTTAATACATCTACACATATATTAGCAGATAGGCTTGAGCATGATTCTTCAAGACCTTTGCTTAAAGAAAAGAATAAGTATGAAATGCTAGAAAAAATTTTTAATCAACGAGAAGAATTATATCGTTCTTTATCAAGCTATGAAGTCAATACTGACAGAAATACTCTTGGTGATAATTGCAAGAAGATAATGGGATTAATTAATGGCTAATAAAATTAAAGTAAATCTAGGTTTAGACAGCTATAAAATTAGCATAATTGATAGCTTTGCAAGCTCAATATTAAATGTTGCGTCTACAACTGAATCTCAATGTATGCTAATTAGTCAGTATAATATTTATAAGCTCTATAAAGATAAATTTGATCAATTGTCTAAACTTTCAAATGTTAGTATCTATCTAATAGATGATGGCGAGCAAGCTAAATCATTTGAAACAATTACACAAATTACTAACAAAATGGCTGCAGAAAACTTTGACCGTTCGTCAATTGTTTTTGCAGTTGGAGGAGGAGTAGTAGGTGACATTTCTGGTTTTGCTGCATCAATTTTTATGAGAGGAGTTGATTATGTTCAGTATCCTACCACGTTATTAGCTATGATAGATTCTTCTATTGGAGGTAAAACTGGCATCAATCTTAAAAGTGGTAAAAATTTAGTTGGAAGAATTTATCAACCAAAAGCAGTGGAAATAGATATAAATTTTTTATCAACGCTTCCAGATAGACAAATAAATGCAGCTTTAGCAGAAGCAATAAAATATGGTTTTATCTATGATAAGCAGTTATTCGATTTAATTGCTTCAAGTATCGATGATATTTTAAAAAACAAATCAATAAAAATTTTAGAAAAAATTATCATACAATGTTGTCAAATAAAAAGTGATGTTGTTAGTGAAGATGTGAACGAAAATGAATTACGAATGATATTAAATTTTGGACATACGATTGGACACGCAATTGAGGGATACTATAATTACAAGGAATTGTTGCACGGAGAAGCAATTTTTTATGGGATGAAGTGTGCTTTATATCTATCAAATAAATATGGAAATCTTTCAAAAAATGAGTTAATCAATTCGTTAGATTTGTTATCAAAATTTGATCTACCATCTGTTAATATTCAAGATTATGATAAGTTTATGACCTATATTAAAAACGATAAGAAAATTAGAGCTTCAAATATAAAGTTTATTTTGTTGGATGAAATTGGAAAATCGCAAATAAATAACAATATATCATTTGAACAAATTAAAGAGAGTTTAAAAGTATTATGAAAATAATCATTGTAAATGGACCTAACCTGAACTTGCTTGGAGAAAGAGAACCAGAAATTTATGGATACGAGTCTCTTGATGAAGTAAATGAATGGATTAAAAACCATGATAGTTGTCAAAATCTTGATATTGAATTTTTTCAGTCAAATTCAGAAGGAGATGTTATAGATTTTTTACATCAAAAAAGAACAGATGTTGATTACTGTATTCTTAACGCAGGAGCTTTAACACATTATTCTTACGCATTAAGAGATGCAATAACAGCAACACAGTTAAAAACTGTAGAAGTACATTTATCTAATATTTATAAGCGAGAAAATTTTAGAAAAACCTCTGTGATTAAAAATGTTTGTATTGGTCAGTTTTATGGCGAAGGTAAACAAAGTTACATTACAGCAATTGAGCATATACTGGAGAAAAAATGATTAAAATAGGAATTCAAGGAATAGAAGGTAGTTTTAGCGAACAAGCGGCTAAATCGTATTGCAAAAAATTTGGTATTAATGACTATGATTTAGCTTACTTGGTTGGTTCAATGAATGTACTAAATAGTCTAACAGATGGAAGTATTGATACAGGCATTTTTGCAATGGAAAATGCACAAGGTGGAGTAGTCATTGAAAGCATAGAAGCTTTAGCAAAAAATCAATGCGAAATAATTGATATGTTTTATATAGAGATTAGCCAGAATTTACTAGCTAAGGATGGAGTTGCTCTTGGAGATATTGAAGAAATTCATTCCCATCAACAGGCCTTAAAACAGTGCAAAGATTATTTGGCTGAACAATTTTGGTCTAAAAAGCTTGTTGAGGAAGATGATACCGCAAAAGCAGCACAAGATTTGTCTGAAGGAAAATTATCAGAAAATGTAGCGGTAATAGCTAGCAAGTTTTCAGCTAAAAAGTATGGTTTAAATATTTTAGATAAAGATATTCATGATTTAAAAAGAAATTTAACTTTATTCCTAGCAGTGAAGAAGTTTTCATCATGAATAAGGTAAGTATTATTGGCTATGGAAGATTTGGAGCAATGTTACATGCATTGCTTTCAAAAGGGTTTGAAGTAGATGTGTACGATAAAAAACATATCAATAATTCTGAGGTAAATGAAGTTCCTTTAATAAATGCTCTCGAAAATGAAACAATTTTTATAGCTGTACCAATAAGAGATTTTGAATCATTAATACATGAGATTAAAAATGATATTCAAGGAAAGAAAACTGTCATAGATGTTTGTTCTGTTAAGGTGTTTCCAAAAAATATTATGACAGAAAATTTATCTTCTGATGTAGATATTATAGCAACTCATCCTTTGTTTGGTCCTGACTCATTAAAGGATAGCGGATCTGTAATGACAATGGAATCAGTAAGGGATTTATATGGAAGATATGAATTTTGGAAAAATTATTTTGATAGCCAAAATATCACCATTGAAGAAATCTCAGCGGAAGAGCATGATATGATGGCTGCAAGATCTCAGGGTTTAACTCACTTTATTGGAAGAGTCATAGATGATTTTGGTACAGATCAAACAAGAATTGATACTGAGGGATATAAGGCGTTGCATAAATTGGTAAATCAAACATGTAATGATTCTTGGGAGTTATTTGAGGATATTCAAAGCTATAATCCGTATACGCAAAAAATGGTATCAGAATTAAGTGAAAGTTTCAAAAAAATTAACGAAGTTTTAAAAAAATAAAGGAAATACAATGGATAAAATATTTAATCAAATTAGTATCAGTTTAATTGTTTTAGGATTAGCATTTTATGCTTTTTCTATGACCTTTACTGCGCTAATACCTTCAATTCTCGGCTTGTTGATGCAGGTAACCTTATTTTTTGGAAGAAAGTTTCCAGATTCGCATAGGCATTTTGCTCACATTAATATTCTAATTTTAATCTTAGGGATTGGAGCAACTTATGGATCAACATTTGATTTATTAGATTATCTTTTAAATGGTACTGAATTAAACAGACCTTTAGCAACTGTTGAACAATTTACAGCTTGTGTATTATGTTTGGTTGGATTTATTGCAGCAGTAAAATCATTTATTGAAGCAAGAAAAAAATAATTTTGGAACTTTTTTAAGAGCAGGATTGTATATAAGATATAGGAACAATTTAGGAGTTATTATGAAAATAGCAATTTTAACCGCAATATTTTTAACAAGCATATTTGCTCAAGGGGAAATCGATAGAGTTGATCGAGACAAGATGAAAGTTCGCAAAGAGCGAATGGAGCAATTGAAAAATCAACGTCAATCAACAATGATTGGAGTTCAAACAAATTATTTAAACCTATCAACGGAGCAAGCTGAACAATTTTTTCCAATGCAAAATGAATACAAAAATAAAGTAAACGAAGTTCAGAAAAAATATCGTAAAAAAGTTGCAGACTTAAGAATAAAAACTAAAGATGCTGCAAAGTTTGATGTAGATACTGCAATCAAGTTTCAAAAAGAAATGAAAGATCAATTAGCAGTGCTTGAAGTTAATTTTTTGAAAAAAACTGTAAACGTACTTTCTAATGAACAGAGAACAAAATTGGTATTTCAACAAGAAAGATTGAAGTCTCAAATGGCAAAACGTCCTTTTGAAGAAAAACCTGAAATGTCAAAAAAGAGAGATTTTGACAGAAGAAAAAAAAAGTAATAAATTTTAATAACACTTAAAGGAAGCTTATGAAAAAGTTATTATTGATTTTTAGTTTAATCTTTATGGTTAATTCATGTGATGATAATATGTCATATACGGATGAAATGACCGATTTACAGCTGATTGAAGCAATTCAAGCTGATCCAAACAAATTTGAGATTGATGAAGTAGATATTCCTCAATCATCAAAATTAGTAGTTGGTTTAGAATACTTTGATTATATCATGTTTAAAGCCGAAATCTCACCTGATTATGGATACCAATTATCCTTAGGAGATATGGCGTTAGACGCTGGAGATATGACGGAGATATATTTTACAAAAGACGGTAGAAAGCTCGGAAATAGAGGTGGTATGGATGATCGAAAAAGGCATGCCAAAAGATGTTTTAAATTTGTTTTCCCTTTATCATTTACCCTTGGAGATCAAGAAGCTATTTATACAGTAAATGATTACAGAGAATTGCGTGATAGATTAAAAACAAATTATGAAGAAACAGGCGTAAAAATGAAACCGGATTTTACTTATCCAATCCAAATCCAATTTGGTAGAGGTGATGATGTAGAAACTGCTACAATTAATTCTAATGAAGAATTGAAAGAAGCATTTCAAGCTTGCAGAGGTGAGCATGATGATAAGAAATGTTTTTCATTTGCTTTCCCAGTATCATTTACAATGCCTGACGATTCAGTTCTAACTGCTGAAGATGAAGAAGATTTAGAAGCAAAAATGAAAGCTTTCTTTGAGAATTATGAAGGTCAGAAAAAAAGACCTAGAGTTGTTTTCCCAGTTGATCTGATTTTTGAGGACAGCTCAACTATGACTGTTAATTCTCCAGAAGAAATGAAGCAAGCCTGGAGAGATAATTGTAAACGAGGTGGAGGAGATGATTCTGAGGGAGAAAGCGAAGGCGGAACTCGCGGATAATTTTCACTCATTTTTATAAAATATGAAAGGGCTATATTTCTATAGCCCTTTTTTTTAAAATTTAAAGACAATTGCATTTTCAAGTAATTTTACTAAATTGCAAAATTATGAAAATATTTTTAGATACTTCAGACGTAGATGTTATAAAACATTATTACCAAACTGGTCTTATCGATGGTGTAACTACTAATCCAACTTTGATGATGCAGGCTGGAAGAAATCCTGTAGATATTATTTCTGAGATTTCTGACTATTTTCCTGAAGATGCTAGCGTTAGTGCTGAAGTAGTTGCTGATACTGCCGAAGAGATGATTTCCCAAGCAAAACAATATTATTCTATAAGCAGTAATGTAACAATAAAAGTTCCTTGTACTTATGAAGGATTGAAGGCATGTAAAAAGCTGTCTAGTAATGATATTCCGGTAAATGTGACATTAATTTTTTCATTAAATCAAGCAATTCTAGCTGCAAAGTCCGGAGCAAGATATGTATCTCCTTTTGTTGGAAGATGTGAGGATAATGATATCGATGGAGTTGGATTAATTTCCTCTATCCATAATGTTCTTAAAATGCACAATTTTAACGATAGATGTAGTATTCTATCTGCATCAATAAGAAGTATTGATCACGTGAATAAAGTTTTTGAAAATGGTACTGACATTGTAACATTGCCACCATCAATTTTTGAAGAAATGTATCAACATTACTTGACCAATGAAGGTCTTCTACAGTTTGATAAAGATTGGAAAAAAGTAACCCATCAATAAAATTGGGGCTGTAGCTCAGTTGGGAGAGCGCGTGGATGGCATTCACGAGGTCGCAGGTTCGATCCCTGTCAGCTCCACAAACAAATATATTTTTAAAATTAATATTACTATTCTGATAAATAAGCTCTAAAATGAATTAATTATTAACTAATAGAATGGGGTATAAAATGAATAAATTTTTATTAAATATTTCCGCTTTTGCTATTTTATTTTTAACAGCTTGCGTAGAAAATGTAAGCTATGAGGGAGTAGAATCTGCTGGTAAAAGATTAGGAAATGAAGATAATGAATTATATGGAAATGCATATGTTCTTGGGAGCGATAAATCTGTAAATACTGTTATGGAAGCTGTTGCAGCATACAATGCTCTTGATGCTGAAAAAGAAATGTCATTTTATTCAGATGACTACGTTACTGAAGAAAGAATGGCTGGAATGAAAGAATGGCATGGTGCAATGGAATCATTAAATATGAATCCTTGGGCAGTAGTTCCAATTAGACTTCAAGGAGACAATAGAGACTTAGTACTTGTTTGGTCTGTTGAAGAAAGAGTATGGAAAAATGGTTCAAAGCAAACACAAGACCTTTTTGAGGTTTTTCCTGTTAATGACGATGGAAAAATTAATGGTTTTTCTCAATGGAGAAGAAATAGAGGAGATAATGAATTTGGGTTATCAACTGGCGGAAAATTCATTGGTAGAAATCCTGAAAACGAATATTCAGGAAGGCCTCTTGTTTTTTCTAATAGAGGAGAAACCGAAGTTATTGAACAGCTAGTTGAAGCCTACAACAGCAAAGACGTTGAAGGATTTTTGAAACATTTTGCTGATGAATGGCAAGCTACAGACCATGAAGGTAACAGCGAAAAAAGAAACAAAGCTGACGCAAGAGAGATGATGCAGAATTGGTTTGATGAGTCTGAATCTATTGAATGGAAACCTTGGTCAATCGTTCCATTAAAAATTTATGACACAGATCCGCTTGCTGGCGTTACTGTTTATTCAACTGAAAAAAGAGTTGGAAAAGATGGTTCAGTTTGGGAAAAGAAACTTGTTGAATGGTTTTATTTTGACATAGATGGAAAGATTCAAGCTTTTGATCAATATGCTCAAGACATTAAGCCAGTAGAATAAATATCAATATCAAATGGTTGCTAATGTAATGTTAGCAACCATTCATCCCAGTTTTATAATGCAATCTTATGAAAATTTGCATAATATCTAATCAATAAGGTAAAAAAATGAAAAAAATTATAGGTCTAATATTAATAGTTTTAACAATAGGGGTATTCATAATGAATTATGAAAAAGAAACAGAAGTAGCAGTAATTTCAACCAAATATGGAGACATGGTAGTTGAATTTTATCCAGATGTAGCACCAATGCACGTTGAAAGCTTTGTAGCTTTAACAAATGAAAAATATTTTGATGCAACTACATTTCATAGAGTAATTCCTGATTTTGTAATTCAAGGTGGAGATCCTAACTCTAAACTAGAAAATAGATCCTTACATGGAACAGGGGGAAGAGCCGGAAAATTCTTTGGTATTGGCGATGAAAACGATTCTTCTACCTGGTTAATTCCTCAGGAGTTTAATAGCATTCCTCATGAAAAGGGAATTTTATCTATGGCTAGAACAAACGACCCTAATAGTGCATCAAGTCAATTTTTTGTATGCCATGGCGATCCAAGTTTTTTAGATAATAACTATACCGTATTTGGTAAAGTCATTCAAGGATTAGAAGTGATTGATTCTATAGCAAATGTTGAAAAAGATATGAATGATAATCCGCTTGAAAAAATTGAAATGACTGTGAAAATGATGAAGAGAAGCGAAGTTTTTGAAAATTAATTTAAGAGTTATTATTAAATAAATTTTTATTTTGATCTAATATCTTCATAGCTTGTTCATAACCAATTTGAATTAATTCATTAGATCTGTGAAAATCCCATCCTTTGAACTGATCTATTGGAGGTTCAATTAATATATCTGGTTCGTTATTTTTGAAACTAAGATGAGTTATATTGTTTAAAACGATTTTAGCTGATCTATCAACGATATCAACAATATTATACTTATTATTTTGTTTTTCTGAAGACTGAAGGCCGTATAAATTAACTGCAATAGTTATGTCTGATCCCATATCTATAATAGATTGTAAAGGAACAGGATCAACAAGTCCACCATCCACACAAAGATTGTCATTTATATAAGTAGGAGACAATACTCCCGGAATTGCAATGCTTGCTTTGATAGCATTGATTAAATCTCCATTTTTTGATTCAATTTTTTTGTTATTTATGATATCTGTTGAAACAGTAGTAAGAGGAATATCAAGCTCTTCAAATGTTCTTATATCAGTAATCTCCTTAAAGATTTTAATAACCTCGTTTCCATTCATGATTGAAAGTTTTGGGAAAACAGGGTCGAGTTTAAATAGCACATCTTTCATAAAACTATTTTTTGAGCGAATTTTCCCTTCAAACTTCTTAAGATTTCCTGATGTATACAGAGCTCCAATGAACGATCCTATGCTAGTTCCAGATACAAAGCTAATTGGAATATTCAGTTCTTGAATAGCATTTAGAACGCCTATATGTGAATATCCGCGCGCAGCTCCTCCGCCTAAAGCAATTCCTATTTTATAATTTTTTTTCATCTATAAATTTGTTATACTAGTTAAATTTACAAATTCAAAAATAAACAAGGAATATTTACTATGTATTTTAGACTAATAATTTTTTACATTTTCATCGTTATGGCATGTTCATCAAATGAAACACAACCCGGTTCATCTATTCCACTAAGATCTGAAATCGATGCAAAGTATAAGTGGGATCTTACAGCTGTCTATGCTTCTGACAAAATATGGGAGCAAGATCTTGAAAAGGTTAAGAAGCTTTACCCGAATATGTCTGACTATAAAGGTAGGTTAACATCCAGCCCTGAAGTTCTATTGGAGTCAATTAAGCTTGATGAAGAGATTAATCAATATTTGGGTAAACTTTATCATTATGCATCTAATTCCTTGAATGGCGATTTAACGAATGAAAAATATCAAGAAATGGTTCAAAGAGTTAGAAATGTTTGGATTAAATATGGAGGAGTAACAGCTTATTGGACTCCTGAAATACTTGAATCTGATTATAGTCTTTTAGAAAAATTCATGAATGAAAATTCTTCCTTAAAAGAATATAAAAAAGTTTTCAAAGATATATATATAGCTAAACCACATATTTTATCTGAAAAAGAAGAAAGAATTTTGAGTATGGCAGGTAAGCTTTCCGGTGTATCGAATGAAGCGTATGATATTATGAGAGCTACTGATTTTAAGTGGGGCACTTTTGAAGATGAAAATGGTATTGACCTCACCATGTCTCCTGGAAGGTATGGAAAATACACCAAATCTACTGATAGAAGAGTAAGAGAGGATATGTATAAAGCTCTATATGTTCCATTTAAAGGATCGCTAAATACTATGTCTGTTCTTATGAAAGGCAATATTGAGGGCAATATATTTTACGCCAATGCTAGAGGATATGATAATTCTTTGGAAGCAAAAATGAAAGGCTCGGGAATTTCTACTGATATTTATAAAAACTTAGTAAAAAGTGTTAATAACAATCTTCAGCCTCTTCACAGATGGGCAGAAATAAAGGCAAGAACTCTAGGCGTTGATAAGATTAAACCTTTTGATACATATGCCCCTTTAGCTGATTTTACTCGAGAGTATACATATGAAGAAGCTCAGCAAATTGTTGTTGAGGCTTTGCAGCCTTTATTACAGGCAAATGATGGAGAATTACAGAAATTTACTGAAAAGATGTACAGTGAAAACTTAATTGATGTTTTTGAAAATCAAGGCAAAGAAAGTGGTGCTTATATGTCTTCTACTTGGGATTTGCCTCCAAGAATTAAGCTAAATTTTGCTGGAACTCTAGATGATATCTTTACTTTGGCTCACGAGCTAGGTCATGCCTACCATTCTTACTTAAGCCAAAAGAATCAATCTTATCCATATTATGGTTATGATACTTTTAATGCTGAGGTTGCTTCAGTTACTACTGAATCGCTACTAATGGATTACTTGCTTGCAAACGCTGAAAGCGATGAGGAAAAAGCAGTATTATTGCAAAATTACATTCAAAATATTGGCTCAACATACTATAGACAAACTAGATTTGCTGAATTTGAACTTTTGATGCACGAAGCTGCTGAAAATGGACAAATTCTAACCGAAGATTTTCTTACAACTGAATTTGGTGAAATGTATAGTAGATATTGGGGACCGAGCATGGAAATCACAGAAGAGGAAGCTTATTCATGGTCTCGTATTCCTCATTTCTATTATAATTATTATATGTATGCTTATGCAACTTCATTTGCAGCTGGAGAAAAAATATCAGAGAGAGTTCAAAAAGATGGCCAAGAAGGTATTGACGATTTTATTACATTTTTATCTAGTGGAAGTTCGGATTATCCAGTTGAGCTATTAAATCTAGCTGGAGTAGATATGACCACCTCTGAACCTTTTGAAGCCGTATCAAGAAAGATGAACTTTTTAATGGATGAATTAGAAAAGATTTTAAATTAATCTTGAGCTTAAAAAAACAAACTAGAAAGTTGCATTATTGGATTTCTCCAATAATTTTCATTCCAGTTATAATTATTTTTTCAACAGGAGTATTGTTACAGTTTAAAAAGCAATCAAATTGGGTTCAGCCTAATCTGAAAATTACGTCAGATAGCAAACCTGTTATGCTTAACTTGTACTTAGAAACAGCAAAAACAGTTAGTGAGGCTGAAATAAGCTCCTGGGACGATATTGATAGGATAGATATTCGTCCTAACAAAGGAATAGCTAAAATTCGATCAAAAAATAATTGGGAAATTCAGTTAGATCTTGAATCAGCAGATATATATTCAGTTAGTTTTAGAAGGTCAGATATAATTGAATCAGTTCACGATGGATCTTTTTTTAGTGATTATGTCAAGTTTGGACTATTTCTCCCTTCTGGAATTTTATTGATTGTTTTAAGTTTTACAGGAATTTATATGTTTATCATACCTATATTGAAGAATAGAAAAAAAGGAAAAAGCTAATGAAGAAGTATTTATTTTTTTTATTGTTAAGCATTGGATTTTCTCAAGAGAATGCTCCCGATAATGTTCAAAATATATCTATAGTCTCAACTACAAATGTGTATTCAGAATTTTATGACTGTGGCTGTCCAAAAAATCCACTTGGAGGATTAGCTAGAAAAATGTTTTTTTTAAAAAATATGATGTCTGGAAGAGAGTCCATATTAATTGATGCTGGAAATGCGCTTTTTGACAGCAATCAAATCAATCCGGATAACTTGTCAGTAGATAATAAAAAATTTAAAGCAAGAAATTTTGTTAAAACTCTAGAGTTCTTAGGACAAGATGTTGTTAATATTGGGTCTAATGATTTTAAAGGAGGAGCTGATTTCTTAGTTGAGATAACAAAAAGTTCTTCAGTTAATTTTATATCAGCAAATTTATATGATAAGGCGTCTAAACAATTATTATTTAAGCCATATCATATTATAGATAAGGATGATGCTAAAATTGCTTTTATTGGTCTAAGTCAATCTGCTAGATTTCAATCCATAACTAACAAAAATTTTGTAGAGGAAGGAAATAGATATATAAGCGAATTAAAGCCTGATGTTGATCTGATTGTATTATTGATTAATGTTCGAGATGACAATATTCTTGACTTATCTGCTTCATTTGCAGAAGCAGACTACATTTTTTTGAGCGGCTCAACTAAAAGAACTGAGCCAAGAACTATTCAAAATGAAAAAGGAGCTCTTGTTTACGCTGGCGGTATTCAAGGAAAGCATTTAAGCATACTTGATATCAGAATAAAAGAGCCTAATAATGCCATAAATGATGTTTCTTCGCCGTTTAATCGACTGCAGGAGATAGATTATCGCCTAAATAGATTAAAAGCCAAGGATCCCTCAAAAAAACTTGAAGAGGTCTATTCAAATCAACCAAATGTATTAGATTTAATTAAAAAGTATCAAAGAGAAGCTACGGAGCTTGGTATTTCTTTAGCAGGATATAAAAATAGAAGTATTTTCTTTAGTGTTCCGCTTTCACCTACTATTCCAGACGATAAAAAAGTAGCTGCTTTTATTGAAAATATTGCTAAAAAAGCTGATTTTCCTCTCAAGCACGAACATTAATTTTTTTTCTTTTTTAAAACATAAAATTGTTTTATTATGACATGTTATGCGAGTGTAGCTCAGCTGGTAGAGCACAACCTTGCCAAGGTTGGGGTCGCGCGTTCGAATCGCG
>JBJKZP010000012.1:0-59147 GCA_045560235.1 Fidelibacterota bacterium | reverse complement strand
GTACCCCGGACAGGATTTGAACCTGTGACCTACGGATTAGAAATCCGTTGCTCTATCCAGCTGAGCTACCGGGGCATGGGCCAAATTTAACCAAATAAAAAAATATTTAAAGCTTTTTTGTAAAAATTTATCGAGGGGGCTCCGACGAGAAAATTCTTGCAAAAAATTAAGTTTAGATGTAGACTTGTGAAGTAATACAAATAAAGCTTATTAATAATCTTTTAAGGAGAATAAAAAAATGGCTGAAAAAGTAAAAACAACAGGTGTTAGTAAAGAAAAAGGTTATCTATATTATTTAGGTAAAGATGGTAATGTATGGCGTTCAGGTATGTCAAGAGGCGGATCTGGTGGCGGAAATGCAGAAAAAGTTGCTGACGCAGGCGTAACTCGTGAAAGCGGTTTCCTATACTTCATCGATAAAGACGGTGATGTATCACGTGCACCTATGGCTAGAGGTAGAGGTTAATAGACTTTTATCTTTTAGGTTGAATTAAAAAAAAGAGCACTTAGGTGCTCTTTTTTTTTACTTAACTATTGAATTTTTATGATTTCCAACAATTCCGCTTGAAACAATCATTCTGAATGCTTCTTCGACATCAATATCTGCAGGAGTTGTATCTTCTTTAGCAATAATTAAAAAGAAACCTGAAGTAGGGTTAGGGGTGGTTGGTACAAAAAGATGATAAAATTCTTCATTAGTTTGATTTGTTGATTCACTTGTTACAAATCCGAGAGTCCATATACCTTTTCTAGGATATTCAATATATACAACTTTTTTGAACGAATTGTTGTTTGATCCCGATATAGTTTCAATCAATTGTTTTGTTGTTCCATAGATAGAATCAACCAAAGGAATTTTCTTAAAAATATTTTCAACCCATTTTACAACTCTTTTACCAAAAACATTTCTTGCTAATCCTCCAAAAATGAAAAGAGCTAAGAAGACTATAAGTAGACCAACTAATGAAGTTAATAAACCAAATCCAGGGAATGTTACATTTACAAATCTCTCTAATGGTTCTGCAACAGTTCCTCCAATCCAGATAGTAAGCTCAATGGTCACTTGTAAAACGTAGACTGTAAGTGCTAATGGTACAATTGTTGCAATACCAGCAAGTAGATTTGATTTTATTTTTTGCATCATAATTTAATTTATTAAAAAATAGACTCTATTTCCTATAGATTAGTATAGAACTTCCTAAAATAAGTAAAGTTCCTATTATTTCCTGAGAAGATAGAATTTCTCCTAAAAACACCCATCCTAAAAAAATCGCTACAATAGGCGGAAAAATGGCAACATATGTAACTTGAGTTACATTTAAATGCTGATACAGCCAAAAATAGATACCCCATGATATAAATCCACCAAACACAATTAAATAAAGTGTTGAGAGAATTAATTCATTATTCCAAACAATAACAGTGAGATCCTCATTGAATAAAGACGACATAGAAAGCATAACAATTCCTGTCATAACCTGACAAACTGCATTCATTTGGTAAGGACCAACTTCATTATTGTATTTTTTATATTGAACGCTAGGATATGCTGCAATTATAATAACGCTAATTAGAACTAGGATTGCAGAAAATGATTGCGAAGCAAGATCAATTTCTTGATTGGCACTCATTATAGCTACTCCAACTAGTCCCATCATTAATGCACCAATCTTATTTTTATTTAACCTTTCATTTGGATCATCTTTTATCATAAAGTGCGCCATAAGACTGGTAAATAATGGGAAAAGACCCCATAATATGGAAGAAATGCTAGAATAGATATATTGTGTTGCCCAGTACGTCATTCCATAGGATAAGCTGAAATTTAATAGACCAAATGATAGATAAAGTTTTATTGCTTGAGGCGTAGTTGGAATACTTAGCTTTTTATAGTATATATAGATAAAAAATATTATTCCTGAAAATAGAAAGCGTAAACCAACTCCATAAAAAGGAGGAACGCCAGCATTGAGAGAAATCTTAATGAAATACCATGTAGATCCCCAAATTAAGCATAGCGCTATAAAAGGGAATAAAATCCTGTTATTCATTATTTAGAATTTTGATAAACGGTAGCAAGAAGCGCACTTGCGATATAGATACTAGAGTAAGTTCCAATGATTACACCTACTAGCATTGTAAAAGCAAAAGGTCTAATAACTTCTCCGCCATAAGTGAGTAGAACAATAATCACTAATAATGTTGTTAAGGAGGTTATTAATGTTCGACTTAATGACTGATTGATACTTTTGTTAATAGTCGATTCAAACATTACAGTTCCTGAAGATTTCATGTTTTCTCTAATTCTGTCAAGAATAACAATAGTATCATTCAGAGAATATCCTACAATAGTTAAGAAAGCTGCAACTGTGCTTAACGTAATTTCAAAACCAGTTAGCGAAAAAATTCCTAATGTTATGGTAACATCATGGACTAAGGCTAAAATTGCTCCAATCGCAAATCTAAACTCGAATCGAACAGAAATATAAAATAATATAAGAACAAGCGCTGAAATCACTGACCATAAAGCTTTTCCACTTAGTTCTGATCCTACTTTAGGGCTTACAGAACCAAGAGATAGAATGAAATCATTTTTATTTTCAGGAGCTTTGTTATTCAATGTACTATATAAATGATTTATTACTAGTTGGCCAAAGTTTTCTGGTTCATTTTCAAGAGTTTTAATCTTAATCATTACATCGCTTTCGCTGCCAAAATACTTAATTTCTTCTGCGCTTAGGTCAAAGCTAGTATCGTTTATAGATACTGTTTTTAAAGAACTTCTAACCTCTTCAATTGATATATCTTCAGAAAAACTAACTCCAATAGCAGTTCCACCTTTAAAGTCTATTCCTAGATTAACGCCCATTAAAAGCAATAGTATAGAACCAATAGCCATTGCAGATGATAATCCAAACCCAATGGTTTTAAATTTCATAAAATTGATTTTAGTATTTTCCATAAATTTCATAATTATATACTCAATTTTTCAATATTCTTTCTAGATGTAACAAAGTCAAAAACAAATCTTGTGACGATTATAGCAGTAAACATACTTACGATAATTCCCCAAAATAATACAGTAGCAAAGCCTTTAATTGGACCGCTACCATATTGATATAAAACAGCAGCAGCTATACCTGTTGTTAAATTAGCATCAACAATTGTTGTGATTGCTCTTTCGTAACCTGAATCAATAGCAGATCTCACAGATTTTCCATTCCTTAATTCTTCTTTTATTCTTTCAAAAATAATAACATTGGCGTCAACAGACATACCAACTGTCAATATTAAACCAGCAATACCAGGGAGCGTTAAAGTGGCTTCTAGTAAGGCAAGAACACCTAGAAGTAAAATCAATGTCCACATAACTGAAAAACTAGCGATAATACCAGATATTTTATAAAAAAGAACAATGAAAATAACTACAAGTAACAGTCCAATAGCCATTGAAAGCGTTCCCTTGGTTACAGAGTCTGCGCCTAAAGATGCGCCGACAGTTCGTTCTTCTGCAATAGTAACAGGAACTGGAAGAGCTCCAGCTCTTAGTACAATTGCAATATCTTCAGCTTCTTCAATGGAGTCTAAGCCTTCAATGACAGTTCCTCCACCAATAATTTTACTTCTTATAACTGGAGCCATATGTACTTTTCTATCTAAGACAATAGCAATTCTATTATTAATATTTGCACCAGTGATTCTAGCCCACTCCCTAGATCCCTCACTGTTCATTTCAACTTCAACAACTGCTTGCCCAGCTGTTACACCAGCTTGACTGAGTCTCATTTGCGCATCTTCAATAACGCCACCAGTTAATTCTGCATTGTTGAATAAATGATATAATGTATAAAATTCTTCTTCTTCTCCAATTTCATTGACAAGCGCAATGGCAGAATTGCTAGTTAAAATAGTGCTATTTGTAGCATCTAAGATTTGTTTAACATTGACTTGAGATAAAATATCTTTATAGGAGCTTAAATTTTTAGATGAGATAGCTAAATTTCCTCCAACCGATATTAACAATGAAGAAAAGTTTAAATTGTCTGATCCTGTTGTATCAAATAGTTTATTAATTTCATTATCATCATTTACAGCTTTTTCATTTGAAGTTGCTGTAATACTATCAATCTGTCTTATTAGAGCATTAGTACTTTCAATATCTTTAACAATCATCAATTCTAGTAATGCAGTACTTTGTAACAGATCTCTTGCTCTTTCAGAGTCTTGTATTCCTGCAAGTTCTACAATAACACGATTATTTCCTTGTTTTTGAATTGTAGGTTCAGCAACACCAAATTGATCTACGCGATTCTGAATAATCTCAATAACTCTTCTGATTGAATCTTCAGATTGTAATGATAGTTGAGCAATAATTTGATCTTTAGTCTTACCGTAATTGATAAAGTATCTTGGTAGTTTTAAATCATTTTCATCTGCTAGTTGTTCAAAAACTGAAAAGAAATCTCCAGAAGTATTACTGTATTCGTTTTTTAAATCACTAAGAAATAAATCAAAGTTCTTATCTTTATTTTTTGCAAGATTATCAACTAATTGAGGTAAGTCAACTTCTAATACTATATATATACCGCCTTTAAGATCTAATCCTTGCTTAATAGTTTTTGCATCATAATAATCAACTTCTTCTTTTGAAAGACTAGAGATGCTTTCTTCGCTAAGCATTGCGTAGCGCAAGGAAGGAAAGAGAGCATAAATACCTAATCCAAAAACAAAAAGGATTGTTAACAGTCTATTTCTTATTGAATTATCCATAAGTGAGTGAATTTAATACATTAACTCCTTTTTTCACTAATTTTTTAAATAATATTTAAGGTCTTTCCGCAATCATGAAATGCCTTTATAGCATAATCTAATTGTTCTTGATTATGTACAGAAGAAAGCTGTACCCTTATTCTTGCTTGATCTTTTGGAACTACAGGAAAAGAAAATGGAATTACATAAATATTTTTCTCTAGAAGCATTTCAGATAAAGCCACTGTTTTTTTTGCATCATATATCATTATAGGAACTATGGGATGTGAATGGCCTTTAACCTCAAATCCTATTTCATGTATTTTTTTTCTGAAATAATTTGTGTTATCATGTAGTTTGGAAATTAATCCAGTATCATTATTAATTATTTCAAAAGCTTTTAAGCATGCAACAACTAAAGCAGGGGCTAAGCTATTTGAAAAAAGATATGGTCTGGATTTTTGTCTTAAAGTATCTACGATACTTGATGAGGCTGATACAAATCCACCAGAAGCACCGCCAAGCGCTTTACCAAAGGTTGAGGTAATAATATCAACTTTATTCAATACATTGTGATGCTCTCCGCTTCCTTTACCTGTTGAGCCTATAAAACCTGTAGCATGACAGTCGTCTACCATAACTAGAGCATCATATTTTGCAGCCAGTTTAACAATTTTGTCTATTGGCGCAATAGTTCCATCCATGCTAAATACACCATCAGTGGCAATTAATTTTATTCTTGCAGAAGATTTTTTTAGTTGATCTTCCAAGTCAATCATATCACAATTTTTATATCTATTTTTCTCTGCTTTGCACAGTCTAATTCCATCAATGATAGAAGCATGATTTAATTCATCAGAGAAGACAGCATCTTCTTTGCTCAAAATAGTCTCAAATAAACCACCATTAGCATCAAAACATGAAGAATATAAAATTGTATCCTCTTTATGAAGAAAATTACTGACAGCTTCTTCAAGTTCTTTGTGAATAGTTTGTGTTCCGCATATGAATCTTACAGACCCTAAGCCAAAACCCCATTTTTCAATTGCAGCTATTGCTGCTTCTCTGATTTCCGGGTTATTTGCAAGCCCTAGATAGTTATTTGCACAAAAGTTTAAAACTTTTTTACCCAAAACATTGATTTCTGCTTTTTGAGCTGTTTCGATGATTCTTTCACTTTTATAAGTACCTTGATTTTTTATCGTTTCAAGTTCAGCATTTAGTATGTGATCAATTTTTTTCATTTTCTATCATTTCATCAATAATCTTTGTAACAAATTTTTCAAAATCTTCTGAGTTAGAAAAATTCCATTTCTTTTTTGCTTCATCACAATTTAAACTAGAAGGCCATGTATCTGCAACCGATTGAAATTTATTATCGATTGCATATTCAACTTTAAATTTGCTCAACTTGCTTTGAATTGCCTTATATAAATCAATTACTGAAAAACTTGTCTCTTGAATATTAAACACCCTTAAAGTTGAATTTATGGTATTCATCTCCATTAATTGTTGTATTGATGAAACTGTTTTATTAATACTAATAAAAGGTAAAAGAGTTTCTTTAGAAAGCTTACATATATATTGTGTATTATTTACTGCAGCATGAATCATTTGCGGAGCATAGTCAGTAGTGCCACCGGAAGGGATACTGTCATTGCTAATGACACCTGGGAATCTAATTGATCTAAAATCGATTCCATAATTTTTTGAGTCATATCCCATGTGTTTTTTAGCTCCATACTGCTCAACTGCTAATTTATTAATACCATAAATTGTTGTTGGTTTAATTATATCAAATTCAGAAGCATTGTGTATTTTCCTAGGGCCATAAACTGCTATAGAGCTTGGAAAGAAAAATTTTACTTTAATATTATTTTTTACTCCATGATCTGCAGCGCAATTAATAAGATTTATAGATGCATGTTCATTTATTTCTGTAGCCAACTCTGGATCTTTGGAAGCTGTTTGGCTTAATAGCGCAGCAAAGTGGTACACTTCAGAAATGATATTATCATCGAAAATTGATTGTATTAAATCTTTGTCTGAAATAGAGCCTTGAATCAATTCGATATTGTCAGATTGACTTACTTTTTTGTTCAAATCTAAACCAATAATTGAGTAATTTTTCTGAAATAAAAAATCAAGTGTTTTACTACCCAACTCCCCATTAAATCCTGTTATTAAAATCTTTGAATTCACAGTATAAGTTAAGTTATATAAAATGATTTTTTAAAAACTTTGTATTACCCTTTTAACCAATTAAATTTTTTACTCAAATGAAAAAAGTAATTTCAATAATAAATCAAAAAGGCGGCGTAGGCAAAACCACCACAGCAATTAATTTAGCAGCCAGTCTAGGAATACTAGAAAAGAAAACATTGTTAATTGATTTTGATCCTCAAGCAAATGCATCAACTGGATTAAATAATTTTGGTATTGAGTGCGATCTGACTATTTATGACGCCATGATAGGTAATGAAAAAATGAAAGATATTATTACTAGTACAAATATTGAATATTTAGATTTTATCAAGTCAGATACAAATTTGGTTGGCTGTGAAGTAGAATTGGTATCCATTTCAAACAGAGAAAAACAGCTTTTAAAATTAATTAATCGAATCAAAAAAAAATATGATTATATATTAATAGACTGCCCTCCATCTTTAGGCCTGTTAACTTTAAATGCTTTAACCGCTTCAACAGACGTATTAATTCCTATCCAAAGTGAATTTTTTGCCCTAGAAGGATTAAAAAGTTTACAAGAGACTATTAAGATAGTTAAAGATAATATTAACGATAAATTAAATATCCTTGGTTTGCTAATAACAATGCATACCAAAAGACTTAAGTTGTCAAAAAAAGTTGAAGGTTTGTTAAAGACAAATTTTAAAAATAAATTATTTGATACGAAAATTAATAGAAATGTAAGATTAGCAGAGGCTCCAGATGATGGAAAGCCAGCAATTATGTATGATGTAAATTGTTCAGGAGCCAAAGACTATATGGACTTAGCATTGGAGATAATAAATGACAAAAAATAAAAACCTAGGTCAAGGATTGGGTGCTTTACTGACACCATCAAAGGCTAGTTTAGAAGATTTTAGTCAGAGTAGTATCCTAATAAGTAAAATTAAGCCAAATCCTAATCAGCCTAGAAAGAACTTTGAAGATAAATCTTTAAAACAGTTAGCACATTCAATAAAAGAAAAAGGATTAATTAGTCCCATTACTGTTAAGCAAGTTGATAGTAAATATATTATTGTTGCAGGAGAAAGAAGATATAGGGCACACAAGCTTTTAAAAAAGAAAAGAATTTTAGCATATGTTATTGATGCAGAATCAAATAAAGATATAATGTATATGGCTTTAATAGAAAACATTCAACGTGAAGATCTTAATCCAATTGAGGAAGCAAAAGGATATAAGTACTTACAAGACAATTTAGAATCTTCAATTACAGAAATTGCTAAGACAGTTGGAAAATCTAGGCCAGCAGTATCTAATACACTAAGACTTCTCAAGCTTCCAAGTCAAATCCAGGATAGTATTTTAAAAGGAGAGATTAACGCAGGTCAAGCAAGAGCAATTTTACAAAATAAAACCAGTCAAGGAATGGTTCAATTTTGGAAAAAACTTTTAAAAGAAAAAATGTCGGTTAGAAAAACTGAGTCCTTAATCACAAAGAATAAAAAAATATCTCCTCAGTTGCAAAGTCTACAAGATTCTCTTTCAAGATTGATTGGAGAAAAAGTATTAATCAAGCAAAATAATAGGACTAAAAAAGGATTTATTAAAATTAACTTTGATAAGAAAACAGTTAATAGAGTTTTAGAAAAATTAAAATCTATAAAACCTGATTAGTCTAATTTTATGAAGTTAAGTAAATACAAGATTTTGTTTATATCGCCTTTTACAGAGAAGAGTTGGCAAATTGAATTTACAAAATTTACTTTTATTTCCTCTTTATTAGTTTTAGCTATTTTTTTAATTACATCAATAACTTTATTGTTTATGTCTTCTCCAATTATCAAAGAATATCTAAAAATTTCTGCTATTAACAATGAGATAAAACAACAAAAAGAAATTATAAGCAATATTGATGAAACTATAGATGAAATATCTCTTATGAAAGCATACATTGATTCAATAATTGGCACGAAAGAAACTCATAACTTAAATGAAGAAAATATTAGATATATGGTAACAAACAATCTTCCATCAGTTGAGCCTGCAAGCGGGTTGATAAGTAAAGAATTTGATGTAGATGCAAAACATTTTGGTATTGATATTGCAAATGAGATATCAACACCTATTTTTTCTACTGCTGACGGGCTTGTTGTTTTTAGCGATTTTTCAAATAATTTTGGTAATTTTATTATTATAGATCATCAAAATGGGTATTTATCTCATTATTATCACAATCAAGATTTATTTTTTAATAAAGGAGATAAGGTCAAAGCGGGAGATATTATTGCGAAGATGGGCAATACAGGAATGTCTTCAGGACCACATTTGCATTTTGAAATTTGGAAAGATGGACTGCCGATAAATCCAAACACTTTTTTTGAAGATTTTAAATTAAAATCTGATAAATTAACTAATGATGAAGATTCAAACTAAATCAACAAACAGTCAAACCATAATTGCTGAAGATGTATCTATTGACGGAGATATAATTTTAAGTGGTAATATTACTATTTATGGTGAAATAAGAGGGTCTGTACATACTGACGGTGCTATTCAGCTCGCTAAAAGTGGTAAAATATTTGGAGATGTTAAGGCAGCTATGATTCAAATTAATGGATTTATCGAAGGAGATACTTTAATCAATGGTCCGGCAGAACTATTGAAAGGTTGTGAATTAGTTGGAAATTTACAATATAAGGTCCTCACTATTGAAGATGGAGCACAGTTTTCAGGTAGGTGCGATATAATCATCGATGAGTAACAAAAAGACTTTAAGTAAAATTCTTGCTGAAAGCTATTCGATCTATTTTGAATTTTTAGGTATCATAATCTCTTGGCTTTTAATTGCTTTTTTTATTTTTAATGATTTTTGGAGAATTCTTATAATAATTATAGCTGTTTTTCACGCCTCTTTTCGTGCATATAATCATGTAAATAATAATAATTAAGAATTACATTTTTTTTTCTGTTTTTCCTTGTTGGTTTCTATTTATATTTCGGCGATGCTTGTTGGTAAAAAAATTGGAAAAGAATGGACAATGGATCAAGCTCCACAATATGCCATTGACCACGTTGCTAACAGCAAAAAAAATGTTTTTGAATTTGAATTTCTAAATTCTTTATCTGAAAAAATCTCAAGTTTCTTTGGATTAACATCTGATTCTCTTTTTTATATTGATCTTGGAATTACCAAACATGTTTTTTTACTATTTTTTGTATCAACAATCGTTGTAACAACTTTAACTACATTGATTCAGTCTTATATTTCACACAAGAAAAATATTCCAAACAAGTTTATGAGCATTATTGAAATGTTTGTCATTTATTTAAGAGATGATGTGTTGAAAAATTTTATTGGAGCTAAAGAATATAGAGATTGGGCTTCTCTAATATATACAATATTTTTCTTTGTACTTTTTGGAAATATATTGGGTTTAATACCGATTTTTGATTTAACTGGCTTAATTGGTAAAATTGGATATCAGGCAGATATGCTAAATAAAGATAATATCTTATATTTATTGTCTAAGGGCGGACATACAGTAACTGCTAATGTCAATGTTACTTTTGCAATTGCGACCATTACTTTTTTTGCATTTATTGGTGCAGGTATTAAAAAATATGGCTTTGTCCAACATTGGAAAAACTTGGCACCTTCAGGACTGCCATGGCCACTATATTTTGTTGTTGTTCCGATTGAATTTATGGGTTTATTTATTCGTCCGTTAGCCTTAACACTTAGGTTGGCTGGCAACATGATGGGCGGACATATTGCTTTAGTAATATTTATTACATTTATTTTCAGTGCTACTGCGGAACTGGGAGGGTTTGCAGGATTTGGTATTGCACCTTTTTCAATTTCTCTTGCACTGGGATTGACTATGCTAGAATTGCTTGTTGCAGTTATTCAAGCATATGTTTTTGCATTATTAACAGCCGTTTTTATAGGAATGGCTATACACGTAGATCACTAACAAAAAAAGGAGTCTCACTATGGGAGCAGGGTTAGCAGTAATAGGTGCTGGTATTGGCATCGGATTAATTGGGTATGGAGTAGCACAGGCTATTGCAAGACAACCTGAAGCAGCTGGAGAAATTAGATCACAAACATTTCTTTTAGCAATTTTGGTTGAAGGTGCAGCAATTTTGCTTGGATTGTTATCATTAGTTCTGTAATCAAAATAAGGAAATAATATGAATCCATTATTAACGCCAGAACTAGGCACATATGTCTGGTCATTAGTTATTTTTATGACTGTACTTTTTGTATTAAGAAAGTATGCATGGAATCCTCTTCTTAATTTTTTAGAAGAAAGAGAGAAGGATATTGCAGAATCTCTTAAAATGGCAGAAAGCGCAAAGAATGATTTGGAACAAATCAAAGACGAATCAGAAAAAATACTTAATGAGGCAAAAAAGGAAGGTAAGGCAATTGTAGGCGATAGCAAACAAAGAGCTGAAGAGTCTGCAGCTAAGATTCTAAATGACGCAAAAGCTAAATCAAA
This sequence comes from Fidelibacterota bacterium, assembly GCA_045560235.1. GTDB lineage: Bacteria > Fidelibacterota > Marinisomatia > Marinisomatales > Marinisomataceae > Marinisoma. The sequence goes on along the minus strand of JBJKZP010000012.1, from coordinate 47,703 downwards.
CGAGTTTCTTGATGATGCTAAATCAAAAATAGAAATTGAAAAGACGCGCGCTATCAAAGAAATAAAAGAAGAAGTTGTAGATCTTAGCTTAGAATTGGCTACAAAAGTTTTACAAAGAAATGTTAAGAATGATGATAATAGTAAGTTTGTAAAATCATCATTAGAAGCAGTGAAAGCAGATGAAGCAAAATCTTAAAAAGATAAATATATATTCTAATTTATTAAATGATGCGGTTAATACGTTTGACGATTTTAACAGCGTTAATAGCGGATTAGAAAATTTTAGTATTGCTCTTAAAGGAGATTTAGCTATTAATACTTTCTTTAAATCAAAGACTATTGAAGTATCTGAAAAAATTAGTCTTTTTGAAAAAGCTGTTTCAAGCTCAATGAATGAAATATTAGTTGAAGTACTAAAGGTGGTGATTGAAAATGATGATACAAATCTTATCCAAGATGTATCAAAACATTTTACTTTATTATCCAAAAAGAAACTAAATATAGCATTTGTTGAAGTGGTATCATCAGCAGAGATGGATAACAGCCTAAAAGATGATATCACCAATTCTTTAAGCGAACTTGTTAATAAAAAAATCAATATTGATTTTAATGTTGATAAAAATTTAATTGGTGGACTTAAAATTAAAGTAGACGATACGCTATATGATAGTAGTCTGCAAACAAAATTAGAAAACGCAAAATCAAAATTAGTAGGGGTATAAATGGATATTAAAACAAATGAAATTGGAGATTTGTTAAGAAGTCAAATCAAAAATATCAATGAAAGCGTTGATGTTAATGAAGTTGGCGAAGTTCTAGAGATTGGCGACGGTGTTGCTCGAACAAGTGGACTTGGAAGTGTAATGAGTTCTGAGCTTGTAGAGTTTCCAAACGATGTTTTTGGAATGGCTTTAAATCTAGAAGAAGAAAATGTTGGTGCTGTACTGTTTGGAGATAGTAGTCTGGTAAAAGAAGGCGATACTGTCAAAAGAACTGGAAAAGTTGTTGAAGTTCCAGTTGGAAAAGAGCTTTTAGGTCGCGTTGTTGATCCTTTAGGTCAGCCAATGGATGGAAAAGGTCCTATCAATGCAAAAGAAACATTACCAATTGAGCGAAAAGCTTTAGGTGTTATGCAAAGATTCCCAGTTAAAGAACCCCTACAAACTGGACTTAAATCTATTGATAGTATGATTCCAATTGGTAGAGGACAGAGAGAGTTAATCATTGGTGATAGACAAACAGGAAAGTCAGCTATTGCCATTGATGCAATTATAAATCAAAAATTAACCCATACTTCTGATAGCCCAGTATATTGTGTTTATGTAGCTATTGGACAGAAAGCATCTACTGTTGCAAAATTAGTTGCAGAGCTTGAAGCAAATGGAGCAATGGAATATACAACAGTAGTTGTAGCAAATGCTTCAGACCCAGCTCCATTGCAATACATTGCTCCATATTCAGGGTGTGCAATGGGAGAATATTATAGAGATAATGGTATGCATGGTTTAATTGTTTATGATGATTTATCTAAGCAGGCAACAGCATATAGACAAATGTCGCTAGTTTTAAGAAGACCTCCGGGAAGAGAAGCTTTTCCAGGAGATGTATTTTATTTGCACAGTAGATTGCTAGAAAGATCATCTAAATTATCTGAAGATTTAGGTTCAGGTTCTTTGACGGCTCTTCCTGTAATCGAAACTCAAGAAGGTGATGTTTCAGCATATATTCCTACAAACGTTATTTCAATTACAGATGGTCAAATTTACTTGGATACTAACTTATTTAACGGAGGTGTAAGACCTGCTGTTGATGTTGGATTGTCAGTTTCAAGAGTAGGTGGAAGTGCACAAATCAAAGCAATGAAAAAAATTGCAGGTAAGTTAAGATTAGATTTAGCTCAGTTTAGAGAACTTGAAGCATTTGCAAAATTTGCTTCAGATTTAGATGAATCAACTGCAGCTCAAATTACTAGAGGAAGAAGAATGGTTGAAATTCTTAAACAAAATCAATATGTACCAATGACAACTGAAAAACAGGTTGCAATTATTTACGCGGCTAGCCAAGGTTACCTTGATGATGTTGAGCTAGATTCAGTAAAAGAATTTGAAGTAGGGTTATTGGAACATTTTGATGCCAAACATTCAAACTGTTTAGCTGAAATTAGTACTTCTGGAGACATTTCTGATGATTTAGGTAAGAAGATGAATAGCGCAATCGAGGAATTTAAAAAGAGTTTCTAGGATGGCTAATTTAAAAAATCTATCAGAAAGAATTAAATCTGTAACAAGTATTCAGCAAGTTACAAAAGCAATGAAAATGGTTGCTGCAGCCAAGGTGAAGAAAGCTCAAGACAAAATGGAAGTTTCTAGACCTTATGCAAGAAATACGCAGGAACTTATCTGTAGAATATTGCCTCAAATTAGTTCAACTGATATTTCACTAGTTGAAAAACGTAATGTCAGTAATGTTGGAATGATTATTGTTACTAGTGATAGAGGTTTTGCGGGATCATTTAATTCTAGCGTGATTAGGTTAGCAGAAAAAGAAATAGAAAAAATTGGTAAAGATAAGGTTCAACTTTTTTGCTTGGGTAAAAAAGCATCAGAATATTTTTCAAAAAGAGATTATAATGTTAAAGAAACATTTTTTGACTTCTGGAAAGATATGAACTATGATACAGCATCGGATATTTCAAAAACTTTTATAAGCGCTTTTGAAAATCAAGAGATTGATGAAGTCCATGTGATTTACAATAGATTTAAAACCTTGGCTTCTCAAGATTTAATAATGGAAAAAGTATTACCTGTGGACTTTTCAGCAGATTATAATGTTACAAATTATAACTATGACTATGAACCTGGACAGAAGGAGATAGTTTCTATATTAATTCCAAAGCATATCAATGTTCAGATGTGGCAACAGCTTCTGGAATCTTATAGTAGTGAAGAAGCTGCAAGAATGATTGCTATGGATAATGCAACAGAGAATGCAAAAGAAATAATTAAAGAATTAAAATTAGAATTTAACAAAGCTCGTCAGGCTGCAATTACAACAGAAATGTTAGAAATTGTCGGTGGGGCAGAGGCATTAGTCGATTAAGGGGACATAAAATGAATAATAAAGGTAAAATATTACAAATAACTGGTGCGGTAGTTGATGTAAAATTTGAAGAAGGACATCTTCCTAGAATCTTAAATGCATTAAGTATCAAAAGAAAAGATGGTACAGACTTGGTACTTGAAACAGCACAACATTTAGGTCAAGGAGTGGTAAGAACCATTGCTATGGACTCTACAGATGGTTTAGTTAGAGGGGAGAGCGTAAGTGATTCTGGAAAGCCGATTTCAGTGCCAGTAGGACAAGAAACTTTAGGAAGAATGTTTGATGTATTAGGAAATCCTATTGACCAAAAAGGTGATGTTAAAAATAAAGTAACATCTCCAATTCACCGTTCTGCACCCGCACAAGAAAGCTTAACTACTTCTTCGGAAATGTTTGAGACTGGAATTAAAGTTGTTGATTTGATGGAGCCTTACACAAGAGGTGGTAAAACTGGACTTTTTGGAGGAGCTGGAGTTGGTAAAACAGTTTTGATTCAAGAATTGATTAGAAATATTGCTACCGAACACGGTGGTTTTTCAGTATTTGCTGGAGTTGGAGAAAGAACAAGAGAAGGAAATGATTTATATGCTGAGATGACAGAGTCTGGAGTAATTGATAAAACAGCTCTAGTTTTTGGTCAAATGAATGAACCTCCAGGTGCTAGACTTAGAGTAGGTTTAAGTGCTTTAACAATGGCAGAATATTTTAGAGATGATGAAGGTAGAGATGTACTTTTATTCGTAGATAATATTTTCAGATTTACTCAAGCTGGTTCAGAAGTATCAGCACTTCTTGGGAGAATGCCATCAGCAGTTGGATATCAGCCAACTCTTTCTACAGAGATGGGAGATTTGCAAGAAAGAATTACTTCAACGAAGAAAGGATCAATTACATCAGTACAAGCTATTTATGTGCCTGCTGATGATTTAACAGATCCTGCGCCTGCTACAGCATTTGCTCACTTGGATGCTACATCAGTATTAGAAAGAAAAATTGCAGAGCTAGGAATTTATCCAGCTATCGATCCATTGACTTCTACATCTAGAATTCTTGATCCACGAATAATTGGAGACAGACACTATAATGTAGCAAGATCAGTTCAAGCTACATTGCAACAATATAAAGACTTACAAGACATTATTGCGATTCTTGGTATGGATGAGCTATCAGATGAAGACAAGCTGGTAGTTTCTAGAGCTAGAAAAATGCAGAAATTTATGTCACAACCATTCTTTGTTGCAGAGCAATTTACTGGAATTGAAGGTAGATATGTTAAACTAGAAGACTCTATTGCTGGATTTGAAGCTATTTTAAATGGAGAAGTTGATGATTTACCTGAGAATGCTTTTTCATATGTTGGATCAATTGATGAAGCAATTGAGAAAGGTAAGAAGTGAAAAATTTTTTCAAGCTAGATATCATTACTCCAATCAAAACATTTAGCTTTGATAATGTTTCATATGTGAAATGTCCAGGAGTAGATGGATACTTTGGAATTATGAAAAATCATACTAATTCTATAATCAATTTAACGGATGGAACTATTTCCATTAAAACTGATAAAGATGAAGTAAAATTTTCATGTTCATATGGCATAGCCGATATTAATTCTGATTCCTCTGATGATATTGAAGACAAAGTTCTTCTTATTGTTGAAAATGCAGAAGAATTAGAAAAATAATTATTAGATTGTTATAGATGACTATTAGAACACATAATTGTGGTGAACTGAATAATAATCATATTGACAAAACTGTAAAACTTTCAGGATGGGTTAATTCGATACGTACCCATGGTCAGATTATTTTTATAGATATTCGTGACAGATTTGGTAAAACTCAAATTATACTTAATTCAGATAGTTTAGTTGAAACAGGAAAGTCAATATCAAATGAAGATGTTATTCATGTTTGCGGTAAAGTTGTAGCTAGATCTGAAGATTTAATTAATCCAGATTTATCTACAGGTGAAATTGAAGTTATTGTACAAGAAGTAGTTGTTTTAAGTTCTGCAGAGCCAGTGCCTTTATCTATAAATGATAGAGATGCATCTTCAGAAGAACATAGATTAAAATATAGATATCTAGAGCTCAGAAATTTGTCACTTCAAAAGAATTTAATTATTAGACATAGAACAGCACAGATTGTTAGAAATTTTTTATCTGAGAATAATTTTTTAGAAATTGAAACTCCTGTGTTAATGAAGTCAACACCAGAAGGGGCTAGAGATTATTTGGTTCCAAGTAGGGTGCACAATGGACAATTTTATGCTCTACCTCAGTCTCCTCAAATGTACAAACAGCTTTTTATGATTTCAGGCCTAGATAGATATTTTCAAATTGTTAAATGTTTTAGAGATGAAGATTTAAGATCAGATAGACAGCCTGAGTTCACTCAAATTGACTTAGAAATGAGTTTTGTAGACGAGAAAGAAGTGAGAGCACTAGTAGAAAAATTAATTACAAAAGTTTTTAAAGAAATAATCGATGTTGATATACAAAAATTCCCTGTTTTAGCATATAAAGATGCTATAGAGAAATATGGAACAGATAAACCAGATTTAAGATTTGAGATGACAATTAACGATTTCAAATCTTTTTCAGATAAATCTGATTTTAAAGCATTTTCTTCATCCGAAGCTGTTAAAATGGTTTCTGCTAAAAATGCAGATACTTTTTCAAGAAAAGTAATAGATGAGTTAGATAGTTTTGCTCAATCTAATGGTGCTAAAGGATTAGCTTGGTTTAAAGTTAATGATAATGATTTAGAGGGAGGAATATCTAAATTTTTTAATACAGATTTACGTAAAGAAATTATTCAAAGCTTTAACCTTGAAGATCATTCTATTTGTTTCATGATCGGAGATACGCTCAGTAATTCGCTACGTATCCTAGGAAAAGTTAGAAATAAGTTAGGTGATATGCTCAATCTTAAAAACAATGCATCATTTGCTCCAGTTTGGATAGTTGATTTTCCATTGTTTAATTGGAATGAAGATACAGAGCGATTTGATTCAGTAAATCATCCTTTTACAGCTCCTAAAGATTCAGACAAAGACAAAGTAGTTTCTAATCCTGCAGATATTATTTCTAAAGGATATGATATAGTAATTAATGGTTATGAGGTAGCAGGAGGATCTATAAGAATTCATGATCATGAGCTACAAAAAGAAATTTTTAAGATTATGAATCTATCTGAAAAAGAAATTTCAGAAAAATTTGGATTTTTTATAGATGCCCTTAAATATGGTACACCACCTCATGGCGGTATTGCTTTTGGTCTAGATAGGTTAGTTATGCTATTGGCAGGAGTAAATAATATTAGAGATGTCATTGCATTTCCAAAGACCACATCAGCATCAGCGCTAATGGAAGAAGCTCCAAATTACGTTTCAACAGAACAACTAGATGAACTTGGAATTAAGGTGCTTAGCGATGAAAAAGGCGTTTGAAGTTCAAGGAATTGATTTGACAAATCTCTATGGTATTGGAGATAAGAATATACTATTTCTAGAAACACAATTACCTTTAAAGCTCAACATCAGAGGTAATAGTATTTATTGCCAGGGTTTAAAAAAAGATATTAATCATTTTGACATGGTTTTAACCCAAATGATTGATTCAATTAAAAAAGGCAATACACTTTCAGAAAAAGATCTTACTCAGCTTGTAGCGCTGAACAACACAACTTCAGTATCTCATAAAAATGGTAAAGCAGAGAATGTTCTTTTTTATGGAAAGAAAGGGCCGGTATTTCCAAGAACGGATGGTCAAAAAGAATTGGTTAAGTCTTTCTTAAAAAACGACATCATTATTTCTGTAGGTCCTGCAGGTACAGGAAAAACATTTTTAGGGGTAGCTTATGCATTATCCCTTTTAGAAAAGCATGAAATAGAAAAAATTATTTTTTGTAGACCAGCTGTAGAAGCAGGTGAAAATTTGGGTTTTCTTCCTGGAGATTTGAAAGATAAAATTGATCCATACCTTGCTCCGTTGTATGATGCTTTACATGAATTATTACCAAAAAATAAAATACAAAACTTGCTTGATAGAGGTATTATTGAAATTATTCCTCTGGCATACATGAGAGGTAGAACAATTAATAGATCAGCAATGATTTTAGATGAAGCTCAAAATGCATCTTCAATTCAAATGAAAATGTTTTTAACTAGATTGGGCATTGAGTCTAGAGCTATAATTACTGGAGATACATCGCAAATTGATTTGCCTACAAAATCAAATTCTGGCTTGGTTGATATATTAAAAATTTTGAAAAATATTAATGATATTGGAATAGTTGAATTAAGTGAGCATGATATCGCAAGACATCATTTAGTGAAACATATAATAGATGCTTATTCAAAATCAAGTAAATAAAGGAGTGTTTATATGAGTACAGTTTTTGAAACAATTTCAGATAAAAATCATGAACAGGTTGTTTATTGTAACGATCCTCTATCAGGTTTAAAAGCCATTATAGCAATTCATAACACTGCTTTAGGTCCTGCTTTAGGAGGATGTAGAATGTACCCATATAAAAGCGAAGATGAAGCCTTAGTGGATGTCCTTAGATTGTCAAAAGGTATGACATACAAAGCATCAATTTCAAACCTTAATCTTGGTGGTGGTAAAGCAGTAATAATAGGTAATCCTAATACGGATAAATCAGAAATACTTTTAAGATCTTTTGGAAAGTTTGTTCAAAGCTTGGGAGGAAAATATATTACAGCAGAAGATGTTGGAATGTCCGTGCATGATATGGAATATATTAGAATGGAAACAGAACATGTTACTGGAATAAAAAGAGCAATGGGAGGAAGCGGTGATCCTTCAATTTTAACAGCTCTTGGAGTTTTCGTTGGAATAAAAGCTGCATTGAAAAAAAGATTAAGCATTCAATCAATAAAAGGACTAAAAATTGGAATCCAAGGTTTTGGAAAAGTTGGATATTATTTATCATCACATCTACAAAATGAAGGAGCTCAGGTTTTTGGCAATGACATTAACGAAGAAGCATTAAATAGAGTTGTAGATGAATTTGGAGTTATTCCTGTGGGGGGAGACGAATTGATGTCGATGGATTTAGATGTATTTTCACCATGTGCTATGGGAGCAATAATAAATCCAACTTCTATTGAAAGTTTAAAATGTAGCGTCATTGCTGGAGCAGCAAATAACCAATTAGAAGAAGAAAACAGAGATGCTAAACTACTAAAAGAAAAAGAAATAATGTATGTGCCAGATTATGTTATAAATGCTGGTGGATTGATAAATGTAGCAAACGAACTTCAAGGATATAATAAAGAAAAAGCAATGTATCAGGTAGAAGGAATATATTATATATTGATGAGAATATTCGATTATGCAGCTAATAATAATATTTCAACACTTGAAGCAGCGAATCTATTAGCTGAAAGACGAATACAGGATTTTATTAAGTGGAGTCACCAGTAATCAAATGATTAAAGTAGGTAAGCAGCAAAGAAAGAAAGCTAGAGAAGCTGTATTGCAAGCATTGTATGCTAAATATGTATCAAATGAGGAGCCTAAAAAAGTTCTACAAGATATTAATGCTAGATACAAATTTGATAAACTCACGATAAAATTTGTCGATGAACTTTTTACTTTAACCTCAGAGAATAGTAATGAGCTAGATAAAAAAATTGAATCTAATTTAGATAATTGGACTCTAGACCGATTAAATGTTATTGATAGATTAATTTTACAAATGTCATTATGTGAAATGATATATTTACAATCTTATGATATATCTCACAAGGTTACAATTAGTTCAGCATTAGAAAATGCAAAGAAATTTAGTTCAGAAGATAGTATATCATTTGTAAATGGTGTATTAGATTCAATTTATAAGGAATTATAAATGGGCATTCTAACAAAAATATTTGGAACTAAGTCAGGCAGAGAAATAAAAAAAATTCTTCCAAAGGTAAAGGAAATTAATGAATTTTATGATACGCTTGACGGAAAAGATATAGATTTTCTTCAGGATAAAACTGAAGAGCTAAAAAAAGAGATCAGAGCTAAAATTTCTGAAAAAGAAGAAGCGCTTTTATCTGATCTGAGTGATTCAAAAGAACTAAAAAGAATTAGATCTGAAATCACAGAAAATATCTTAGAAGATTATATTGTAGAGTCTTTTGCTTTAGTAAAGTATGCCTGCAAGCTCCTTTATGGAAAAGAGTGGTTAGCTGTAGGTCAAAAAATCAAATGGGAAATGATCCCCTACGATGAGCAAATTATTGGTGGCCTCGTGCTTCATGCTGGAAAAATTTCAGAGATGAAGACAGGTGAAGGAAAAACATTGGTAGCTACATTTCCAATTTATCTTAACGCATTATCTGGGAGAGGTGTGCATGTTATTACAGTAAATGATTATTTAGCTCAAAGAGATGCTGAATGGATGGGTAAAGTATTTGAAACCTTAGGCCTTTCTGTTGGATATATTTTAAATACAATGAATCCAGAACAAAGAAAGTCTTCATATGCTTGCGATATAACTTATGGTACTAATAATGAGTTTGGTTTTGATTATTTGAGAGATAATATGACTATTGATAGCGAATATTTGGTTCAAAGAAATCATAATTACGCCATAGTTGATGAGGTCGACAGTGTTTTAATTGATGAAGCTAGAACTCCGTTAATTATTTCTGGTCCAGTTGAATCAAAAATTAATCAATCGTATATAGATTTAAAACGTCCGGTTCAATCGTTGGTAGTGAAGCAGACACAATTGGTCAATTCATTAGTTAGCGAAGCAGTTAAATTGGTAAAAAAAGAAAATTTATCCAATGAAGAAGTTGCTGAAGCAGGACTCTTATTATTGAAAGCTAAGAGAGGATTGCCGAAAGATCAGAAGCTCCAAGATTTATTTCAAGAGCAAGGCACCATAAAGATGATGAACTCGGTTGAGTCTGAGTACATTGCAGAGAAGAAAACACATTTATTGGATGAAGATTTATTTTTCTCGATTGACGAACAATCTAACAGTATTGATCTGTCAGATAAAGGAAGAGAAGCTTTATCTCCAGATAATAAAGATGCATTTACAATTCCAGATTTAGGTGAATTACTAACAGATATTGATGATAAAGATTTACCTGACGATCAAAAACAATTAGAGAAAGAAAAAATTCATAAACTGCATTCTGATCGCAGCAGTAAAATACATTATTTAAGTCAATTGCTTAAAGCTTATGCATTATTTAATAAAGATATTGAATACGTTGTTCAGAATGGACAAGTCTTAATTGTTGATGAATTTACTGGAAGGGTTTTACCAGGAAGAAGATTTAGCGGAGGATTGCACCAAGCATTAGAAGCAAAAGAGAATGTAAAGATTGAAAAAGAAACACAAACTCTTGCTTCAATTACTATTCAAAACTACTTCAGAATGTATGATAAGCTTTCGGGTATGACAGGTACAGCAGATACAGAAGCAGCTGAATTTGAAAATATCTATGGTTTGGGAGTAACTGTTATTCCAACCCACAGACCAGTCAAACGAAATGATTTTAATGATGTCATATACAAGTCAATGCAAGCAAAATATAATGCAGTGATTAAAGAGGTTAGTGAATACTATTCAAAAGGTCAGCCTGTATTGATTGGTACTATTTCTGTTGAAGTTTCTGAATTGCTATCAAAAATGTTAAAACAAAAAGGGATTCCACACAATGTTCTTAATGCAAAGCAACACCAAAGTGAAGCGGAAATAGTTGCTCAAGCAGGTCTAAAAAAATCAATCACAATAGCAACTAATATGGCTGGTCGTGGTACAGATATCAAGCTTGGACCAGGAGTTGAAGAATTGGGAGGATTGCATATTATTGGAACTGCCAGGCATGAATCAAGAAGAATAGATTTACAGTTAATGGGTAGATCAGGAAGGCAGGGAGATAGCGGTTCATCAAGATTTTATATTTCTTTAGAAGATGATTTAATGAGACTTTTCAATATGGATAGGCTAGCAACTTATATGGATCGATTATCTATGGATGAGGATCAAGAGTTGAGCGCAGGAATGTTAAATCGTGGCGTCAGTAATGCTCAAAAGAAAGTTGAAGAAAGAAATTTTGCAATGAGAAAACATCTCTTAGAGTACGATGATGTTCTCAATCAGCAACGAGAAATAATTTATGATTTAAGAAACAAGGCTCTTCTATCTGATTCTATCAAAGATACAATTTATGAGTTTATCGAAGACTATATATATGATATAATTGGAGAACTAGATTTTAAACAAGTTAAAGAATGGGATTGGCAAGGAATCAATCAAGAGCTAAATAGTAATATTTTAGTTAGTGTTGATATTAAAGACATTGCATTATTGAGCAATGCTGATGAATTGATTGAGTATATATATAATAATGCACTACAATATTATAAATTAAAAGAAGATGTTATTCCTTCAGAATTGCTCAGGAAAGTTGAAAAATTTATTGTATTAAGGTCTATTGATGAAAAGTGGAGAAATCACCTCCTTGGCATGGATCAATTAAGAGAAGGTATTGGGTTAAGGGCATATGGACAAAAAAATCCATTGATTGAATATAAATCTGAATCATATAATTTTTTTCAAGAATTAATGATAGGCTTACGAGCTAATGTAGTTCAGAGAGTTTTTCATGCTCAAGTGAGCGATCCAACTCAACCTCAAACAAATCCATTGCAAAAAAACTTACAGCTTAAACATGACGATGTAAATGCTGCTGCTGTTTCATCGCATTCAAAACAAAAAATGCAACCGCAAAGCAGCCCCGATGAAGGTGAAAGTAAAATTGGAAGAAATGATAAAATAAGAGTTATATCTCCGGCTGGAGAAGAAGAAGAAATTAAATTTAAAAAATTAGAATCTTACTTATCGAAAGGATATACGCGTGGCTAATAAAAAAGATAAATTACATTTTACAACAAAGACTATCCATGTGGGTAATAAAATTGATGAAACTGGAGCCGCTGTAACTCCTATACATTTTACATCTACTTTTAGACAGCCTACTTTTGCTAGCAATTCAGAATATGTTTATTCAAGAGTTGGAAGTCCAACATTAGCTGCTTTAGAAGAAAATTTAGCAATGCTTGAAAATGCTCATCATGCTTTTGCTTTTTCTTCGGGCATGGCAGCCATGACAGCAATTTTTATGATGTTTAAGCCTGGAGACCATGTTTTGATTTCAAAAAATGTATATGGCGGAGTTTTTAGGCTTGTAACCAAGGTTTTAAATGATAATAAAGTAGATTTTGAGTTTGTTGATACAACTAATCTAGAATCGCTTTCTGAAGCAATTAGAGATAATACTAAATTAATACATCTTGAAACACCAAGTAACCCTTTATTAGAGTTAGCTGATATAGAACAGATATCTAACTTAGCTCGTAAAAATAATATTTTAGTTAGTGTAGACAACACTTTTATGGGCTCATATGGACAAAGGCCGCTAGACTTAGGGGCAGACATTGTAATGCATAGTACAACAAAATTTTTAAGTGGACATTCTGATGTTCTGAGTGGAGCTCTAATGATTAACAATGAAGATGCTGCAGAAAAAATTACCTTAATTCAAAATACTGGAGGAGCACTGCCTAGTCCATTTGATGCTTGGTTACTTTTAAGATCAGTAAAAACTCTATCTGTTAGAGTTGAAAAACAATTTGAAAATGCTGGAATAATTGCAAAATGGCTAGATACTAATTCGAAAGTTACTAGAGTGATTTATCCTGGACTACAGTCACATAAACAATTTGACTTAGCAAAAAAACAGCATTCTTCCCCTGATGGAAATCCAGTGTATGGAAGTATGATATCATTTGAGCTTGATAATTCTATTAATCTTGATAGTTTTGCAAAAAATTTAAGTATTATTACCTTAGCTGAAAGTTTAGGGGGAGTGAAAAGTTTAATATCTTGTCCATATTCAATGACTCATGCATCGGTTCCTCACGAAGAAAAAACAGACCTTGGAATAACACCAAATTTATTAAGGTTTTCTGTTGGTATTGAACATGCAGATGATTTAATTTCAGAGCTTGATTATGCAATGAATCATAATTAACGCTTTTTTAAGTTAATTTTTTTTATATTGTAAAAAATATGCCGTGGTGGCGGAATTGGTAGACGCGCTGGTCTTAGGAACCAGTATCGTAAGATGTGAAGGTTCGAGTCCTTTCCACGGTACTTATGGAAATTATATTCCTAGGTGTTATAATTCTGATAGCTTTAGTATTATTTGTTACAGAATTATTTCCAATTGATGTAACAGCCTTACTAGTTTTAGGCTTATTGCTCATTCTTGGCCTTGTCAGTCCAGCTGAAAGTCTTGCTGGATTTTCCAATCCTGCAGTAATCACTATTGCTTGTTTATTTGTTTTAAGTCATGCATTGCAAAAATCTCATGTTCTGGAATATCTAATTATAAATATTAATAAGTTGATTGATAAATCTAGAGTTATTGGTATGATAGCATATCTCTTTGTAATTGGTATTGCATCTGCTGTTGTGAATAATACCGCCATTGTTGCAATTTTTATGCCTGTTACTATTCGTTTGGCTGATAAGTATAATATAAGTCCATCAAAAGTACTTATTCCATTGAGTTATGCTGCAATATTGGGTGGAACTCTAACACTAGTAGGGACTTCAACTAATCTTATTGTGAATTCAATACTAGTTGAATCTTCTAGCGGAACAGTAACATTAGGTATGCTAGAATTTGCCAAATTTGGTATAATAAAGTTTGTTGTTGGACTAATATACATATTCACTATTGGATATAAGCTTTTACCCACAAGAGTTGCTAAATCATCAAGTATTGAAGATTATAGACTGGATGGATATTTAACAGAATTTAAAGTTAGTGATAACTCTCCATTAATAGGAAAAACTCTTCTTGATAGAAAAATCAATGAAAACTACGATGTTATTATTTTGGATGTATTAAGAAATGAAGAAATTATTAATTCTAACCTAAGAAGCCTTAGTATAAAAAAAGATGATATTCTTTTTGTAAAAGGTTCTTTTGATAATTTTCAAAGATTAAAAGAAATAGAAAATTTAACAATGCTTGTTGATGAAAAGCTTACTCAAGATGAGCTTGAGCAAGAGGATAATATTCTTGCTGAATGTCTTGTTACAGATAATTCTGAATTAATTGGACTATCTTTACAAGAAGCTAATTTTAGAAGATCTTTTGGAAGTTTCGTACTAGCAATACGAAGAGAGGGAGAGATTATAAGAAGAAAGTTAGCTCATTTTATTCTAAAGCCATTTGATACGTTATTAGTTTATGGACCTAAAGATAGAATTAATCAGATGGCTAATAAGGAAGGGTTTATTGTTTTAGGAAAAGTTGATGCTTCACTAGATGGACACCCATTTTGGTGGCTTAGTTTAGCGTCAATATTATTTGCTGTATCGTTGGCTATCTTTACTAATGTTCCTATTGTTGTAGGAGTTATTTTGGGTGTTATAGCATTACTGCTTTCAAAAGTAATAACTCCAAATGAAGCTTATAGTTCAGTTCATTGGCAGGTTATTGTAGTTATTGCAGCCTTTCTTCCGATGGGAGCTGCAATTCAGCGCACTGGATTGGATATCATAATTAGTGATTTAATATCAAGTTTCGTAAATATTTTTCCAACTGATATACTTCCATATATCTTATTAGCTTTAATATACTTTATTACTATGATTCTAACTGAAATAGCTTCCAATGCAGCTACAGCAATTATTATGACTCCCATTACTTTATCGCTAGCTGCTAATTTTGGATTTGATCCTAAGCCATTTATCTTTGCTGTTTGTTATGCAGCTTCAGCATCCTTTATTACACCAGTAGGTTACCAAACTAATCTGATGGTATTTGGTCCTGGGGGGTATAGATATTCAGACTATATTAAAGTAGGTCTTCCGCTAGGAATAATTTTATGGATTATTTCTGTTGCTATGATTCCAATGATTTGGCCGTTCTAATTATGGAATGGACAAACAACAATAATATTCTTTCTAAAACTTTTGAATTCCATTCATATTTAGATGGAATTGATTTTGTGAATACTGTTGCAAATATAGCAGAAATTGAAAATCATCATCCAGATATTAATATCGGATATTGTAGAGTAACTATTTCTCTTACTACTCATGATGCTGGCCAATTAACTGATAAAGACTATAAGCTGGCTAAAATAATAGATGATCTAGGATTATAAATTGGCTTACCTAATAGCCATATCAATTTTATGGTCTTTTTCGTTTGGAATAATAAAATATGGCTTAGCAGGAATCGACTCTTCATTTATTAGCTTTACTAGAAATCTAATTGCATTAACATTTTTTAGTTCAGTAACAATTTATAATATTAAAAAATTTAGTTTCGATTTAAAGTTAATAGGCATTGGTGCTTTACAGTTTGGTTTAATGTATATTTTTTATATTGAATCGTATCAATACTTGCCAGCCTACCTTATTGCTACTTTCACAATTACAACACCAATTTATGTTGCTTTAGCTAGTAAGTATTTAAATGGTAAGTCATTCAACAGAAATGGAATATATGCTATTTTATTGGTCGTCATTGGTTCTTATTTAATGAGGTTCAATTCTTTAAATCTTGAAGATTATATGTTGGGTTTTGTACTTATTCAGTGTGCAAATATATTTTTTGCAACTGGTCAAATATTATTTAAAAAATGGAATGATAAAAACAAAGACAAAGATATCGTCCATAATTTTTCGCAATTATTTTTTGGAGCTACTTTAATAACATCAATTTTCTACTTTTTAGGTTCATCTAAATCTGCGATTTTAACCCAAAGCAATTTATTTGCTTTACTTTTTCTAGGAATTTTATCTTCCGGAATAGGATTTTTAATGTGGAATATCGGTGCAACTAAAGTGAGCACAGAAAAACTAGCCATTATGAATAATGCAATTATTCCAATTGCTATTTTTAATTCTTACTTTATTTTTGGAGAAGCAATTAATTTTATACTATTCTTGCCTGGACTGATATTTTTTTATTTAGCTTTTAAACTAATTAGTTAGATTGATTTTTTAATCTGTAATTATCGTGTTTTTTTTGAAATTCTCTTCCCATTATTAGGTAGATTAATTTTCTAAACGCAACAACTAAATTCCATTGCCATGGAAAAATGAATACCTTTCTTTTTTTATCTAATGCACGAACTATTTTTTTTGCTGCTTTTTCCGTACCAATTAAGAAAGGTTTAAATTCAACATCATCTGTCATTTCACTTTTGACAAACCCTGGGCAAATTAAGGTAACCGATATTTGTTTTGGTAAAGAATTTCTTAAAGCCCCTGTTAAAGCTCTTACAGCCCATTTTGAGCCTGCATATGCTCCTGAACCGGGCCAAGCAACAAAGCTAGCTACTGATCCAACAACAGCTATATGTCCACTATATTGTTCAAGCATTTTGGGAATAAAAGGTACAACAGTATTATTAACACCAATCACATTGGTATTAATCACATCATTCATTCCAGTAGGATCTCCTTTTTCTACAAAATCAAGCAACCCTAAGCCAGCATTAGCAAAAACCAAATCAATTGTAGGAACTTTACTTAAAAAATCTTCAATTGACTCTTTAGTTGAATGTTGATCTGTGACATCAACGGAATAGGTATATATTTTTGCACCGAGAGATCCACATTTTTGAGCAATATTTTCTAATTTTTCCTTACGTCTAGCACACAATGCAATAGTTGCACCTCTTTTACTATATTCATATGCTACATATTCGCCAATACCACTACTAGCACCTGTAATAAAAATATTCATCGCAAATACTACAAATTTATAAGTCACAATTCCAGAAAAACTATTTATATTATCAATTGTATGGATAAATCAAAAATAAATGGATTATCAAAATCAATTTTAGAGAGTGTTTCTTCTCAATTATTAGAAGTTTCAAAAAATATTGATGATGATATTATGAAAGCATCTGAATTAATTATGAATCATCCAGGTAAAGTTGTGGTTTGCGGATTAGGTAAGTCAGGTCTTATTGGCCAAAAAATAGTTGCTACTTTATGCAGCACTGGTACACAGAGCGTATATATGCATGCAGCTGAAGCAATTCATGGAGATTTAGGTATCTATAGTCCTGGAGATCCAACTATTTTGATTTCTAAGAGCGGAAATACTGAAGAGCTTGTTAGGTTAATTCCAGTTTTACAGGAATTTAAATCTCCATTAATATCAATTGTTGGCAATCTCGATTCAAGTATTGCAAAAAATTCTGATGTTATTTTAAATGGAACTATTGATAAGGAAATTGATCCATTAGGAGTAGTTCCTACAACAAGTTCATTAGTTGCTTTAGCGATAGGAGATGCGCTGGCTTCAGTTTTAATGGTACAAAGAGGATTTAATAAAAAAGATTTTGCTAGAAATCATCCTGGAGGCGAACTAGGAAAGCAGCTATCATTAAATGTAGAAAGTGTAATGCATCATATAAATGATGTTGCACAAATTTATGAAGATGAATCAATTAGTCATTGCGCTACTAAGATGACAGAAAAACCATTAGGAGCAGCATTATTATTAGATAACAATAAGTTATTAGGCATAGTAACAGAGGGTGATATAAGAAAATCAATTGCTAAATCAAATGATTTATCTCAACCAATAAAAAACTTTATTAACTATAATCCTATAGCAGTCAACCGATCAATTTCAATTTTAGATGCTATGAAAGTTATGGAAGATAGAACCTCTCAAATTTCTGTTTTACCTATAGTTGATAGTGATAATAATTGTCTTGGACTTCTGACATTACACGATCTATATCAAACAAAATTAGTTTGATATAGATAAATTCAGCAGTATATCCATTAGCTTTATAAAGTAAAATTTTTATATCTTTTAATAAGTTATTTTATAATAACCATTTTCATAGTTTTATTATAATCACTTTGACCATCAACTTTAGCTCTTAATTGATAGAAGTATACTCCGCTACTGACTTTTTCGCCATCATCATTTTTACCATCCCAGGTAGTTGTATATTGTCCTACTGATTTATTGCCCTCATCAATTATTCTAACAAGTTTACCTAGTGTGTTATAGATATAAATTTCTATATCTACTATATTCACAATTAATGATGGGATATCATATTTGATAGTAGTTTGATTGCTAAATGGATTTGGATAATTTTGGTACAATTTAAATTCATCAGGATTGCTAAGTTGCATCATACCATTTCCAGCTAATCCGTCTTCTGAGAATAATTGATAATTGAATTCAATGCTATTTGTAATTGGGGAACCTTCTACAGTAATAGTAAGTTTATTATCATTCGATGAAAGGTTGCCAAATTCAAATTCATAATACTGATTTTCGTTATCAGTATTTTCAAGAATAATATAACCTGCTTTGCTTGAAGCTTTGAATGAATATATATTATTCTGGTTACTTAACTCAAATCTACCAGCAGTTATTCCTTCTGGTAATTCAATCATAATTTGGTTATCAATAACTTCAGCATCAAATTCAATCGGAATCATTTTCTTAGATTCATTAACAGATTTACCTTGGGCTTTGGTCCATAACCAATTTCTTGAAAATACGCTAATGTCATTAATATCCGCTGTTCCATCTAATGAGGGGATAGGGTATGGACTTGATCCGCTAGCAGGACCAATATCAACACTTGGCCATGCATTACTAAGAGCATTTAAATCATTGATATCAACATCCCAATCATTGTCACTGTCTCCAAGCATTGCAGAATATGTAGTGAATTCCTTGATAATGACTGAAGATTGATTATCACCATCATCTGTAGCATATAATTTTAAGTAGAAAGTTGAATAATCATTTAGAGTCAAATCTGATAATGTAAAATCGTCAGTTACAGATTCATATGAAACAACATCAGCTGAATTATTATCACTACTTGATCCAATTCCCATGTAATAATTAGCTATATTTGAATTATCAGACCACCCATTTACAGTAACTGTAATTTCAGATGTGCTCCTTAGATAAGAATTTTCATAAATATCATTTATATCAACAGTTCCTGCAGTTGGTCCTTCAGAGTCAAGAATTTGACTAAATTCACTTGATATTGTTTCATTTCCATCGCTATCAATAGCACTAACTCTGTAGAACCATTCTTCGCCTTGATTCAAATTATCATGAACAAATGAAACCGAACCAAATGAGCGTATATTACTATAGTTAGCATTTCCAACTGTTTCCTGATCATTATCTCCATCTCCATTTGAATCAATGTAAATTTGTGTTGGAATATTAATATTTATATCACTTATTGTACCTTCACCCAAAAGAGTTGATGAATCTGGTGTAAAACCTTCAGTTTGACTAGCATAAACATTATATTTAGCTATATCGCTTTCTCCACCCGGATTCCAAAATAAACTAAAAGAACTTTCGCTAGCAACCCAAGCGTCATCAACGCCATCGCCATCAGTGTCAGAAAAACTTAATGTTGGTTCAATTTCAATTCCTGTCGGTGTTTGCGGAGAGCCAGCAGTGCTGACTTGACCAGCAGTTACGACAAAATAATCATAAAATTCATAATATTTTTGTTGAGACTTGTGATGAACTGCAAATCGAATTTTGGTACCAGCCCATTGAGATAGATCATATGTATATTCTTTCCATATTCCATCAACGTCTGTTTCATTCCCTAGCGTTACAGTATAATCAGAAATATTCAGCCCAGCATTTGTGGCAAGCATAACATCAAAGCTTTCTTCGTAATTAGTATTTAAATTTTTAGCATAAAATTTTAAATAGTTATCCACACCAGGTCTTAACCATATTTCTGGACTATGTAACCAATCATCCCATGAAACATTATCTGCTGCTGCTGCACCAAATCCAATTCCCTGATCTTCTTCATAACTTAAAAAACCAGTTGATTGATTATTATAAGAAGAAGAGTAGCAACCCGCGCCTTCTGAATCACCATTTGCATCTGTAGAATACCATAGATAGTTATTTCTTCCATTGTCTGGATTTTGATCCCAGCAATCTTCAAAACCTTCACTGTATAAAGTATCTTGAACAGAAGTCACAAAAATTGTATTCGTTTTAGTGATTGAGTCAGATGTTGAACCATCTGACACTGTTAATGAAATTGAATAACTACCTGTATTTACGTAAGTATGATTTGGATTTTGGGAACTACTAGAATTACCATCACCAAAGTCCCATTGCCAAGATGTTGGATTTCCTGTTGATCGATCCAAAAGATTAACAGTCAATGGAGCTGTTCCTGAAGTCTTATCAAGAGAAAATGCTGCATTTAAAGGAGCAGTAGAGCTGAAGCCGGGCGAAGAAAACATACCTCTTCCATGCGTACCAGCAGCAATATGTCCTTGAGCATTCATGTCAAGCATATCAACCCTAACATTAGCTAGGCCATCATTAGAAGGGTTCCATACAGGCTCGTCTACCGAAATATCATCTGTGACCCAAATACCAACCTCAGTTGCAACTACAACTTGATTGAAATTAGCTCTATTATATAACCCCCATCTAATTGGCATATCTGGCAAATCACCTTCAACTTTTGACCATCCATTAGCACCTCCGCCACTCATTGTCTCATAAACTGATTCAATTCCATAGTTTGATTGAGTGATTAAAATCTGATTATCATCAGCTCCAATATCAATTGAAGAAATATATCCGTTAGTATCGCTTGGACTTATCTCTTCATATGAATAGCTATCTAAATGTGCATCTGTTATTTTAAAAATTCTCCCAGCAGCAGTTCCAACAAATAAAACTCCAGAATTATGAGGAGATACTTTATAAGCTGAAGCCCTTGTACCTAGGGATATATTAATAAAGTCATGAGCTGATAGAATGGTATAGTCTTTTTGTCGTAAGATTGTATTTTCATCATATGTTGCATAAAATGCCTTATTAACAGGATCAATTGTACTTGGATTAATAAAATACCCTGCACTTTGTCCGATATCATACCAAAGGTTAAAGCTTGCACCGCCATTAGTACTTCTATATACGCGGTTATAGACATAAGCTGTAAACTGATAATTACTATCTAATTTATCAATATGAGTATAACCTCCATCTCCTCCAGTTACTTCAGTTTCATTTCCACCTGTTATTAACCAGCTACCATTATCTTGAGTTCCTCCCAAAATGAAATCTTGATTAGAAGGATGAATGGCTATGGCATAAAATTGTGTAGTATTTAAACCGCTATTTCTATGAGAAAAGGTATTGCCGCCATCAGTTGTAAGAAAAACTCCGCCATCATTTGAGAATAAAATTTCATCACTGTTTAAAGGGATAATATTATGTTGGTCTGCATGCACATAGGGTAAATTTGAACCTGTATACCATTCAGCAATTTGATTCCAAGAAGTTCCACTATCAATAGATTTAAATAATTGAAATGCTCCAGCATAAATTATATCGGGATTATTTGGATCAATCCCTAGTGATCCCCAATAGCTCATGCTACCCTGGTAGTCTCCAAGTGGATCTCCATCATCATTTAATGGAATTGTAATCTGAGACCAGCTTTGACCTCTGTCTATACTTTTTCCTATCCATGAAATATATCCAGTAGATACATTCTCCATCATTGCATACAATATATTTGAATCACCAGGATATGTTTCAATAAATACTCTATCAAATACACCTAAAGCATCTGTATTAGAAGTTGTCCAATTTAATCCATCATCAGAAAAGAAAATTTGTCCACCACCATCTCCAAATGTATTTGTTCTTGTTCCAACCCATAATCTATTATCAGCATCAAGTTCAATATCTGTTACTTCATGATTACTATTTGCAGAAATTTCACCTAGAACCTCATTCCATGTTGATCCACCATCCGTAGATCTCCAAAGTCCATTGATACCTTGATATTGCCCTTCATGTGCTGATCTTCCTGTACCTATATATATAACGCTTTGACCAGATTCATTTCTTACAATCATATCTCCCATAAATCTATAATCAACTGTAGAAGAGAGCTGTGACCAATTACTTCCGCCATCAGTAGTTTTCCACATCCCTAAACCAATACCTGCAGAACCTACTTTTTCTCCACTTCCAACATAAATGATATCAGAGTTATTAGGGTCTGAAGCAATAGTTGTAATTTCTAAATTATCCCAAAAGTCTGATACTTTTGTCCAAGTGTTAGATGATGAAGAAATATCATCATTATACCATAATCCGCCACTTACTCCTGCAGCCCAAACTCTATTATTAGATGAATAGTTACCATCAAGCATTAGCGCTCTAGTTCTCCCTCCTTGAGCATTTGGACCTTTTTCTGTCCAATTAATTTCTGACTTTCTATCAAAATATGATCTACTTAATAATTTTGAATCCTTTTCTTCTATAGCACTTAAAACTCTATCAGTTGGAATTGTATTAAGATTAATATCTCTCATCATTAAAAATTCATGATTATACTTCAAGTCTGGCCTTAATTTTTTTGGTAGTTTTTTTACTTCTTTATAATCATAATTATTATCGTCTATATAATTTCTTATATAATTTTCTTGATTTAAACGAACCTGCTCAAAATAAAAATTCTCAATTGGTTGAAATAGAGCAATGCTTATAATAAAAAGGCTTAAAATTATTTTTGTAGTATTTTTCATTTTTTACTCGACTATAATGTAACCATTAACTGTTTGATTCAATGTAATATCATTTCCATCTACATCAAGCGTTTGTTGATCGCCTGTAGTACCAAAAGAAATAGCAACTAATTCTCCAGCACTTGCATTGACAGTAAAGCTAATTGTTGCTAGCGTTCCATCTCCATCTGCTGATGGTTTATCGCTTGATAGAGAGGATGTATAAATTATTAATTCTCCATTGGCAGTAGATGGATCACTCGGTGTAGTAACTAATAATGGAACATTATTTCCTTCTAAGAAATCTCCAGTAGTTACATTCCCAATAGTTACTGCAGCTGGATCATAAACTATTTTTGCTTGCGCAGCTGCAACGTCAGTTGCACCTAAAATATTCCAATCAACAGAAACAGAACTTCCAGATGTTCCAGAAGTGTATTTGCTATCAATAATAAATGCAGGAGTTTGAATTTCACTTACAGTAATATAGCCTGTTGATGAGCTAGTTTCAGTTCCACCATTTCCTGTAGCTGAAAGAGAAACATCATAAGATCCAGCTGTAGTATATATATGTACAGGATTAGTATCTGTACTAGAGTTCCCATCGCCAAAATCCCATATCAATGTATTATAATTTTGTGAGCTATTTGTAAATTGAACTCTCAAGTCTTTTGTTCCAGATGTAGGTTCGCCTGAAAATGATACTGTTGGAGGAGAGGAATTTACATTAATATAATTTTCACGTATTAAAGTGTCTGTACCTCCGGCGCCTGAAGATTCTAATTTGACTGAAAATGAACCAACTTCATTATATGTGTATGAAACCTGAGATCCGGTAGCATCATTAGTTCCATCATTATTAAAATCCCAAGTATTTGTTGATGTATTTGAAGAGGTTGATGAAAAAGAAACAGTTAAGGGAGCGTTACCGCTTAACGGTGCTCCAATAAAGCTTGCTACAGGAGGATCATTTACTGGTCCAGTTCCACCTCCACCATCTCCGCCTCCAGAATCATCTCCACCACCACCGCCACCACCGCAGTTGATGATTAGTGAAAATAAAACCAATGGTAGTAGTATTTTTTTGAACATTAGCTAATGTACAATAAATAACTGTTTGGTATCAATATTTAAAGATATAATTATTAAAATATTACAAAAGAGTTAGCGATATATTTCTTTCATTCAAGAATGTAACAAGAAAATCAATACACTCTTTATTTGATCCCACAATTTCTGGAGGAGAAACCCCTTGATGGTTCCAAATATTTTTAGCCAGCATATTTACTGTTGCAGTAGCTGTATAGCCGGTTGTTCTTGACATAGATGATGATTTTGTTTTTTTGTCATAAACATCATAAAGATGGTAATGTATATTTTTTTCTTCTCCAAAAATATTTATATCAAGCACTGTAAATTCTTCCTCACCTTCCTCTAGTTTCCAACTATCAAATAGATTTTTAGCAGTTTCCTGAATATTATTTTTATTAAAAAAACCTTCTGATGACATGCGTTGCATTTGTTTAGCATGGCCAGGATAACGTAAGGTTTTTTCTTTCATATTAGGGATATGAGACATTGTTGATAACAATGATCGCAGACCATCAGTATTAAATGCTTCAAGTTGACCGACATCTAGAATATCAAGAATTTCAATTTCTGATAACGCAGGTTTAGTAATTATTTTAGAATCTATGATCATTCTTGCAGGACGTATATATTCCTCAATTACATCAATTGGAGAAAAAGGTGCTTTATAGTTATAAGGTGGTACAGGATTTTGAGGAAGTCCTCCCACAACATAATCAAAAGAGTTCACTGTTATCTTTGAGTTCCAGTATCCTAAGAGAAAATTAGGTATTCCCGGTGCAACTCCTGCATCCACAACTGCAATAACATTATTTTGAATAGCGAGGTCATTTAGCTTTAAAACATTCTCTGGCGCAAAAGAGATATCTACAACATCTTTACCATTTTCAATGATTGTTTTAAGAGCGTTGAATCCCAGAAATCCCGGTACTGCTAGTAGAACAATATCAGCATCTTTTATCCAATTACTTAAACTGTTTTGATCGTTAACATCTAGCTGTTTTATTTTGATATTGTTTGATTCTGATTTAATAGAATGAAGTAAGTCAAGATTTGAATCTGCCAGATGTAATTCAAAATTTTTTGATAAATCTAGTGCCATTGTTTTTCCAACTAAACCAGCACCAATTTGAAAAATTTTTTTCATTAGATTTTTATTTTACCTTAGTATAGATTAAAATTTTTATTCTATAATTCAGCATAATTTAAAAATATTTTTTTCACTTACTATTTATTTTTTCATGCCAAAAAAAATTTTGAAGGTACAAATTTAAACTTTCTTAAATGCTTTGAAAAAATAGAGGAGAGCAATTTTTTATAAAGATCCCCACTTTTTTAAATAATTCAATTTGATATTGAATTTTATATGATAAATATCGATTTTTAAATGTTATTTGTTTTAATTAAAAAGAGAGAATAAAAATATGAAAATCAAATTACTAAATTTCGTAGCAATTAGCATTTTATTGGCAAGTTGTGCATCTTCAGCTTCTGACATAAGTGCAAGCTATGTATCTCCAATGAAATATTCTAACTATGATTGCGATCAAATTACCATGGAAAGAGATAATATAGAAAGAAGAGTTAATTCTCTTTACTATAGTGTCGAAAAGAGAGCAAAGGCTGATAGGACTTCGATGGCTGTTGGGATGGTATTATTTTGGCCAGCTTTATTTTTTTTAAAAGGTGATTCACCTGAAGCAGCTGAATATGCTAGAATGAAAGGTGAGTATGAAGCAATTCAATCAATGGCTGTACAAAAAAAATGCAACGTTACTTTCGAAGCAGACTTAATGGATTCTATAGAAGCATCAAAAAACGATCCATCTAAAAATAATTAATTTTATTTTTATCAATGAAGGGCTTGTTTTAAGCCCTTCATTCAAGTATTAAAATCATTATTATTAATGATATTAAGTTGGCCTGCCTGACCGGATTTAAAATCCCTGTTGTTAAGATTGGAAAAAGAAAAGGGACTATATTTCAAGTCCCTTCACTTTACTTTTTATTATTTTTTATGACCACAAACACCCGCTTGAATAAGCAGGGTTCGTTTTGTCAATTGCTGCGGGATAGACGGGACTCGAACCCGCGACCTCCGGCTTGACAGGCCGGCGTTCTAACCAACTGAACTACTACCCCAAATTATTTATTGTAAAGCAATGCTAGTGGAATGATTACTAAATATCCAGCCAGCAATAGTAGAGGAGAGATTACTAAGCTTTGGAAGCTATTAACTTCTCCTAGATACATTATCAAATAACCCACAATTATAACGAAAACTCCAACACCAAACAAAAGATAATTTTTTCTTTTATAAGGCCATAAAAATTTCACTGATTGTTTATTTTTTGCTTTCATAATCATTAAGTTAGTTTTGATAATTTATCTTTGCAAAAATAATATTCCATTCATTGATTTGATATTATAAATAAGTTAATTTCAACCCTTCATATGAAAGAAGTAAATACTATAAACTCAATTGCATTATCGCTTCTAATTATTTTCAGTACTGTATTTTTGTCAATAAATAATAGAGAAATAATGACTACAAAAATTACAATTAACAAAGGTATGACTCTAAATGCTGTTATAGATTTGTTGCATGAGAATAATCTTATTGTAAATAAGAATGTTTTGAAAGGTAAAATTGTAGTGCGTGGTCTAGCTTCAAAAGTACCAGCTGGAACTTTTTTAATTCAAGGAAAAGTATCAGATGCAAAGTTGATTGATATTATTTTCAATAAAGGTCCAATAAAGCTTAAACTGACTATTCCTGAAGGAACATCATCCAAAAAGATTTTTGAAAATATTAACTTGTTACTCAATACAGATCATCAATTTGACGATTTATTCACTAAAAAAAGTATATTAAGTAAATATAATATTAATGGTAGCTCACTTGAAGGCTACTTATATCCAAATACATACTATTTTTATTACGACACTTCACCAGAAGATATTATCAATACTTTTGTGTCACAATTTTGGAAAGAATTTGATGAAGACCTAGTAGATCAAGCAAATAAGCTAGGATTATCTGTACATGAGGTTGTAACTTTAGCTTCTATTATTGAAGGCGAAGCGATGCTGGATAGCGAACGTTCAACTATTTCGTCAGTTTATCACAATAGATTAAAAATAAATATGAAATTGCAAGCAGACCCGACCATACAATATATTATAAAAGGCCCACCAAAAACATTATCAACACGAGATTTAAAGATTAAATCTCCATATAACACTTATCAAAATTATGGACTACCTCCTGGACCAATTAATAACCCAGGAATCAAATCTATTAAAGCAGCGCTTTATCCATTAGAAACAAATTATTTATTTTTTGTTGCACAAGGAGATGGGTCTCATGCATTCACAACTAATGAGACAGATCATGAGGCTGCCAAAAGGTTATATAAAATTAACAAGAGAAAGAATAGATGAAGCTACAAGACTTAAATACTCAACAATTAAAAGCTGTTCAAACTGTAAACAAACCCGTATTAGTGTTCGCTGGCGCGGGAAGCGGTAAAACTAGAGTTTTAACATACAAGGTCTGGCACCTTATCAAACAAAATCTTTTTAAGCCGAATGAAATTTTGGCTCTTACTTTTACAAACAAGGCTGCTGCTGAAATGAAAGTTCGAATACAGGACAGCATATCATGCGATGGAGTCAATGTTGGAACATTCCATTCAATTGGTGCTCGAATGCTTAGAATGCATATAGAATCGTTAGGAGATAATTACAATTCAAGTTTTACTATTTATGATACAGTAGATCAGAAATCAGTGATTAAAGAGGTAATCGAAAATCTTAATCTTTCTGAATTTAAAGAACTGAACATTGGCTTCTTAAAAGCGCAGATTGATAAATTTAAAAATGCAAACCTGTCAATGAAAGATATTGAATCAAAAGCTCAAACTTTTGAAGATGAAAAGATTGCAGAGGTTTATAAAGCTTATTGTGATACATTAAAATCAAATAATGCTTTAGATTTCAATGATTTACTTTTGCTACCAATTCGTCTTTTAAAAGAAAACAAAAAAATATTGGACTACTATCAAAAATCATGGAAATATGTTTTAGTTGACGAGTTTCAAGATACAAATTCTCCACAGTTTGAAATAGTATCTCTTCTAGCAGGAAAACATCAAAATATTACCGTTGTGGGAGATGACGACCAATCAATTTATGGATGGAGAGGTGCAAACATAGATAATATTCTAACAAATTTTCAAGATGCATTTGCAAAAAATATCGAGATTAAGCTTGAGAAAAATTACCGATCCACTCAAAGAATTCTTGATGGTGCTTGGTCTGTAGTTTCTAATAATAAGAACAGAGCAGAAAAAAAGTTAGTTGCTAAGAAGGGCAAGGGTGAAAAAATTTCTTTGATATCTACTGGAAGCGATGAAGAGGAATCAAATGCTATTTGTGATTCAATAAAATCTGAAATAAAGCTTAATAAAAATACATTTAAAGATTTTGCAGTTCTTTATCGTACTAATGCTCAATCAAGATCTATCGAACAAGCAATGGTTAAAGAAGGCTTGCCATATAATATCGTTGGTGGAACTAAATTTTATGATCGCAAAGAAATAAAAGATGTATTAGCCTATTTAAAGCTGGTTGCCAACACTAGCGATGATATAGCTCTTAAAAGAGTTATAAATTTTCCAGTTAGAGGAATTGGTGAAAAATCCATTAAAATGTTTATTAATCTAGCTGCAAAAAATAATAGTTCATTGTTTGATAGTTTAAAAATGTGCAGGGAATTAAAATTAAGAGGAAAGCAACAAGATTCAATTGAAAATTTTCACTCTTCTATAACCAAATTTAGTAATCTTTTAGAAACGCTTGACTCGAAAGAATTGCTTAGAACTTTGTTGGAGGAATTTAATATTGAAAATTATTATAAGAATAATCCTGTTGAACAAGATCGCTATGATAACATTCAGGAATTAAAGGCTTCAGTTGATAAATTTTCTGATCAAACGGGTGGTAACCTTAAAGATTTTCTTCAAGAAATTTCACTGTTTACAGATATTGATGACTGGGATGACAAAGAAAACTCAATAACTTTAATGACCGTTCATGCAGCTAAAGGCCTGGAATTTTCAACTGTATTTGTCACTGGCTTAGAGCAAGGACTATTTCCGCTAGTTCGTATTGATGATGGCCCTGATCAAATGGAAGAAGAGAGAAGGTTATTTTATGTAGCTGTGACAAGAGCAATGAATCAAGTTTATCTGCTCAATGCTAAATATAGAAGAAGATTTGGAGCAATGAATACAACATCTTTTGTTCAGTCTGATTTCCTAAATGAGATTGATAAAAATGTTATTAAAGTAAAGACTTATAAATCTGTTTATACAAGAAGGGTAGTAGGTATTGGTAGTAAGAAAAAAATCCAAATATCAAGAACTGTTACTGAATTTGATGATTTCAAAATTGGAGATCAAGTTCAACATAATCTATTTGGAGTTGGTACGATTTTAGTATTAAGTGGAGCAGGTGAAAATCAAAAGGTTGGCGTTGAATTTGATGGCGGTTTAAGAAAAAAATTGATTGTAAAATATGCTCGCTTAAAAAAAATAGACTAAACTTATAAATTGATGTAATTTGAATTATGCAAAATTTAATACCATGTAGATTTCATATCGAAGTTGAAGCGGTGCTAAAAAGCGAAGGCTTGAGAGCAACAAAACAACGACTAGACATTTGGGATGAGCTTTCTTCTAATAATAAGCATCGTGATATCGAAACAATCTTACTTGATTTAAAAAATAAAAAAATAAATGTTTCCAGAGCAACACTGTATAGAACAATAGATGTATTTGTAAAACACGATTTATTAAAAAAAATTACTCTTGAAACTGGAAAATTTCTTTATGAACACAACAAAAAAACTATCTCTCCAAAACATGATCATATTGTTTGCGAAGATTGTGGTGAAATATTTGAATTTTTTGATAATAATATTTCAAGTATTGAGCAGAAAATTGCAGATGATTTAAATCTAAAGGTTACAAAAAGAGTTCATCAACTTTCTGGATCTTGTAAAGACGATCAGTGTTCTCACGCTAAAAACTAGCTAAATGAAATCTATCTTAATTACTAATCTAGTTGCTGATATGAAGCTTCAAGGTTTTTATCTATGCATTGAAAAGAAAACTCAAAAAAAAAGAGATGGCTCGCCGTATTTAAACTTGCTACTACAAGATAAATCAGGATTGATTAGAGCTAGAGTTTGGGACAAAGTACAATCCTTTTCAAAAAAATTTGAAAGCGGTGATCCTGTAGTAATTAAAGGATCTACGTACAAATTCGGAGAAAATTTGATGATTAAGATTGAGAATATTTCCAAAGCCAATGAACAAAAATATGAAAAATTTGGATTTAAATCTTCAGACTTAATTCCAGTTTCAAAAAAGAATCCAAATGAGCTATGGAAAGTGTTAGCAAAAAATGTTAATTCAATCTCCAAGAGTCATTTTAAAAAATTAACAAAAAATATTTTAGCAGACCATAAAGATAAGTTTAAAATATATCCTGCAAGTATATCTTATCATTATAATTATCAAAACGGATTAATCGAGCAAACTGTATCGCTATTGCAAATTGCTAAACAGATTGGCATGCATTATGATATAGATATTGATTTGCTTACTACCGGTGCTTGTCTACATCAGATTGGAAAACTTTATTCAATAAATCTAGGATCGTCTGTCGCAAAGTCGAACCATAAAGCTCTTGTCGGTAATGCTATTCTTTCAAGGGATATTGTAAATAAATATATTTCTGAAATCAAAAATTTTCCTGAAGACGACAAGCTTAAGCTAGAGCATTTAATTTTATCTTATCAAGGCAGGAAAGAATGGCAAAGTCCTGTTGAACCGCAAATTATTGAAGCTGTTCTATTACATACAATAAATTTAATGGATTCAAGAATTAATTTTATGAAGCAGGATGAATTTTAAATCTAAAATTCTTGTTCTAATTTTTTTGTTAAATCTATCAATTGGACAAGAGATTATATCATTTGATGTTTCAAATCAATTTGCAGTTTCACTAAATAATAATCAATTAATTTGGAATACCGACCAGTCTTTTGAAAAATTATTGATTGATAGATCATCAAAAAATTTTAGAAATAAATTCAAAAATTTAACTTTTGAAGATATCCACAATGATTCAACTTATGTAAAAAGTAAATTTATTTATGAGTTTGGCGATTATGGTTTTGATAAGCTTAGCATTGGATTGAAAAAGCATTCAAAAGAAAATAATTTTAAATTTGTTGGGATGAAAAAAAGTTTTTTTGGTCAATATTCTGAATTCGCAAATTCAGAAAAACCGCCATTAAGCTTATTCTACAAGTTTGATTATTCTAAAAAATTTAAAAAAAGTAAAATATATACTTCTGCTGGATATTTTAGAGAGAATTCTGATTTCATTTTTAATCCATCATTGGATAATAATTATTCAGTGTTAAATAATGAGTTTTCTGATTTTGTTTCTTTAACACTTGGAAATAGTTTTAATAAAAATGATTTTAATTTTGATTTACGGTTAAATCATTTAAGTAAATACAAATCGTTATTCATCAATGAGTATGATATTAATAGTAAATATGATTTAGATAGAAATAGATTTATAGCCGAAATACACAAAAATAATTTTTTATCTTTAAATATTATTTTAAATAACAGTTTTTATAGCAATGAAAAATATTTCGAGAGATTCGCACTTAATTCCTTAACTATAACAGGTCAATACCACAATTTCCCCGCTCCAAAAGGCAGTATTTTTCCTGTTGGAGAATTAGTTTATGGTATTGATTTAATTGAAGGTCATATCAAACCTAATATTTACTATAAAAATATTTTTGGAAATCTTGATGTAGTTTTTAAAACAAGAAACCAGCATTCAATGGTTCTTATTGATGCTTTTGATATTAATGAAAGATTTAAAGGTAACGAAGTTGAGGAGTGGAAGAGCTTATCACTTACTTATTATTTTAATACAAAAACAGATTTTTCAGCTTCTTTAAAATATGTAAAAGCTGATAATTTTGTTATACCTATTGAATTAGCTGAAGTTTCTATTCCTGAAGCTGATAGGTATGAATTTATCAATGATGACATGCTATCACTGCAAACAAGGATTGAATTTCCATTAAAATATGGCATAATAAATTTTAATCATTCTTATAATTTTTATGATAGTCTAATTAGTTCAAATAGAACCCATATCCTTAACTTAGATTATCTTTACAGTCTATCATTTATTGAAAATAATTTGGGAATTGATGGAAAACTAAGTTTACAATATATGTCAAAAAATAATTCAGATTATAGCTTCAATTATTTTAAGAATATGCCCGAAAGAAATAATAGCGTCAATAGCGATGAATATATCAATATTTCTCTTAATACAGAGATTGCAATATCTGATGTATTGCTAACTATTCGACTTCAAAATTCACTAGGAAAATTTTATTCAAATGAAGACTACTCATTAGAAAATCATAAATTTTTTAATCCAATGAGCAGCCTATTAACATTTGGAATCATCTGGGAGTTTGATGATTAAAGTTTGTATTCAACTGTAAGGTTCATACTTCTATCAGGTTCTGGATATCCTATAGTTGAGATATATTCTTCATCTAGAAGGTTGTCTATAGTCAAATTAACTTTAATTATATTTTGGTCACTTCCTAAAGATATATTCTTTGAAAATCCAAAACTAACTAATCTAAAAGCCTTATCGTTTATTTGATCTGCCCAATCGGATCCGTATTGTAAAATTCTATTCCCTGTTAATTTATAATTTAAAGAATAGTGTGTAGAAATATTTTGTTTATAAGTAAGCAATAAGCTAGCTGAGCTATCAGGAACATATAGTAATTTTTTATCTATATCTCTATCTAAGGAGTCATAAAGATTATATGTTAATTGCATTTGCACTCTAGCAAACTCTTTCAAGTATTGCAAATTATATGATGTTCGTTCTGCAGAAGAAACATTGATTGGAATATATTTAAAGGATTCATTGGGTTGCCATAATATTAAATTTTCATAATCTTTAAATGAGGCTGTTAATTTTATTTTTCCTAATGAAGATTGATTGGAAACAGAAAGAGACATATACTCACTTTCTTCTGGTTTTAATTCCGTATTTCCTCCGCTATATACTCCATCTGGCCAAAATAAATCATTCATAGTTGGAAATTGAAATGAAGATCCAATATCTAAATTAAAATCAAAAGAACTATTTAACTGATTAAACTGATTTAGCGCTTCAAACCCAAGATTAAAAGTTGATTTCTCATTTTGTTCTCTAGAATCAAATCGTAATGATGGTGATATCTTATAATCATTTTCAAGATTAACGTAATTACCTGTTAATGATAATGAAGTTGTTTTAAGCTCACGTTTTTCCAAATCACTACTATTTACTCTTTCAGTCTTTTGATAAAAAGAAGCTTCATAATTGAGAGATTTATTTATCAATTGTTTACCTATTAATCCAAAAGATGTGTATTCTAATTCATGTTCACTTAAAACAGGAAAGGATGCATCATTTGAGTTATCATAAACCTGATCATTGCTTGAACGATTCATCTGGGCTTTTAAAAAACCTTTCTCAAAAAACTTGTTAAAGGAAAGTGCAAATAATTCAAAATCATCTGTTCTGGTTGCATTAGCTGATGGAAAAGTAGTGCTGCCAGCCACTCCGCGAGTATTTTCTGTTTTTAAAGTCAACATATTGACAATCAAATCATCGCTGATAACAAACTGCCTATCCATTGCCAAGAAAAATTGGTCTAGATAATTATTTAACCTTTGAACTTGTTCACCAGTTGAATCTTTATATTTATAATCTCCATCGTACGATGTTTTTCCAAAAACTATATTTCTTTTTGATGTTTTTCTATCAATTGAATAATTAGCCCCAAATTGTGAAAAACCATGATCTCCAACTCCATAGAAAAAGTTGTTATCTCGAATGTTATTATTAATATTAAGTGATCCATCAATAGATCCAGATCCATATTTGGTTCCAGAATTTGTTGTATAGTTGATAGTTTTTAAAGCAAATGACGGTAAAGTAGAAAGATCTACTTGCCCATTCATGGCATCTGTTAAATCAACTCCATTATATAATACTTTAGTGTGTCTAGGATATCCACCATCAAATGAGGCAGATGTCACTCCAGCATACCCTCCGTATGTTCTCATTTCTAATGATGGGATTTGATTCAAAGAACCTCCCCTAGAATAAGTTCCTAAATTAGTATATAAAGTTCTCTTGCGCAGATATTCATCTTTGCTTCTTCCATAAACATCAACTGTTTGAAGTGAAATATTATCAAAGAACATTGTAAAATATTTAGCCAATCTTTCATTTGGTTTAATAGTTAGATTTTTGAATCCAATTCTCTTAAAAAGGACATCAGATTCATTGCTAACATTTATTGTAAATCCACCGTTCTCATCAGACATAGTCCAATTTATGTCTTCTGATTTTGAATTAATTTCTTCAATAATGACATATGAGATTGGCTCTCCTGAAATATCTTTTATTGCACCTGAAAAAGATTGCCCAAGAAGGTTGGTAAGAAGTAGAGCAAGAATTATATATGATTTTCGTATCATACTTTCCTCCGAAGTTATCGTTTATATTTATTTACAAATAAGGTCTCCTGGCTTATACCTAAAACAGTTTAATTCCTTCTCCTACACAGTAGAATGGACTTTATTAAACCTCAGTAATTACAGTAGCGGGGACTGCTAAAGATTTTAACTTTATTCCCTACATTTGTGTCAAAACTTTAAAGTTTATTTTATCAAATGTAAACGATTATTTATTTAAATTAAAATATGTCACAGTATCATTCAAATCATTTGAACAATTTAACTTTAATATTAAATGCTAGTTATTTGCCTTTAGGAGTATGTAATTCAAAAAGAGCTATTTGTCTATATTTCCTAAATAAAGTTGATATTCTAATGAATTACGATGACCATATTCATTCACCTTCTTTTCAGATGAGAGTTCCAAGCGTAGTAAAGCTTAGAAAATATGTTTCATTCAATAGCTTGGATGTGGTATTAAATAGGAAAAATTTACTTATGAGAGATAATTCTTGTTGTCAATATTGCGGTTCTAAGTCTAGCTTGACTATTGATCATATTATTCCAAAGCAAAAAGGGGGAAAAGATACATGGGAAAATTTAATTATTGCATGTTCACCATGTAATTCAAAAAAAGGCAATAAAACTCCGATGGAAGCTGAAATGAAGTTGATGAAAGTTCCAAAAAAACCAAATAGATTTATGTATTATAATCAATATATTAGTCATAAGAATGAAGGATGGAGAGAATATCTCTTTCAAAATAAAAATTAAAATATGAAGAAAAGAATTTTAAGTGGCGCTCAGCCATCAGGACAATTGCATATTGGTAATTATTTTGGTATGATTGAAAGAATGATCGGCTTTCAGTCTAATTCAGATTTATTTTGTTTCGTTGCAAACTATCATTCACTTACATCTATAATTAATAAAGATGAACTGGAAAAAAATACTAGAGAAGCATTTGTAGATTTATTGGCCCTTGGAATCGATCCTGAAGAATCTACTTTTTGGATTCAATCTCACGTACCGGAGGTCACAGAGCTAGCATGGATTTTATCTAACTTTTCATCTGTTGGATTGATGCAGAGATCAACATCTTATAAAGATAAAATTGCTAACGGCCTTAAACCAAATATGGGATTATTTTCATATCCAATTTTAATGGCATCAGATATTTTGCTCTTTAATTCTGATATTGTGCCAGTTGGAAAAGATCAAAAGCAGCACTTAGAAATGACTCGCGATATCGCAATTAAGTTCAATAATATTTTTGGAGATATTTTTACAATACCTGAAATTGAAATAGATGATAGCAATGATTTAATCATTGGAATAGATGATCAAAAAATGAGCAAATCTTACAGAAATACAATACCAATTTTTGGTGATTGCGATACAATCAACCAACAAGTTATGAATATTGTAACTGATTCAGCAGGTTTGAATGAAATTAAGGATACAAATACTCCTCTCTTTAAAATCTATTCTCTTTTTTTAGACGCTGAATCAAAAAAAGAATTATATGATAGATATAATACTCCGGGATTAAAGTATATGGAAGTCAAAAAAGAGCTGGTAGATATTATTATAAATTTTTTTGCTGATCAAAGAGCTAGAAAAAATGAATTATTGGCCAATGAAGATAAAGTAAGTGAATTGATGAATTTAGGAAAAACAAAAGCTCAAAAAATTGCTCGTGAAACACTATCCGATGTGAAGCGAGCAACCGGTTTACTATAAATGTTTAATATTAGATTAGAAAATTTTGAAGGTCCTTTGGACTTATTACTCTATTTTATCAAAAGAGATAAAATTGATATCTATGATATCCCAATCACAGAAATAACTAATGAATATATCCAAGTTATTGATGAGTCAAAAAAATTAGATGTTTCTGTAGCTGGAGAGTTCCTTTTTATGGCCTCCATGTTGCTTAGAATTAAAACCCAAATGCTTTTACCAAGGCATATTGATGAAGAGGGATTGGATATAGATGACCCAAGAATTGATTTAGTTGCTCAATTAATTGAATACAAGAAATACAGAGATATTGCTCACAAGCTTAAAAATCTACATGAAGATAATAAAGATTCGTTCTTTAGATCATCTGTTAAAGTTCTATATGACGAATCTCCTGAAGTTTCTGATTTTTTAAAAGAAGTTAGTCTTTTTGATATATCAAAGATTTTTAAGGATGCTATTGATAACTCTCCAACGCAAGATTCCTTTAAAATTTATAAAGAAATAGTTTCACTTATAGATCAGAAAAAATTTATTATTGAGAGTTTCAAGGGCAATGAAGTAGTATCACTAAAAAAATTAGTTAAAAAACTTGAAACAAAAATAGAAATAATTGTTACATTTCTTGCGCTATTGGAAATGATAAAACAGTCAGAAATTTTATGTACTCAGAAAAAAATATTTCAAGATATTGAAATTAAATTAACTATTGCAAAAGCATGACAAAAAACCAACAAATTATAGAATCACTTTTTTTTGTTTCTACAGTTCCGTTAGAGCAAAAAGATATAAACAAAGTCTTTGGAAAAGAAAACTCTCCTATTCTTGATGATGAAGTAAAGCATCTTAATAATTTTTATGAAAAAAGCTCATTTTATATTAAAGCTATAGGAAGTGGCTTTATGATGGTCAGTAAGAAAGATTTTGAGCCTTTTATTTCAAAGCTAATCCCTTCAAAAAAATTAATGCTATCAAATGCTGCTTTAGAAGTATTAGCAATTATTGCATATAAACAACCAATTTCAAGAATAGATGTTGAATCTATTAGAGGAGTAGATTGTAAAGGTGTGATTAAAAATCTTTTGTCTAAAAATCTTATAAAAATTCAAGGTAGAGAAGACTCAATAGGGAAAGCATTGCTTTATAAGACAACTGATGATTATTTAAAACACTTTGGTATAAGCAATTTGAAAGATATGCCCACATCAGATGAAGTATCTGAATTAGTCGAATCTGAAGCCTTATCATAGTATGAAACTTTTTAAAGCGATATCTTCTTCGGGCTTATTGTCTAGAAGAAAATCAATGGATGCTGTAAAAAATGCTATGGTAACAGTGAATGATAAGCTTGTACTTGACCCTTCTTTTGAAGTTAAATCTAGCGATGATATTAGGTTGGACAATCAAAAAATTAAACTTAATTCAGAGTTAACTACTATTTTACTAAATAAGCCAAAAGGATATTTGTCCACAAAATCTGATGAAAAGAATAGAAAAACAATTTTTGAGTTAATTCCAAATAAACCTCGACTAAATCATATAGGAAGACTTGATATGGACACTACCGGAGCAATACTCTTAACTAACGATGGTGATTTAGCTCAATTTTTAATGCACCCAAAAAATAAAATTGAGAAAGAGTATATTGCAATTTCAGATCAATTTATTAATGACAAAACTATCAACAAGGTGCGAAAAGGAATTTTCATAGGATCAGGTCAAAAAGGAAAAGCTAAAATAGTTTCTCAAGAAAAAATTAAAGGAAAAGTAGAAATAAAACTGATTTTAAAACAGGGTAAAAAAAATGAAATTAGAAGAATTTTTAAATTTTTAGACTTAAATCTATTTTCTTTAAAAAGATTAAGAATTGGAGAAATCAAGCTAGGTAGTTTACCAATAGGTAGTTGGAGATTGCTTTCAAAAAAAGAACTTAAATATTTATCAAATTTTCAGTCAAAATAGCAGAATCTTAAACATCTTGGTATTTGTCTAAAGAAAAACTAACTTTCTGAGCATTTTTATGGTTATTACTATTGATGGAGCTGCGGGTGTTGGTAAAACAACAACTGCTAAAGGTTTAGCTAAAGAGCTAGGGTATCAATATTTTGATACTGGTGCTATGTATAGAGCAGTTACGCTCTATTTTTTAGCTGAAGATGTTGATTTACAGTCATCTAGCAATATTAATGAATCACTTAAAGCCATGAAATTGCAAATAGATTTTTCGTCAGGGAATGAAATGATTTTATTGCTTGATAAAGAAGATATTAGCTTGAAAATTCGTAATCAAGAAGTTACTAGCCATGTTAGCGCAGTGAGTGCTTTAAAGGAAGTTAGAGAGATGATGGTTTCCTTTCAAAGATCTACCACTGAACAAGGTAATTTTGTTGTTGAAGGAAGAGATATAGGTTCAGTAGTATTTCCTCATGCAAAATATAAATTTTATCTAACTGCAGATTATGATATTAGAGCAAAAAGAAGGTTAGTTGATTTTAAAAAAATAAATGAAGCTAAAAATATAAACAAAATAAAAGAGGATTTGATTGTCAGAGACAAGTACGATAGTACTCGTAAACTATCTCCATTAATAAAACCTGATGGTGCAATAATAATTGATACTTCAGAATGTTCAATTGAAGAGCAGGTAAATCAAATACTTAAACATATAGAGAGATAAAATGAACGATAAATTAGAAAATATAGAAAAAGAAAATATGGAAGAAACCGCAGTAAATGAAAATGTTGAAGTAGAAGCAGTGACCGAAGAAAAAGTTGCTGAAACTGCGCCTGAAGTTGAAGCGGTTAAAGATGTTGAAGAAAAAGCATCTAATAAAAAAATTAAAGATTATTTAAGCAAAGACTTGTTTGCTGATATTAAAAGAATATCATTTAGTGATGAACTTAATTCAAATGATGACTCTAAAGATGTATTATCAGAGGAATATCAAGGTACATTTAATGATATTTCTGAAAATCAAATTATTTCTGCTCAGGTTATTGGAATCAGCGATAGCGATGTTATGGTAGATATTGGATTTAAATCAGAAGGATTAATTAATCGTTCAGAATTTGACAATAAGGATCTCCCTGAAATTGGTTCTAATATTGACATCTTTTTAGAAAGATTTGAAGACACTGATGGAAATCTCTCTCTTTCAAAATATAAAGCAGACTTTATTAAAAGATGGGATGAATTAAAGCATTTTTGCGATAATAGCGAACCCGTTAAAGGTAAAATTATTAAACGAGTTAAAGGAGGTCTTGTTGTTGATCTTGGAGTTATACAAGCCTTTCTTCCAGGCTCACAAGCAGATGTACAACCAATCAAAAACTTTGATGATTTAATTAACCAAGAATTTGATTTTCAAATTGTAAAAGTTGATGAAATGAGGAAAAATCTTGTCGTTTCAAGAAAAGCAATACTTGAAGAATCGCTCAATGAGAAAAGACAAGAATTAATGACAAATATTGAGATAGGCGCTACACTCAAAGGGTTGGTAAAAAATATTACTGATTTTGGTGCATTTGTTGATCTTGGAGGTGTTGACGGTCTAATTCATATTACTGATTTTTCATGGGGAAGAATTAATCATCCTTCTGAACTAGTATCAATCGGAGACGAAATTAAGGTCCAAGTTATAGATTTTAACAAAGAGACTTCGCGCATTTCACTTGGTTTAAAGCAATTAGTTGATAATCCTTGGGAATCTATACCTGATAAATATAAAGTTGGAGATGTGGTTGAGGGTAAAATTGTAAGTACTATGAATTATGGAATATTTATTGAGATAGAAAAAGGAATCGAGGGATTAATTCATATATCTGAAATTTCCTGGACTAAAAATATTCAAAATCTTCAAGATAATTATAAAACTGGAGACTCATTGAAGTCAAAAATTTTATTTATAGATGTTAAGGATCAAAAAATAAGTTTAGGTATTAAACAATTATCAGATGATCCATGGGATTCAATTTCAGATAAAGTTAAAGTTGGTGAAAAAAAATCTGGCACAATAAATAAAATCACAAAATTTGGCGCTTTTGTTTCACTAACAGATGAATTAGAAGGTTTTATTAGAACTACTGATTTTCATTGGACTAGAAATTTATCACATCCAAAAGAGTTTGCTAATGAAGGAGAAAATATTGAATATGTTGTTTTGGATATTTTAGAAAAAGAAAGAAAAATCTTATTAAGTGTTAAAGATTTGACTGAAAATCCTTGGAAGGAAATTGAATCAAAATATAATGCTGGAGATAAATTAAGCGTTTCATTTGAAAGGATGAATGATTCAGGTGTTATTGTTAAATTAAAAGATGATATTGAAGGTTTTATTCCAATGAACAAATTATCTAAAGAGCATAAAAAAGATATAATTAGCGCACTAAATGAGGGCGATAAATTAGATGTGCTTGTAGTTGAGGTAAAAGCTAAAGAAAAAAATATTAATCTGATGCTTGATGAATCAAATGCTAGCGATTAATACAGAAAATTTCAAAAGAGTTGCATATTCTTTTGTTATTGCTTTTTTCTTTTGGTTTTTCATTAAAAGCGAAGATACTTATACATTAAATGTTAACATCCCTTTGGTTGCTAGAAATCTTCAAGAACAAAAAACATATAAAGAAGAAGTTCCTGAAAGTATTTTTGTAACTTTGAAAGGCGCTGGAAGGTCTTTTATATGGCTAAGACTTTTCAATAGTTTTTATCAAAATGATTTCAAAGCTGTAATTGATTTAAGTAGTATCACTGATGAGTATAATTTTGAACTTGATTCATATTACAAAGAAAATCCTGAAAAAATAGTTTTGCCATCTTCTCTAGATTTAAAATTTATTGAAGTTTTATCTCCTAGAAATGTTCAAATTAAACTACAAAGATACTTAGTTAAAAAGGTTCCAATTAAATCGCAAATACTTAGCTCTACTGAACCTGGTTATATTGCTTTAGAAGGAATTTTTTCTCCTGATTCAATCAGTATCGGTGGGCCAGAAGAAACTGTAAATGCTATTAAATTTGTTCAAACGGAGAAAGATACCTTATTGAATTTAATTTCTTCAGTTGAAAATGATTGGTTAATATTAAACCCAAATAAGCTTATTAGCTATGAGCCTAAAAAGGTTACTGGTTTTATTAATGTCCAACCAATTAGCGAAACTATTGTAACAGGCATTCCAGTTCAGCTTATCAATAAGCCAAATGATGTAAATGTTTTTGTTAATCCAGCAACAGTGGCATTAACAATTGTTGGAGGGCTAGATCAAATTGCAAATATACTTCCAAACGATATTGATGTTGTGATTGATTTTTCATTATGGAATTCTGATAAACAGTTTTATTCACCAAAGATTAATCTACCTGAATATCTAATAGATTGGAAAGATTTATCTCCAAGCAATTTAGAGATTCTAGTTATTACAGAAATTAATTGATAATACTTGGAATAGAAACATCTTGCGATGAGACTGGAGTTGCTCTTTGCAGTGACTTTAAAATCCTATCAAGTTTTACTAAGACACAATCCATTCACCAGCAATATGGAGGAGTTGTACCAGAAATTGCTTCAAGAGAGCATGAAAAATATCTACCAGGCATAACTAGGAAGGTTTTAAAAGAT
Organism: Fidelibacterota bacterium; assembly: GCA_045560235.1. Classification (GTDB taxonomy): domain Bacteria; phylum Fidelibacterota; class Marinisomatia; order Marinisomatales; family Marinisomataceae; genus Marinisoma. The sequence goes on along the minus strand of JBJKZP010000012.1, from coordinate 5,856 downwards.
GCTAATATTCAATTAAAAGATATTGATGCAATCGCAGTCACAAATGGACCTGGATTAATGGGATCATTATTATCAGGAATAAGTTTTGCTAAAGGTATTTCATTTGGATTAGATATTCCAATTATTCCAATAAACCACTTGGAAGCACATTTGAATTCTGTTTTTATTGAACATGAAGAGCTTGAGCCTCCATTTATAAATTTATTAGTTTCTGGAGGACATACTCAGCTCTGGTTAGTGCAAAATATGTTTGAATATAAACTTCTTGGCGAAACGCTAGATGATGCATGCGGAGAGGCTTTCGACAAAGGTGCTAAAAAATTAAACTTAAATTATCCTGGTGGGCCAGAAATTGAAAGACTGGCAACTTCAGGTGATAAAAATTTAATTAATTTTCCTAGGCCAATGATTAATGACAATTCATTCAATTTTAGTTTCAGCGGTCTTAAAACCTCTTTGATAAATTGTGTTAATAAGGATGAATATAATTTTGATGATATTGCTGCAAGCTATCAAGAAGCAATAGTAGATACATTAATAGCAAAATTTGACAGGGCTATGAATCAATATTCTGTTAAATCTGGTATAATTTGCGGTGGAGTTGCTGCTAATAAACGTTTAAGGGAAAAATTAGACAAGCTTGATAAAAATATTATTTATCCATCAATGAAGTATTGCACAGATAATGCAGATATGATAGCTTATTTAGCAGAACATAAGTTCAAAAATAATAAAATTAATCTGGAAAAAGATTTTAGCGCTTATTCCAGAGGAATGGTTCTTTAGTTATGAAAAATAGCCAATCATATGTTTTATGGCTATCAATTGCTACTGCTGTAGGAGCAGCAATTTATGTTAATTCTCTTTTTTTCTTTATAAAAGATGAACCTGTTTTATCGGATAGTATAATTCAGGAAATACCTGAATTGAGTTCTGTCCAAGATATAGTAGATATATCTATAAAGAATGTTTTAATATATCCAAATCAATATGATAAAAATTCAATTTATATTGATACTGAAATTTCAAATATGAATGGAGAGGGTAATGTTCAGATAGCATTAACAAATGATAAAAATTTGGTTGCATCAAGCGAATTTTTCTTAAAAAAAAATATATCAAATTTTTCTCAATCATTTCTTATATCCGAAAATATAGACTTTAATAAAGATTTTGAGATTAGTATTTCCGCTCTCAATTCTGAAAAAGATATTTCTAATAACAGATATTCTTTCAAAAGCTCTCTAAAAATTGAAAAGCCTAAAATTGCTATTTTGACTGGAAAATTAAATTTTAATACCCCATTTATTCTAAACAGCATTAACGCTGAATTCTCACATTATTATCCAGATCCGCTTAATGGAGATTTAGATATAACAAATTTTTGGTTTAATAAATACGATATTATTATTTTAGACAACTTTCCGATCAAGCCAGTGTCAGATAAGTGGCTTAATCTTTTTTTAAAGAAAATATATAGTGAAAAAAGTTCACTAATTATTAATTCTCACTTAGATAGAGATTTTATTTCACTTGAGAAGTTTTTGCCAATATTTGGATTAAAATTGAATGAGGAAAGTGAGCTGCAAGCCTTACAATCGTTTACTAGGTTTTCTAAAGACTCTTTTAAATCTTCGCTTATTTTGACAGATGAATTTTATAATTTATCAAACAATAACTTAGAAAGTTTCAATGATATAATTGAGTGGATTTTATTAGATAGTAATGTAAAATATTCTTTCTTTCTTGGTAGCAAGGATAATAGAAGTGAGCAACCTTTCTTATTCTATGGATATTCAAATGTTCTTGATAATGAAATTCAAACTCTAAGTGCACAGATAATTAAAGATCAAGAGATTATCAAGGAATTAAAGTTATTGTATAATCCAATTTCGGGATATTACTTTAGCTCAGCGCTTCTTCAAAAATCTGGAGAATATATAATAAACATTAAAAATGAGAGCAAACTGGTTGATACTATAAATGTTAATTTATATGATTAATTGAGTAAATTCATAACATGTTAGACATTAAAAAAATTAGAAATAATAGCGAAAATGTAAAGAAATCGCTTATTAGAAAAGATAAGGATTTATCTATTGATCACATATTGCACTTAGATAATAATTTAAAAGCCTTAACAACGAAGCTTAATGATCTTCAGGCAGAGCAAAACAGTAAGTCTAAAGAAGTAGGTATTTTAAAATCTAAAGGTGACTCTGCTGAGCTCGTCTTCAAAGATTTAAAAGTATTATCAGATAAAATAAAAGATTTAGAAAAAGAGCAAAGAGATCTTTCGTCCAATTTAAAAAATGCTTTATTAGAGTTACCTAATACGCCTCATGAAACTGTTCCTAATGGTCTATCTGAAAAAGATAACGTCATAGTTCATGAACATGGAATAAAAAAAGATTTTAGTTTTGAAATTAAAGATCATATTGAGCTTGGTAAACAATTAGATATCCTTGATTTCGAAGTAGCAGCTAAAATGTCTGGTAGTGGGTTTCCGCTTTACAAAGGTGATGGTGCGCTCTTAGAAAGAGCTCTAATAAACTTTATGATAGATTATCATTTAAAAAACTTTAATTATACCGAGTTTTTCACCCCTTTTTTGGTAAAACCTGAATCTGCAATTACAACAGGTCAATTACCTAAATTTTCTGAAGATATGTATCATATTGAAAAAGACGATTTATTTTTAATTCCAACTGCCGAAGTTTCTTTAACTAACATTCATAAAGATGATGTTCTAAACGAGAATGATTTACCAAAATATTATCTTGGATATTCAAGTTGTTTTAGAAGAGAAGCGGGTTCATACGGAAAAGATACTAGAGGGCTTTTAAGAGTACATCAATTCAATAAGGTAGAGCTTGTAAAATTTGTTGAACCTAACAACTCTTACAAAGAGTTAGAATTATTGGTTAAGCAAGCAACGAATATATTAGATTTGTTAGAGCTTAATTATCGAACTATTGAACTATGTGCAGGTGATTTAAGTTTTGCTGCAGCTAAATGTTTTGATTTAGAGGTTTGGGCTCCAGGTGAGAAAAAATGGCTTGAGGTATCATCATGTAGTAATTTTGAAGACTTTCAATCGAGAAGAGGAAATATAAGATACAAAAATAGTGACGGTAAGCTTGATTTCCTTCACACATTAAATGGTTCAGGTTTAGCAACTCCAAGAATTTTTGCTGCTTTTATAGAAACCCATCAGAATGAAGATGGTTCAATAAGCATACCAGATTGTCTTCAGCCATATATGGGAAAATCGGAGATAAAATAATTGCGCTTAATATGGATTTATTTAAATCTCATTTTTTGGACATTTCTTTTTGGGTTTAGTTCATTTATTGTAATTTCTATTACTGGAAAAAAAAGTTTCTTCAAATTTTTTGGAATTATTTGGGGGAAAACTTTATCTTTAATTTTCAATATAAAGCTTGTTGTTAAAGGAGAAAATAATTTATCAAATGATAAAAATTATATTTTTTCAGCTAATCATGCATCCTTAATAGACATTCCTTTATTGTTGATTGCAACTAATCGATATACGGTATTTATTGCAAAAAAAGAATTAAGTAAAATTCCTATTTTTAAATCCATAATTGATAAAGCTGGATTTATATTTGTTGATCGAAAAAATAATGAGGATGCAATTAAATCAATGAATAAGCTTACTAGCGATATCAAAAAAATTCCACGATCTATTGCAGTTTTTCCTGAAGGAACTCGCACAAAAGATGGAAATCTTCAAGAGTTTAAAAAAGGACCTAGTGTTCTTGGTTTAAATACAAAAATGCCAATTGTGCCAGTAGCAATTTCTGGTAGTTTTAAATGGACAAAAAAAAGAATATTTGATTTCTCTAAGAACGAAGTTGTTATTGAATTTGGCAAACCTATTAATTCTAAAAATTTCACTTATAAGGATAGAGTAGACCTAACAAACCTAATTAAAACTGATATTATAAAAATGTACAATTTTTGATATGAGGTATATAATAAAAAATAACTTACAAATACTTCGATTAATAAATGAAAAAAATAAAAACCCTAACTTGATTATCAGATTTATTACAAATAATTTCACAAACTTTATGGCAAAAAAATATACAATAATTGTTTTAGTATTATTATCAACATTGTTTGCACAAAGCCTATCACAGAAGCCAAAAAAACCATTTATGAATACTGATGATATTTCTTTTCTTGGAACATCAAACAGAATTACTTCTATTTTAGATGAAGCAAAGCAATTTCTATCTGACGCAATTATTGCTGATGTTAATGCAGATACAGTTGAGGTGATATACAATATTAAAAAGGTTTTTGATCTTTTATCAGATGTTGAACAAATAGGTGTTAGAGAAGAACTTGATAAAATCGAATTTGAAAAGTTCCAAGATGATTTTGTTAAAATTTACACTACAAGATTAAATACAATTGATGCCTCCACTCAAATATTAACAGCTGATTTAATTAGAAGAGATATAGCTGAACTAACATCCGAAAATGAATCAATTGAAATGGGTATGACAAAATTTACTATAATCGATGATAGGGAAGGGCATATCCCATTAGTTACTAACTCTCAAGTTGAAAGTTATATAAGATATTTTCAAGGCAAGGGGCGAAAAGGATTTAATATTTGGTTAAGAAGATATGTCCAGTATAAAGATTTAATGTTACCAATTCTTGAACAGTATGATCTGCCTGAGGAGTTAATTGTTGTTTCAATGATTGAATCTGGTTTTGATCCAAAGGCTATTTCTAAAGCAAAAGCTGTAGGAATGTGGCAATTTATGTATTCAACAGGAAAGCAGTATGGATTAGATAGAAATTGGTATATCGATGAAAGACAAGATCCGATTAAATCAACTCATGCTGCAGCAAAATACTTTAAAGATTTATATAAAGAATTTGAAGATTGGTACTTGGTTCTTTCAGCATATAATACAGGACCAGGAAGAGTTAATAGAGCTCTAAAATTGCATGAAACATCTGATTACTGGCAATTATATTCTTTGCCAAAGGATACAAAAAATTATATCCCATATTATCTTTCCTCAGCCATTATTTTACAGAATCCAGAAAAGTATGGATTTAAGATTCCTAGAAATAACCCATTAAAGTTTGATGAAGTAAAAATTGAGAAGAGTTCTGATTTAAATGTGTTAGCAAAAGCAGCAGGTACAAAAGTTAGCACCATTAAAAAACTAAATCCTGAGTTAAGACAACCAGCTACTCCTAATAATGGTCCTTACTCCCTCAATATTCCTTTGGGAAAAAAAGAATCTTTTTATAAAAAATTTAACGCTATTCCCGATGATGAAAAGTTTGCTGTTCAAAAAGTAGAGCATAGAGTGCAAAAGGGGGAAAATTTAATATCTATTGCTTCAAAATATCGAGTGTTAGTTGCTGATTTACAGACAATAAATAATATTTCTAACATAAACAAATTATCAATTGGTCAAAGATTAAAAATTCCAGTAAAGGGTGGATTGTATTCTAATTACCCTGAAAAGAAAATATACAAAGTTAAAAAGGGTGATACTCTTGGACATATAGCCGAAGATTTTAATACAAGGGCAAGCGAGATTAGAAAGTGGAATAACATGGGTTCAAGTTCAAATATTTATCCTGGACAAAAATTAACTTTATTTGTTAAAGGACAACCAGTTAAGGATACTCCTAAGAAAAATGTTTATATTGTCAAAACTGGAGATAATTTGGGTAAGATTGCTAAGAAAAATAGCACTACTGTAGCAAAAATTAAAAGTTGGAATAGTATGAAATCTTCTACAATTTATCCTGGTCAAAAACTAACAATTTATTTTGAATGATTAAGCAAGATAT
>JBJKZP010000011.1:0-20423 GCA_045560235.1 Fidelibacterota bacterium | reverse complement strand
ACAGCAATGATTGTAAATGCTAAACTTGTTTCCATTTTAATCCCCTTTTTTTTATTTTTTTAAACTTTAATAATATAAACAAATTTTTTTGGAATTTCTTGTATTGTAGTTTAACTTTTCGCTCGGGCGATTAGCTCAGCTGGTCAGAGCGCCTGCTTTACACGCAGGATGTCGCAGGTTCGAATCCTGCATCGCCCACACTCCATCCATGAAAAATTTATTTTATCTTATCATCTGTTTATTATTTCAGACAGCTATTCTTTCTCAAAATGTTACTATGGTAAAACCATCAGATAATATTGGAGTTGATAAATGGGGGATAGTAAATGATGGTGTTATGGGAGGTATTTCACAGTCCAATATTTTTCTTAATGAAGCAAATAATATTATTTTTGCTGGTAATGTTTCCTTAGAAAATAATGGTGGATTTGCATCTATTAGAAGAGGATTTGATGGAAATCAACTAAAAGGATCTTCTGTATTTCTAATTAGAGTAAAAGGTGATGGTAATATCTATAAATTCCGTCTGACAATGAAGGGTAGCTATGCTAACTATTCTGCTGATTTTAAAACTACTAAAGATCAATGGATGAATATTGAAATCCCAGTTGAAAATTTCAAGCCTTATTACTTTGGTAGAAGCATTAGAGCACAAAAATTAAAAGTTCACAAAGTCAATTCTATGGGTATTCTTATTTCTGATAAGCAAGAAGGCAATTTTTCTTTAGAGATTGAATATATAAAAGCTTTTTAATTAAATTTTATTATGGGGAAGTTTATTTATAGATTTATCACTCTTATTTTTATTTCAATAATGCTTTCTTGCTCAGGTGGCAGTTCTACCCAGTCTGTTGAAGATGTTGGAGATGATACTTCGGGTGAAAATTCAGGAGGAACTGGTGGTGGAGTCATTCCTGAACCTGTTGCGAGTTTTACTGTTTCATCATATGGAGGGGAAGCTCCATTTGACATTACATTTACAAGTACATCTACTGGTGAAATCAATTCTTGGTTATGGAACGTAGATGATGATGCAGATTATGAAAGCAATTATTATTCATTTACCCATACTTATGAAACTTCCGGAACGTACGATGTATCTTTAATTGTAACTGGACCTGGCGGTCAAAGCACCTATACTCAAAATGATGCAATTACTATTACAGAGCCAGAAACTAATGTAGAAACTGGATTATCTAGCCAATCGATGATGTATGATAATGAAAACAGAGAATATTTAATTTATATTCCTCAAGACTATAATAATAACAATTCACCTATGCCTATTCTATTTGCGTTTCATGGTTTTGGTGGATATAGCCAATATTTTATAAATACTGCTGATTTTAGATCTCTAGCTGATCAGTATAACTTTATTATTGTTTATCCTCAAGCCTTAATATGTAACGGAGGAACTACTTGGAATACAAATCCTCCTGGCGGTGACAATAAATGCAGCCAAGATGATATAGGATTTTTTGGAGCCTTACTTTATGAGCTAATTGGAAATTATAATATTGATTCAAGTAGGGTATTTTTAACTGGCTATTCAAATGGTGCTGATTTTTCATATTCTATGGCATGTTTTCAAAGTTCTTTAATTACCGCTATTGCTCCAGTGTCAGGATTGATGCCAATGTATGACCCAAGTGAATGTTCACCTTCTCATGCAACTTCTGTGCTAATTGTCAATGGCACTAATGATGGTTCTCGTCCTTACAATGGTATTGAAGGGTATATGATGTCTGTTGATTCAACAATTTCATACTGGGCAGGATATAATAATGCTGATTCTACTCCTGAAGTAATTACGGAAGGTAATATCGAAAGGTATCTTTATGCCAATGGCGATAATGATACGGAAGCAATACTTCTTAAAGTAGTTAATGGTGGACATGACTGGTTTGATATGACCTTAAGCGGCTTATCTTTTGAGCAAATTATTTGGCAATTTTTCTCAAATAATTAGTTTCATCAAATTAATGCACCGGCAATGATTGTAAAGGCTAAACTTGTTTCCATTTTAATCCCCTTTTTTTGATTTTTAAAACTTTAATAATATAAACAAATTTTTTTGGAATTTCTTGTATTGTAGTTTAACTTTTCGACTCGGGCGATTAGCTCAGCTGGTCAGAGCGCCTGCTTTACACGCAGGATGTCGGGAGTTCGAATCTCTCATCGCCCACATCGTTAGAAATCGTAGAGTATAGACGACAAGAAGGGACATAATTTAAATGTCCCTTTCTTGTATCTAATATGCCTAAATCGGTACATAAGAGGACAAAAATACTGCCAACTATTATGCCAACTACTATTATTTCAACCTTGTTATAATTTTCAACCTAAACAAGAATCAAGGGGGGTAGGATGTATATATAACAAGCACATATTGTAAATATTATATCTTTAAATATTAAAAATTAATTAATAATTTATTAAATGGATCAATTAAAAAAATTAAAACCTTACATACAAAAACTTGAAAAAATCTTACCATTTTTCGCTCTCTATGTTGGCATACAATGCATTTTTAGTGCAACATATGGATTTGATATAAGTTACATTTCTAATGTTTTCAAGCTTATTGGATATTTATTAATCTTGCATGCTGTAACAATTGTTTTCAATACTTTTGTAAAAGATTAAATATCTTTATGAAAAAATATAAGGAATACATTATTATTATAGTTGCTTTCGTAATATTTTTCCGCGGAAGTTTATCATTTTTAATGCCTTATCAGGTAGTTACAAGTACATTAACATATCCCAATCAAAATTATTATGATTTAATTCATAAAAATCAGCTTACAGATGATCAACAAAATCTACTAAATGATTTTTTGAATGTTTCACAAGAACTTTTTGACAAAAGATATGAAGATTTAACAATAGATGATGACTATTATTGGCAGAGGATATCATATTTCGTTAGAGAAATACATTTAAAGGAAGATGGTTTATTTTACGAAGGATTATCAACAAGACCTTTTTCTGGAAAAGTTTTGAATTATTTTGATGTAGGTGGTGCAAAAATAAAAATTAAAAAAGGTAAGATTCACGGGAAAATTGATTATAGAGGAAATAAAATTGATTTGGGTCAAGTCTTAGTGACATATAAAAATGGTATTAAATCAGGTGCATATAAAGAATATTTTAGCGATGGTCAATTAAAAATTGATACAAGTTTTAAAAATGGCTTATTAAATAAGTCTTACAAAGAATATTTTAGCGATGGTCAATTAAAAATTGATACAAGTTTTAAAAATGGCTTATTAAATAAGTCTTACAAAGAATATTTTAGCGATGGTCAATTAAAAATTGATACACAATTTAAAGAAGGTATTTTAAACAAGTTCTATAAACAGTATGAAAAATTAGATGATGAAAAGCAATATTTTTTAAGAGCTGATTTTGATTTTACTTCTGGCGGTGCGCTTAAATTATTTTCAAGGTATGATGATAATTTATTATATGTTGGGAAATTTACTAATTCCAAATTCGAAAAAGCCCAAGAAGATGTTTCATTAACTGAAGTTCAGTCAGCTACCTATGATCTAGCTTCTTATTTTACTGACGAAGAAAATTTTTATGGAAACCGTGTAATTTCAAATATAGGTTTATCTGATTTATCAATTGGAAAAATTCACCAGGAAAAAAATTCAATTATAAACCAATCAATTTTACTTTTTTCCCCTACTTTACTTGCTGATTCATTAAAAGGATATTATACTTTTTCCGATGAAGAATATTACGATGAGCAAGTTTTTAAAACAATGTACTTCAATAATGAAGGCAAATTAGACGGTGAGTTAAAAAAATATACGGTTGATGGTATTCTTTTCTTGGAACAAAACTTTAAAAATGGTTTGATGAATGGTTCCTCAAAAAAGTTTAATAAAATATCTGGAAAACTTATGACTCATTACCAAATGAATGATGGATATTTTGACGGCCCTTATGTTAGTTATGATAACGAAGCCAAATACTTTGTTACCATTGTTGTACAAGATAATTATGGACAAAATGTCCCTAATATGTACGGAAATATCGTTGGACTTAATTTTGGCGAAGCACTAGAAACAAAAACATCATATACTCCATATCCATACGAAGCTTTTAAAGAAAGTAGAAGAGTAAGATATGAAGGAATGTGCGCTAAAAATTACTTTCCAGAGCAATGTAACAAACTCTCAAAAATTACAGAATATTATATCAAGGGATTCTTATCATATGAATCAATTGAGTCATATGAAGATGATTCAATAAAGGAGTTACATTATTCAAAGAATGGACAAATTATATTAGAGAAAATATATTTGGATGGTAAGCTTATTAGTTCTAAAGAATTTTAGTTGATGTATACCAACTATTCTACAACTTAGGATAAAGATTTAGATTCTACCGACGACAGACTGCCTTCTTTACACGCAGGATGTCGCAGGTTCGAATCCTGCATCGCCCACGGTTTAAGCTATAACTTGAGAAAAAAAAGACTGCTTCAGCTGCTCTTTTCTTTAATATTGTTTTTATATCTAGATTTTTATAGTATTAATTTATATCAATTGTATTTTGAATTAAGCTTTTTAAGGAAGGATATTCAATGAACAAAAAAATAATTTTATCATTAGTATTATCAATAGTCATTTTTGGCTGTGTAAGCGTTAGCGCCATCCCTCTAGGAGGCCATTCTTTTTACAGAACTGATAAACCTGTTGCTACTTTTTTTAGTAGAGACCAAATCCCGCAAGAGTATGTGGAAATTGCATACCTTAATGCAGAAACTGGAGATGGAGATTTTGTTAGAGATGAAAAGATGATAGCTGGTTTGATTGAGAAAGCTTTAGCAATTGGAGCTGATGCCATCATTATTGAGTCTAACGATTCAAGGTCAGAAGGTGGTTATTATGGAAATGGTATCTGGGCAACTTCAACTTCGAAGTCATTTAAATGTATAGCAATTCGGTATAAAGAGAATTAGGTTTTGATAGAGTTTAAAAAAAAGGAGAAAATATGAAAAAAGCTATTTGTTTAGCACTAATAATGCTTTCATTTACTTATGCACAAGACGGAGAAGCGTATGGCTTTTCTGAGGGATCTGCGTATGGTAGTTTATTAAGTATGGGAGGATCAGCTGACGGGGATTCAGCAGACGAGAGAGAAATGGGTTTCAATTTAGGTTATCAATTTCCGTTAAATGAAAAATGGACTGCAGGAATAGGGTATACAAAAAGAGGGTTTGGATATAAAGATGAATATGATGGATACCAAGACAAAATATCATATGATATTTCAGGATTCGAATTTTGGGCAAAATACCACCTAACTCAAATGGGTAATGCCAATCTGTGGATTGGACCTTCGTTTGCTATGCTTACAAATGCAGAATATGAAGCAAGCGTGACTGATTCTGAGGATGGTTATATGTATGATCAAGTATCTGGTGACGTGGATATAGATGATAATGATTTAAGCATAATGCTAGGACTTTCTTTTCCAGTTGGGAATAGAAGTGAATTGAATCTTGGATATCAAAGAAGCATTACTAAAATTGATGATCTATTAATTTTCAATCAGCTGATTATTGGTTTTTCAATGAGCAGTTTATTCTAACAGAGAAATTGTAGAATAATAGTTATCAAAAGGGGCTTTAATTAGCCCCTTTTTCGTATACTATATTTTATAATATTTTAATTATTAATATACTTTTTAAGAAAAAAAAGACTACTCAGATAATCCTTTTTAAATCAATTAAATAATTTGAAATAAAGACTATCATAGTTATGGCTTTGTTGTATATTGCACATCATATGGTAGTAAAATAATTATGTCTTTCAAAAACATTGGTTTGAAAGAACCTATTCTTAAAGCACTTAAGCAAAAAGGGTATAAAGAACCAACCCCAATTCAAAAGCTGGCAATATCATCAATTATTAAACAAAAAGATGTAATGGCTGCAGCGCAAACAGGTACTGGAAAAACAGCTTGTTTTACCCTTCCTATTTTAGAAATTTTGTCGAATATACAAGAAGACAAAAATAATCATGAATTAAATGCTTTAATTGTTACGCCAACCAGAGAGTTGGCATCACAGGTTCATGATAATATCAAATCGTATGGTAAGCACTTATCTTTAAAATCTATAGCAATCTATGGAGGCGTTTCAGATGTGAATCAAAAACAAGCTATCAACAATGGTATAGATATTATGGTTGCCACACCTGGTAGACTGTTAGACTTGTATCATCAGAAAGCAATTAATTTTAGCAAAATAAAAATTCTTGTACTGGACGAAGCTGATCAAATGCTTGATATGGGTTTTATTAACGATATAAAAAAAATTGATAAATATCTTCCTAAAAAAAGGCAAAATTTAATGTTCACAGCTACATTTTCTGATCCATTTAGGTCATTGGTTAAGCAATTTTCAAACAATCCTGTAGAGATATCAGTTGCTAAAGACAATGAAACTGGAAAAAATATTGAGCACTATTGTCATCCTGTAGATGCGAGTAATAAAGCAAAACTTCTCATTCATTTGATAAAAAATGAAAAATGGAATCAAGCACTTGTTTTTACTAGAACAAAACATGGAGCGAATAGACTTACCAAAAAACTGATTAATGCCAAGATCACTGCAGTTGCAATTCATAGCAACAAAACGCAGAACTATCGAACAAAAGCCTTAAATAAGTTTAAGAAAAATCATATTCAAATATTAGTGGCAACTGATGTTGCAGCCAGAGGAATAGATATTAAAAACATGAATCAAGTGGTGAATTTTGACCTCCCAAGTGTTGCAAAAGACTATATACATAGAATTGGTAGAACAGGAAGAGCTGGAAAATCAGGGAAAGCCATATCATTTGTTTGCAGTGATCAACAAAAATTATTGAGAGATATTCAGCAACTTTTAAGTCAAAAATTACCAATGTATACTGTGGAAGGTTTTGAACCGACCAATGATATGCAGCCAATCAAAAAATCTAAAAAGAAAAAGAAGTTTAGAAAGCGTTTCAAAAAATAAAAGGCGCATATTTCTATGCGCCTTTTATTACTTATCTTTGAATTTTTAAAAAATTACTTTTTTAAAACCAAAGAGATAATCCAACATTGACTTGATTAACTTCCATATCCATCCATCTCACAAAATGTGGGTGAAGATATACGTTTCCACTCTCTTTGAAAGGCATAAACATACCAATTCTTAGAGCTTCATCTTCCCATGTTTCGTTATGTCTTATACCAACATGCCATTTTTCAGTAATAAACCAGTCAACACCTAATTCAAACATTGTATCACTATCTGCACCTGTATCTTGATGCATTACTGCGCCACTAAGAAGCCAACTATCAGCAACAAATCCACCATACTCTAGACTAAGTAACATAGTAGCATCTACGTCTTTAGCTTTAGTGTAGCTAAAGCCACCATTCATTAAAGTTTGTCCTTGCTGACTAAAAGCAAAAGATGAAACCATGATCATTACAACTATTAATTTTCCAATTTTACTCATTAGTATCCTCCGTAATTTGGTTAGTTTATTTAATATAGCATTTTTTTTAATAAAGTTTAAATATTTAATATTATTAGGATTTAATAGTAAAAAATTAAAGTTTAAGCTTTTCTTTTACTAATTTTGAAAATTTCATGAAATCTTTGTACTTATATTCTGTATTATCTGAGATCCACTTTTTATTAACATTGTTTATATTCTCAATATAGTTCTTTAGAAAGAATTGTGTTGAAATATCAAAATTATCCCAATCATCAATTTCATCACCTTTATTCACTTCTTTTGAATACACATGTTGAATATTTATTGAGTCAAAATCTTTAAAACCAACACTTTGAAATGTAATATTTCCAAATGCAGCCCAGGCTAACGCTTGACGAGAACTAGACTCATCGAGCAACACTTTTTTAAAACCTCTAATCTTGATCTTAAAGCCCCAATCAAGTTCTGGTAATTGAAGATTTAGAAGTTCTGTTGAATCTGAAAATTTTATTGCTAAGTCTCTTCCGAGCGCACGACCTTTTATGAAAGGAACCAAAGGATAATTAAACTGCTGGCTAAATCGTTTAACAAATTGCTGCCCAACGTAAACTTTGTAACTATCCTTATCAAATCCTTCTGGGGATAAAAAATAATTATTCATTTCAAAATCTTTCTTTCCAGAAAGTTGATCCAATGAAGTTCTTGTAAAGACAACTTTCGATACACCTACATAAAAATTTGTATTTTTAATTGCCTCTAAATTCAATCGGCTAATACTTGATAGTATAGGATTAAAGTAACTGCTTGGATTTAAAAAAGAATCATTTTTTTCACTAAGCTCTATCAACGACTCAATCATTTTATTATCTGATTTATTGAGATATGATTGCTGTTCATTTTTATCAATATCTAGGTTTAATATAAATTGTGTAAATCTAAATAAATCAAGTTTTGCATTTGAACTGCACGCATTATCATCAAGATAAGGTCTTCTCATATTAAAGGGGATAATTTGTAAAATAGAGGAACTGGAAGGATCAAAGATAATAAGTTGCATTGAGACGTAGTAAGAATTAAAACATTTATCAATATTAAGAACTCTCTTGTTCAGCTTAGTTGCAGATTCTGCATCAATAGCTAGTAACATTGCAAGAGATCCATCTCTAAAACTTCCCGATGGATTAATATTTAAATTAAAGTTTAGATTATCCAATTCCTTTAATTTATTTGTTACCAATTTTCTTAAATATGGTTCAAGTTTAGTTAAGTTGGGGTATTTTTTGCTTATTTCAACATTTGGATTAATATAAGATATTCCGGACCATTGCAAATTCAATTTAGTTTCTTGGACCTCTTCTCCCTGAGAATAGATTGAAGAAATTAATAGAATTATAAGTAGATGTAATTGTATTTTTTTAAGCACATGTTAAAATAGTTAATTATTTAAAAAATTTGCAACGAAAAAATTTAAGACGATTAATCCTTTTTATTATTTATTATTGTCAATAAGGAACTTTTTCACTATTATTATTTATTATGATAAAAAAATTAAAAATATTTACTTTTCTAGCTATTATTATACTAAATAGTATTTCTTTTGCACAAACTGTTCAAGAGAAAGGATCTACTACATTAACTCTTGGTAAAGGCAGAAGAGTGTGTGTCAAGGAGACGGGTAGGCCTTATGATAAAAAAATCCATGTTCAAGCAATATCAAAAGCTAAGCTTGCAGCATGGAATAGCTACGTTTCTAAGTTTTCTCCTGACAAATCTAAAGCTTATTATAAAAATGAATCTAAATTTGTAAATAGCTTAGATAACTACGTGATTAGTTTTGATATAATTGATTCTGAATGTAGTGAGAAAACTAGAACTTATTCTATCTTCTTAAGAGCCTCTATTAATAATAGAAAGGTTGATAATGAATTAACTTCAACAGTTTCTTCTGAAGGTTCAAAAAGTTTGGCAAATCAAGGGGTAGTAGTGTTAGTAGTTCCAAGAAAAACTACTGAATTAATAACATTTAAAGCGAGAGATACTAAAGTTACAGAAAAAAGTCAATCGAATGACGTTGATGAAATAGTAAACCAGGATGGTGATTCTGTTTCAATTTCAAGTTCTTCTTCTCAAAGAAATATTGAATCTAGCGGCGGAAGCACAGTAACAAAGAGTGCAAAAAGAAAGTATGACATTGGAGATTTGAATGATGCTGACGCACAAATTAATAATTTATTACAGCCACTTAAAATGCGAACTTTTAGTGCTGCAAGATTAGAAAGTATGGCAACCAGAAATGGTTATGATGAATTTTTAAAGAAAGTTTTAGATCAATTTTCAGGAAAAGTTGGAGATTATGGAGCAAATATATCTCCGCAGACTAAAGAAGAAATTATCAACTTAATTATTGATATCGGCAGAGGAAAGCTGAATTATTTTCTTTTAGGTACTGTTGATTCTGGTACCCCAAGAATTGATCCTGATACAGGCGTATTTAAGTCAGAAGTGTTAGTCAATGTGCAATTATACAGAATTGATGATTTCTTTGGTGCTGAAGCAGTAGCGTCAGTAGGTCCGGAGATACAATCCGCTTTTGGTGAAACAGATGTGTTAGCAGAAAAAGCTGGATTAAATAAAGCATTCGAGCTTGTTACGACATCGCTATTTTTTAAATTAAATTAAAATTTTTATATAAAAAAAAAGAGGATACTATGAAAATTACAAAACACTTAATTTTTCTTTTTGTGGTACTGTTTATTTCAACTTCAACACTTGAAGCGCAGGCATGGAAGAAAAAATTAAAAAATCTTGGTGATACGTTGGAAAAAGTTGCAGAGCCAGCATCAGATGATGCTGATGCACAAACCGCCATCACATCAGAAGCAGTGGTTTTAATGACTGCTAACGCTATTGCTAAGCTTGCAGCTGCTCAATCTTTGATTGCGGAGGCAGAAGGAAACAAAGAGCTTGCTGCTCAACTAAAAAATGTTTCAGAGTCTATTGATGGAGCAGATACTAAAGTTTTAAAAGGCCAAGTCGCGCTTGTTAAAGAAACTGCAAAATCTCAGCAAGAAATATTTAAGCAAAAAAATGAAATGTCTGCTGAAGCCAAAAAATTGTATGGACAAGCTTTAGTTCCATTTACAGAGGGTGCAATACAAACAATTGCTTTAGCAAAACCTATTGAGCAATTTGCAAAAAATGCAGAATATCAAATTAAGTCAGTACAATCTCAACCTTGGAAGATAATGGAAGTTAAAAAAACGCTCGAAGTCGGGTTATTCCTAGTTAAGAATGTACCAGCACTAATTATAACCTTAGGAAAGTCTACTAAAGACTTAATGACCTATTCTAAGGCAAATGGTTTAGATACTAAGAAAGCTGAAAACATCAAAATAGATTCTAGCATGGATGAAGAGGAAGTTGGTTAAAAGAATGAATCTAACCTCATAATTTATAGAATATATGAGTTTTAAAAGATTAGTATTAATATTCATTCTTATAAGCACGAGCTACTGTTTTTCTCAGGTTAAAAAAGTTCCTGTAACAGCTTATAGTGTCAGTTATTATAAAGGGATAAATCAGGGATTAGTTGATGCGATTGGCATGGTTAATGGAAGATCTATTGAATCTGAGAGTGTTTTAAATACATCAGAGCTATCAGTTTCAACAAATAAAGAAGATTCTTACTACAGCTCAGAAGATTATCAAAGCCAAATTCGAGAGAAAACAAAAGGAATTGTTCAGGGCTATGAAGTAGTTTCTTCTACAAAGAATGCTGACGGTCTTTTCGAAATTAAGTTATTAGTTTCTGTAGCTGTATTCAAGAAATCTAAATCTGCAAACAGAAAACGAATTGCTGTCACAGATATGAATTTCAGAGGGGATTGTTGCTATTTTGAATCTACAAAATATAATGGAAGTGCCGTTAGCCAAGAATTGAGTAATGGTATATCCACTTATTTGGTACAGACTCGAAAATTCACTGTTTTAGATAGACAATATCAAGATCAATTATCTAGCGAAAGAAAGCTGTTATCATCTGGTAATGTTCCAACTACTGAATTAGTTAAAATCGGTCAGGAGCTCTTTGCAGACTATATGCTCGTTGGTACAGTAAATAGCTTAAATATTAGAAAAGTTAGTAGAAAAATGATGTCATCTGATACTGTATTAAGATCGATTCAAGCAAATGCTTCTATAAATTATAGAATTGTAGATGCAGCAACTGGGCAGATTAAGTTTGCAGAAACATTTAATGCCAGAGTAGATGATGGCTTAAGATTTAGCGATACCTCAGACTTAATATTTGAAAAATCGATATCCAATGCTTCTAAAATGATTGGAGTTAAAATTTTAGAAGCTATATATCCAATGGTTATAGAAAGTATTAATGGGAATGAAATTACCGTTGGTACTGGAGGAGATATAGTCAAAGTAGGTGATAGGTATAATTTGATTCAATATGGAGATAAGATTAGAGACTCATATACAAAAGAAAGTCTTGGAAGAAAAGAAACTGTTATTGGAGAAGTTGAAATTGTTAATGTGACGTCAAAAATGTCTTACGGAAAAATTATAAAAACGTCTGTAGAAAACTTAGAGTCTACCTTTAAGCCAAAATCATTAATTCTTAGATCAATCTCTAAAAGCGCTCAAAAGAATAGCACGAAAAAGAAAGTTCAAGAAAAAAGAAAGAAAGAAAAAGAAAAATTAGAAGAAATTTGGTAAAAGCCAAATTATGGAGAAGAATAAAATGAAAAAATATTTCAAGTTAATTATTAGTGCATCACTTTTATTGTGTGGTGTTATTGCGCAAGAAAATCAATCTGCAAAAGATTTAGCTAATTCTGAAGCAATGAAAGAAGTCCAAAATGCAGCGGCAGATATTGAAAAATTTCCATCCAGTGTCTTATATGATTATGCAAGCAAGAAGCTTGGAAAAAAAGGAAAGATAATTGGAGAAGTCAATGCTGATAATTCAATTTATCAAATTGGATCAGCAACAACAGTGATTTCAAGTGGAAGCCGAGGCTTTATCACAAGTAGAAATGTTGCTTTTAGAAAAGCGGTGCTTCAAGCTAAAGCTGAGTTTGTAAGATTGCAAGGAATGAGAATTGCTTCTGAAGAAAGTGCAAAATATTTCGAAGATTTTGGTCAAGGCACTGATCCAGATACACAAAAAAAAGCTAGCATGCTATCAAAGTTAAAAAGGTTAGCAAATGAAAAAGTTGATAATGCACTAATAGAAATGGGTGTTTCAAGAACTGAAGTTTCTAGCATGAACCAAGAGCAGAAAGAGAAAATGGTAGAAGAAGAGTATTCTGCAAGAGGGCTACAATTAGCAGCAGGCATGCTAAAAGGATTATCTATATGTAAAATTGTTGAAGGCCAAATAAAAGGTGGCGACTATGAAGTTGCAGTGTTAATGAAATATTCTCCAGAAAATCAAAAGCTGGCTGCAATGATCGGGCAAGATAATAATGCTTATATAGACCCTGCAAAACCAAGTAAAACGTTAGATAAAATTAAAAAGCAAGAAGCTAAAGATTTAATACCTAGGCTTGGTGTTATCACTACAGTTGATAGCAATGGACAATATGTAGTTATTGCTTTTGGACAAGCAGAAGTAAGAAAAGTATCTAGAAGACAGAGCGCAGAAGTGAATAGAGCCTATGCTAAAGCAGCAAATCAAGCAAGAGATAACCTTAAAAATTTTGTTGCTCAAGATATTTCAGTAGAAGAAATAACAGAAAATGCGGAGAAACTCACTGAATATGCTGATGGTTCACAAAATCTTTTTACAGAAGATAGATTTGAGCAAGTAGTTGCAGCAAAAATGTCTGTAGTAGATAATTTACGTTCGTATCCAATGAAAAGATGGACAGGAACACATCCTATTTCTGGAGATACTATTGCTGGAGTAGTTGTTGCTTGGTCGAAAGATTTTGCAGACAAAAGTAGAGCTGTTGAGGAAACCTTAAATACTTCAGATGCGGACCTTCTGAGAGATCAAAATTCTAATGACTCTTCAGATTCAGAATCTATAAGCAATGAAACAGGTATTATGATGGGCGGAGATGACGAAGATTTTTAATTGAATAATTTTGTATGCGATTAAATAATTAAAAAGGCTACTAATAAGTAGCCTTTTTAATTAGTGTTAAGATTTATTTAGTTAAAAAAATAATCTCAAGCCGATAGTTAGTGTAAAAATTTCTGAGTCTGTTAGATATCCTAAAGAAGGATTGAGGTAAACATTTTCACTCATCATAAAAGGTGATAACATTCCCAAGCTAACAGTCAATTCTTCATCTCCTTCTTCTGGAATAATCATTCCGAGCGAAGCATATGTTCTTTCATTCATAAAATAACTACCTGCTAATGCAAAGCTAGTTGCACTTTCATCTGCATTTAGATATTCAACTGCTCCTTCAATTAAGAAATTATCAGTCAAGAATTGTCCTATCGATAAATCAATCATTGTTACATTATCGCCATCAGCTGCTAAAATGGCTAATCCACCATCAATAGTTTTTGTTCCTTTGCTCACTTGTCCAAAGCTCAAAGAAATTAAAGCTAATAGTGCAAAGATATATTTATTAAGATTTTTCATCATTTTATCTCCGTTTTATTACATTTTTAAGTAATTAACTATATTGTCGTGATATTTTTGACAATCTACAATATTTTTTTTTATAATATATTAAAGCACTATAATCTATTACCATCTCTATCTAACAAGATTGGTTTACCAAAACCTAATTTTTCAATTAATTCCAATTGAGTGTTAGCATCCCCTGCCACAACATAGATCATATTTTGTCCATTTAGATAATCATTTGCTAATTGTTGCACATTTTCTACAGTCATTTCTGTTAGTACATCTTGCTGATTAGCAATATAGTCTATTGGTAGGTTATATTTACTAATGTTATCTAGCATATCAAGCAAGCTACCAAGAGTTTCAAATCTTAGAGCATTGCTTTTGATTAACTTATTTTTTGTAACATCTAAGTCATTTTGGAAATAGGTGGAAGAATAGTTGGTAATTAAGTCTCTAAAAATCTCCAATGATTCCAATGTTACATTTGTACGTACTTGTGAGTATGCATAAAAAGGTGTTTGAAATTTATTTGGTCGTAAGAAAGATCCTGCTCCGTAAGTATAACCTTTTTCTAAACGAAGAGTTCTCATTAATCTAGCTTCCATTCCTCCGCCTAATCTGTTATTAGTAACATTTAGAGGATATAAAAGTGGATCTGTGCCAGGAATAGTTAGCGTGCCTACCGTGATAGCAGATTGTTTAGCATCAGGTATATCAATAAAATATACAATTGGTTTTGATGGAGCCTCTACCATTGCTACTGTTGGCATTTCAACAGAATCCCCATTCCATTTTTTGTTAAAATTGTTTAACATATTTACAGCTTCTTTTTCATTGATATCTCCAACAATGTGGAAGTGAGCAACCTGCGGAGATATATTAGCACTAAAATAGTTTTTTAAGTCAGTCATTGTGATTGACTCAACACTTTCAGCAGTTCCTCCTAGTGGTGTCGCAGATGGATGACTGTCACCATATAATCTTTTATTCAAAGCATTAAATGCTAAAGATTGTGGACTACCTTTTACCTGTTGAATAGAAGCTAGTCTTCTAGTTTTAGCAATTTCAAATGCTTCATTATCCCACCTTGGTTCAGTTAAAATTTCATTTACTAAATCCAAAGTTTTCTCAAGATTTCTACTTAAGCTATTTCCAGATATACTAATACTTTCTAAACCAGCACTTATTGATATTGATGAGCCTAAGAGATCAACCGCTTCTTCTAATTCTGCTGGAGTTTTTGTTTTTGTTCCTTCATTCATCAGATTTGCAACCAAGCTAGCCGTTCCTTTTTTACCTTCTTTATCTAATAATTGACCTCCATCAATTCGTAAATAAAATTGTACTAAAGGCAATTCAGAATTTTCTATTCCATATAGTTTTGTTCCATTGGATAAATCATTAGTCCATACTGTAGGGATTGTTAAAAGAGGCAACTCACCTAATGCGGGCTCAGATCTATCATACTCTGTTTCAGTTTTTATAAAAGGCTTATTCTCTTGCCCGTATTTCATATCAAATTGCTTTTCTTTTCCTCTAACCACTTGCTCTTCCTTGATAAATGCTTCTTCTGAATTATCTAGAATTAATTCAGGTTGAGATTGAGGAACTACACTTAAAATGACAGCATGTTGGTCTTTGATGTATTTATTATACACGCGCATTACATCTTCTTCTGTCACAGCTAAAATATTTGCAATATCCTGAGAAACAAATCCAGGATCTCCTGCATATTCATTATAGAATCCAAGCTGTCTAGCTTTATTTAAATTTGTAGAAATGCTATTATAAAATCCTGTTTCTTGTCCAGCTTTAATACGTTTTAAATCATTATCACTTACTCCATTCTGCTCAAAGTTTTCCAATGCCTTCATGATAGCATCATGTACATCATTTAAAGGAGTGCTAGGATTTGCACGTACTGTAATTTGAAATTGTCCTGCAATTTCTGCTGAATAATTATATGCATTTGCTGCTGGAGCTAATTTTTGTTTCTCAATAATTTCTTTGTAGAAAACAGAATTTCTTCCATCAGATAGAATTTCTCCTAAAGTATTTAAAGCATAAGAATCTTTACTATACTGTTCAACGCTTGGAAAAGTAAGAGAAAGTTGAGGAAGCTGAGCATATTTATCTAAATGATATAATTTTTTAGTCTCGGACAAAGTCACTAGTCTCACTTCTGGTTTTTCAATGACATTTTCATTGGGCTTTATCTCCCCAAACCAGCGTTCAACTAGTTGCTTTGTTTCATCAAAATCAATATCTCCTGCTATGACTACTGTCGCATTACTTGGGCCATAAAATTCGTTATAAAATTCTTTTACATCTTCTATGGTTGCAGCTTGTAAGTCTTCAAGCTCTCCAATGACTGACCAACTATAAGGATGTCCTTGAGGGTAAAGTGCTTTTTGTATAATACCGCTGCTATGACCATATGGTTGATTGTCTACACGTTGTCTTTTTTCATTTTTGACCACTTGAATTTCTCCTTCAAGTGTTTCAGCGTCTACCGTATTAATCATAAAACCAAGCCTATCTGAATCAATCCACATTAATTTTTCTAATGCATCTTTTGGAACTATTTCATAATAAATAGTATAGTCAAAGCTTGTTCCACCGTTCCTGCTTCCACCCCAAGTAGGGATAAGTAATCTGTTTGCACCTCGAGGAGTATTTTCAGATGCAGTAAAAGCCATGTGTTCAAAGAAGTGAGCAAATCCAGTCTTACCTGGCTTTTCTCTATTTGATCCAACATGTACAATGGTAGAAATTGCAACTAAGGGATCTGAACTGTCTTTATGTAGAATGACTTTAAGACCATTGTCTAGTGTATATTTTTCGTAATCAATGGATAATTCTTGAGAATCATTTGAACAATTTGTTGTGAATAATAAAATTATAATAATTAATAAATACTTTTTAAAAGACATAAATGCTCCTTATTAAAAATGTTGTTTATGATAATAACATCTTTAAATTACACTGAAAGATAGAATAAAACATATGGAAAAAACTGCAATTATAGCACTAGGAGGGAATGCTCTTTCCAATAAGCAACAAGCTGGAACTGTTAAAGAGCAATTTGGCAACACTAGAAAATCCTTAACAGAAATAATTAAATTTTTAAGGGAAGATTATAATATTTGTATTACGCATGGAAATGGTCCTCAAGTAGGAGATGAGTTACTACGAATGGATTTAACACAAGATGAAGTGCCACCAATTCCTCTTGGTATTTGTGTGGCTGGTACACAAGGAACTATCGGCTATATGATTCAGCAAACATTTCAAAATATTTTAAATCAGGAAAAAATTGACAAAGAAGTGGTAACCTTGGTTACACAGGTTGTAGTTGATCCTAACCACCCATCTTTAAAAAACCCAACTAAGTTTGTGGGAAAACGTTTTTCAAAACAAGAAGCTGAAAAAAGAGCAAAAAGTATGGGTTGGATTGTAAAAGAACAAGACCCTGGTGAATGGAGAAGAGTAGTACCATCCCCTGATCCTGACTTTGTAATGCATGGTATTAGTATTAGAACCTTAGTACATGCAGGTATTGTTGTTTTAGCCGCTGGAGGTGGAGGTATTCCAGTTTTTATAGATGATAATGAAAATTTTAAAGGGATTGATGCTGTTATTGATAAAGATTTAACGGCCGCAAAACTTGGAAGAGTCATAAGAGCTGATGAGTACTACATAGTTACTGATATAAATCAAGTGTATTTGAATTATGGAAAAGATAATCAAACACCAATTGATACCATGACAGATGAAGAAGCTAAGCAATATCAAGAAGAAGGTCATTTTCAGCAAGGTAGTATGTGGCCAAAAATTCGTTCTGCTATCCACTTTTTAAAACATCATGGTAAGAAAGTTATTATTACCAATATTGATAGTTTACAAGATGCAATTGACGGTAAAGCTGGAACAACCATCATAAAAAAATAATGGACATACTTTCAGCTAATCAAATGATGTGGACTGCTTTTATTGTTGGTCACATCACACCTTTAGCATTTATAGTCCTTTATTATTTCAAGTATATTTCGAAAGAAGCTTTCTCGCTGTATTTTATTGGAGTTTTAGTTGGCCTATCCTGGGAAATTCCATTTTCATTAGCAGGAAAATCATTCCATTTAATATTAATTGATTGGCCAATTGATCTTCCTCTAGTAAGAAATATTGCTTATTCATTTATTGATGGATTGATTTTTATTATCGGAGTTTACCTTTCAAAATGGATTCTTAAACAGTCAGATTTTTTATACAAATTTAATTTAAATGCATTAATAATAATGATTTTATGGGGAAGTTTTTCAGAGTTTCTTGTAGATCTTAATGGTAATGGTAAGCTGTGGTTATTTATCGACAACTGGTATAATCCAGTGTTCATAACTATTAATGGAAATGAGTTAACTATTATTCCTCAACTTATTTGGTTTTTTGCACCGATTATATATTATTTTAGTATTCTGAGATGTCTATCAAAGAAAAGCTAAGAAATAAAAAAAGATACGAGAGATCACTTCTTTCTGAAGCTCATGTTGCTAGATTGTCGGATAATCTATTGTCTCAATGGTTAAAATTTTCTAATGAATTATCATATAATTCGATAGCATTATATTATCCTTTTGACAATGAAGCATCTACCCTTGAAATAATTAAATATCTTCATTCAAAAAACAAAAAAGTATTACTTCCTGTCATTCAAGATGACTCAAATAAAATTTTGTTTGCTGAATATATTTCTAAAGCAGAATTAATTAAAAATAAGTTTGGAATCTTAGAACCAAAAAATAAAGAATTTTTTGATCAATCTAATATCGATGTGGCTTTAATTCCTTGTGTGGCGTTTAATAAGCAATTATTCCGCCTAGGAATGGGTGGCGGATTTTATGACAGAACTTTCTTAGAAAAAAAATCAACAATTTGTATTGGTCTTGCGTATAGTTTTCAATTTGAAAATTCTTCATTTGAAGAGCATCATGATATAAAAATGGATTATATAATTACTCAAAATGGTATTTTAAAATAGTTACTTTGGCTTTGTAGCGCAGTAAATATTGACTATCCCTAAAGATAAATATTTTATTTTGATATTTTCAAATCCAATTCTTTCCAAAATTACTTTGAACTCTTTACCATAAGGAAAATGTTGCGCTGAATTTGATAAGTATTTGTATGCATTTTTATTTTGTGCAATAATTTTCCCAATTAGAGGAATAATCATCTTAGTGTAAAGAAAATATCCAAATCTTAAAATAAAGAATGATGGAACTGCAGTTTCGAGAATTACTAATTTACCTCCTGGTACTAAAATTCTTTTAATCTCAGTTAGTCCTTTGGATAAGTCTTCAAAGTTTCTTACTCCAAAACTTACTGTTGCAGCATTGAAAGAATCATTTTCAAAACTCATATTTTCTGCATCTTCAAGTTGAAAGCTGATATTACCTGAAGTTTTTTTTTGATTAGCAATTTCAAGCATTTTTTTAGCATTATCGATGCCAACTACGTGATTATTTTCTTGAATTAGATCAAATGCTATATCACCTGTACCTGTTGCAATATCAATAATTGAGTCTGGATTATTTTTTAAAACTATCTTGCATACTTCTCTTCGCCAATATTTATCCATATTGAATGTCATAATGCCATTGATATAGTCATAACGCGGTGCAATGCTATTGAACATTGATCGCACTTGAATTTTTTTTGAACTTTTATTTGATTTTTCAGGTTTAATCACCTGATAAGATAAAGAAAAGGGCTGACATTGTGCCAGCCCTTTCTACAGATAGTAATTATTTATTAGCTCCAAGCCAGTTGTTGAATAACCCGATGTCTTCATGACGTCCTGGTGCCCAATACTTAGCATATGCTGCGCCTTCTTCTTCTGAAAATGCTTTACTGAATAATGCAGGATTATCGTCTCCAGCATTATCTGCATCTTCCATTGAATTATATTCAGAGATAGTAATTACTGGGAAGTACCCATCAACAACTTTTCCTGACCAAAGATGTGTTAATACTTTTTGGCTAACAATTTTTGGATTATTAGCAATTACTTCTTTTTGGAATTTTTTTAACAACTCATAACGCTCTTCTGATGATCCATTTTCCACTAAACCCATTGGCTGAAAATATCCTACAGTTACAGTTACGATAGTTGAATTGCCAAATCCACCACTTCTTTTCTTTTCGAGAGCTACGTGATTTTCAAAAATATGAAGATCTTCGTGATAATTCTCAAAGTATTTTGATTGATGGTTCCATGCAGCTCTTCTTTCTTCATCATTGGGAAAGGCTGTTTGACGAATTTT
>JBJKZP010000010.1:0-77451 GCA_045560235.1 Fidelibacterota bacterium | reverse complement strand
AGATGCTTGCGCTACCAAACGGAGATGAAGAAACTGAGTAGGTAAATGTGTCATCAGTAAATTTGTGTTTCGGTAAGTGAGGTTTAAGTTTCTCATTAACACATATTGGCCCCATCCCAGGACCTCCGCCTCCATGCGGAATGCAAAATGTTTTATGAAGATTGATGTGCATAACATCTGCTCCAAATTTACCTGGCTTACATACTCCAACCATTGCATTTAAATTTGCACCATCCATATAAACAAGGCCGCCATTTTGATGTATTAAATCACAAATCTCATCAATATTGTGTTCAAATACTCCATGAGTAGATGGGTACGTAACCATCAAGGATGACAATTTATCTCCTGCCTCTGACACTTTATTTGTTAAGTCTGTAAAATCAATATTACCATTTTTGTCACATTTAACAATGACCACTTTTAAACCAGCCATGATTGCACTAGCAGGATTTGTTCCATGAGCAGATTCGGGTATTAAACAAATATTTCTTTGTGAATTATTAGCTTTATGATATTCTCTAATGCTTAGTAATCCCGCATATTCACCTTGAGCTCCAGAGTTGGGTTGAAATGAGACAGCATCAAAGCCTGTAACTTTATAAAGCATTTCTTCAAGCTCGTCTATAATCTCTATGTATCCTTTAGCTTGATATAAAGGAGCAAAAGGATGAATTGAATTGAATTCAGGCCAACTAATAGGAATCATCTCAACAGTTGCATTTAGTTTCATTGTACAGGATCCTAAAGGTATCATGCTATAATTAAGCGATAAGTCTCTTTTTTCAAGCTTATTAATATATCTAAGCATTTCTGTTTCTGAATTAATGCTATGAAAAATAGGATGAGACAGAATGCTGCTTTTACGGTTAGGTTTAAATATAGTCTCTCTATAATCAGCAGTTAACTCATTTTCAAATAAGGTAGCAATATCATCAATTTCTTTGCGGCTTGTTTTTTCATCTAAAGAAATCCCAACGAGGCCATTTTCATGGTACATTAAATTAAAGTTGTGCTTAATAGCCCTTGCTTTTAAACCCTCAATTTCCATATTTGATAGTTTTACAACTATTGTATCAAAAAATGAATGATTGTCATTTATAATTTTATGTCCATGCTCACCAATTTTTTTAGCCAAATCTCTGGTATAATTATGTATTCTTAGAGCAATATTTTTTAATCCTGTTGGCCCATGAAATAGTGCATACATTCCTGAGATAATTGCTAATAAAACTTGAGCAGTGCAAATATTTGATGTTGCTTTTTCTCGACGAATATGTTGTTCTCGAGTTTGAAGAGTTAATCTATATGCTTGATTTCCTCTTCTATCCTGTGATACACCAACAATTCTACCAGGAATGTCTCTTTTAAATTCCTCGCTAGTTGACATGAATGCAGCATGAGGTCCTCCATAGCCAAGCGGAACTCCAAAACGTTGACTGTTGCCAACAGCAATATCGGCGCCTAAGTTTCCTGGAGATTCAAAAAGCTGTAAACACATTAGATCACTTGCAAATATTACTTTACAATTTTCTTCATGCGCATGGCTTGTGAGATTTTTATAGTCCTCTTTAGGAGCAATATTTCCAAATTTGTTAGGGTACTGTACTATACATCCAAAAGCATTAGTGAAATCAAAATTTTCAAATGATGTTACAATTATTTCAATATCTAAAGGCTCAGCTCGTGAAATAATTACATCAATAGTTTGATTAAAGCAATTTTCATCAACTAAAAATTGATTAGAATCAGACTTATTTTTTCTGTAAAGCATTAACATTGCTTCACTGGCTGCAGTCCCCTCATCAAGAAGGGATGCATTAGCAATTGGAAGACTAGTAACTTCTGTTATCATTGTTTGATAGTTCAATAAAGCCTCTAATCTACCTTGAGAGATTTCTGGCTGATAAGGTGTATATTGAGTATACCAACCTGGATTTTCTAATATATTTCTTAAGATGACATTAGGGGTAATGGTATCATAATATCCCTGGCCAATTAATGAACGAAAAATAGAGTTTTTCTCCCCTTTGTTTTTAACATACTGAAGGATATTATGTTCTGAAAATTCTTGATTACCAATAGAAGTATCGTCAATGTCTAAAATATTTTTAGGAACAATTTTTTCTAATAGATCATTGAGGGAACTACACTCTAAAACTTGTAGCATTTCATCAATTTCTTTTTGAGATGGACCTATATGGTTTTTATGAAATTCAGACATTGTTAAGATTTTTTCTTAATAATAGTACCCCCGGAAGGACTCGAACCTACAACCAAGGGCTTAAAAGGCCCCTGCTCTACCATTGAGCTACGGAGGCAAAACTAGGCTAAAATATAACCCATAAAATTTAATTTAATACTCTTAAAAATTCATTCTTTAAAATTTTTTTTAAAATTGAATTAAAAAATATTGACCAATTACAAAAATTAATATTAGTTTGGAGGAGTCTAAAATTAGATTATTGTAAGCAAATACAAGCATCGAAAAGGCTCTGGGGTTGGCGCTACAGAGCCTTTTTTGTTTCCAAAATAGGTTGTATCTTCAAGTCTATTTGACAATTGGGGGCGACCGGTTTCGACATTTTAGAACGGAATCTTAAATCGCATGTAGAGCTCAGTAACTCTTAAAACTTCTCACCTATATTAAGTGCCGATAATGGCCAAATGGCTTTTGCTTAATTGTTAAAAGCCCATCACCAGTAGACGTTTCTCATCGTTAGCTGAATGGTGTCATAAAAATGAGATAATTTATTATTCTGCTTCAGTTTAATAAGTGAAACCCTAGAAGATAGCTGTATATCTGTATGTTCTTGAACTGATATACAGTAAAACTAAATCAAGAAACTAAACATGTAGACGTTTACTTTTTCTCTACTTTGGACGGGAGTTCGAATCTCCCCGCCTCCACAATTTTGTTAATTATATCCTATCAGGATAGCTTGAAATTATTCCATCTACACTAAACTTTTTCATATTATCAATTTCTGCTTTATTATTTACCGTCCATGTGAATACTTTAAAACGATTATTTTTAATTTTCTGAACATTTTTTTTATTTAACATTTTATAGTAAGGATGAATTGCATAGGCATTTATTTTATTAGCAAATTCTATAGCTTCATTAATAGTTTTTCTTCTATCGACCAGTATTCCAATCGGAATAGTTGCATTCAACTGTCTTAGTTTTACTAATTCTTGCCATTTAAAACTAGAGACAATAAAAGAACTCTCTGGCCATTTCTTTTTTAAGGTAAAATCATAAAGCAAGTCGGAGGTAGGTAATGCTGTGCCACTTCCTTTAAGTTCTATGTTTATAAATAGAGGAGGCTTTACAGTTTCAAGAACTTTTTTAAGAGTTGGGATTGAGTATTTGTTCATAATTAAACACTCACTTAATTCTTCTAACGTTAATTCTTCAATCCTTCCTGATCTGCTGACTAAATTATTTAAGGTTTGATCGTGAAAAAGAACTAGTTCACCGCTTTTACATTTGAAAATATCGATTTCAACGCCATCTACCCCTAAAGCTATAGCTTTTTCAATAGATTCAATAGTGTTCTCGAGTACATATCCGCAAGCACCTCTATGTCCAATTTTAAGCATTAAAATTTACATTCTACTAGGCGCACTTATTCCAAGAATTGATAATCCATTCTTGAGTATAATTTGGGCTGCTTCACATAATTTTTTTCTAGCAAACGAAGTGTCAAGGTCATCATGATTTATAACTTTATGATTACCATAAAACTTATGATACCCAGCAGCAACTTCTTCTAAATATGTTGCCAACTTTCTAGGCTCTAAACTTTCAGAAACATCTTCCATTTTTTGGGGGAATTCAGACAATAATTTAATAAGAGAAATTTCGTCTTTTTCAATGAGTTTGCTAAGGTCAATTTTTGGATTTTCAGTTATTTCTTTTTCATATCTAGCAAGCAAATTAGATATTCTTGCATTAGCATACTGTAAATAGTAAACTGGATTTTTTTCAGATTCATCTTTGGCCAAATCTAAATCAAAATCTAAGTGACTATTTGCGCCGCGCATTATAAAAAAATATCTGATTACATCTGAGTTTAACTCATCATTAAGCTCATCCAATGTTATAAAGTTTGCTTTGCGGGTTGACATTTTTACAATTTCACCACCTTTTTTTATAGTAACAAACTGGTGTATAACTACTTTAATATGCTCCGTTCTCTTGCCTAGACATTTGAGTCCAAGAATTACATCTGGATAGGTGTCAATATGGTCTGCTCCAAATACATCAACAATTAAATCAAAGCCTCTGTCTACTTTATCTGCGTGATAGGCAATATCAGGTAATCGGTATGTTGGCTCCCCAGTACTTTTCACTAAGACCTTGTCTTCCTCTTTACCCATCTCAGATGTTTTAAACCACACAGCTCCATCTTTCTCATAAGAAAGATTCTTTTCTTTTAGTATAGATAGCACGCTATCTATAGATCCATTTTTATAAAATGAGCCTTCTTTAGAAAATACATCAAATGTAATACCAATGTTTTTTAATGACTTTGCGATATCTTTAAAAATTTCTTTTTCTGTAAAAGTTCTAAAAATAGAATTGTCCTTGGATAGCTCTTTGCCATGTTTCTCAATAATTTTAGCAGCTATTTCATCGAGGTATTCACCAACATATCCATTTTCTGGCTCTTTATATTCTACCCCAACTTGAGATGCATATTTTGCGTAACATGATTCTGCAAGTACACGCATTTGTTTGCCTGCATCGTTGTAGTAATATTCTCTAGTTACATCATATCCTTTCCAGGTTAGTATATTAGAAATCATATCCCCTAATATTGCTTGTCTTCCATGTCCAACAGTTAATGGTCCTGTGGGATTACAGCTTACAAATTCTACATTTGCTTTTTGATTAAGTTTTTTATGTTTGCCAAATAATTCCTTTTCTTTAAGAATGTGGCTAAGAACGTCAATATAATATTTATTTGTTATATGAAAATTAACAAAACCAGGTTTCGATGCGCTTAAATCAAAAACCTTTTTATTATTGTTGTTATGATTAGCAATTTCTTCAGCTATTTCTAAAGGAGATTTTTTTAATAGCTTTGTAAGTTTCAATGCTACGTTAGAACTAAAATCTCCAAACCCTTTTTGTGTATTTGGATTGATGTTCCAATCATCAAAATCAATTTTATTTTTATCCAAATAGTCTTGAATGAAATTTTCCATCAATTCATTTAATTTCATATCTTAACTACCTTTGCATCAAACCAAATTCTTTCAAGGTCATAATATTGTCGCGTTTCATCTAAAAAAATATGTACAACGATGTCAACATAATCTAAAATGATCCAAGTTCCATTTTCATAGCCTTCTGTTCTCCAGGGGTTTTCTTCAATATTGTCTTTGATATTGTCTGCTATAGCTTTGACTTGAATCAAATTTGAGGCAGAGCATACTACAAAATATTCAGATAAAGAGGTAATATTTGATACATCCATAGCTACAATATTTTCAGCTTTTTTATCGTCAGAAAGTGAAACAATTTGTTTTAGTAATTTCTTTGCGCTCATTGATTCAAGTTTAGAAACTCTTGATAGTCTTTCCCAATAATTATTTGAATATCTTCACTTGGATTAGTACGCGCATCAAATTCAACATTCCCAGCATTGATATTGGTACCTAAGATAGTTAATAGGTTTTCAATATTAGGATTATCTTTACTTAAAATGACAATGGTTGTCATGGAATAATCAAAATTATCTGCATTTTCTATTCTAGTTATCTTTAGACCATATCTATTTGTTAAAATATTCCCATAAGCATTTCCGACTCCACTCACTCCACATCCATTAAGAACGGCAACTTGAAGAGTTTGAGAGGAATAGTTTTCAAATAGTTTAATTTTGTTACTTTCATTAACTAAAGAATCTGAAGTTGTAATTGATATAGGAGATACCCCTTGTTTAAGAAATAGATTGAAAGACCAAGCAAATATGCTAATTATAATTAGCAATAACATTATAATAGAATTAAGTAGATATCTCAAGATTCAAGCTCTCTTAGTTGATCTATTGTATTTACACCCATTATCTCATCTGAATTATCAATTTTAATTGCTTTAATTTCCATGCTTGATTTTGCCAGCTCAACTGCATCGGTAAGATAATATTCTTTTGAGGCATTATTAGTTTTAATGTTATTTAAAATTTCAAAAATTTTAGGAATTTCAAAAATAAAAATTCCAGTATTTATTTCTTTAATTAAACGTTCCTGATCGGAGCAATCTTTTTCTTCAACTATTTTATTTATATTCCCTGAGCTATCTTTTATAATTCTTCCATAACCAACTGGATTATCGAGCTCTGCGGTAACTAAAGTTATACCACGATTATTTTCGATATGGTTATTGATAATTGGATGCAGTGTTGATGCTTTAATATTTGGCACATCCCCATATAGTATCAGTATATGCCCATTATTGTTTTTTAATAGCTCCTCGCTTTGCAAAACAGCATGACCTGTACCTAACTGTTCAATTTGAGTAACATATTTTAGATTAACTCTTTTGCTTGTATGTGATATAACCTGTTCTTTTTTAAATCCAACCACTAATATTGTTTCAATCGGATTTAATAGCTCACACTCGTTTAATACATAGTCTATAAGAGAGGAGCCTTGAAAGCTATGAAGTACTTTAGGTAAATTAGAATTCATTCTAGTTCCTTTGCCTGCTGCTAAAACTACTATTCTTAATTCTTTACTCATAAAGCTCCTTTCCTAAAAAGGGAATATTTCTTTTTTTAATAATGCCTCCACCAATACATAAGCCATATTTATCATAAAATACAATTGATTGCCCTTCGGTGATTGCCTTTATTTTTTCATCAAATTTAATATAACATTGATCATCATTTAATGATATTATTTGACATGATTTGTCGTTGTCTCGGTATCGAACTTTGGCATAACAGAACATAGGTAGTTTATCGTTAAGATTATCATTCATAAAGATATTTATTGCAATGAGTTCATCAGAAAATAAAGCAGGATGATCTGCCCCCTGAGCAATATATACGATATTTTTTTCTATATCTTTTTTTACAACATACCAGGGCATATCAAATGCAGATTTTCTTGCACCTACTCCTAAACCTTTTCTTTGTCCGACAGTAAAAAACATGTGTCCGTCGTGCTTGCCCATGAGTTCACCATCAAGCGATATGATATCTCCCTTTTTTTTATCAATAAACTGCTCAACAAATTTATTGTATTGTCTGTCACCAATGAAACATATTCCAGTACTATCTTTCTTTTTTGCATTAATTAATTTATTATTTTCCGCTATCTCTCTAACTTCATTTTTGTAGAGATTTCCCAATGGGAACTCAATATTTTTTAAGATCTCATCAGTCAATTGATATAAAAAATATGATTGATCTTTGGATTTATCTTTAGCTTTGCTAATAAAAAATTTATCATTTTTAGTTAAAATATTTGCATAATGCCCTGAAGCAATTTTTACAGCACCAATTTTTTTAGCATATTGTTGAAAGACATCAAATTTAATCTCTTTATTGCATAGTACGTCTGGATTTGGAGTTAATCCTAGCTCATGGTCTTTGAGAAACTGACTGAAAACCCTATCTTTGTATTCTTTTGTGTAGTTAATTTTGGTAAGCGGTATATTTAGAGTAGCACATATGCTTGATGCATCTGCATAATCATCTTCAGCACTGCAAATAGCATTTTTATCATCCCAGTTTTTCATAAAGATTCCATGTACATCGTAGCCTTTTTTCTGAAGAAGCAATGCTGCAACAGAGCTATCAACTCCTCCGCTTATACCTAATACTATTTTTTCTTTTTTCATTAAATGTCCATGATTATCTTAATAAAAAAATTTATGACTTCAAATCACTCACATAAAGCTATTGTTTTTGGTTCCATTAGCATAGATAAAATAATAAATAAGCATGGATTATTTACAGGTGTATTAGGCGGATCAGCTGCTTATGCTCTTCTAGCTAATGAAAAAAACACATGTGAACTTGTTGGAGTAGTTGGAGATGATTTTAATCATAAGCACTTCGAACTTTTATCAAACCATTCTATATCTACTAAATCCTTGACACGTTCTAATGGAAATACATTTTGTTGGGGAGGAGAATATGAAGATGATTTGTCATCTAGAAAAACACTATATGTTGATCCTGGCGTTTCTGATACATATATCCCAAATCTATCTAAAGATTCAAAAAATTTTCAATATTTAATGCTAGGCAATACAGCACCACATTTACAGATAGATTTGTTAATGCAAATGGAAAATAAGCCTTACATAATGCTTGATACATTCAAATTATATATAGATATCGCAAACAAAGAATTAAAAGAGCTAATAAAAAAAGTAGATTTATTTTGTATAAACTATAATGAGGCAATTGCTTTAACTGGGTTAACTGGAGAAAATATAGTTAAGATGGCCAATGCTATTTTAGCTCTTGGACCAAAAAGTCTAATAATTAAAGATGGGAAGAACGGTTCCACATATTTTGATAATTATAATAATATATTTGAAATGAAAGCATACCCAGTAGATAAAGTCATTGACACTACAGGAGCTGGAGATGCATATCTTGGTGGCGTTTTAATGGGAAAATTACAAGGAATGAACATTTTTGATGCAATGAAAATTGGTGCAGTAACAGCATCCTTTTGTATAGAAGGCGTAGGGGTGGATGGCTTGTTAGATATTTCGAAGGAAGAGTTTCAAAATAGAATAGATTGGATGCATAAAAACCATACTCCTTGAAAACTCTTTATAATAATACTAACTTGCTAGTTAAATAGAAGGAGAATAAATCATATGACTTATTTTAAAAACTTAATTACGACAGTAGTTTTTATTTCAATATTATTTGCTGGACAAGACTTAGAGTCTGCTAAAATTCGTATTAAAGATAAAAATTGGAAAGAAGCAGAAACTTTCCTTTTAAAAGCATTGGATCATCCTAAAGACAGATGGGAGGCAGCTTATCACTTAGGAGATAAAATTTTTCCAAGAAAACAAGACTGGGTATCTGTAAAAAAGTATATGGATATTGCTGGGACTGCACCAAAAGGTTTCAAAATTAGGCCAACGAGAAATGATAAAAAAATACCTATTGCTCAGGCAATAACAGCATCTATAACAAAAAGCTATAATTTGATATATTACAAGGCCTCTAATTATCTTCCTCTGCTAAATAGGGCAAGTAGTATCGAGCAAAGAAATGCATTAATAGATCAAGCAATTCAAACTTCAATGGGAGCAAAAGATTTAGACCCAGCTCAACCAGGTGCATATGCGCTTGTTGCTCTTTATTCTTCAGTTAAAGGGGACAGGGAAACAACAATTGAGTATCTTGATATGGGTTTGGCGTTAAAAGATATTCCAGAAGATACAAAGATTGCACTATTAGTAAGTGCTGGCCAAAGCGTAGTAAGATTAGGCGATTTTGATAGGGGTTTAAATTACTATGAACAAGCGCTTGCAATACAACCAAATGAGCCAACAGCACTTAAAAGTTTAGGAGCATTATATTTGGCGAAAGATGACTTTGAATCAGCTCTTGGAAATTTGGATAAAGCAATTGAAATGACTTCAGATGACAGGGATTTAGTTGATTTATTTTTCAATAGAGGTTTGGTGCATTTAAAAATGGAAAATTTTGAAGAAGCTGAATATAATTTTGAAGAAGCTTATTTTTTAGCGCCTGATGATGTTGAGGCCTTGCTTGGTTTAGCAAAAGCATTAGAGCAAGCAGAGAGATGGAGAAAATCAAGGAACTATTATATGGAGTTAATTGAAAAAAATCCAAGTGATGCTCAATATTATTACGGAGTTTATCGTACTTATTTTGGTGAAGGACGACTAGAAGACGCTCAAGAATATCTTAACAAAGCAACAGCTTTAAGAGGATCTAACTAAAGTAAGCTCTTTTTTATAAGCCAAGCATCAAGCCTGTGCTCTGCTCATAAAGATGTTGAATTCCCTCTACAAGCATTGCGCCTAAAGCGATTAATGCATAAGGGCTATCTCTATGATTTAAAAATGGGGTTGAAAATTCAATCGCACTGATTTTTGATATTGAATTTTGGCTGCCATATGTTAAAAGAGTGTATCTACCAATATTATAATCATCATTATCAGGAATAGGAAAATCGGGACTAGGTGTGACATCAAAAGTATAATAAATTGGTTTACAGCAACTAAGATCCATAATTTTCCCTCCTACACTATCAAAACCTCTTATAGTTTCAGCAAGAGTTGATGATGATAGGCTGGCAATAGAATTAATACTCGTTTGAACATTAGAATTGCTTAAAGCTGTATCTGATTGATTTAAATCATTTAGAGAAACAAGGTAGCCTAATTCAATTTTTTGACTATCATCTTTGTGCCCAACTAAGTTTACTAGCATTCCAACATCAAAATATTCTTCAGTAGAATCTACTGCTGCTTGAATATAATTATGATATCTGTTATAGTAGATTGTTGAGTAATTGCTTTGTGCGCCACTTTCGATATTTGTGTCAGGATCTAATTTTGCTCTATCAATATTGTTTATAATAATATGAGGATAAAGATTATTATTTCCGCTTGTAAACGTAGTATAAAAATATTGTGCAATACCTATTGTATTTTCTGACTTTTCAGATTCACCATTTCGGTCTGGAATTATTGATGGATTAATTTCGCCACCGTGAGGAACAGTGATAATAATTGGAGTATTGCCGACATAATATTGAATATACCCATCAATGTCAGAAGCTATTTCTCCAGGAACATATTTAACGGTAGCAGTTGGCAATACAGATTGCTCAGCTCTATTAGAGTCGCTACTACAGGATATAAAAAAAAGTAGTATTAAATTAATTTTAATAAGTAATTGCTTCATTTCCATTTTGTGTTCCTCTTTTGTCTGCACCCGAAATGAATGAACCATCTTTTCGTTGAATGCCATGTGTTCTTGCTAGATAAAAATTACCTGGCAAGTTTTTTTCATTGTAAAGTGCGTGATTTAATAATTTTAATTCATCAATTTTATTTTGATCTAATGCGTTTTTTTCATAAAAAATAAAATCAGGCAACCATTGTGAATGAGTTCTTGGCGTATCAATAGCCTCCTGAATATTTAAATCATGATCTAATATGCTAATAATAATTTGCAATACAGCTGTTATTATACGAGATCCTCCCGCAGCTCCAACCGTAAGTATAGATTGACCATTTTTATCTAATACTAAAGTAGGCGACATAGAGCTCAATGGGCGCTTATAAGGTTGAATAGCATTTGCTTTTCCGCCAATTAAACCAAATGCATTCGGAACATTAGGTTTTGCAGAAAAGTCATCCATTTCATTGTTTAATAAAAATCCAGCACGATCTACAATTTTTTTATTTCCATAGCTGAAGTTTATTGTGGTAGTGATACCAGCAGTATTACCGTCTTTATCCATAACAGAGTAATGAGTTGTTTCTACACTTTCTTTTTGGGTAGTTCCACCAGCAGCAATATTAGTACTTGGGGTTGCTTCTGTAAGCGAGATAAGGTTTAGTCTGTCTAATGCATAATCTTTTGAAATAAGCATATCAATTGGATTATTCCAAAAGTCAGGGTCGCCTAAATGTAGAGCTCTATCAGCGTATGCTAATCTTTGAATTTCTGTCAATAGATGAACAAATTTTGTTGAATTCCTTTTCATATTTTGAACATCAAAGTTTTCTAACATATTTAACATTTGAATTAGCAATACTCCGCCAGAACTGGGGGGACCCATAGAAACAATAGTATAGCCTCTATATGAGCCAACTATAGGATCTCTATAAACCGAATCATAATCTTTTAAATCTTGATAAGACATTAACCCATTATTTAATTTCATTTCTTCTATAATATATTTGGCTGTGTCGCCTTCATAAAAACCTTTATTACCATTTTTCGCAATTCTACGTAAAGTATTTGCCAAATCTTTTTGAATGAAGATATCTCCAATTTTCCATTCATCTACTTTAGACAACATTGATTCATATCTTTCTAAGCTTAATTTTCCATTTGAAAACTGTCTCTCTAAATCAGTTATTACATTATTTGTATCTTTAATAAATAATTTCTTTGAACCTTCGTCTTTAATAAAATAATTCTTATTAGCATCAAATCCATGCGCAGCATTTTCCTCAATAGCAAATCCACTATCTGCTAGATTAATAGCAGGTTGAAGTATTTCATTTAAGCTAAATTTTCCAGAACCATAATCATTAAAAATTTTAATTAATCCATTAACTGTGCCTGGAACTCCAGATGATATATGGGAATAGAGTGCAAGGTCTCGAACATAATTACCTTCTTTATCTAAGAACATATTTTCAAAAGAGAGTTTTGGAGCTTTTTCTCGAAAATCTAAGCTGACTAATTCTCCATCAGCTGTTTGAGCTATCAAAAATCCCCCACCTCCCAAGTTTCCATTCGCAGGAGATGTAACAGCAAGAGCAAACCCTGTAGCCACAATTGCATCAAAGGCATTCCCGCCATTTTTTAAAATATCAATTCCTACCTGTGAAGCTATTCTGGAAGTAGATGAAACGGCACCATTAGTATTTATTTTTGGCTGGCTACAGCCATTGATAAATATAGTCAGTAAAAATATAAAGCTTATGATAGAATTGTTGTTCATTTTTTATTCATTAAAGATAATAAAAAGCCCCTACAAAAAGTAGAGGCTTTTTATTTAATAACTAGCGTTATATTATAACGTCATATCTAGACGAGTGTAAATATAACGTCCGGTAAATCCAAATGGACTGTATCCTGAATGTTGGAAAATTCCATTAAAACTATTTCTTTTAATAGTTTTGTCAGGGTACTGGTCAAATAGGTTATTTACTCCTAGTGACATTCTTACTTGACTATTAACTTGGAATGAATATTCCGTGTCAACTGTCCATTTAGCACTTAGTACCTGCTCTCTTTCTACACTACTAGCTGGGATAGTTACTTCACCCCAACGATTTAATTTCCACATAAATGTAGAAGATGGTTTTTGTAGAGTAGCTGAGAATTGGAAGTTTTCTTTAGGTGATGAGCTTTCATATCTAACTGTGTTAGATCTACCTAGCAATACGCTTGATGTGTATGCAGCTAGCTCTTCAGGAGTTTCAAGTTCATCTTTATTAGTAACTTCTGTAGAATTGAAATTCATTGCCGCTTTAAGCGTTAATGAGCCATTAGCAAGATCTTCTCTCATTGTTCCTACAATATCTAAACCATTAGTTTCTGTATCAATACCATTAAAGAAGTATCTACCTGCTGCTGCTGGAACACCTCTTTCAGCAAAGAAAGAAACCATATCGGAAGTTGTTCCTGATCCTCTGAATGTTTCACTCATACCAATACGATCTTCAACTGTAATAGTATAAGCATCTATAGATAATGAAAATCTATCATCATTATAAGTCATACCAGCTGAAACATTAGTAGAAGTTTCAGGTTCTAAATCACTAGCTCCAAGAGCTCTTGCAGCTTCAGTGTCAACAGGGAAAGTTCCAACTTCTAGAGGAACACCGTCGATGAAGTTTGTAGCAATTGATGAAAAATATGCTTCTTGAAGAGCTGGTGCTCTAAAGCCAGTACTAACTGAACCTCTCGCAGCAACACCTTCATTAAGTTCATATCTCATCGCAACTTTACCGTTTGTTGTGGTTCCGAAGTCACTATAGTCTTCAGCTCTTAAAGCAAGATCAAGTTGCATCGCTTCAGATACATTTCCAGATAATTCAGCATAGATACTAACAGCATCTCTTTTACGATCTTGTTCATTAGCTGGAGCTAAACCAGGTAAGCATTGACACCCAACTGCAGCAGAATTTCCAGCATTAGGGCCATCTAAAACATCATAGCCAAAGTCTGCATACCCCGCTGTTTCACCAGCTTCAATCGTATAGTTTTCTCTACGAACTTCTAAACCAAAAGCTAAATTAGCTGGACCATCAAACATTTCTACGTCTAATGAAGTGCTTAGGTCAAAGTTTAATGTTGTTTGACTGTAGCCTAAGGTTCCAAGATCAAACTCAGCTTGTTGATCTGGACTCGTACCTGCAGTTGCATTGTGACTGTTTTGCATTCCCCAAGCAAATTCGTTACTACCTGTGGCAACACTCAAGTCATACGCCATTCCGTAAAACATATTTCCAATTAAAAGGTTTTCTGAATCAACAATACCTTTCATACCAACAGCTAAAGATCTATCTTGTAGCGTTGGGCTAATTAATGGTAAAAAGCCATCAGGATACCATGCGCGTAGCGTACGATTATCTTGTGCTCTTCTATAATAACAGCCACTTTCACCATCACGTGTATTCATTCCACCAAAAGCATAGAAAGTTCCACCACGCTCCATAGGGAAGTTACCGTTGAACATAAGACTTACTTGCTCAAATTCACCAGAACCAATTCGGTGATTTTCTCTATTGAATGCATGTTCTTTATCATCCATTCCTGCAAAATATTGTCTTCTTGGATCTAGTCCTGCACGATTAGAACGTCCACCGTCACGAAGTTGACCACTAATATAGATATTTCCACCAAATAGATTCAAACCACTTCCAGCATGAATTATTAGATTTCTACCATCTGTTTTTTTAACTGTTTCAAGGCCTGAACGAGCCGAACCTCTAAGTGCAGAGTAAGGAAGATATCCAGTACCTTCATGCTCTTCATCAAGATCCCAGCTGTATGTTGAAGAATCTTGTCCTTCAATTAAGCCTTCTCCTGCAGCATATCCTCTTTCAAAATATGAAAGATTGCGACCATAAGTAACACTTAGGTCTGCTCCACCAGTTTCTTTTAAAATTAAATTTATAACCCCTGCAACAGCATCTGATCCGTATTGAGCGGCTGCACCATCACGAAGCACTTCAATTTTTTCAATAGCGCTTGCTGGGATTGCATTTAAGTCAACCTGAGTTGAACCACGACCAACTGATCCGTTTACATGAACTAAAGCACCTTGATGACGTCTTTTACCATTTACTAGTACAAGAGTTTGATTTGGTGCCATACCACGCAATGTTGCTGGTCTCATATGATCAGAACCATCAGTAATATATCCTTTAGGGGAATTATAAGATGGAACTAGTGCTTGCAATAAGTCATTGGTTTCAGTATAACCAGATGCACGAATTTCAAGCTCAGTAATGACTTCTACTGGAACTGCCTGTTCATTAACGTTTCTTGCAAAACGAGAACCAAGCACAGAAACTGCATTACCAGCTACTGCACTAGATGCTAATGAAAAATTAGCAGTTGCAGAACCATCTACATTTACAGAAATACTAACAGATTCATATCCAATGTATGAAGCAGTAACAGTATATGTTCCGCTTTCAACACTGTCGACTGAATAAGATCCGTCAGATCCTGTTGCAGCACCAGATGATGTACCTTCTACTGTAACGTTAGCTCCAAATAGTGCATTACCATCTGTATCAGTAACTGTACCTGAAACTGATTGAGCAAACATTAAACTAGAAAATAAGACTAGTGCTATCATGTTATATAGCTTTCTCATTGTTTTTCCTTTGTTTATGTACATATTAATAAATCCTTGGTATGTACCTCGCTTAGAGGTAAAAATATACCCTTAGTTGGCATAACTTAGTTTAAAGTGCTCTTTTTGTCAATAATATAAAAGAGGAGAGATTTATTATCTTCGGCTTCGTAATTTCATCAATAAATTGAGTATTTCTATATAAAGCCATATTAATGTAATCATTAACCCGAATGCTGCGTACCACTCCATATATTTTGGAGCTCCTTGTTCCGCTCCATTTTCTATAAAATCAAAATCAAGCACAAGATTCATAGATGCAATTCCTATGACGAATACAGAAAATAAAATACCTGTCAATCCATTACCAAATAAAGGACCCATAAAGGATACTCCAAAGAATGATAGAACAAGATTCAAAACATATATAATTAGTATTCCAAAAGTTGCAGAAAAGACTCCTAGTTTGAAATTTTCTGTTGCAGCAATTAACCTGCTTTTGTAAAGAAAGAGTAGAGCTGCTAAAATTCCAAATGTTATCGCTATAGCTTGATTAGCAATTCCTGGATACATAGAATTAGCATAAGCAGAAATTCCACCAAGAACCAATCCTTCTGCTAAGCAATATAAAGGGACTGTAAAAGGAGCAGATTTTTTATTAAAAATTGTAATCATCAATAAAACAAAAGTAAAAATAGTTACTGGCCAAAATAAAGCCAATCCGACTTCAGGATTATTCCATGTATAAATTGCAGAAGTCATAACTAATAATAGGCTTAAAGCTGTCTTATTGACAGTTCCATCAATAGACATTGATTGCTCACCGCTTACTCTTCTTGTATTTCTAAAAGTGTTAT
Source organism: Fidelibacterota bacterium (assembly GCA_045560235.1). GTDB lineage: Bacteria > Fidelibacterota > Marinisomatia > Marinisomatales > Marinisomataceae > Marinisoma. The sequence continues at coordinate 61,015 of JBJKZP010000010.1, read as the reverse complement.
TATTTAATGCTGGATTAGCAGAACGCATATTGTATCTCCTCAAATATTATTTATTTTCTGAAATGAATTTTAAAATATTATCAATCGGTATTCTATGCTGTTCCATAGAATCTCTTTCACGAATGGTAATTGAATTATCCTCTAAAGTATCATGATCAATAGTAATACCAAATGGTGTACCAGCTTCATCCTGCCTATAATATCTTTTTCCTATTGAACCCTGTTCATCGTAAACACATCTGTGATGAGAGCTAATTGAATCAAATATTTCTTTAGCTTTCTCAGGCAAACCATCTTTTTTTAATAAGGGACATATGACAATTTTATTTGGAGCTAAATCAAAAGGGAGTTGAAGAACAATTCTATTGTTATCATTATCTTCATGATATGCTTCACATAAAACCATTAAAAATAGTCGATTTAATCCTGTTGACGTTTCAATTATGTAAGGATGATACTTTTCATTTTTAATGGCATCAAAGTACATCATATTTTTACCAGATAATTTTTCATGCTCTTTCAAATCAAAATCAGTTCTATTGTGAATTCCTTCAACCTCTCCCCAACCAAATGGAAAGTTATATTCAATATCGAATGCGTCTTTAGCATAGTGAGCCAATGCATCTTCTGAATGCTGATGAAATTTTAAATTATTTTGATTGATTCCTAATTCTGAAGTGTAAAAATCAATCCTTTTTTCTTTCCAAAAAGACATGCTTTTTTCATCTTCAGATGGATGAACGAAATATTGCATTTCCATTTGCTCAAATTCTCTAGTTCTGAATATAAAATTTCTAGCAACAATTTCGTTACGAAACGCCTTACCAATTTGTGCAATTCCAAAAGGCACTTTAAGCCTCATAGAGTTTTGGACAAGTAGGTAGTTAATATAGATTCCTTGAGCCGTTTCTGGACGTAAATAGATACTTTTACCAGTTTTTTCTGATGGGCCAGCATTAGTTTTGAACATTAGATTGAATTTTGTAGCTGCGGTCCATTTACCTACATTGCCAGAAAATGGGTCTATAACACCAGCACTTTCTAAAGCACTGCTAAATTTATCTGATTGAGATAGTAAAATATTAGATATTTTATCTATGGTTTCACCATCATTATTGTTTTCAATAGACATTTGAGTACATAGATTATCAATAACTTTACTTTTTTGCTGAGATAATAAATCGTCAACTCTGTAACGTTTTTTATTATCCTTGTTATCAGTCATTGGATCATTAAAATTGGACACATGACCACTAGCCTCCCAAACATCAGGATGAACCATTATTGAGCTGTCTAATCCAACAATATTGGAATTATGAGTCATTTCCTTCCACCATTTTTCAGATATTGATTTTTTTAAATCTACACCAAGTGGACCATAATCATATGAAGCTTTTAGTCCACCATAAATTTCAGAATTTGGAAATACAAAACCTTTACGCTTACAAAGCGAAATAACTTTATCTAGATGTTTTTTACTCATTTATTATAGTTTGCTCCAAAATTTTTAAAAATATATCCATATTGATTACTATAGAGTTTAAGAAAAAAAATATCTGTAGAGTAAAACTATTCCTAAAAAACCAAAAACAAGCGGTGCGAGCCAAACTAGCACATCAAATCCTTTTTTAGGAGGGTTAGCTAATATTTCTATACCAAATTTTTCAACAAAATGATCTTTAATTTCATTATCTGACATTCCTTGAATGACCATTTTTTTGATTTCTTCTTTCATTTCTAAAGCAGGTCCAGCTTGAGATTGTTCTAGAGTTAGTCCATCACAAACAGGGCACATTAAAGCTCTATTGAGTGAATAAAGACGTTCTTCAATAGAGGATTGAAAACTAAATAAATATGAAATACTAAATAATATTAAAAGTAATTTATTTGTCATGACTTTTCATCGATTAGTTCGGTAGCTTGTTCTAAGGTAACTTCATCGATTACATAACCTTTCAAAGAAACATTTTTCTTTCCATCCGTGACATATGGACCAAATCTTCCACGCTTAATTAAGATTTCGTTTTTATTTTTAGGATGAATTCCTAATACTTTTGGTTCAAATTTTAGTTTTCTATCTTTTATAAGTTTAATTGCCTCGTCAAGTGTAATGGTCAATGGGCTATCATCAGCTTTCATTGATGCATTGATTTTTCCACACTTTACGTATGGTCCATATGGACCAAAATCTGATAGGATATCATCTCCTGTTTCAGGGTGTTCTCCAAGTTTTTTTGGCATACTGAGCAAATCTATTGCAAGCTTTTCTGTCAAATTTTCTACACCAATACTTTTAAGGACGGACTTTCTTTTTTTGGAAGACTCTAATTCAACATATGGACCATATCTTCCAACCTTTAACAATATATTTTCCCCATTTGTAAATTTACCGATAACATTATCTTCTTTTTGCATGCTATCAAGTTCATCAATCTTTGTTTTATTTAATTCTCCAAAAAATAAATCTTCAGGAATGGTAATATTATTACCATCTTTTGCAACATATGGACCAAATTTTCCAATTCTAATTTCTAAGTCATCTTGAACATTAACAGTACAAGCTTTGGCGATATCTACTTCTTCTTCTAATAATTTAGAAACTCCTTTATAGTCTTCATTTCCGTAATAAAATTCTTTTAAAACTTCTAAATATGAATTTTCAGATCGTGAAACTGCATCAAGTCGACTTTCCATATCTGCAGTAAATTGTTCATTAAATAATGCTCTATAATGATTATCCAACAATTGAGAAACTGCAATACCTACAAAGGTAGGAATAAGGATTTTATTTTTCTTATTAACATATTCTTTTTGTGAAAGCTTTTCAATGATTGAAGAATAGGTTGAAGGTCTTCCGATGCCTCTAACTTCCATTTCTTTAACAAGCATCGCCTCAGAGAATCTTCTTGGTGGGGAAGTAGTTTTTTCTTCCGATATCACATCGTTACATACAATTTTTGACTGATCATTAATTTTAGGCAAACTATCAGAAGCGATTTTATCTTTTCTCGTAAGAGCTTGTTCGTATGCTGCAGTATACCCTTTAAAGACAGTAATATTCCCACTTGCTTTAAATAATGATTTTCCATTAGATATTTCAACGTTAGTTCGAATATATTGTGCTGGTTTCATTTGAGATGCAACGGTTCTGTTTAATATTAATTCATATAGCTTTGCTTCATCTGACCCCATTTTTTTTACTTCGCTTACGCTTTTAAATTTTGTGCCAGCTGGCCTTATTGCTTCATGAGCTTCTTGAGAATTGGCAACTTTGTTTTTGTAAATATTAGTTTTTTCTGAAAGAAAATTATGGTCAAAATTTTTACTTATAAATTCTTTGGTAGCCGTTAGCGCTTCATTTGAAAGATTTGTGCTGTCAGTCCTCATATAAGTAATACACCCTTGTTCATATAGTTTTTGTGCCACAACCATTGTTCTTTTTGGAGAAAATCCAAATCTTCTAGATGCATCTTGCTGAAGAGTGCTTGTTGTAAAAGGTGGAGCAGGAGAACTGGAAGTAGGTTTACTTTCTATTTTATCTACGGTCCAATCATTAGCATCACATTCTTTCTTAATTTTTTCAGCGAGAGATTTGTCAACTTGAACAATATTTTCTTTTTTTAATCCAACTTCAAATTTACCAAAATCACCTGATTTAGCTACTGAGATACCATCATATTTAATTAAAGAAGCTTTGAATAAATCAGAACTTTTTCTTTCTGTTAGATGCGCTTCAATTGCATAAAATTTATTTTCAATAAATTTATTTCTTAGTTTTTCTCGATCAACTAGCAATTTTAGAGCTACAGATTGAACTCTGCCGGCAGATAGCCCCTTATTTTTTAATGAACGAAGAGTTTTCCATAAAACTGGAGAGAATGTAAAACCAACAATACGATCAATGGCTCTTCTAGCTCTTTGCGCATCTACAAGGTCATAATTTATTTCACGTGAGTTTTGAACAGCATCCAAAACTGCTTTCTTCGTTATTTCTGTAAATTCAACTCTTTCAATATCACCTTTAATCTCCGATGCTATATCAGCTGCGATTGCTTCACCTTCACGATCAGGGTCTGTTGCGATTAATATTCTATCTGCAAGCTTCACTTCTTTTTTAAGTTGAGTAAGAAACTTTTTTTTGTCCGGCATACTTTCAATTTTCATTGCAAAGTCATTTTCAATTTCAATACCCATTTCTTTTTTTGGGAGATCTTTAAAGTGTCCTATGCTAGCAATAACAGACGCATTATCGACGTATTTAGCTATAGTCTTAGTTTTTGAAGGAGACTCAACGATGATTAATAGTTTTTCTTGTTTTGACATATTGGTTGGCAACTTACGTAGATTGATTAGTAATTGTCAAAAATTTATATTTAAATATAAATTATTGGTTTATTGCTCAATGTTATCTTTTATCTGATTTAAGTTAGTAACTTCAAATTCTTTTTTTGAATTCAAGTCTTTAAGTATAATCTTTTCATTCATTCTAAGGTAATATTTTGCATTTAATTTAATTGCATTTTTTATCTGACTTTTTTCTGATTTTTTAAGAGTATCAATAAAAACACTATATCCATTATCGATTAGTTGATTTGCAATATCAATTATTTTTTCAGATTCTGATTGATACCCAATGAAAAAATCTAGTCTTTTTTTAGATAAGTTAAAGTTTGATTCGAGAATGAGTCTTTCAATTCCTGCTGCAAAACCAACTGCTGGAGTAGATGGCCCCCCCATGCTTTCAACCAAATAATCATATCTACCTCCACCAAGAAGAGCATTTTGCGATTTTGAAGAAAGAGTAGATATTTCAAAAGTAGTACTATTATAGTAATCTAAACCTCTTACGAGCCTTCCATTTTCTTCATAAGAAATATGCAATGCGTCCAAATGCGAAAGCAAATTTGAATAGTTTTTATGTTCATCTTTTGACAAGAAATCAGTAATTATCGGGGCTTCTTTAATTATTTCTAAATCCATTTCTTCTTTACTGTCTAAAATTCTAAGTGGATTAATTTCTAGACGTTTCAACGAAATTTTTGAAAGCTTAGATTTATGGCTAGTAAAATATTTACTCAGTTTATCTTGATAAAGATTTCTTGTTTCTTTGTTGCCAATATTATTTATTTGAAGAATTGTATTATCAATACCTAAATGGCAAAGTATTTTGGTTGCTAAAAGAATGACTTCAACGTCTTGTTCAATTTCTGAAGAGCCAAAGGCTTCAGCTCCAAACTGGTGAAATTGTCTTTGCCTACCTTTTTGCGGCTTTTCTCTTCTAAATAATGCATCAATATAAAATAATTTACATAAAGGTTTACTTCTGAAAAATCCAGCTTCTATAAAAGCTCTTACAACAGGAGCCGTCATTTCTGGCTTAAGAACTAAATGATTATTTGAAGAATCTTCCCAAGAAAACATTTCTTTTGAAACATCAGTCTCAAACCCAACATTTTGTTTAAAAAGATCTAAGTTTTCAATGATGGGAGTTTTTATTTCTTCAAATCCAAAGCTGTTACTTAATGAATGAAGTAAAGAAATTAGTTTGTTCCATTTTTCACTCTCTGGGGGGAGAATGTCATAAGTTCCTTTAACTTTTTGAAATTTTGATTTCACAAAACAACATTAATAATTTTTTGAGGTAATAACACCTAAAAAGTTGACCTTGTAGTATAGATACCAGTTTTTTGTTCAACCTTTAAATCTTTTAAAATATCAGATTTTAAGTTTAGTCTAAAATATAAGCCTTTAGCATAGCCATTCGGAGTCCAATCAACAAATAATTCCCAACAATCTATTTCTCTATATAAGGTCAAATTATGTCTTACAATATTTTTGTCAATTAAGTTAAATCTTGCGTTATAATTAAGCTTCCAATTTGATGTTACATTTATACTTGTGTTGCTATTAAGCCAAAAGTTTTCAATTCTATTATTAGGGTTTATTTTATTAATAACGTAGCTTATACCCAGCCTACTTTTCCAATTATTTGATGAGAGATTTTTGATAAATTCTACAGTTTCGTTGGAAAAATTCTCATCATTTTTATCATTTAATTTTTCCCCTTTGATCGTAAAATTTGTAGATAATCGAACTCCCGTCAGTCTTGGCATAGATTTTAGTTTGTCTAATCGTGCATTGTTTTCAGAATCATATTCATAAAAATCATGAGTAAGATTTAAATCGATATTAGTTCCATTTTTTAAACTACTTCTAATAGAGCTATTTAAATTTGATAGTTTAAATTCTTTGCTATTTAGATTGTATCCAGTATTAATTCTCCATGAAAATAGATTTATTTTTTCTTCTTTATCTCGATTAGAATATTTGGCTTGAAAAACATTTCCAAGAGAAAAGTTAATTTTTTTATTACTATTTCTAGGAGTAGACCCTATAAGAGACCCCGAGAAGTAGTCATAGTATTCGTCATTAAATTCTTGAAAATAACTATTATTATCTAAATAATTTGGAGAATAACTAAATCCAATAGAAGGTGTCATCACATGTCTGATAGATGTTACATTTCTTATTTTAAAAGGAAGAATACCATAAAATTTTGTGCTTATTGATAATGACATTTTGGAAGTGGTTCTGTTTTTAAATTTATCAATCTCATTAAATTCAATTGTATCTTCACTACCCATAGATACTTTTCTAAAGCTGCTAACAAAATCAGAATTAATATTAATATTGGGATTTACAGCTATATACTTAAAAAGAGTAAATGGAGCACTAATGCTAAAATTGTTTTTAAACATAGCATTTGTCTTATTGGAGGTTACAATGTTGCCGTTTTCATCTTGTTTCCATTGGTAAATAATATTTTCATTATCGATAATTTCTTGTGATTCATAAAAATTTTTCGAATTATTTAGAATTCTTGAGCTATAATTCCATTGGATATTGCTTAAAAATGGATTATTACTATTTTTAAATAAACTTCTTCTACCTATTCTAAAATTTATAGAAGGAAGAGTGCTATTATTTTCTGTAATAGTAGAGTTTAGACTAGTAGGATTTTGATAAAAAATAGAATTACTATTAACTTTATTTTTTGACATTAAGTCTTGTTTATTTGAAACATTAACACTTAAAGATAAATTTTTATTTTTCCACCTTTTTGAATATGTTGCATTAGAAATAGCCTGTTGATTTAATCTTTTTAAATAATCAATGCTTGTTTCACGATTATATTCACCATTGCTATAATAACTTACATTTGATCTGAATGATTGATCTTTTCTTAAAGTTTGATTGTGATTCCAATTCAAAGAAAAGTCTGTTTTATTATTTTCATTTAATTTTGCTATATCTTGCTCATTAGAATTAAGATGTTTGCGAACTTCAAAATTAAAATTTCCACTAAATTCGTATCTTTTCTTATAATAATTTTTTGACTTAAGAATTACTCCTTGTCTATCTGCAAAAATTAAAGAATTTTCAGATCCAAAATAATCATTTGGAGCAAAATAATATCCCAAACCATCCAAATAATTTCCTCTGTTTTCTGAAGATCCAAAAGATGGCATAATCCACCCAGAGCGACGTTCTTTATTAGAGTGAGGAAAAATAGCCATAGGTATTCCAAAAATTGGAACACCTCCGATAACAATGTTTAATGGCTTTGCTATTACTTTGTCTCCATAGATAATTTTAACCTGCTTGCTTCCTATATAAAATTTTGAAGGGTCGCATGAGGTAAAGATGCAATCATCTATGTAGAAAGTGCTATCCGTAACCGTGGTTATCATCTTGCCCATATATAGGTTATTTTGTATTTTGGTTGAGCCTGCAATAACTTTGCCTTTTCTGTCCTCAATATTATAGATCATTGATTTTCCAGATATAGGCTCCCTACCATTTTCAATTAATGTTGGCTGGAGATATTCATTTTTATTGTGTTGATTTTTGTCAAATGCTTCTAAAATATTGCTATTCCAATCAATGTTTATTTGTGCAGCAGTTAAATCCATACCAACCTGACTAATGTTTGCTTCACCAAATATTTTAGATTGTTGAGTATTCGTGTCAAATTCTACTCTCTGGCCTCTGTAGTCTACTTTTTGTTGAGATATATTTGATATTGAAGGATTAAATTGTCCTATAACTCCACCTACAGATTCAAGATTTGTGGCATTATTATTTTTTAGTTTTAAATTTATTTTATCGCCACTTATTTTATTTATACCCTGATAAAGAGAATCTTCATACAAATGAATTAAGCTAGACGCCATACCAATTAATTGAATTTCTGATATCGAATCATTATTTATCTCAATATTAATGAACCTGCCTTTCAAAATATCCTCATTTTCTACTGCCTTATTTCTATCTATTTTCTCATATCCATAGTTATTAGAAAAAATAGTACCATTTTGAAGCACTTTTAGGGTTTTCACTTTTTGATTTTCAAAAAATAATTCAATTATTTCCCCTTCAATTCTTTGTTTTAGGTTAATTATCTTTGCATTATTTTGAAGAATAATCTTTCCGTCATTATTATTTATTTTTCCATTATTAGCTGTAATGGTCTGATCTGATTCATTTATTGCAATATTTCCAAACATTTCAATTATTTCGGCATCCGTATTGTAGGTTAACGAATCACAAAAAATTGTTTTATTTTTATCTTCAATTTTAACATTACTATATAGTTTTAAAATATTGTTTTGGCTTGATTGAACTCCAGTATCTGCATAAAGAAGCATACCGTCTTTTTGAAAAATAATATTACCACTCAAAGTAGTAACCGTTTGTTGATTAATTGCTTTAGATGATAAAGAATCAGCTTGCTTGAGCTCAATTTTATCTTGAGAAAAAATAATGCTCAGTAAAAAGAATAAAACATATACTTTTTTAATCACATTATTATTAACGTTTTTTGTTGATTTATGTTTCATCTTTGTAAAGTAGAAATGTAATGTATAAATTGATATAATGTTAGAAAATCTATTAAATAGCATTTCAGATAACCCAGCTTATTTAGCTGTAACAATTGTCTTATTAACAATGATTGCATATAGTGTAATAAAAAAACTTTTCAAGCTAGTCACTATTGGGATTACATTATTTATTATTTATTGTGCTTACCTATTTTTTACAAACCAACCATTGCCAAATATGGAGGAAATAAGAACACAACTTGAAAATAGTGAAGAAAAAATAACGGATGTAATTGGGGATTCTGTTTTAGATCCCTTAAAAGAAAAAACAGAAACTATTAAAAATAATTTAGATGCTTTACAATAAAAAATAGGGAGAAGCAAATGTTCAAAGATAATCTTTTAGAAAACAAAACAATCATTATTACTGGTGGGGGTACAGGCTTAGGTAAAAGCATGGCTCGAAGATTTGGGGAGCTAGGCGCAAACCTAGTTATTAGCGGAAGAAGAAATGAAGTTCTCGAAGAAACAGCAAATGAATTTTCGCAAAGTGGCATAAATGTTTTAACGTGCTCAGGAGATGTAAGAAAAATTGAAGATGTAGAATTAATGTCTAAACAGGCTATTGATAAGTTTGGCAAGGTTGATGCGTTATTAAATAATGCAGCAGGTAATTTTATTTCTCCAACAGAAATGCTTAGTCAAAATGCTTTTAAAGCTGTAATAGATATTGTTTTGATGGGTACTTGGAATTGTACAAGCGTTATTGGAAAAGAGATGATTAAAAATAAGAGTGGAAATATTTTGAGCATTGTTACTACTTATGCATGGACAGGGTCGCCCTTTGTTGTACCATCAGCAGCAGCAAAAGCAGGTGTTTTGGCTATGACAAGATCATTAGCTGTCGAATGGGGGAGACATAATATAAGATTTAATGCAATTGCTCCTGGACCTTTTCCGACAAAAGGTGCGTGGTCAAGACTAATGCCTCCCGGCTTTGATGACTTTGAAGATAACATGAAAAATAAAATTCCAATGAAGAGATTTGGGGAAAGGCATGAGCTAGAAAACTTGGCATCATATTTAATGAGCGATGGTTCTGCTTACATAAATGGAGAAGTAATTACAATAGATGGCGGTGAATGGCTTGCTGGCGCAGGAGAATTTTCAGATTTAACAAAGCTTCCAGAATCCATGTGGAAAGCCATGGCTGAAAGAAGAAAAAAGAAATAAATGTTAAGTTTAAAAAATAAAAGTGCAATCATCTCAGGCGGATCTAAAGGTATCGGCAAAGCAATAGCGTTTACTTTTGCTAAAGCAGGAGCGAATGTTGTTATTTGTAGCAGAAAAAAAGATAATTTAGAAGCTGCGGTTGCAGAAGCTAAATCAAAAGGATTTGACATTGATGCGATAGAGTGCAATACAAGCGATCCAAAATCAATCAATGCAGTTGTAGATTTTACAATTCAAAAATTTTCTACTGTAGATATTTTAGTAAATAATGCAGCAGCTAATCCATATTATGGGGCAATACTAAATTCAGAAGATTCTCATTGGAATAAAATATATGATGTGAACGTTAAAGGATATTTTAATTTTGTAAAAGCCTGTAGTGAAGCTATGATCAATCAGAAGAGTGGTAAGATTGTAAACATAGCATCAGTAGCAGCTAAAACACCCTTGGAAGGGCTTGGTGTATATAATATTAGCAAAGCTGCGGTAGTCATGCTTACCAAGGTATTGGCAAAAGAGTTGGGCTCAAAAAATATTCAAGTAAATACCTTAGCGCCTGGTTTAATTAAAACAGACTTTAGTAAAGCCTTGTGGGAAAATGAAGAAACCTATAATCAAATAGTTAAAACTATTCCTCAAGGTAAAATGGGTGTTCCAGAAGATGTTGCAGGTATGGCGTTATATTTAGCGTCAAGTGCGTCAGATTTTATTACAGGATCTTTATTTGCCGTTGACGGCGGTTTAACTACTTAGTTTTATCAAGAATCCAATCTGCAAATGATTGAATATCTGAAAAAGTCATAGAACCAGTAGCTTGCAGTCTTTCAATATTATTATGTCCATTTGAGACTAACGCACAATCAATACCAAGAGCCTTAGAAACATTAAAGTCTAACATGCTATCTCCAATGATAATTGTGTCTTTTAAAGAAATATTTACACTGCCTATTAGCTCTTTTCCTTCAAATTCTTTTCCATATCCTGAAGGAGTATTGCTAATTCCAACTATATTATCAATTAAGTGAGAGATGCCAAAAAATTCAACTTGATTATCTAGTTTTCGTTGGATTGTAGCAGATAAAATACTTTGGGTGATACCTAATTTTTTAAAAGAAGAAATTGTTTCAATAGCATAAGGCTGAAGAGCTAACTTCTTAAAGTTTGATTCAAACCCAACATGAAATTCTTCATTTGCAATCTTAAAATCTTCATTGGAAAAATCAAATCCAATTGATTCATAAAAGGTTTTAATCGGGAATAGAAATTTTTTTTTGTATTTATCTTCACTGATCGAAGGTAAACCTCGATTTTTTAAAGAGATATTTAACATATCAACACATAGAGTTAAATCGTTTAGCAAAGTTCCATTCCAATCCCAAATTATGTGCTTATATTTCATGGTCATGAAAGTAGAGAAAAAAATTGCATTATTAAAGAAAAGACTTGATAAAGAATCTTTACTCCCTGGATGGAGTAGCCAAAAAAAAATGGCTGTCATCCCTATCAATAGTATTACAGCTAAAGCTTTTATACCACCAGCAGATGCTAAGCAGGCTAGCGTTGCTATTATATTGTTTGAAAAAGATGAAAATCTTTCTTTCTTATTAACTAAACGAACATCAAATGTTGAACATCATAAAGGACAGATTTCGCTACCCGGTGGCGCTATTGACTTAGATGAGATACCGAAAGATGCTTCATTGAGAGAATCAAATGAAGAAATTGGAATAGATATTTCATCGTTACGCTTGGTTGGAAATCTATCCACATTATATACTCCAGTATCACATTTTAATATTCATGCTTACGTTTGGTTTTCTGATCAATATCCCAAAATAACAATTAATCAAAATGAAGTTAAAGAGGTATTTGAAATCAGTACCAATGAACTTCTTAAAGAAGGCATTTTATCAACAACACGAATTTCAAAAGCAGGAATGAATATCAATGTACCTGCTTTTCATTTTTCAAGTTGTATCTGTTGGGGGGTTACAGCAATGATTATTTCTGAGTTAAAAGATATTTTAAAAAGTATTTAAAATATATTAATCTGAAAAAACAGAATGGTAATTCTACTTATTTTTTATTCGCTCTCAACGTGAAATAATTTATTATAAATTTTCCATTCATTCTCAACCTTTATAAAAGACAAAGTATCTACAAAAGTTATACCTAAATATTTATCCCTAACTTTTATTGCTGCTGTTGCACCTTCTATATCGCATGAAAGAATTTCATAAACCACATTTTTACCCTTTTCTTTTGGTGAAGGTTGTTGAGATTCTACAAAACCGGCAAAATCGCCCACTGACATCTCCATAAATTCTCCGTGAAGATAGCCAACGACCTTTGCGTTGCTATGAAATGCTTGTTTTACTTTATCTGGATTAGATTCATCCATGCTATCAACGTAAAGTTGAATCACATTTCTAATTTGTGTTTTATCGTTCATTATATTTTTCCTCTAATTGCTTTTCATAATTAATCTACTTTTACAGGCTGACCAGCTTTTCTCCACATAAATGATACTAATGTAAGTGTAAACAGCCAACTCAAAATTTCAGTAGATGTTGGATTGCCGTTATATCCAAAAAATCCTTTAAATAGTTGACCTACAGCTCCTTTGTCGCTAAACAATGGTTTTGGATTTCCATTATCATCAATATTAAATCCAAAAACAGGACCATTTTCATTAATATTCCATATCTCCATTTTTTTCATTTCATCTTTGGTATAAAATGCTTCCTCAAATTCATGCACCCCATAAGCTACAAGGCCAGCACAAACAAAAATTAACAGAATAGATGTGACGTTAAAGAATTTTTTCAATGGAACTTTTTTCCCTTGAATAAAAATCGCATAACCAATCATAAGAGCTGCTATGGAACCAAAAATAGATCCTCCAATTGAAAGTCCATCAGATTGAATTACAATTGCATACATGAACAGCACAACTTCAACACCCTCTCTGAAGATTGCAAAAAAAGTTAAAGCAAAAAGACCTAGCGAGACATTCTTATCTTTTTCGATAATATCAGAAGCTTCCTTTTCAAGGCTAGTAGCAACATTTTTATTTCTTCCCATCCAAATAATCATTGTAGATAGGAGGAGTGCTGCAATAAGCATGGTTGTTCCTTCAAATAAAGCAGCTTGTCTCCCTTCAAATCCGCCATAAGCTATTTGGAATATTACCGCAAAAATTCCTGTAGCAATGAAAGAAGCAACTACACCATTAATAATACTTTTTTTAAGATGTAATCTTCCAGTTTTTACAATAAATGTATAAAGAATTCCTACTACCAGAACTCCTTCAAGCACTTCTCTGAACATAATTAAAAACTCACTCATATTTTCCCCTTTTGAGATTTAGTCTCAATATTAGAATGATAATATAAATAAAATTTATAAATCGTCAAAGAGAGTATCTAATTTGTTAAAATTATTCAACAATCATATAGCCGCGCATAGACCCTGCATGAGCAATATATGTGCAAACATACAAATATTTACCCGGCTTTTTCGGAGCATCAAACTCTAACGTTGTCTCTCCTTGTTTGTCAACAAGAGTAGAATAAGCGATGATTCTTCCATCTGGATAGGGGTCTCCGCCATTTCCTTCTGCAAGCTGAATAATTTGCGCAGCAGCTGATTCATCTTTTAAAATAACAATGTTGTGTTGCATCTCTCCCATGAAGTCTAAAGGTGTATTATTTTTGAGTATAATTTTGACCTTAGAACTTGCCTTTACTGTGAATTCTTCAACATCATATTTCATCTCAGAACCCAGCGAACCAATATTTACAACTTGTGATTCTTGTGAACCGCCTCCACCACAAGCTATAAAAATGAATATTGATAGTGTTAATAACAGTTTATTAAACATATTTCCCCTCTTTTATTTTAATTTCGGAAATAGCGAATTACTATTTTCCATATAATTTTTATAATCTGGCCTACTTTGCATCATTGCTAAATCCATAATAGGACCAGTAATATAGTAAAAAATTGAACCCATAATCAATGGGCCTAGAAAAGAACCCATAATTAAATAAATGTTTTGGCTTGAAATGCTAAAAGAAAAAATGCTAACCCATACCAATAAGTCGCCAAAGTAGTTAGGGTGTCTGGAGTATTTCCATAAACCTGCCTTACATATTTTCCCTTTATTGCTAGGGTTATTTTTAAATGATTTAAGTTGTAAATCACTTATTGATTCCCAGGCTAATCCAACAAAAAAGATAGATGAGCAAACCATAGTTTCAATAAAGGATAAAGGAGCGTTATTTAAGTAGCCAAAGTATATAGATAAACCAACTAGCGTACAAAGCGCACCTTGAAGCAAGAAAACTCTGAAAAAGCTAAACCACCAATAATTTTTCCCACCTTCCTCTCTCCATTCTACGTATCTAAAATCTTCACCATGACCAATATTTCTAAACCCAATATGAGACGCCAATCTTAAAGCCCAAACTGACACCAAAAATAAAATAAACAACGATCTTTCAGAATATACTTGGTTCATTGTTACTAATAGAGACGCACTGAGCACTATAAATGCAGGACCCCAGAAAATATCTACTATACTGGCGTCCTTTGCAATTAAACTTAGAATCCATAATAAAGCCATAAACCCAACAACAGATCCAAAGCCAGTAAGCAAATGATGATTGGACAACATTTGATTGTCTGGTGTTGAAATGTATGATATTATTATAATTAGCAATATTGCAATTGTATTAAAAATCATTATTCTTTTCATAATTAGTACCTCAGTATTTCAATATTATTACCTGATATATCTTTAATGTAAACAGAAACAGACCCATCCCTATGTCGTAACGGTTTTCCGTAGTCTTCAACATTATTTTTTAGAATTGCAAAGTGAAATGGATGTTGTTCAGGAAGCACAAGCGCTAATTTCACATTTTCAAATTCTAGCATTGCCCAAGTAGTATCTTGATATAGTATATCACATGTAAAATTTTTTGTGTACCAATCAACGGACTTAGCAATATCATCAGTGCATATAGCAACATGATCAAGAGTGTCTTTCTTCATATTTCTCCTAGATTTAAAGATTGATAGTGAAAATTAATAAAACAATATGTATTTTGATAATATAATGAATGATAAAATCCCAATTTTTTCTTTACCACTAGTACTGTTGCCAGGCGAAAAACTCCCTCTTCATATTTTTGAATCTAAATATAAAAAAATGATTGAGTATTGTCTTAAACACAATCAAAAATTTGGTATTATAAATTCAAAAAAAAATGACACTTTATCTATAGGATGTACTGCTGAAATATCTCAAGTTGTTGGAGCAGAAGGTAGTACGGGTGAATATGATATTATTGTTAATGGAGTAGAAAGGTTCATAGTAAAAAGTTATAATTATTCAAAAGATTATAAGCAAGCATATGTTAAAACCTGGCAAGATGTGGATGATTCTGTTGATGAGGTTTTACTTCAAGAAACTAACGTTTTTCTTTATGAGGTATTAATGAAGTTGGGAGCTTCTTCTAAAATTGCTCAAATAAATATGCCAAAGGCTGCTTTTGAGATTTCATCTATGCTTGATATTGATAAGCGTGCAAAAAAAATGCTTTTGAAAAGTCAATCAGAAAAAGACAGATTAATCATTTTAAAAAGAATTCTTAAGAAAGCTATTGTCAAGATTGACTATGAAGATCCTATACAATCTGGATATCATAATTATTCTCAGTTTGAAGCTTAGATACTTTTCTTTCTCTTGCCTGATATTAAATTAATAAAGTCATCAATAATAACATAAGATACAGGCACCAAGAGAAGAATAACAAAAGTTGCAAATAAAATTCCAATTCCTAATGAAATTGCCATAGGTTTCAAGAATAGCACTTGAGTTGATCGATTGAAAAGTAAAGGAGCAATCCCTAAAAAAGTTGTAAGCGATGTTAAAATTACTGGTCTAAATCTTGACCTAACTGCGTCAATTACTGCTTTTAATGTACTATCTCCTCGTTCTTTAGCTCTATTTACAAAAACAACTAATAACAAGCTGTCATTAACAACAACACCTGATAGAGCTACTACCCCTAATAAAGATAGAACTGACATTGGTTGAAACAGCATTAAATGACCCAAGATGGCACCAACCATACCAAATGGAATAGCTGAAAGAATGATTAATGGTTTAAAATATGATTGAAGCGGAATTGCCAACAAAACATAGATAGTAAAAATTGCTAAACCAAATTTTACAAATATATCTTGAAGCTGTTCTGCTTGCTCAGCTGCTTCTCCAGCAAGTGAAAAAGATACTCCCGGTTCTTTAATTAAAATATTTTTAAAATCTCTAATTGGATTTCCTTCAGGTCCAATCATTGAAGATAAAATCATCGAAGAAGTATTTTTACTAATATCTACATCTGAAGTGACTTCAACAACTCTCTTTCCATTAATTCTTTTGATAGCAGACTTTCCTGGAATTTCTTTCACATTTGCAACAGCATACAGTGGAATTTTAATCCCACTATTTGTTCTTATTCTTAAATTTTCAAGGGTTCTAGCATTTTCTCTTTCGTTTTTAGTTAACTTGAGCATCACCTTTATATCATCATCTTGTCGCTGAATTCTTTGGACTTCCTCACCATAGAATGCTTGCCTAACTTGTTTTGCAATCATTGCTGTAGTTATTCCATAGGATTCAGCTGCTGGTAGAAGTTCAATTTGAAGCTCATTTTTCCCAATTTTATCAGTATCAGTTAAATCATATATTCCAGAATAACTATTTAATAAAGATTTAGTATTATTAACTATTTTACTTAAATCTTCAAAATTATTTCCTGAAAATTCAAAATGAATTGGTTTACCAGCGCTAAAGATATTTGCACTAAAATTTAGTCTTTCAACGCCAGGTATAATACCAATTCTATCTCTTAAAATACTAATAATATCATAGGCGCCAGTTAAACCCCATCTGTTATCAGCGGGAGTCAAAAGAACAACTACTTCACCTAGGTGCGGTGTTGAGCTAGCTTGAGCTGTTGGTCCAGTTGGACTACTTTCAGCTTCTTGAGCACTAAAATATTGATCTCCAACAGTAGTTAAAACATGAGAGATTATTTTTCTATTATTGCCAGAATTTAATTCATTCTTTAGTTTTAGAGCTTCGCTTTCAACCAATCTCGTTATTTCTTCTGTTTTGCTGATTAATGTGCCTTCCGGAAGATCTATTACAATTGCTATTTCTTCAGCTTCAAGCACAGGAAAAAACTGCCATTTGACCCATCCACCTGCAAGTAATGAAAATGATATAAAAAGTATTCCAACAAATATTGAAACAGTTTGATAGCGATTCTTAATGGATTTTTTCACTAAAGGAATCCAATTTTTGTCAATAAAAGTGTACAATTTTTCTGAAAAATAATTTCTAACAGATTTTAACACATTTCCAAATTTCACAAATCGATACTTAAACCATTCTCCTGCGTGATTTAAATGAGCAGGCAAAATTGTTGTTGATTCAATGAGTGAAAAAACTAGAATTGGAATAGCAGTTAAAGGAAAAGTTCTCCAAATAGGCCCTGTGTCTCCAGCTAAATCAAGCATAGGCGCAAAAACAACTATTGTGGTTAGAATGCCAAAGAAAACAGGAAGCATCACCTCCATAGTACCTTTTATAGTTGAAGTAAAATTATCTTCATTTAGCCTAATCCTTCTTCTGAAAACATTTTCTCCAACAATTATTGCATCGTCAACAACAATTCCAAGAACAACAATAAACATAAAAGTTGATAATACATTAATTGTAACTCCTAGCATCGGAAGAAGAATTAGAGCCCCACCAAAGGATATTGGAATACCCATCGCAACCCAAAATGCAACAGATGGCTTCAAAAACAGTGTTAATAAAAGGAGCACTAAGCACATCCCAATTGCAAAATTTTTGTATAAGATATTTATCCTGTCTTCGAGAAATCTTGCTTGATCATACCAATAATCAATTTGAATGTTTTCGGGCATATCACTTTTTTTATTTTTGACAAAATTACGTAGTTGATTTGCAGCCGTTAAAACATCTTGGTTCCCAGCAAGATTAGCACTAATGAACATAGCTTTAGTGCCATCCCACATAAAAAACTTATCTACTTCTTCAAAAGTATCTTTAATAATAGCAATATCTTTTAAGAGTAGAGCGCTTCCGTTAGCATTAGTTCTGACCACTATTTTTTCAAACTCATCACCTTTATAAGATTGGCCAACAGTCCGAATCAATAAATCGCCTTTACTGCTTGAAATAATGCCACCGGGTAAGTCTATTGAACCCATGTTTATAGCAAAGGCAATTTCATCAAACGTTAAATTATATTTTTCTAGACTGCTTTCAGAAATTTCGATCGATATTTCTCTATTTCTGTTACCGTAAATTTCTGTAAAGGATACTTCACTTAGATTTTTTATTTCGTCATTAATGCTTTTAGTAACACTTAATAATACATTCTCATCAACATCTCCATGAATAACAACATCAAGAACTTTCTCAGTAATTTCTAATTTTTTGATGATTGGTTTTTCGCTGTTTTCTGGGAATGTGGTGATACCGTCAACGATAGTTTTTATTTCTTCAAGCGTGTTATCAAAATCTGCGCTTGCAAAAATTCTAATTCCTATAATACCACTACCTTCTAATGAATTTGAATTAATTTTTTTTATTCCAGAAATACCTTCTAATCTATCTTCAATTTTTGAAGAAATAGAAGCTTCAACCTCAGATGCTGATGCGCCAGGATAAGGCACAACGATAGTTACTGCTTTTGGATCAGGAACTGGAAAAAACTCTGCTTTAATTGATGGATAAGATATAAAGAATCCACCAACAATAAGGAAAAACATAAAAAGATTAGCAGGAACACTATTCTTTACAAACCAAGTAACTATGCCGCGCATTATTGATAAATTGGGTTAACAGTGACTCCGTCAGAAGCTGTAGAAAGTTTCGTTATTACTAGTCTTTCACCAGCTTTTAAATTTTCTTGAGCAATTACAAATTCATTATATTTTTTTAATACTAATATATTTCTACTTTGAAGTTGGTTGTTTTTATCAATCACAAATACTTCATTATTTTCTGATATAGCATTAATTGGAATTCTAAAAATATCTTTTAGTATGATACCTTCAATTTGAGCTTCTACAAAAAGACCAATTGGCAAATTAGGCCTATCAGTTTCAATAAAATCATTTTTAAAAACTGCAATTAAATTTACCATCCTTGTAATTGGATCTATTACTCCATCAACGCGCTCTAGTTTTCCTTCCCAGCTTTGATTTTTCCCCTTATAAAAGCTGCTAATTTTGACTCTTGCTTGCTCTTTTGGATTTAATTTTCTTCCATCCATTGGGATGCTTAAAAATTGTAAATCATTATCTTTAACGGATAGCGTGACTTCAATTTCACTTGAAGTATACATTACTCCAATAGGTTGTCCAGGAATAATGGTTGTTCCAATATCTATATTTGCACTTTGAATTCTTCCAGCATATGGAGCTACAATTTCAGTTTTATTAAGTTTTTTCTCAGCAGAATTTACTTGAGCTTTCGCAACCTCCATCAAGGCTTCAGCTTGTTTTAATTGAGGCTTTTTTAGTGTTAGATCACTTGCCTTTCCTTTTCCAATTTTTTCCCATGCTTCTTTTGCAACTTCGGACTCTACAACTTGTAAAGAATATTGAACCTCTGCACTTGCTAGCTGTAAAAGTGCATTTTTATACTGGAGCTGTAAATCAGTATCATCAATTTTGGCCAAGATTTCGCCAGATAAAACCGATGATCCTTCTGAAAACTTCTTAGAACGATAAACTACTTCACCTCCAACTTCTGCATTCAGCACTGTTTGAGTCAAAGGTTTTGTTGTTCCAGTAGAATTTATTGCTACTTGAAAATTCTCTGGAGTTAAAATTTGTACAACAACGTCAGGAGCAGGCGGGTTCTGAACTGGATCAGGTTGAACTTGGCCTAAAAGCCAAAGAATATAGGATACTAAAACAGCCCCTAATAGTATCAAAATTGGTTTTAATTTATTGATCATTTTTTGTATTTAAATCCTCCCCCTAAGGCTAAAATTAAATTTATTCTCTGTTCCAAGCGAACTTTTTCTACACTTGCTTTCAAATCAAGACTGTTGTGAAGCGCATTGTTAGCATTTATAGCCTCTTCGAAGCTTGTACCACCTCGTTTAAACTTTTCAAAAGTGGTGTTATATATATTATTGGCTAATGCTGCATTTGAGTTAGCAATTAAAAGCGCATCATTTGAAACCTTATCTGATTCAATTGCATTTTCTACTTCTTTATATGCATTAAGCAGCGCATTGATAAAATCTAACATTGCAATTTCTTTATTTGTTTTAGCTATTTTTTTGTTTGCTATCAGCTTTCCAGCATTAAATACTGGTAAAAAAACATTTAAGCCTTTACTCCAGACAGAAAAATTTTTATTGTTTAAATCTTTTAAATCATTTGAAGATCCTCCTAATGATCCTATAAGATTAAATGATGGCAAAAGTGCAAGAAGAGCCTGCTTATCTAGAGCTTTTGCAGCAAGTAAATTATACTGCTGAACAATCAAGTCTGGCCTTCTTTTGATTATATCCGCAGGAAGAGTAGCTGGTAAATTTGGGATAGAGTTAGGAAAGTTTTTTTCATGTTCAAAATTTTGGTTAGGATAGTTTTTAACTAAAAGCATGGCTTCTCTTTTTAATGCATTTAATGCTAACTGTTTATTTTGAAAATCTGATTTTGTAGAATAAAATATAATCTCAGATTTTTGATATGCTTCAATGGAAATACTGCCTTTATTATAACGTAGAGTATACAGTGAAAATATTGTTTCTGCATTGGCTAGTTTCTGTGAGGTATTCCTTAATATTTTTTCTGCTTCAATAATTGAAAAATATAGTTTTGCAGCTTCAGCAGTCAAGGATATCCTTAAATAATCTTCATAATATTGAGTAGCTAAGTATTGTTGTTTTGATGCAACTCTACCTTGCCTTAATTTACCCCATAAATCAATTTCCCATTGTGTGCCTAATGATAAATTAAAATTCTCTTGTGTAAATACTGAAACATCTTGAGATGATTGACCGAATAGGGTTGAAAACATAGGAGGGAAGCCAGCGGTATTTTGTTCTGATTCAGAGCCAGATCCTGCAAGGGAAATAGAAGGAAATAATGATCCCGAAGCAATAACTGCGCCCTGTTTTGCTTTTCTGGTATTAAGCATAGCTTTTTCAAGACTAATGTTTTTGTCAATAAATTCATTTAGAAATTCATTTAAAGTTGGATCATTAAATTCTTTCCACCAGCTTTCATCCTGAATGCTGTTAGATATATTTAGTTCCCAACTTATAGGAGTGGGAATATTTATGATTTCATTAGGGGTAATTGCTTTTTTAGAAGCACAGCCACTTAAAATAATTGCAATAAATAAAAAATAATGCTTCATTTTATTTGTTCATTAAATATTCTGATATTTTAAAAAGGGATAATAAACTGATTGCCCATGAAAAGCTAATCATGCTATATGCAAAATAACTATTTGTTACTTGAGCAGCGCCAACCCCTTCTCCAGCTAGATATGCTAAGGGTGCAAGCAATCCATAAAAACCAATCAAATAATACCTGCCAATTAGGAACTGCATTGCATGGTTAATTTGAGCAGTAAACCCTGCCCACATGCAAATAATCCATAAAGGAGCTAAGTTGGGAGCAAATTCTAATGCTCCGTTATATTGAACTATACCAAATAATGAGAAGCTAGAATCAACCAATAATCCAAAAATAACAGAAATAAATATTAATTGTATTTCTTCTTTTAAATGATTTGTAACAATTAGAAAGTGCAAAAATAAAAAAATGAACGTTGGAATAAGTGCAATCATTGGATCACCTTTTGCTCCACTATAGACGCAACAAAACCAAACAATTGTAAAACCTACATAATTTATCATTATGTTAGACTTGGAAAGTATAAAGCTTATCATTAATTAAATTTATCTTTAATAATTTGAAACCTAAAGTCAAAGATTTTATTTAATTGTGGTTTAATAATTAAAGGATGAACAATTTTTCTAAACGCTTGGATTGGAAGTGCATAGGTAATTTCATCAATAATTAATACCCCTCCTTCAACTTGCTTAAACGTGTGTTTGTGATGCCAGTAGGTGTATGGCCCTTTTAATTGTTCATCAACAAAAAATTCGTTTTTTTTATAGCTAGTAATCATAGTTCTCCAGCGTACAGGAACGCCCAAAATTTTTACAGTATAGTCAATTATTGCGCCATCCTTCATTTCAATTGGTTTTGGAGTAATAATGTTAAAGCCCATTGAAGAGGGAGTAATTTTTTCCAAGTTCTCTGGTCTAGAAAAAAATTCAAAGACTGTTTCCATATCGCTTGGAACAAATTGTTCTTTTGAAAAAAAGTAAATTTTAGGCTGTCTTAAAAATGAACCCAAAAAAGTAATTAGCAAAACTGCAACGAGTAGTAGTATATTTTTTTTGTTCAAATTCATAACCGAATGTGGCTCTGGACGGAATTGAACCGCCGACACAAGGATTTTCAGTCCTCTGCTCTACCAACTGAGCTACAGAGCCAGCAAAAATGCGTGAAAAACTACACAATATTAGTTATTTAAAAAACACATAAATATTTATTAGTTTAAGAAATGAAAAAAATTGTTATTGCTTCTTCTAATAAAAATAAAGTATCGGAAATATCAACAAACATTCAACCACTTTTCCATACTATATTATCTCTTATTGATTTCCCTGAGGTAGGAGAAATTATTGAAGATGGAACAACTATAGAAGAAAATTCGTTTATAAAATCAAGAACCTCATTTAACTATACTGGTATAGCGTCAATTGCAGATGATACAATTTTAGAGGTAGATTATTTGAATAAAGAGCCAGGATTATATACAGCTAGATATGCAGGAGAGAATGCAACTTCTGAGCAAAATATGCAAAAACTATTAAAAAATTTAAAGGATGTTGATCAAAGAATGCGAACCGCAAGATTTAGAACAGTAATTTCTTATGTTGATGGAAATAATGATTTTTTTGTTGAAGGTATTTGTGAAGGAAGGATATTGGAAAGTAAAGTAGGCAATAAAGGGTTTGGCTATGACCCTATTTTTCATTCGACAGAATTTAATATGTCTTTAGCACAAATGAATGCAGTTCAAAAGAATGATATAAGCCACAGAGGTATAGCTATAAAAAATTTTGTTTCTAAGATTAGAGATATATATAAATGAAAAAGATTATATCTTTTATATTATTTATGAGTATATCGTTTACTAACTCACCAGTAAGTGATATTATTTTTGATCCTTTTAAGAACAAGAAAAAGATTAATTATTCTCTAAATAATATAACCAATTATCCAATTGGGATTTTTTCTTTTGACAAAAAATATTTTAATTATGAATTAAAAGTTGATAGAGAATTTAGTCAAATTAGAATTAAACAGAATTTTTACAATAATTCAACAAGCCTTCCCTTTATTTCATCTTTTGATGATTATATCAAACAGCTTTATTTAGCGAATCAGCAATTTAATTTTTCTCAACCATTTATGTTGTCCTCTTCAGATACAACAGCAAGTAAAAAATCAGGTAGATTTAGGAAAATTGCAGAGATAGATCTTGGTACATTAGGTAAAGCATCGTTGAGAGTTCAGGGAAATATTCAATTAACTGGTAAGCTTGTCAATCAAGACCAAGAACTTGTTAGGTCATCCTTTAAAGAACAAGAGCAAAGAAACTTTAAATTTGATCAGAAACAACAACTTATGGTCCAGGGAAAAGTCGGCGATAGAATCACTGTTTCTCTTGATCAAAATTCAGAAAGAGACTTTGATTGGGAAAATACAATAAGAATAGATTACAGGGGAGATGAAGATGATATCTTACAAAAATTAGAATTAGGTAATATATCTTTATCATTGCCATCTACTGAGTTTGTTACTTTTTCAGGACAAAATAAGGGGCTTTTTGGAGTTAAAGCTTTATCCAAGTTGGGACCAATAAATATTACAAGCATTGCTTCAATAGAAAAAACAAAAAAACAGTCTCAAAAGTACAAGGGTAATTCAGAGTTAAAGATTAACACCATCCAAGATTATGAATATAGAAAAAATTTATATTTCTTCGTTCATGAATGGTTTCGAAATGGTTCAAATCAAACTATTGAGGAAAGTGGGTTTACTGTAAATATTCCTTCATACTATCCTTTGGAAGATGGCCTACACAGCATAGGTAATGTTGTTATCAGAGATTTTGAGCTATATAAGATTGATGCTTCAAATAACCCAAAAGCAGATATTGGTGTAGCACATATCGATCCAAACAATACAACTTTTTTTTCAGACAAAAGGAAAGAAGGGACATTCATAAGACTAAATAGAGGTTCAGATTATACTATAAATGAAGATCTTGGGTTTATTAGAATGAAAAATACATTACAAAATGAAATAATCGCGGCACACTATAAAATTGTTGATAGGACAACCGGCGAATTAATTATTCAAATTGGTGAAGATATATCAGATAACAATTCAAGCCTATCATTGAAAATGATTAAAGCGCAATCTTCGCATCCAAATCATCCGGTATGGGATTTAATGTTTAAAAATGTTTATTCAATGGGCGCTACAAATATAGAGCCAGAAGGACTTGAAGTACAAATTATAGATAATTTTTCAACACCAATAAGCGATAGAACGGATAATGGAAGGACATTTTTAAATCTATTTGGGCTTGACAACTTCAATCAGACTGGTGGAGCAGTTCCAGATGAATTGGTTGATTATAACAATCCAAATATTATAAATCTCGTAACAGGTGAAATTCATTTACCAGCACTACTACCATTTGTATCAAACGAACAAATTTCAGGTGGGAATATAAACAGTGAATTACTTTCTTTTTTGCAAGAAGGTAAAATGTATACATCTTCAAATAGGACTGAATATACCGGAGATTCACGATTTACAATTAATGCTAATTATACCAACCCTAAGTCTTCAATAAATTTAGGCTTTACTTTGGTTGAAGGTAGTGAAGAGATTTATTCAAACGGTGAAAAACTTAAAAGAGGTCAAGATTACCAAATTGATTATTTCTCAGGAATGATTGTTCTTACTGGAGATATTGATCCAAATAGTAATTTAGAAATAAGCTATGATAAGCATGAACTAGTTTCATTTGATAGAAAAATTATGGCTGGTTCAAGAGCTCAAATAGATTTTAATGAAAAATCATTTTTAGGATTAACCGCTCTTTATTATAACCAAGATATCGTGAATGAAAAAGTAGAAGTTGGCTATGAACCTATTCAAAATTTAATATGGGATATAAATGGTAGATATGAAAGAGACTTAGAAAATCTATCAACCAAAATAAATCAGTTTAATTTTTTTAATGCAAATAAAATATCAACTTTCTCTATTGAAGGTGAAATTGCTCAAGTTTTACCTAATCCAAATTCAATTTCTAATTCAAGAACTGGAGACAGTAATGGAGTAGCTTTCATTGATGATTTTGAAGGCTCTAAAAGAGTAACTAACCCATCTATTTTAAAAAGGTTCTGGAATATTTCTTCAGCTCCACTAAATCCAATTTCTAATGAAGATTATAGTCAAATGAATAGAATGAAAATGTATTGGTACAATCCATATTCTCAAGTTTTAACTAACAATATATGGCCTAATGTTTCTACTTCTCAAAGAGCACAAAATTTAACTACAGATGTTTTAGTATTAAAATATGAACCCCAAGATTTTCAAGCATCTATTGATTCTGACTCCCTTTGGGCAGGAATTACAACCCCTATGTTTATTGGAGATTATGATCAAACAAGAAGTAGATTTTTTGAAATATGGTTAAGAGGTGATCAAGGTGATTTGACAATTGATTTAGGAAGTATAAGCGAAGATTACAATGGAGATGGTTCTTTGAATACCGAAGATCTTGCGGAAGCTGGATTTACTTTAGGAAATGGTTTCCTTGAAGATAATGAGGACACAGGTTTAGATGGATGCTTTAGTTCTTATGAGAATGGATTTGGCGGCTGTTTAGATGTTAATGGTTCAACTTACTTACAGTTCCTTTCGAGCGGAGAAACTGAACTAATTAACACATCCGACGATATTGACTCAAATGATCCAAATGGAGACGATTGGGACTATATTGAAGGTAGTTTAGATTATAGCAAGATTAATGGTACTGAAGGAAATGGAAGTGGCGAAAGAATACAAGCTGGAGGGAAGTATCCTGATACAGAAGATTTGGATCAGTCTGGTTTTTTAGATAGAAATAATGACTATTTTACTAAAACTATTTCACTTAATGACAGCACTTATGTAGAAGGTTTTTCAGAAATAAATGGGACCAAAACTGGTTGGAAGCTTGTGCGAATACCTTTAAGTCATTTTGATAAAATTCAAGATGTTACATTAAGTGAGATAAAATATGTAAGACTTGTTGTTTCTGGAGTAAGTGAATCAAGTCAACTAGAGATTGCAAAGATGGAATTAGTAGGAAATTCTTGGCAAGAGTTGGGTACTTCAATTTTAACTGAAGATGCATATGCTGTTCAAGATAGCACGTTTATCGTTTCTGTCGTAAACGATGAAGATAACCCTGATTATATACCTCCAAAAGGAGTATTTGGTGAATATGATCAAGTTAGCGACATAAGATCTAAAGAACAATCATTGGTGCTAAAATTTAATAATTTAGATTCAAATTATAAGGGAGCAGCTAAAAAAATCTTAGCTATGGACCAAAAAAAAGGTCAAAGTTTTCTAATGTATGATAGAATGAAAATGTTTATTTATGGAAATAGTGATTTTGCATCATCTGAAGAAACTGATTTGAAATTTTTTATAAAATTTGGTAATGGTGATGAATACTATAAACTAACTAAGCCAGTTTATGATACCTGGGATGAAGAGCTAAATAGAAATGAGATTGATTTAGATTTAAATTGGCTAACAAGTTTAAAAAATAAGACCATTGAGTCAATTAAATTAATAAATCCTAATGATGCTTTTACTGATTCAATTAATTATAAAGAATATAGTTTTATTGACGAATTTAATGAAGTGTATGAAAATATTGAAATCGTAGGGAACCCTTCACTTTCAAGGTTACAATATTTTATTGTAGGAATCGAAAATGAATCTAATCATCCTATTACTGGGGAAGTATGGCTTGATGAGCTTAGACTTAGCGGAGTAAAAAAAGAAACAGGAACTGCAATTCGTTTAAAGTCAAAGTTTAATCTATCTGATTTAAGCGAAGCTACTGTTTCTTACAGCAGGAAAGATGCTGATTTCCATGTGTTGCAAGAAAGAATAGGAACTAACCAATCTGTTGAGAATTTTACATTTAATAATAATATACAATTAGGAAATTTTTTCCCTAGCAGGCTTGGTATCACATTTCCAATAAATATGAATTATAATATGATTAATAATGCACCAAAATTTTTCCCTGGAACAGATATTAGAACAAATGATTCAGCTCCAGATTCTATTTTAGTCAAGTCTTCAACTATTAGCATTGGCGGTAGAATATCAAAGAATATTAAATCTGAAAATCCAATCATTAAATACTCTATTGATAATTTGAGTGCAGGGTTTAATATTTCTTCACAGAATAAATCAGATGTTATAATGGAGCAAGTTGACATTAGCAGAATTAACACCAATGTTGATTACAATTTACGCTTTCCATCTGATAATTATATAGAAGCATTTAAATGGACAAAAAATGTACCAATAATTGGACCAAAGCTAAGTGAAACTCGATTTTTTTATACTCCAACAACTTTTTCCACAGGAATGAAAGTTAATAGAAATTTAACAGAAAAGGTTGCTAGAAGAAATAGTGACTTAGTAGAAGACTTTACATTGGGTTTAGATAGAAGATTTGTTGTGAATTATAAGGTTTTTGATAATTCGCAGCTATCATATAATAAAAATATTCGAAGTGATATGTCAGATTATAGAGATAAAGTATTAAGTGAATTAAAAGTTGGAAATCTTACAAGTTCAACCGAAAATTTCGCATACACATTTAATCCACAATGGATTGAATGGTTTAAACCAACTTTTACATATAATTCAAATTATTCATGGAATAAACCCTTAAATAGCGTTGTAGACGCAGCAACTATAAATTTGTCAAGAAATACTGGAGTAAATTTTTCATTGTCTCCAACTGAAGTTATTGAAATTTTTTATACACCAGCTGAAAAAAAACAATCAAATAAATCGTCTACCAGATCAAGATCTCGCGGTTTAAAGAGTTTAGAATCTGAAGAGCAAAATCAAGATAAAGCAGATAATGACAGTTTAACTAAAAAGAAAAAAACTTTAAGAAGTAATCTAGTTATTGAAAAAATATATTCTGAATCCAAAAAAATTGATCCATTGTCTATTAGTATAACTAATATAACAAACAGAAAATCTAATGGAATAAATGACCAAATTCCTTTGGCTTATCGATTAGGGTTTAATGAAGATCTCGAATTAACATCTATACCTGAAGTAGGATTTAATACTGGAAATATAGATTTCAAAAAATCATTTACAGCGAGGACAGGAGTTAGATTTAATCCGAGAACCTCTGTAGTCTTTTCATTTAATGAGAGTATATCATCGAGCATTAATGGTTATAACATTGATATTCGTTCAATTAATAGGGACTACATTGCATTTGGAGATTATATGTCGGAAGGATTTCCTTTTTCAAATTGGACTATTAGAATTGGAGGTCTTGAAAAAATTGGCCTAGTAAGACCGTATGTAAGCGCCATATCATTAGAGCATGCTTTTTCTGGAAAACAAAATTTATCATGGAAATTTAATGATGAAAGCATTTCAGGAATTAAGTTATTAGATATTTCATCTTTTGAAGATGATTTTAGTGATTACCTTCAATTTTCAAGAACCACAAGATCATTTTCGCCGTTGCTAGGAATTAGCACTACATTTAAAAATGGAATTTCAACAAATATTAGAAGCAATATAACTCACACTTTAGATGAAGTTGCAAATGGATTGACATACATTTCAGACAACAGTATACTTACTACAATTTCTTACAATTTCTCCAGAGGAATTCGTTTTACGTTACCCTTTACAGAAAGAAAGATAAATTTAAAAAATAATTTTAATATAACATTTAATATGGATTTTTCTAAAAAGATAGAGGAAGGCTCTAAAGATAAAATTAATTTTGTTGAGCAAAATTTTTCAAATACTCGCAAAGGCGTCCTAAGAGTTAGCTATGCATTAACTAATGATATTTCAGGAAGCTTATTTTATGAATATAGAGAAAATGATACTCGATTAACGGGTAAAAGAATTGACAGAGATTTTGGAGTTAATTTAAATATAGCAATTAGGGGCAATGAATAGATTAATATTATTAGTACTTTTTTTTGCAGGATGTGCTCAAGATAATTCTGGTATTAATATTCCAGTTTTTGATCAAAATAGAGCATTTCAGTATTTACTAGATCAATGTAGTTTTGGTCCCAGAAATCCAGGTTCTGATGGACATAAAAACTTTGCTATACATTTAGAGAAGTACCTTGTAAATCTATCTTCTGATGTTATTGTTCAAGAATTTATTTACAATGAACATATTACTGGAATAGAAAGAAAAGGAAAAAACTTTATAATCCAATTTAATAAAGCATCAAAAGAAAGAATTTTGATTGGCGCTCATTGGGACACTAGAGCATTGTCAGATCAAGACTTAAATGAAGAAAATAGAAATATACCTATACTAGGAGCAAATGATGGCGCTAGCGGGTCAGCTGTATTAATGGAGCTTGCTAATATTTTTTCTAATGAAAATCCTCCTGTTGGCATAGATTTAGTTTTTTTTGATGCTGAAGATGTTGGTATTGATGGACAGCCAACTACATACGCAATGGGGTCAGAATACTTTTCAAAAAATTTACCAATCAAAAAACCAAATTCTGGAATAATTGTTGATATGGTGGGAGACAAAAATTTAAAAATACCTATTGAAAGGTTTTCTTATCAAATAGATAAAGATAAAGTTAAAGAATTGTGGAGCTTAGCAAATGAGCTTTCTTTAAGTGCATTTGAATACAATATCGGATATGAAATCTATGATGATCATGTACCGCTTTGGGAGAATGCAAAAATTCCTACCATTGATATCATTGATTTTGACTACCCTAATTTATTTTATAATCATTGGCATACACAAAATGATGTACCAGAAAATTGTTCACCACAAAGTTTAGGTCAAGTTGGAACTTTATTAGTAAATTACATTTATGGTAAGACTCTCAAATAAATTTTTTATCTTATTGTTTTTGATTATTAGCGCTTGTGGCGGCGGCGGCGGCGGTTCATCTGTTACAGGAAGCTCTGGTGGTGATAATACAGGCGGTGGCGATAATACAGGCGGTGGTGGCAACACAACAAATCCATATGAATTTCCTAATGCTGTTGATTACGGTTTAAGTAGTCAAGTAGAAGTTGTTACATGGAACATCAAGCAATTTCCTCAGCATTCAACAACTAAAGATTATGTTAAAAATTTGCTTGAAAAATGGGATGCTGATATTTATTTCTTTCAAGAAATGCAATCAGAGTCTGATTTGATTAGCATGGTAAATTCTATGCCTAATTATTCTTATGTTTTTGATGAAGAATCTGGAAACTTGGGATTCGCTTTAGTATACAAGAATCAATACGTTACTTTTAATTCTAAAAATGAGCTATGGGCAGATACTCCTAATAGTGATGATGGAGACTCTGACTATGAAAATAATGCTCAGTATCAATTTGCTAGTCGTCCTCCAATGGAAAATTACCTTACATGGTCAGATGGGAACAAAACAATTAATCTTTATTTGATTGGTGTTCATTATAAGTGTTGTGGTGACGATTCTTACGATGCGAATAACACAAGCGATGAAACCACTAGAAGGCATCACGCGAGCTTGTTATTAACAGATTACATCCTTGATAATCGTTCAAATGATAACGTTATTGTTCTTGGAGATTTTAATAATACCGGCGCACAATCAATAACTAACCCTACATTAAGTCCTTTTACAGATCAAGACAACTTTAGTTCTGCTTCATCATTTAAATTAACAGATATAGATATTCTAGAGGGATCAGCAAGCGGATATTCATGGCAAGGTTGGACTAGTAGTTATTCTCCAGCCCATTTTGATCATATAATAATTAATCAGCCAATGTTTACTTATGATGGCTCTTCTTTGATAAATGTAATTTCAACTCCCACTGAATCTGGTTTAACCAACACAAGCGTTTCAAACAATATATCAGACCATCAACCAGTTATGTATCGATTTAGTCCTTGAATTTTTTTTTAAAATATTTTTTCGCATTTTTTTTATTTCTGAATCAATTATTTGCTCAACATTTAGCTAGTATTGATTTGCAAATTATGAATCATGAATTCGAAAACTCTAAATTGAAATTAGAAAAATTGTATAATAATTCTCCAAAAGATATTGAAGTGTTAACGAGATTATCAATTGTACATCATTTTATTTCAGAAAAAGAAATTAAGAAATCAATTGAACGTGAAAATGCTAATAAAGCATTTGAATTTATTCAGACAGCCTATTCCATAGATCCTGAAAATCCTCAAGTATTAAAATGGTATGTCATTGCATTAGGAAAAACAGTAGAAAATCAAAGCATTCGCAATCAAATTGAAGAGTCAAAAAATATTGAAAAAATAGCTTTGAAGGTAATTGAAATACTACCAAATGATGAATATTGTTACAATATTTTAGGACAATGGCACTACAGATTAGCAAGTTTACGTGGACCATCAAGAAGAATAGCATCCATTTTATTTGCAGAACCACCTGTTGGATCTTTTGATCAGGCAAAATTTTTTCTTGAAAGAAGTTTAGAAATCAATCCTAATTATATTGGTACATACTATTGGCTTGGTAAAACTTATATTGAGTTAAACAATATTGAAAAAGCTATAGATTTATTTCAAAAAGGAATAATCTTAGATAGACCATTTAAAAGAGAGGAAGAAATATATAAAAAGATGGTCCGTATGATTAAAGATAGTTAAAGTTTTTTAACTTTTTTTAGTTTTTTAGGAAGCAAAAATTTTTCCGGAAATTCATTTATTTTTTTATGTGTAATTATATTGTAGTTAAAATTTCCTTCACCTTCTGATGAGCTACTAAGCTTAATAATTATAGCATTCTCATTAATCCCATATTTATTAAAACTACCTGATATATTAAAAAAACTATCTACAAATTTATTAATATCTTCTTTCATTTTTTTTACATACATCGGTTCAATAGACTCTTCTGTAAACCAAACTTCTGTTGAGTTCTTATCATCAATTGTAAGCTTATATGTTTTGAATCCATTTATTATTTCAGGATTTTCAGATATAGTAAAAGTGTTCATAATATTTTCATCATTCTCAATATCTTCATTTTGATTATCATTTTTCTCTTTTTTTCTATCTTTCAAAATTTCATCTAATGTATTTGATGTATATTTCTTTTTTTTATAATCTATTTTCTTTATTGTTGAGTCTTCAAATGAAATGATTATTCCATTATGCATGTCTCTACTCATTAGGCGAGCAACTCCTTTACCTTTAAAAGAGAATTTTACTTTTGAAAAATAATCTTGCTGAGTATATAATGTTTGAGTTTCTGTCTTCATTGATCCCATTTTGAATGAAGCTGTAACAGATGTTTCAACAAGAAAATTGTTTTGGGAATATATTGTACCTATTAATAGACTGATTAAAAATATATTAACTTTGCTCGATGAAGCCAAAAGTTATAATCCTGTTTCTTGGACTGTTTTTTCTACTTCCGTGAGTGTATTATTTAAAGCTGTTTTTTCATCATCATTTAAATCAAATGTCAGGATTTTTTCAACTCCTCCACATCCAATAACAGTTGGTACTCCAATAAAGTATCCATCTATTCCAAATTCACCTTCACACAAGGCTGCACATGGCATAACTCTTTTTTTATCTCTTATGAAACTTTCTACCATTTCAACTGCTGATTGAGCAGGGGCATAAAAAGCTGAACCTTTACCAAAAAGCTTTACAATTTCACCACCACCAAATTTAGTTCTATCTTCAATAGCTTTAATTTGATCTTTTGATAATAAAGCAGAAAGAGGAACTCCTCCAACAGTAGCTAATCTACTCACAGGCACCATCGTATCTCCGTGACCACCGAGAACCATACAGTTCACATCTTGTGAAGATAGATTAGTTGCCTCTGCAATAAAAGAGCGAAATCTTGTACTATCTAAAACTCCAGCCATACCGACAACTTTATTTTTTTTAAATCCGGAAATTTTGTGAAATGCATATACCATAGCATCAAGTGGA
This sequence comes from Fidelibacterota bacterium, assembly GCA_045560235.1. Classification (GTDB taxonomy): domain Bacteria; phylum Fidelibacterota; class Marinisomatia; order Marinisomatales; family Marinisomataceae; genus Marinisoma. The sequence continues at coordinate 27,427 of JBJKZP010000010.1, read as the reverse complement.
TTTGAAACAACAATAACAAATGCATTTGCAGCATATTTTTTAACTTGATTAGCTACATTTGCCATAATATCTAGATTTTTTTGTAGCAAATCTTCTCTGTTCATTCCTGGCTGACGTGGAAATCCGGCTGTAATTACAACGACATCAGAATCTTTTATATCTTCAAAATTTGATGTTCCTCTTAGCTTAGTATCATAGCCATCTAGAGGTAATAATTGAGCAATATCTAAGGCTTTGCCTTTCATGAAATTTTCAGCTTCTGGTATATCAACAATAACTATATCACCAAGCTCTTTTTGAGCAGAAAGTAGGGCAATATTTCCGCCAACTTGACCGCCACCGATTAATGCTATTTTAGGTCTAGACATTTTTAATTTAATTCTTGAACGCTGACAAAAGTGGTACCACCTTTTTTGCTAAACTTAACTAAGCCGTGAGATGTTGCAAAAAGAGTATCATCATTTCCTCTTTTGACATTTCTACCGGGATGATATCTTGTACCTCTTTGTTTGATAATAATTCCACCAGCTAAAATAGACTGGCCATCAGATACTTTTACGCCAAGTCTTTTAGCATTTGAATCTCTACCATTCCTTGAGCTACCCTGTCCCTTCTTATGAGCCATATTTTATACCTTCTATTTTTTTTCTTCAGTTTTTTTTGCAGCTTTCTTTACTGCAGGTTTTTTTGCTTTTGCAGCAGAAATTGACTGAATTTGTAATAATGTTAAGTTTTGTCTATGTCCACGTTTTCTTTGATAACCTTTTCTTCTTTTTTTCTTGATAATAGTTACTTTTTTATCTCTTGAATGTTCAAGCACTTTTGCATTTACATTATATTTAGCAAGATCTTTGTTATCAAAAAAGCTTTTATCTTTATCTGAAACAGCTTTGACGTTTTCAAATTTAATAGTCTTACCTTCAGCAACATCTATCTTAGAATTAACTAAGAGCTTGTCGCCTTTAGCAACTTTATACTGTTTTCCATATATTTCAACAATTGCAAACATAGCCTGCGAACTTAATAGCTAATTTTGTCCTTTTCAAGTACCTATTTCATTTGTTATATCTTTAGGATCAGACATTTTTGTAAATCTAAATTCATTCTTATTCATTGAGTCATCTGTAATTACTTTTAGATAAATAAAATTTTTCCACATTAATCTTATATAATCCCTTGTCTTTTCTTTCTTGAGGTAGTCTGCTAAACGTGGGTGTAAAAATAATTTTAACCTTAAATCTTTATGTTTCTTTTTATAGTCGCGTAACCAATAATCAATTCTTGTTAAAAGAGTGTCCTTCGAAAGAATTCTGCCATCTCCATTACAAACTTCGCATGAATCTGTTAGTGAATCAATTATGCTAAGACCAGTTCTTTCTCTAGTCATTTCAAGTACTCCAAATTCTGAGATTTGCGATACAGCTACTTTAGCACGATCTTTTCGAAGCTCTTTTTTCATTTCTAAGAAAACTTTTTTTCTATTCTCCGGTTTAATCATATCTATAAAGTCTATAAGAATTAACCCTGATAAGTGCCTTAATCTAAGTTGAGCGCAAACTTCTTTGGCCGCTTCTAAATTAATTTTTAAAGAATTTTCTTCATGGCCTTTTTTGCCAACAAATTTTCCACTGTTAACATCAACAACTACCATAGCTTCAGTTCTTTCAATGATTAAATAAGCGCCGCTTTTAAGCCATGCTTTTTTTCTTAACAATTTCATCATTGAATTGTCGATACCGCTATGTTTAAAAAGAGGCTCTCTTTTTCTATAATGTTCCAATGCGTCTCCAATATCAAGGGCATCTTCTTTTACCATTTTAGAAATTTTGTTGTAATCATCTTTTGAATCAACTACGATTTTTTCTACTTTTTCACTGATTAAATCTCTTAAAACACTTGAAGTAACTTTTAAGTCATTATGAATGAGCGTAGGAGCCTTATTTTTTTCTGCTTTTTTTAGTAAGTCATTGTATTTAGCAGTTAAATTTTTATAATCATTTTCTATCTGAGCATCAGTTTTACCTTCAGCGACAGTACGTAAGATCATACCCAATCCGGGTTTCTTAATACTTAATGCTATTTTTTTTAAGCGCCTTCTTTCAAACTTATCCCTCATTTTTTTAGATACTCCAATGTATTTTGATTTTGGGATTAGTACGATAAATCTTCCCGCAATAGAAAGTTCAGTCGTAACACGAGCTCCTTTCTTGTCAAATGGCTCTTTTATTACTTGAACAATAATTTCTTGTCCAGCTTGCAATAAGACATTGATTTCCTTTGAATTTTTTGATTTTTCATTTTTTTCAGCAATCAATTCAGAATCTGAAATTTCTGAAAATGGTAAAAACGCATTAGCTCCTTGACCAATATTAACAAATGCTGCCTGCATGCCAGGAATAACATTTTCAACTACTCCCTTGTAAATATTGCCAACAGTTCTTTCTTGTGATTGTTTATCAACATGTAGTTCTGCAAGCTTACCATTTTCTTTAACGGCAATACGTGTTTCACCTACTCCTTTGCTGATGTAGATTTCTTTCTTCATCTGTATATAACCTCTTTGTGTCAGAAAAATCTGACTCTTTTATTTTTGAAATGAGGTAAGAAGAAATTTTTATAAGAAAATTATCTTTTACTTAAAAAAAAATTATAAAAAAACTGTTTAGCATTTAGCTTCAAAATTAGCTTCAGGCCTCAAATTCATATTAATTTAACGAAATTTACATTTAAAATACATATAATCAAGTCTAATGTTTAATGAAGAGTTAATAGCAGCAAAGGTAGCATCAAGGAATGCGGGTAAAATTCTAATGGATTTTTTCTTAGCAGATAATCAGGAAATTGAGTTTAAAGGAATAAACAACCCAGTAACAATAGCAGATAAAAAAGCTGATAAATATTTATATAAATTTTTGTCTGGCGAATTTCCAGATGATGGTTGGTTATCAGAAGAAACAGTTGATACAGAAGAAAGATTGTCAAAGGATAAAGTTTGGATTGTAGATCCGCTAGATGGAACAAAAGAGTTTATAGAGGGTGTTCCACATTTTTCTGTCAGCATTGCACTTGTAAAAAATGGTGAACCGGTGGTTGGTGTTATTTATAATCCTGCAAAAAATGAGATGTTTTCTTGCCAAAAAGGAAAAGGTGTATACTTCAATGGGTCTAAGATGAAAATAAGTTCTAAAAAATTATTATCAGAATCTTCTATAATTGTGAGCAGAAGCGAAATAAAGAGAAATGAGTGGGAACCATACAAAAATAAATTTAAGGCTATCAATCCTGTTGGTAGCGTCGCATATAAATTAGCTCTTGTAAGCGCTGGCAAACATGATATTTTTGCAACAGTTGCTCCAAAAAACGAATGGGATATTTGTGCAGGAGATTGCTTGGTGAATGAAGCAGGCGGAACTTTTAAGACAATTAATGATAAAAAAATTATTTATAATCAAAAGAAAACACTTGTTTCAGATACAATTATAGCTACAAATTCTACATTATTTCAGGAGGTTTCAGATTTACTTTTTTAGTTTTAAAATTCATTTATTAACATAAATTAAATTTAACATATGAAATACATAGGACCAGATTTTTGCAATATTACATCACTTTTAACTGATGAAGAGTTATTAATTCAAAAGACTGCAAATGAGTTTGTAGCCAAAGAATTTTTGCCTGTTGTAAATGAGTATTACAAAAAAGGCTCATTCCCCAAAAAATTAATTGCTAAAATGGGTAAGCTAGGCTTTTTTGGGGCAACGCTTCCTAAAAAATATGGTGGCAGTGAAATTAGTAGCACTGGATATGGATTAATTATGCAAGAGCTTGAAAAAGGCGATTCTGGCTTAAGGTCAGTTTGTAGTGTTCAAGGTGGATTGGTTATGTATCCAATTTTTGAATATGGCTCAAAAGAGCAAAAAGAAAAATGGCTACCTAAGCTTGCTGCAGGAGAAGCAGTAGGATGTTTTGGTTTAACAGAATCAAATCATGGTTCAGATCCTGGAGGAATGACCACGAAAGCAGTGAAGGATGGGAACGATTGGATTATTAACGGATCAAAAATGTGGATTACAAATGGATCTATTGCAGATGTTGCTGTTGTCTGGGCAAAGGATGAACAGGGTATTGTGAGAGGATTTTTGCTTGAAAAAGACATGAAAGGATTTACCACAACTAATATACATGGTAAAATGAGTTTAAGAGCATCAATCACATCTGAATTATTTATGAAAGATGTTAGAGTCTCTGATAAAAATAGGTTGCCTGGAGTAGAAGGTTTGAAAGGACCTTTATCATGTTTAACTCAAGCTAGGTATTCCATTGTTTGGGGTACCATCGGTGCAGCAATTGATTGTTATGAAGTTGCACTTAGTTATAGCAAGGATAGGAAACAATTTTCAAAGCCAATTGCAGGTTTTCAATTAACGCAGCAAAAATTAGTTAATATGGTTCAAGAAATAACTAAAGCACAATTACTTGCTATTCAGTTGGGCAAGTTAAAAGATGAAGGTTTATTAGATTTTTCTCATATTTCTTTGGGTAAGAAGAATAACGTAGCAATTGCCAGAGATTGTGCAAAAAGTGCACGTGAAATTTTAGGTGCAAATGGAATTATGGATGATTATTCAGTTATGAGACATATGATGAACCTTGAAACAGTATATACATATGAAGGGACTCATGAAATTCATACACTTATTCTTGGACAAAAGATTACAGATATACCAGCTTTTGAATAGCTTTATCTAGGTATTCAATTATTTTACATAAAATATCCTCTCTATTATAGATAGCTCCCGTTTGTTTAAACAGAGAAGTGCTTCTTGCTTTTGAAGGTAGATCAATTTTATCCAAATCTAAATTTGAATTTATATTCATACCTATACTTAGCGCTTGGTAAGGGTTAGTATTTATTGAGGCTACATTAGATAATAGAATTCCAGCAATTTTTTCTCCATCAACGTATATATCATTTGGCTTCTTCTGGTATCCAATAATTTGGAGATCTTTTAATACATTTAGCACTGATTTGCATGCTTCATCTACTAAAGATTGATTAAAATTATGTTGATTTCCTAAAATTATACTGAATGTTAAATCTTTAAATGGCTCACAAAACCAACTTTTATTATATGTGCCTTTTCCTAGCGTTTGATTGTCGGTAATGACAATCTTCCCTATAGAGTTTGATTGATATATTTTATTTAGAGCAATATCAAGAGTTGACTCTATTTCATCAAAATAGATAAATGAAGAGCTACCAGATTTTATCCAACTAGTATTAAGAGAAATATCTTTTAATTTTAACTGCAAGGATCAAGTTTTTTTCTCATCTTGAAAGAGGTTCCTGGTTGTAAAACGCCATCATTTGACTTTATAAGATTAGCATTATCTACATAGATAATTACCCAGGCTAATTCATCGCCATAAACTCTTTGAGCAAGATTCCATGCTGTATCTCCAGACTGAATAGTGTAATCAAAAAATTCAGGCTCACAATCTCTTACATTTAAAGATTCTCTTTTAAGCGATAAGAAGTTATAAGGATATAATCTATCAGGATTGTCTCCAATTTCATCTTTATTCCAATTGTAAATATCTCTCCACATAGATGCGTCACCATATTCTCTCAAAGCTATTTTTGTTAGAAAATCACCTCTTTTAATCATATAAGGTTCAAATACAGTAACAGGCATTGGTGGTGACTCAGGTTCTTGTACAGTAAAAGTTTCTACAGAAACTTCTTTTTGTTGAGCTGTTTCATTGCTCTCTTCAGTTATTTGAACATCAACTTCATTTCCAATACTAGGAACTGTTCCAGAACAGCCAATCATTACAAAAACTGTTAAAATTATCATTAAATTTTTATTCATTACGTTTCCTCCTACAATTTTTACTTAATACAATAAAAGATGTTCCAATTTTTATGAATATTCCCCAAAAACTTTTTTTAAAGCAAATACTATTTCTCCTAATGTACAATTTTTTTCAGCGCAATTAATTATTTTAGGAATCAAATTTTTGTTCGTATTTGCTGCAGCTGTTAATTCGTCTAGAGATTGATTTGCTTTAATTTTATCACGTTTCTTCTTAAAATTTTTCAGACGACTAATTCTTTTATCAGAACAATCATTAAAAGATATTCCATTATCTGTAACGCTATCATTTGATGTATATTTATTTACACCAACAAGCACTGTTTTAACCGAATCTATATTCTTTTGAAACTGAAATGCTGAATCTTCTATTTCTTGTTGAATTTCTCCATTTTCAATTAAAAGTTTCATCCCGCCCTTATTAAAAATTTCATCAATTTTTGAATTAACTTTATCAACAATATTATTGGTTAAATCTTTTACAACTTTGCTATCTCCAATAGGATCAATAAAGTTTGTTATGCCACTTTCGTATGCAATAATTTGTTGAATTCTCAATGCAGTGGTGGCATTCTCTTCAGTTGGAAGACTAATAGCTTCATCTTTTCCATTTGTGTGGATTGATTGAGCTCCACCCAATACAGCTGCTAAGCTTTCTAAGGTTGTTCTAGTAATATTATTATCTACTTGTTGCGCGGTCAAAGTAGATCCTCCTGTTTGAACATGAAATCTGCAAAGTTGAGATTTAGCATTATTAATTTTAAATCTATCTTTAATAATATGTGCCCATATAATTCTTGCTGCTCTAAATTTTGAAATTTCTTCAAAGAAATCTCTGTGTGAATTGAAAAAAAATGACACTTGTTCTGTCAATTTTTCTATATCAATTCCATTATTTTTAGCATTTTCTAAGTATGTTATGGCATTTGCAAAAGTAAATGCGAGCTCTTGAACAGCAGTGCTTCCAGCTTCTCTTATGTGATATCCAGATATAGATATGCTATTCCATTTTGGAAGATTATTTTGGCAATAATCAAAAATGTCTGAGGTTAATCTTAAAGAATGATTAACAGGAAAAATATAAGTTCCTCTTGCTATGTATTCTTTTAAAATATCATTTTGTAGGGTGCCTTTAAGTATACTTAAATCATCCCCTCTTTTTTTTGCAGCTGCAACATAAAATGCCAATAATATTGGAGCAGTTGCATTAATAGTCATAGATACGGAAATTTCTTCTAAATTAATTTCATTAAATAAATTTTCCATATCAATTAAAGATGAGATTGGAACGCCAGATTTACCTACTTCTCCAAAAGACATCTCATCATCTGAATCATAACCCATTTGAGTCGGTAAATCAAAAGCAACAGAAAGTCCACTCACGCCATTTTGTATTAGTTTTAAATACCTAGCATTTGATTCTGATACAGAAGAAAAGCCTGCATATTGTCGCATAGTCCACAAGCGATCTTTATACATATTTTTATATATGCCTTCTGCAAAAGGGAATTTACCAAATTTATTTTTTGACATAATTGAAATTAACTCTTAAAAAAATTAATTATTCTAATTAATGCAATTAAATTAACATTACAATATGGAACTTAGCTCAAAAGAAAAATTTCTTCTTAAAAATAAATATAAAAATTTAAGTAAAAATACAAATTCAAAAAATTTATCTAATGGAACAACATTGATCATTCTTCCAGATAATGATATTGCATTCGATTTAGCAAAACTTTTTTTTGAAAAAACTGAAAGTGAGATAACTTTCCTTTTAAAAGATTCTATAGTGAGTTTTTATCCAAATGAAATTATTTCAAAATGTATACAATATTCTTACAAAGATATGAATTCTATGGGATTGCCTAGAGAAGTATTCATTGAAAAGATTCAAAGTTGCAATTTCGAGAACATGATTGATTTAAACATATCTTTTAGTCGATTTGGCGCATATCTTTCATTGTTTGGCAGTGCTAAAGTTAGAATGGGTTTTAATTATGATAATTCAAAAAAATATTATAATGTTATATTGGATTCAAACTACCAACGAGATTTAAGCGGAACTTTTAAAATGATACAGCAGTTCATAAAAATATAATGGATAACATAAAAAAAATTATTCTTTCAGATTTAGTGATTAATGATATGGTTTTTTTGCCAAAAGATGATTTGCAATACCCATGGGAATGGATTGGTAATATTAATCATTTTTTTAAAGATATTAAAAGTTCACAATCATCATTCAAAAATGTTATAATTAATGAATCAAATGGCCCTGTTTTTATTGCAGGATCAGCTAAGGTTGAACCTTTTACTGTTATCAATGGACCAGTTTTTATTGGAAAGAATTGCCTGGTTAAATCTCATTCGAATATTTCTAATTCAATAATAAACCATGATTGCAAAGTCAAAGGTGAGATTCATACATCTATTTTTCAACCATTTTCAAACAAGGCTCACGAAGGGTTTATTGGACATAGTTTTATTGGATCTTGGGTAAATCTTGGAGCTGGTACTACAACCAGCAATCTAAAAAATAACTATTCTGATGTATCAATTAGGTGGAATAAATCTTTAGTAAATACGAATTCAATATTTTTTGGATCAATTATTGGAGACCATGTTAAAACAGCAATCGGAACTAATTTAAATACCGGTACTATAATTGAAATGGGATCAAATATAGTATCACAATCATTTCCTAAAAGACATATACCTTGCTTCTCTTTTTATTACAAAGAAAAAATATCAAAAATCAATTTTGATGATTTTAAAAAAACAGCCAAAGTTGCAATGAAGAGAAGAAATATTGATTTTTCATCATACGAAGACAAACTTTTAGCTGTTTACAAAAAAGATTGACTCAATTGTAAACTAATAATATCTTCATCTCATCATGAGCACATTTGACTTAAATGAAATAGATGAAGTAATAACTCCATGTTGTGATGTGGAAATTAAAACTTCTGAAATTAAATCAAATTTAAAATGCCCTGCATGTGGAGGAAACTTCAAGCAGAGAATTTTTCTGCCTTTCTTAGAATATTTAATGGAAAATGGACATGTAGAAAATCTAGATTTTTTTGATTTAGATTTATACAACCAAGATAAAGAAACTCTAGACAGCGACGATGAAGAGATTCAGCTTGATAAATATGAGGTGAAAAAAGATAGCTTAAATATTTACGAAGATGATGCAAGGCATGGTGGAAATACTGTTGCAGCAGAAACCGAAACATCTATAGATGAATCTGCTGTTTCTAGCGACTGGACCAAGTTCGCAACAGAAGACTCTGAATAAAATTATCTTTTAATAGCTTGTTAAAAATACTAACTTTGCAAAATTAGAGATTTATCAGGCTATAAAAAATTGCGAAAGATTGTAAGACTTTCCCCCGCTTATCAACTTTCTTTTATAGCCTGTTTTTTTTACAATATTAATTGTTTAATACAATCTATAGGGGTTATATTAAAATAGACTATGTAGTCGGTTTTATAAGGGAGAATTATGAAAATAGCGGTTTTAACAAAGGCAATTCCAAGTTATGAATCCAGTATCAGAGTGGATAGTTCAGGTAAGTGGATTGATGAATCAGTAGTTAACTACGTAGTTAATGAAAGTGATTCATATGCATTGGAAGAAGCATTGCAAATTAAAGAAAATGTTGGAAACGAATCCGAGGTTGTTGTAGTAACATTAGGATCAGAAGCAAATACATCCAAGGTTATCAAAGATGGGTTAGCAAAAGGAGCTGATAGAGGAATTTTTATTAAGAATGAGCCTGCAACTACAGATCCTTTATCTATAGCAAAACTTTTTTCAGAGCATTTAAAATCAGAAAATTTTGATATTGTATTTTCTGGCTTACAGTCAGATGATATGGGGGCTGGTCAAACAGGTATTTTAATCGGAGAAATGCTAAGTATGTCAACAGCTACTTTAGCCATAGAAACTCAAGCTGAAGCGGGTAAGATTAAAGTAAAAAGAGAGTTAGAATCAGGGTGGTTTCAGTGGGTTACTTTACCACTTCCAGCGAGTATTTCAATTCAGTCTGGAATTAATGAACCTCGCTATCCTTCGCTTAAGGGCATAATGGGAGCTAAAAGAAAAGAATTAAATACTTTTGAAGGTAGCCCAGAAAATCAATCTCAAAGCTTTGTTAATCTTTATGTTCCAAAAAATGAAAAAGTAACAGAAAAGATTGAAGGTGATGCTGATACTATTGTTGCAAAGATTATGGATGTATTAAAAAACAAATTAAAGGTTATATAATGATATTAGTTGTTCTAGAAAATCAAAGAGGAAAGATTCATCCGTTTAGCGTTGAAGCTGTTGCTGCTGGTCAAAGATTTGCAAATGAGCTAAACTGCGATTTAGGAATTTTATGTATGGGAGAAAAAGTTGATGAACTTAAAAATCAAGCTCAAGATTTTAAGGCATCCCAACTTATCACTGCTAAAAATTCAATGATTGATATGTATTCAGCTGATGGGTACTCTAAAGTTCTATCTGACGTTATTAATGAATTATCACCTAAATATGTATTGATGGGTCACTCTTATATGGTTAGAGATTTTTTACCAAGAGTTAGCGCAAAACTCAATATTCCATTTGTGAGTGATATTGTATCAGTAGATTTTAATAACGGTTCTCCGTTGTATTCAAAGCAAGTTTTTAACGCTAAATTAGCTACGAGCATTGAATTATCTTCTGATCAAGCTCTTCTAAGTTTTCAATCTGCAGCCTTCTCTAGTGATGATATTGAAAATGGTTCCCCTGAAACAGAAACAGAGTTTGATGTTCAACTATCTGATCAAGATATTAGATCAGAGAGCGAACCAGAATTTCAAGAATCATCTAGCGGAGTTGACTTAACTGCAGCTGAGCTAATAGTATCAGTTGGTAGAGGTATTGAAAGTGAAGATAATCTACCTACAATGCAATCATTGGCAGATTCAATGGGAGCTGAAGTGGCATCATCAAGACCTGTAGTAGATATGGGATGGTTACCAGCTTACAGACAGGTTGGTAGCTCAGGACAAGTAGTATCCCCTAAATTATATTTTTCAGTAGGAATATCTGGTGCAATTCAGCATGTTGTAGGAATGAAGGGTTCAAAGAACATTTTAGCAATCAATAAAGATGAAGATGCGCCAATTTTTGAAATTGCAGATTACGCTGTTATAGGTGATTTGATGGAAATTGTCCCAAAGCTAACAGAGGAAATTAATAATTCTAAATAAGTGACTTTATGTTGCAATTTTCTCTACTAGAACAAATGGCTTTAGCTGTTTTCCTTTTATCGGGAATATCTTTTTTTCTATATCACCTACTTTTAAGATTAAAAATAGTCCTTAAAGGTAAATCTGATTTTACTGTTAATGATCTTCCAAAAAGAATTTTACGCGTATTTAACGAAGTTATTCTCCATAAAAAAGTAGCAAGCGGTAAAAGAAAATCTGCTGGAATATTACATGCTTTTGTTATGTATGGATTTATCTTCTTTGGACTAATCACTGTTAATCATTTTGGAATGGCGTTTGGTCTGCCACTTTTTAATGAATCTGTTAGACACACTTATTTCTTATTTATAGGTGCACCATGGGCTATTTTCTGTTCCGTAGGTATACTAGGCCTTGCATACAGAAGATTTGTTACAAAGCCCAAAGCTCTTGGAAAATTTTCAAGTACATCTGCTCTTGTATCTGTGTTCATTGTTACATTAATGACAACATATTTTATAGATGAGCTACATATCCTATCTGGTGCAGCTGAAAAAGCTAATTGGTGGATTCATTCTGGTGTTATAGGAGGATTTTTATTTTTAATACCTCAATCTAAACATATGCATTTAGTTTTATCGCCATTTAATATATTTTTAAGACCTTTTGAGATACCAAATCATGGAGCTATTCCTATTGATATGGAAGCATCGGAAGAAGAATTAGACAACTTGCTACTTGATCTTTCTAGACTAAGCAAAGACCAAGCTCTTGATATCTTTACCTGTGTTGAATGTGGAAGATGTACGGATGTATGTCCTGCAAATAGAGGTGGTGGAATTTTAGATCCAAAGTATCACTTTATATTAGATCTAAAAAATCCAATGCTTGAAAGTGGAGATGTCAGTGTCGTTGATAAAATTAATGTTGAAGCAGGATGGGAATGCACCACCTGCCAAGCCTGTACTGAGGTGTGTCCAGTTGGTAATCATGTTGAAAAAGCTGATGAGATTAGGAGCTTCCAAGTTCTTGCTGAAGGAGATGTCCCACAGGAATATCAAAAGCTATTAAGGAATTTACAGGAAACAGGAAATACTGAAGGAGCATCTTCCAGTGCTATTTTAGATGAGTTGCCAGCTTATACATCTGATAAAGAATTAGTATTATGGTTAGGATGTTTTGCTAAACATGCTATGGACCCAAATTTTATTAGCTCCATAAGAAATTTTGTTAAAATTCTTGATTCTGCCGGAGTTTCATATGGTGTGTTAAGTAATGAACAATGCTCTGGAGACCCAGCAAATAAATTAGGAGATAAGCTTACTTATCAATTACTTATGGATCAAAATGTTCAAGAGCTTAATAAGGTTAAAAATGTAACTTCTATGTGCCCTCATTGCGTTGTAAATCTTCAGAAAGAATATAAAAAATATCATGAAATAAAATATGAAGTAAAACATCATACTCAGGTAATCTCTGAGCTTCTAGAAGAAGGAAGGATCAATATTAATCCAGGATCGCTAGAAAAAGTTACTTATCATGACCCATGTAATTTATCCAGAACTTTAGACGAAGTATCGGCTCCTAGAAATGCAATTAAAGCTGCAGCTCCTGAATTTTTTGAATTAGATGAAAGCGGAAAAGAGACATTGTGTTGTGGAGCTGGCGGAGCTCTCTGGTGGAAGAAGGATGGAGGGGAAGGAAGAACCCATTTATTAAGAGCTGAGCAAGTTATTGAATCTAAAACGGATACTGTTGTAACAGGTTGCAATTTTTGTTATGGTATGATGAATCAGGGGATTGGGCCACTCACTCCTGCAGATCAAGAGCAAATTAAAGTAAAAGATGTAGCAGATATTGTAGCTGAAAATCTTTCTTAAGAATTTTTATATATATCTATCGCAGAACAAGGTTCGCCAAAATAAATTCTTTTAGCATATTTAGTTAGGTTTGCTGTAATAATAAGATAAGCCCAAGTAGGAATTGTAACATCGGAGCACCCTTTAATAATCACTCTTTTATTTTCAAATTGAGACCAATCTGTCAATGATACTTTTTCTCTAAAATCTTTTTCTCTTATAATGCCTTCAGTCAAAAAATCGTCTAAGCTAATATTTTCCATTACTTTATAACTTTAATAGCTTTATTGATTTTTTCAATCAGAAAGTCTACTTCATCAAATGTATTATAAAAGTAAAAACTAGCTCTAGCGCATGCAGAAATATCTAATGCTTGCATTAAAGGTTGACAGCAATGATGTCCTGAACGAATAGTAATTCCTTCAAAATCAAGAAAATGAGCAAGGTCTAAAGAGTGAACATTTTTAATATTGAAGCTTATAATTGGAGTTCTTTCTTTAGCATGTCCATAAATTGATAGTCCATTAATTGAATTCATTTTTTCTATAGCATAATCCATTAGTTGATTATCGTGATTGCTTAAGCAATTTTCTAGATAATCTACAGCTGGAGAAAGTGCAATCACTTGTGCTATCATAGGCGTGCCAGGCTCAAATTTATGGGGGATAGATGTCCATGTTGAATTTTCCATTGTAACTGTTTTAATGATTCCGCCACCAGTTTGATATGGCTGCATTTTTTCTAGAAGATCTTCTTTGCCATATAAAACTCCAACTCCAGTAGGTCCGAGCATTTTATGTGCTGAAAATGCGTAAAAATCACATCCAAGTTCTTTGACATTAACTTTCATGTGAGGTATTGCTTGGCATCCATCTAACATAATTTTTGACTCATTTTTATGAGCAAGATTGATAAATTCTTTTACAGGATTTATGGTTCCAAAAACATTAGAAGCATGAGTAATACTTACTATTTTAACATTTTTATTCAATGCTTTTTTAAATTCTTTTATACTGATTGTTCCATCATCACTTGACTCTAAATATTTAATTTTTGCACCAGTTTTTTTACATATCATTTGCCATGGAATTATATTTGAATGATGTTCCATATCAGTTAGTAAAACTATATCATTTTTTGATAAATTATTATATCCCCAAGATTCGGCAACAAGATTGATGCTCTCAGTTGCGCTCTTTGTGAACACAATTGATTTTTCTGATGTACCAATAAATTTTGCAATCTTTTTTCTGCTGTTTTCAAAAGCATTTGTAGCCTTTTCTCCCAGTTCATAAACGCTTCTGTGAACGCTACCCCTGTATTTTTTATAATAATCTAATTCACTATCAATAACTTGATTTGGAGTTAAGCTTGTTGCTGCACTATCTAAATAGACTAGCGGTTTATCTCTATTAGTTTGATTTAAACTGGGAAAATCTTTTCGTATATCATTCATAGAAATCTAATATAAGCCTAGTTGTAATTTAGCGGCATCGCTCATCATATCTTGATTCCATTGAGGCTCCCAAACAAGTTCAACCTCAACTTCTTTTGCACCACTTAGTGAAGACAGTTTTTGTTTAACTTCATCTGCTATAACAGGTCCCATACCACATCCAGGAGCAGTTAAGGTCATCTGAATAAGAATTTTTACTCCCTCACCTTTTTCTGAAATTTCACAGTTATAAACTAATCCTAAATCAACAATATTTACTGGAATCTCCGGATCGTAGCAGGTATGAAGTACATTCCATATTTCTTCTTCGTTGGCAAAATTATTTGAATCAACCTGTTTTTTCTCTTCCCCGATCGCTTCACCGTCAATGCCATTAACTTGATACATGTTTCCTTCCACAACAACAGTATAATTATCTCCAAGCGATTGAGAAATTATTCCTGACATCCCCTTTTTTAAAGTTGTTTTAATTCCGTCAGGTACGCTATGCACTACAATGTCTTCGAGGATAGTAAATTCTTTATGCATTATTTAATTCCCTTTTTATATGTTCTAAAGAGCCAATAAATCCATTTTGTCTTTGACTAGAAATTGAGGGCCCAATATTTAACCATTCAAATAAACTATTACAATCATCAAAACTGTTAATAAAATTAATAATACTATTTTTTTCTGAATTATTAAATGCAATTTGCAAAATTTTAAGCAAACCTTTAACGACAGCACTTTCTGATGTTGCTTTAATTGAAACAATGTCATTATCAAAAATAATCTTAACCCACGTTTGAGAATTGCAGGCATGAATTTTGTTGTTTTCTGTGCAGTCAGATTCGCTAATTAAATCTAATTTTTTTCCAAGATCTATAAGATATATTAATTTATCTTGACCGTCCAAAATAGAGAAACCATCGCGAATGTCTAAAAGATTATTTTGTATTTTATCCATCTATCCAGCTATCCAAAGCAATTTCGGATATATCTTGGACCGATGAAAGAGAAAACTCATCAATGACTTCTTTTGCAAATGCTTTTATTAGCATTTTTTGAGCACTATTTTGATCAATACCTCTAGCTCTTAAATAGAAAATGCTCTTTTCATCTAAAGCTCCAGTAGTTGAACCGTGTCCACATGATACGTCATCAGCATAAATTTCTAATTGAGGGTTTGAAAAGGCTGTGGAATCAAGAGAGAGAAGTAAATTTTTATTTGATTGATTTGAATCTGTTTGTTGAGCACCCTCTGCCACAATAACTTTCCCATTAAAAACGGCAGTTGACTTATTGTCTAAAATGTTTCTTACATGTTGAAAGCTTGTGCAATGTTCAGCATTATGATTAATTAGTATATTGTTATCTAAATGCTGTTCATCTTTTACTAGATTCAAAATGTTTACTTTTGCATCACTGCCAGTATTATTAAGATCTATTTCAATAAATTCTTTACTGAAAATAGCATCCTTATTTATTGAATCCATATTTAAGCAGACATCTTTTTCTACTTTATAATAACTGTAGGATAATAAATGGCAATCAGATTTATCTTCAATATATTTTGAAAAATTTAAATTTGATGCAGTATCGCAAATGAATTTATTCATTTTAAGATTAAATGAAGGGTTTCCTTCATTAACATCTTTTTCAATTATAGAAATTTGAGACCCCTCTTCAAAATGAAATATATTGAAAGATGAATTTCTTTTGTTGCTTACATCATTTTGAAAAAAATTAACAATTTTAATAGGATCTTCTAAGTTGGTATGTTTTTTAAATTTGATATAATGACCTTTATCAAACTCGGACATACCTAGATTAAACATTGCATCATCCATGAATGTATTTGAAAATGAGAGAATATTCTTATCCTCAATATTTGATAGATCATTTATTTCAATACTATCTATATATCTGAAATTTTTTAAGGTATTTAGACATAGATTACCATTTATAAAAAATAGTGTTTTTTCATCAGTTTTTGTATTTGAGGTTGTAATATTGGAAGTTTCTTTTTTTTCAAATTTTTTCAAATTTTTACTGGAAGTAAATTTCCAATTTTCAAGTTTTTTAGAAGGGTAACCCTGTTTGTTAAAAAACTCTGAACTAGTTTTTTTTAATGCATCTATCATTTTATTTTTCTAACCAAGAGTAACCATCTTTTTCAACTTTTTCTACAAGCGACATATCACCTGTTTTCACTATTTGACCGTCAATCATTAGATGTACCACATCAGGCTTAATATAATCAAGCAATCTTTGATAATGAGTAATGATTAATACCGAATTATTTTGATTTTTGAATTTATTAACTCCCTTAGCAACTGTTCTTAAAGCATCAACATCCAATCCAGAATCAGTTTCATCTAATACGGCTAATTTTGGGTCAATAGTTAACAATTGTAAAATTTCACTTTTTTTCTTTTCTCCTCCAGAAAAACCATCATTTATTGATCTTTTTAAAAAAGAATCATCCAGGCCAAGTTCAGACAAAATTGCTTTAGCTTTATTTAAAAATTCTAGAGCATCCATTTCTTCTTTTCCTTGATATTTTCTGTGAGCATTTAAAGCTGATCTAAGAAAATAAGCCATGCTCACACCTGGAATAGCAACTGGATATTGAAAACAAAGAAAAATACCTTCTAGTGCACGATTTTCAATACTCATTTCTGTAATATCAGTATTTTCCATTGTAATACTACCACCATCAACTTCATATGTTTCATTCCCAGCAATGACATTTGCTAGCGTGCTTTTTCCAGATCCATTTCTGCCCATGATTACATGTACTTCACCAGCTGGTATATCTAAATTAATCCCTTTTAATATATCTTTATCATCGATAGATGCTTTTAAATTTTCAATTTTAATCATTTTTTATCCTACGCTATTTTCTAATGTTACTTCAATTAATTGTTTTGCTTCTACAGCAAATTCCATTGGAAGTTCTTCAAACACTTCTTTACAAAAACCATTTACAATCATGGAAACAGCATCATCTAACTTGATTCCTCTTTGATTACAATAAAATAATTGATCTTCACCAATACTAGAGGTTGTGGCTTCATGTTCCATTTTTGCTGATGGATTTTTTACGTCAATATAAGGAAATGTATGTGCACCACATTTATCACCAATTAAAATAGAGTCACATTGGGAAAAATTTTGAGCATTTTCTGCATTTTTAAGAATTTTTACACCACCTCTATATGTATTTTGACCTTCTCCGGCTGAGATTCCTTTAGTAATAATTGTGCTTTTAGTATTTTTTCCGATATGAATCATTTTAGTTCCAGTGTCAGCTTGTTGTTTATTTTTTGTTACAGCAACAGAATAAAACTCCCCTACACTATTATCACCTTGCATGATTACACTAGGATATTTCCATGTGACAGCAGAGCCAGTTTCCACCTGCGTCCACGATATTTTGGAATTATCACCTAAGCATGTACCTCTTTTAGTAACAAAGTTATAAATACCACCTTTACCTTCTTTATCTCCTGAATACCAATTTTGAATAGTTGAATATTTAATTGTAGAATCTTTGTGAGCTACTAATTCAACACATGCAGCATGCAATTGATTTTCATCGCGCATAGGAGCTGTGCAACCTTCAAGATAGCTGACATGACTTCCTTCGTCTGCAACAATCAATGTTCTTTCAAATTGTCCAGTGTTAGTTGCATTTATTCTGAAATAGGTAGATAGCTCCATTGGGCATTTTACACCTTTCGGTATGTATACAAAAGAACCATCACTGAAAACTGCAGAGTTTAATGCTGCAAAATAATTATCTGTTGCGGGGATTACTGTACCAAGATATTTTTTAATCAATTCTGGATGATCTTGAACTGCTTCTGAAAAAGAACAGAAGATAATACCATGCTTTGAAAGTTCTTTTTTAAAAGTAGTAGCAATAGATACACTATCAAATACTGCGTCTACAGCAACTCCTTGCATCCTCTTTTGTTCGTTAAGTGAAATACCTAATTTATTATAAGTTTCAATTATTTCTGGATCAACATCATCTAAGCTATCATTTTTTATTTGCTTCGGTGCAGCATAATAGCTTAATGCTTGGTAGTCAATTGGTTCATATTTTATTTTGGCCCATGTAGGCTCAGACATTTTTTTCCAATTTTTAAAAGCTTTTAGTCTCCAATCAAGCAGCCACTGAGGTTCTTTCTTGATTTTAGATAACTTTTTAATCACGTCTTCATTCAGACCTGGTTCAAATTTTGTTTCTTCTATATCAGTTGAAAATCCATATTTATACTCCTGATCAAGAGTTTTATCAATTACCTGTTGATTTTTATCTACCATTATGCTGAAAAGCTAATACCGCAACCGCATGTTCTTGTAGCGTTAGGGTTATTAACTTTAAATCCTCCGTTAAGTAAGTCTGTTGAAAAATCTATCTCACATCCTCTAACATATATCCAACTTTTTACGTCGCAAAAAATTGTAATTCCATGACTTTCGAATACTTTGTCAAATTCTTTTTGCTCATTCTCAAATGTTATTTTGTAAGACATTCCTGAACATCCTCCAGTGTCGATAGTAACTCGAATACCTTTTGAACCTGCTTCTTCATTTGAGATAATATTTTTTAATCGCGATGCAGCGTTTTTAGTAATTTCAATTTTCTGATTTTTTAATACTTCTTCCATTATAAACCTAATTTAACTTTACCTTCCTCTGTCATCATTTTAGGGTTCCAAGGTGGATCGAATGTTAATTCAACATTTACACTTGAAATTTCTTTAATTGAAGCCATCTTATTTTTGATATCCTCAATCATATATTGTCCCATTGTGCACCCTGGTGTAGTTAGGGACATAATAATATCCACAGCAAACTTTTTATCCTGTTCATTAATTTTTAGATCATAAATTAAACCCAAATTCCATAAATCAATTGGTAGTTCAGGATCGTTGCATTGTTTAAGCACATCAATCACATTATTTTTAATATTTTCCATAAGCGATTGGGAATTTAAATAACAGAAAATTTATGTCCTATGATTATTAGATATTTATTTTAATAATTAAGTAATAAAAAGATACTATAATTTTTAATTCTCATACTCGTTGCTTAGTTAAATTCCGTAATGTAAATTGTTTCTCATTTGGAGTAAAAATGGCAAAAAGTGTAAGCAATAAAACAATAGATAATGTTACTATTCGTTTCGCAGGTGATTCCGGGGATGGTATGCAGCTTAGTGGAGGAAGATTTACCCAAACTTCTGCTGTAGTTGGTAATGACCTAAGTACTTTACCTGACTTTCCTGCAGAAATTCGTGCTCCAGCTGGTTCATTAGCAGGTGTTAGTTCCTATCAAATTCATTTCAGTTCTCAAGAGATTCATACTCCAGGAGAAAGGCCCGACGTTTTAGTGGCAATGAATCCTGCGGCACTTAAAGTTCATTTAAAAGATTTGATACCTGGCGGTACCTTGATTGTCAACAAAAATGCTTTTACTAAAAAGAACCTTTCATTAGCAGGCTATGATAGTGATCCGACTGAAGATGGCTCATTGGTAGATTACTACTCTGCACACTTTATTGAAATGGGCAAACTTGTTACTCTAGCTTGTGAGGATATTGATATTCCATCTAAGATGGTTGACCGTACAAAAAATCTTTGTGCACTAGGTGTACTGTTTTGGATGTACGATAGACCCTTAGAGCCAACAATTGATTGGTTAAACCAAAAATTTAAATCTAAACCAGATATTATTGAAGCTAATATAAGAGCTTTAAACGCAGGGTACAATTATGGGGATACTGCAGAAATTTTTACAACAAAGTATATTGTTGAAAAAGCTAAACTTCCTTCTGGTAAATATAGAAATATGAATGGTACTCTAGCTTCATGTCTAGGTATTTTGACTGCGGCAGAAAAAAGCAAACTTGATATTACTTTTGCAGGGTATCCAATTACGCCAGCAAGTAATATTTTACATACATTATCTAATTGGAAAAAATTTGGAATCAAAACTTACCAAGCTGAAGACGAAATTGCTGGAATTGGTGCTGCTTTAGGAGCATCTTATGGAGGATCATTAGGAATTACTGCTTCATCAGGTCCTGGAATTGCTTTAAAAACAGAATTTATGGGATTAGCAATTATGACCGAACTTCCTCTTGTAATAATTAATGTTCAAAGAGGAGGACCTAGTACAGGATTGCCAACAAAAACTGAACAGTCTGATTTATTTCAAGCAGTTTATGGAAGGAATGGAGAGGCTCCGATTCCAGTCCTTGCTCCAACAACTCCTGGAGATTGTTTTCATGCGACATATGAGGCTTGTAGGATTGCAGTTAAATATATGACTCCAATTATGGTTTTATCTGATGGATATTTAGTAAACGGTTCCGAACCATGGTTAATTCCAAATCCAGATAATTTAGAATCATTTCATGTAGAGTTTGCAAAAGAAGAAGAAGCGGAAGAATTTTTACCTTATAAAAGAAATCTAGAAACTTTAGCTAGAAGTTGGGCAATTCCTGGAACAAAAGGACTTGAACATAGAATTGGAGGTCTTGAAAAACAAGACATCACAGGAAATGTTAATTATGATTCAGACAATCATCAAAAGATGGTTGAAATAAGAGCTCAAAAAGTAGCAAATATAGCTAATGAGATTCCACCTACTGAGATATTTGGTGAAAGTAAAGGAGATGTATTAATTTTAAGTTGGGGAAGTGGACATGGTGCAAGTAGAGCCGCTACGGAGACACTTCTTTCTGAAAATGTTAAGGTTGGACATGCTTCAATAAAATGGATTTCTCCTCTTCCTGGTGATTTAGGTGCTATTTTGAAAAACTATAAAAAAGTTTTAATGCCAGAAGTCAACACTGGTCAGTTTAGGCAAATTATTAGAGCAGAATATTTAGTAGACGCTGTAGGCTTAAATGAAGTTCAAGGAAAGCCATTAGGAGCTTCAAAGATTGTTGAAAAAGTAAAAGGTTTAATCAATGGCTGATAAACCTTTATTAAAGAAAAAAGACTTTGAGTCTGATCAGGCAGTAAGATGGTGTCCAGGTTGTGGAGACTATGCCATCCTTGCACAAACGCAAAAAGTATTTCCTGAGATTACCACAGATAAAGAAAAAGTAGTATTTGTATCAGGTATTGGTTGTTCTAGTAGATTCCCATATTATATGAATACATATGGATTTCATACTATTCACGGAAGAGCTCCAACCGTTGCAAGTGGATTAAAGATTGCAAATCCCGATCTTTCTGTATGGTTAGTTACAGGAGATGGAGACGGTTTTTCTATTGGCGGAAACCATATGATTCACCTCCTACGTAGAAATATTAATCTTAATGTTATGTTATTTAATAATAGAATTTATGGTTTAACTAAAGGACAATACTCTCCTACTTCAGAGCAAGGAAAGGTTACATATTCAACTCCAATGGGTTCATTAGATTATCCATTTAATCCAACAAAATTAGCATTAGGAGCAAAGGGAGCATTTGTTGCCAAAACAATTGATAGAGATTTAAAACATTTGCAAAGTATGATTAAAAGAGCAAATGACCACAGAGGAACATCGTTTATTGAAATTTATCAAAATTGTAATATTTTTAACGATGGCGCATTTTCTGAATTAACTGATAAAGAAACAAAATCAGATAGAGTTTTAAAAGTTGAACATGGTGAGCCAATGATTTTTGGCGCTGAAAATAATAAAGGTATTTATCTAGATGGAACTACCCCAAAAGTAGTAACTATTGGAGAAAAATTTTCAATCGATGATATCTTAGTTCATGATGAAACTGATGCATTTATTGGAGATATGCTTTCTAATTTTACTGCAAGTGATACTTTCCCGGAACCTTTAGGTGTATTATATTGTTTAGAAAGACCAACCTATGACGATTTAATGGTAGATCAAATGAACGAAGCAAAGAAAAATACTAAAGGCCCTACAAGTGTTAACGATTTACTTAATGCTGGAGATACCTGGGAGGTAAAATAATGTCCTTCAGGATCGAAAAAGATAGTATTGGTAAAATAAAAGTACCTTCCAAAGCATATTACGGAGCTCAAACTCAAAGAGCCGTTCAAAATTTTGAAATAGGATGGCCAATGGAGTTTAGTTTAATCTTGCCCTATATCATCATAAAGAAATGTGCAGCAAGAACAAACTATGCCCAAAAAAATATTTCAAAAAAATTATCTAATGCAATTATTAAAGCGTGTGATCATATAATTGATAATCCAGATCATTACATAAATGAATTTCCAGTTCCAGTATTCCAAACAGGTAGCGGCACTCAAACTAATATGAATGTAAATGAGGTAGTTGCAAATAAAGCTAATGAGATTTTAGGAGCAAGGTTAGGAACTTATAAGTTTGTTCATCCAAACGATCATGTGAATATGTCTCAGTCAACTAATGACACATTCCCAACAGCTATTTTAGTTGGAAGCGCAATTTCATCAGAAGACAATTTACTTCCTGCTCTTGAAATGCTTGAAAAGGCTTTATTAAAAAAATCAAAAGAATTTCACAAAATTATTAAGGTGGGACGTACACATCTTCAGGATGCAACCCCAATTAGATTAGGTCAGGAGTTTTCTGGATATGCTTCAATGATAAAGCATGATATTGCAAGACTTAAAAGTGCAATGAAAGAGTGTACCGATTTGCCCGTTGGTGGAACTGCTGTTGGAACTGGTATCAACACTACTGAAGGTTTTGACGAATTAATGTGTTCATTTATTTCAGAAGAAACTGGTATTTCATTTAATGTATGTAAAAATAAATTTGAGCTACTTTCTTCGCAGAATTCTATTTCAAATTTATCTGCTCAAATTCGTATTTGTGCTGGTTCATTAAATAAAATTGCCAATGATATACGCTGGTTAGCTTGTGGTCCTATGGCAGGAATAGGTGAATTAGTTCTTCCATCCAATGAGCCTGGTAGTTCAATTATGCCTGGTAAAGTGAATCCCACTCAATGTGAAGCAGTTAATATGGTTTACGCGCAGATTTTAGGAAATGATACCACCGTAAATTATGCAGGAGCAAACGGAAATTTTGAATTAAATACATATAGACCAATTATAGCATCATCCATTCATGAATCAATATCACTTTTAGCTGAAGTTTCTGAATCTTTTTCATTGAATGCATTGGAAGGGCTAAAGGCTAATGAGAAAAAAATTAAAGCCAATTTAGATAAATCGTTAATGATGGTGACAGCCCTTGCACCTAAAATAGGATATGAAAAATCAGCTGAAATTGCAAAAAAGGCTTTAAAAGAGAATATCTCTCTAAAAGAAAGTGCAAAAGCTTTAGGGTATTTATCGGAACAAGAGTTTGATAATATTGTTAAACCAGAATTAATGGTTTCACCTAAAAAAGCATGATTAAAACCTTCTTCTCATCACTTAGAATTATTTTATATTTATTTATACTAGTTTTAGTATACGTTTTTTATTTATCCAGAGATTTACCATCCTTAGAAAGGCTTGAAACCTTCGATCCTGCAATGCTTTCTACTCTTTATGATAGAAATGGTGAGGTTATTGGAGAGTTTTATATCCAAAAAAGAGTTTTTGTTGATATTGAAGATATGCCAAATCATTTGAAAGAAGCTGCAATATCATCAGAAGATAAGCGATTCTATTCTCATTGGGGCGTTGATTTACAAAGTTTTTTTAGAGCTGTAGTTGTAAATGTTTCTTCAATGAGTTTTAGGCAAGGTTTTAGTACTCTTTCACAGCAATTAGCGCGAAATCTCTACAAGGAGGTAGGTTTTAAGGATAGTATTACTAGAAAATTAAAAGAGATGATAACTGCTATCCAAATCGAAAGAACTTATACAAAAGATGAAATATTAGAAATGTACTTAAATACTGTTCATTTTGGACATGGAACATATGGAGCAGAATCAGCTGCAAAAAGATTTTTTAATAAAACTGCATCTGAATTAACAATTGGAGAATCTGCAATGCTGATAGGGCTACTTCCATCGCCCGCAAACTATTCTCCGCTGCGTAATCTAAATAAAGCTATTGGAAGAAGATCCATTGTTTTGAAGTTGATGTACAATCAAGATTACATTAATTATCAGGAGTATATGGAGCATAATAGTATTATACCTGATAATATTTTTTATGAAATTCCAAAAGGGAAAGCACCATATTTTGCAGAGCATGTAAGACGAATTTTAGAAAAGCAGGATGAGCAGCTAGGTATAGATATCTATCAAGATGGATTAAAAATTTATACTACACTTGATTATCGACTTCAAAAAATTGCTGAGGAATCTGTAATGGAGACCTTGAAAAAAAATCAAGATGAATTCAATAAGCAGTTATTTGCAGACAAAGATAAATTTTCGAGATTAGGGTATTTATCTATTTTCCCAGCTGATTCAGTAAAAATAATGTTGAACGGTCAAATGGAATTGTATGAAGAGCTTAGAAAAGATTTATTAGTTCAATGTTCTTTTATAGCTTTAGATACAAAAACTGGTGAAATACTTGCAATGATTGGTGGGAGGTCTGATTACTTAGATGAGTTTAATAGATCTACACAAGCATTAAGGCAGCCAGGATCTGTATTCAAGCCTTATATTTATACTGCTGCTATTGATAATAATTATCCAGTAACTACCCAATTGCTAAACCAGCCTGTTGCGTTATACAGAAACAATGCTAAAGGAGAACGCGAAAAATGGTCTCCAAATAATTATGATTATAGTACAGGAGGTTTAACAACCCTAAGAGAGGGACTGCAAAGATCTTTAAATCTAATTTCCGTAAGAATGGTGCAAGAATTAGTACCACCCAGACAAGTAAAGGATGTCGCTCAGCGAATGCAAATTTCTACACCTATAAGAGCTGTTGATTCAATTGCTTTAGGAACTTCGGAGGTAAAACCAATTGAAATTATTGCTTCATATGCTACATTTGCTAACAAAGGAATTTATTCTACTCCAATAGCTATCACTCGTATCGAAGATAAATATGGTAGAATAATCAAAGAATATTCGATTGATCAAAAAGAGGTATTGAGTCCTGAAACTGCATATATGGTGACTAATTTATTGCAATCTGTTATAGATAAAGGCACTGGTGGAAGTATTAGATGGAGACATAAATTTAGGCACCCAGCTGGAGGGAAAACTGGGACAACTCAAAACACGAGCGATGCGTGGTTCGTAGGGTTTACTCCAAATATAACTGCGGGTGTTTGGTATGGATTAGATCAATACTCTACAAGCCTTGGTAAAGGGCAATATGGAGGGGTTGCAGCGCTACCAGCATGGGCAAAATTTATGAGAAAAGCTCACCAAGAATTAAATATCCCAAAAGATGGGTTTGAAATACCTTCTGGAGTAGTTGAAGTTGAGATAGACGCAGACACTAAGCAATTGCCTACTAATAAAACTAAAAATTTAGAAAAAGAATATTTCTTAAAATCTAACATCCCACAATAAATTTAATTTTTTTTATTAGATCGTATTAAAATAATCATACCAATTACAAACAAAACAATGTTTGGGAGCCAAGACCCTAATCCAGGATTAATCAAGTCTCTATCAGCTAATTGTTCTCCCCATATTAATAGTATATAATATATTAAGAAGAACGCTATACTTAGCCCAGATGCAATAGTCATTCCGCCATTTTTTACAAGCATTCCTAAAGGGGCTCCAAGCAAAGTAAAAAGAATACATGCTAGTGCAAGGGTAAATTTTTTATGAATTTCAACCCTGAACTTATTATTTGTCTTTTCATAATTTTTAATGATTGTGAATTCATTTTTAAATTGTCTTATATTATTATTAAGGGATAAAATATATTCTTTTATCTCAAAATCTGAAATTTGAATTTTTTCATTTGAATCTTTTGCTTCAATAATAGAATCCTCTTTAGCTTTTTTTAGCTTTTCAATTTCATTAACAATTGAATCAAAAGTATTCACATCTAAAGCGCTAATGCCAATTTCTTTTTTTACTTTTTCTATACGATCATAAATTTTATCTATTGATATTTTATTTTTAGCAATC
Organism: Fidelibacterota bacterium; assembly: GCA_045560235.1. Lineage (GTDB taxonomy): Bacteria > Fidelibacterota > Marinisomatia > Marinisomatales > Marinisomataceae > Marinisoma. The sequence goes on along the minus strand of JBJKZP010000010.1, from coordinate 978 downwards.
TCATTAATCATTTGTGGAACTTTCATTTCACGGTCAGTGCGATTTGCTTCATTGGTGCGATTTAGTATCAAATTATCTATCGAAATGATAATTTGATGAGTGGTAAATTTTATTTTTCTGTAGTAGTCATAATCAGATAAATCAATCTCGTGAATTTCGCCATCCTTCAAATTAATTGTTATGCTATTCCCATCTGATAATAATGAACCTTGGTTAGCATATATTGTAGTCTGTTCTGATTGCCGATTTTTACTAAAAATTTTAACATCTTTAAAATCTGAACCATCTATTTCTTTTACAATCATTGTATATTCTGGAATCATATTTATAAAATATCCAGGCTCTATAGATAGTTCAGGCTTTTTTGTATAAATATCTTTTGCTAATAGGCGTGCTTTATAATTCATTTCAGGTAAAATAAAATTATTAAACAGACAAAGCATAAGACCTACAAATGTTCCAAACCATAATGCTGGTTTAATAATATTAAAAAGATTTACTCCAGCAGATTTTAATGCTGTAATTTCATTTTGCTCTGCCATTCTTCCAAAGCTCATAACGCTTGAAATAAGTAAAGACATTGGCACAGATAATGCAATAATCCAAGCAAGGTTAAGATATAGATATTCAAAAATTGTCAAGATATCTAATCCTTTTCCGAGGAAACGATCAACAGCTCTAATCAAAAATTGCAAAAAAAGAACTATTGTAATAACAGTTACAGATAGTAAAAATGGTATAAATGATTGTTTAAAAAGATATTTATTTAGTGTATTCATATGAATTTTTAAATTTAACTCTACTTGTGTTAAAACCTAAACTATAATAAGTTCGCATGCTTAAATTCAGTTTAAGCCTTATGGTGACTGTAGCTCAGTTGGTAGAGCCATCGGTTGTGGTCCGATTGGTCGTCGGTTCGAGTCCGATCAGTCACCCGCAAAAAATTTTCGGGGTGTAGCGTAGTCCGGTTAGCGCACC
>JBJKZP010000009.1:0-6432 GCA_045560235.1 Fidelibacterota bacterium | reverse complement strand
AATTCAGTTAAGTCAAAGATCTGCATTCCATGTCCACTAGCTTCAGAAACAATATAAGCATAATTTTGATATACCTTGATATCTCTCCAAGAAGAATTATTCGTTTGAGTTGGAAGCCTTCCGATATAAATTGGATTTTCTGGATTTGATATGTCGACAAACGAAGTTCCATTACTCATACCAACCAAAGCATACTCTTTATTTGTCTGACTATCTGTCCAGCCCCAAATATCATTCAAGGATGTTGTGGAAGATCCTCCAATCTCTGTTTTATCAACAAAAGACATTAAATCAATCTCATTACAAGAAAAACCAGCAGCTACACCACCATTGCATTCAACTTTATTTTTAATTGAAAAAATTTCTTCCTCTGTAGATAAGGTATTAGAGATACTTCTATTTGAATCATTTAAATCAAAAGTGAAAAGTTTTTTTGAATAATATGCATCAGTTAAAAGAAGGTCTTTATAAAGAATTAAATTTCTACCAAAATATCTAAAGGTTTTATCGTTTTCAATAACACTTACTTGTTGAAGTTTGTCAAAAGAATTTATTTCAAAATTAAATATTTTAGCCTGATTAAAAGTAGTTATTGAAACCTTATTTTTATTTTCTGAAATCTTATATCCAAAATGCGCATTCTCTAATAAATCATTTGGTTGAATTTCGTACGGATTAGACCAAGGAGTATCATCTGTCTTTGCATTTGATATAAATGGATAAACAAAAACTTTTCCTTTTCCATTATCTGTTCCAAGTGAAGATATATAAATATTATTGCTCCCAATATATACATTTTCACCAAACTTAGACTTACCTAGCGTTTCATCACTTTCTTCTATAGGACTTGGAATATCATTTCCAAATGGTATACCATCCTTATATTCAATCAAATAGACAAAATCTTTTAATGAACCAATGAGTAATTTATTTTGATTAAATGATGCAGAAATACCGAAACCAAATTTATTCGGACCCTCCGCATAACATCCTTCAACATCGCCAAGCTTTCTCACGTCTACAGTATGAAACGGTTTTGCAGAAAATCTATTATCTGAATTCTCATTTAGATTATAAATATATACTAAACCATCATTATTGAATGGAGAAGATATTGATAAATAATTATCAGAAATTGAAACATTATAACCAAATTTATGAGGGAAACCGTTATTATTATAAATTTCTGGATTATCAAAAACCTGATTTAAAACCCAATCCGTATTATTCTTTTTGTATAAATAAGCAGCACCATGACCACTATTTTGACCAGGAGCACCAATTAAAATATATTCAGAATTCATAGCAATACTAAAACCAAAATCGTCTCCGCTTTCAGGATTTGGAGATAAAAGCTCTCTGATCTTAGAAAATTGATTTGTTGCCTTGTCGAATGAATATATATCTACTTCTCTATTGCTCAGCGAAGAGAAGTTTTTTGCAGTCACTAAATAATCTTCTGAAATTGCAATAGGAATATATCTTCCGCGACTAAGCAATTCAGCTGAATGACTTTTCCCTAAAGTTCCAGCAAAACTTGTACTGGAAATACAAAAAATTAAAATAAAATTATAGAGATTTCTTATCATAGAATGAAATTAAGTATAATGATAAATTTATAAAATAAGAAGCTGTTTAATAAAGACTCATACATTAAGAAGTATTTATTTATTAATTTCTTCCAAATACAGATTCATCAGTTGTTTATAATTAGAGCCAATCTTGCCATTTCCAATTTTTTTACCATTAATAGATGTAACTGGAATCAAATCTCTATTCGCTGATGCAATAAATGCTTCGTCTGCTTTTAAAATATCATCTACTAGCACAGTTGTCTCGCTATGTTTAATATTTTTTTCCTTCATTATGCGAAGCAAATTCATTCTAGTTATACTGCCTAATATTCTACCATCTGCTTTAGGAGTTTTAACTTCACCGTCCGCTACAATAAAAAATGAAAAAGTAGTTCCTTCTAAAACTTCATCATTACTTGTATAAAGCACTTCATCAAAAGATCCATTGTGAACTAATTTTCTATGTGCTTTCATTCCCCAGTAATATGTATAAGGAGTTTTAACTTCTGCATCTACTCTCTCAAACTCATAAAACCCTAGCGCAATTCCATTCTGGTAAGATTCTAACGGATATTTTTTAATTGGAGACGTAACAATAAACAATTCAACTTCTTGAGTAGATACTAAACCAGATATGTCATCTGGTGTTTTTCCCGCCAAAATAATCATTATATTGCATTCATTTTTCGAAAAATCATTTTTTTCTAGCGTTTCATGTACCAAATTTCTGATTTCATCTTTTGAAAACGGTACATTCATTTCCATCGATGAAGCATTTGCTAATATTCGAGCTAAATGATCTTCAAGAAATACTGGAGTTCCATTATTTACTGTTTTAAAGAATGAAAAAACTTGATATCCACGTGTAATACTTAAATAATTACCTCTAACTGTAAGACTTACCTCGCTTGAAGGAATAAATTTATCTCTAGAAAATGATATTAGACTCATTATTTTATGAATGTGATTTATCTATTTTTGTTCCAATTATAATAACAATCTAATTTATTTAAAATATCCCGCAATATGACTTATATTTTAAATTATGAGATTATTCTACTTTATATTGTTTTTTTTGATATCCTGCAACCAGGAAAAAAATGAGAGCTTAATAGATCATGCCCCATTTTCAAATAATATCCATACTGATGATGAATTCTATTTTGAAAAAGGAATATATGAAGTAACTGATAATGTTTATGTTGCAATTGGATATGGTTTAGCTAATTCTATTTTAATTGCTGGTGATTCTGGTAATATTATTATTGACACCACAGAAGATCCTCAGCTAGCATCAGAAATAAACAAAGAGTTTAAAAAAATATCCAATGTTCCGAACAAGGCTATTATATATACCCATTCACATGTAGATCACTGGAGAGGTGCTCCAGGATTTATGGAAGAAAATACAAAGGTATATGCTCACAAAACGTTTGAAAGAGGATTTTTTAAATCAAATAACTTATTACGACCTATTTTAACTCAAAGAGGTATGAAGCAGTTTGGTCATTTTTTACCAGATAGTCTTAAAAGAGGACATGGATTAGGCTTTACCTTAAAATTTGATTTTGAACAACCGCCAGTTATCTATCCAACTGATTTTTTTGAAACTCAAACCTCGAAGCTTACAGTTGGTGGAATTGAATTAGAAATTCAACATACTCCAGGTGAAACTGATGATCAAATTATTATTTATTATCCAGAACAAGAACTAGTTATTAGTGCCGACAATTATTATATGCGTTTTCCAAATCTTTATACAATCAGAGGAACATCATACAGGGACACTTACAGCTGGTTTAAATCAGTAGATACTATGCGTTCTTATAAACCAAAATATCTTATTAGCTGTCATGGGCCCTTCCTTGCTGGAAAAGAAAAAATTGAACAAAGACTGGCAATATACAGGGATGCAATTCAATATATTCATGACTATGCTATTAGAGGAGCTAACTTAGGCAAAACCCCTGATGAACTTGTTGAAGAATTTGAATATCCAACCTTTTTCAAAGAAAATTATGATTTAGAAGAAAAATATGGAAAAGTATCATGGAGCATTAGGAATGTATACAATGGATATTTAGGGTTTTTTGATGGAAGAGCTGTTAACCTTGAACCTCTTTCAAAGAAAGAACGTTCAAAGCGTATTCTTGAGATAATTGGTGATCGCGAAGCTTTAATTCAACGTATCAATAAAGCCTTATTAGAAAAAGACTATCAATGGGCAGCAGAATTAAGCGATATTGGCCTTTCTAATTTTCCTAATGATAAACAATTAAAACTCTTATTTAGTGAGTCGTTAGAATATCTATCGCTAAATGAAATTAATCCAATTGCTAGAAACTATTATCTTTCAGAGGCTTATGAACTTTTAAATAAAATTTCACCCAACTTAGAATATGTCGTTTCAGCTGAACAAGCAAAGAATATTCCTTTACATTCATTTTTTGATGCAATGGGCCCTAGGCTGATTCCAGAAAAAGCAAATGGTAAACTTCTTAAAATTGGTTTTGATATATCAGACACCAATGAAAAATTCAGCGTAGTAATTCGTAATCAAATTGCAGAAATATCTAATAGCTATGATGACAGCTATGATGCAATAATTACCGTTGATTCAATGACTTGGAAAGGAATATTATTAAAAACAGAAAGTTCAGCCAGAGCTTTTGCTTTGGGCAAGATTAAAATTGAAGGAAGCTATACTAAGTTTTTACAGTTCTCTTCTCTTTTTTCTAACGATTAATAATCTATCAAAGTAATCACTTCACCAAATTTATCGGCGATCTTTTTTGATCCACCTAAATCTGGTAAATCAATTAGCGCTATAGTATGAACATCGGTTGCACCTAATTCGCTGCAAAGCTCTGCTGTAGCTATGGCAGTTCCACCGGTTGCAATCAAATCGTCAACTACTAATACCTTATCTCCTTTGGATATTGCATCCTCATGTATGTGAACAGTATTAGTTCCATATTCAAGCGTAAAGTGCTTTTCCGCAGCTTTTCTTGGAAGTTTTCCAGGTTTTCTAGCTAACACAAAAGACTTTGACAACGCATAAGCAATCGGTGCTGACCAAAAGAATCCTCTAGATTCAACTCCAACCACTTTATTGAAATCAAGGTGTTTTACTTTTTCCACCATAATATCTACAGTAGATTTGAATGCATCTGGATTCTCTAAAAGTGTTGTAATATCTCTAAAAACAATCCCTTTGATTGGATAATCGTTAACTGTGGTTATTGTTTCTTTTATTTGTTCTATTTTCATATATATTGCGCGCATAATACACATATATGATGAAATTTCAAACAATATTAATACTATTAAAATTAGTATTACTTTATTACATACAAATTATATATATTTATTTGGGGATGAAAAAACTGAAAACAAAAAAAGATTTTGGGGAAAAAACTAGAAATATATTTGATGCTGTAACGAAAAACGTTCCGGATTATTATCATGAAGAAGCTAGAAGATTCTTTTTAAAATCAACTTCAACAAGAGTAGCAGTTTTATTTATCATGTTCAATTACTTTGATGATAAAAAAATTACGGCATCTGATGTATACAGTACATTACACCCCAAATTTGGATCAAAATCTTCATTTGTTAATTTTATAAGCCTAGGAACAAAAAAGGGGTATTTTTGCCTGAAACACTGTAATTCTGATTCAAGAAAAAAATATATTATACCATGTTATGAATTTGTAAAAATTTGGTGTCAATTTGTTTCTAGGTCAGAAGGTGCTCCAATTGACGAAAACATTGACTGGAGTTCCATCATTTCTGATTCAAGTAAGTGTAAATAATATACTCTTTCTTTTAGCTTTGAGCTTGGATATTATGCTTTTCACATAAACCGCTTAGAAAACCCCACAGTACTTTGACCGTTGATAAACCAGCCTCTTCAGCTAGCTTTCTTTCTTCTAAAGACAATTTATTCATCAGCTCTGCGCTTTGCTCTCTATGCTCAACATCAGCATCCTTATGAACAACAAAGTACTCTAACCCTTCGTCTGTTGAAACATTATAATGTTCTTTAAGACCTTTGATTTTTGTATCTGCAATTTCAGGAACCTGTCTTTCATAGGCGTATAATGCACCTAAACCTTCAGCGTAAGACGACCTAGAAAGTCTAAAGAAGTTGTCAATCATCTCTTTGGTAAAAGATTCATGTTTTACTAACTCAACTTCATTACTATCAGCTCCAACTGCTAAAGCAAACTGCTTCCATAGCATTGGGTGGTCTTTTTGAAAATCTTCTTCATCGCTTAAATTATCTAAAAGGATTTTTCTATTTTCAATATCTTCACAGATAGAATGAGTTGCACTTATATAGCGAGGAAATGCTTTAATATGTTGATAATATTGTTCAGCGTAGTCTTGTAATATTTCTTGATTTAACTCACCATTATTCCATGCAATATAGAATGGATGATTTAACAAGTGAAATTGATCTAATTGTTCGTTTAATTTTTTTAAATACATACTACTCTCCTAGTTGTTGGTTGGCTACCAGTTTTAATCTATTACCTAATTTACAATAATTCAATTATCATATACTAAATAGTATGAAAGATTCCAGTGATTCCAAAATTTTTCCGTTGTTGGTTGAGCATTTGGAATTGAATAAGTAAAAATATGTTGCCCTTTTTTTAAATCACCAAGCATTATCATTTCAGGAGAAACAGAAGAACCTGGACACCAGTTACTTCTAGAATAATCTGAAGATGCAATTCTTTCCTGAATAACTTCTCCCTTAAAAGTAGTTTCTTCAAACCATACACCAGAAGATGGATTAAACCTTCTAAATGAAGCGCAATCATCTCTCCAAGCAGGAAAAGTGTATACA
>JBJKZP010000008.1:0-214342 GCA_045560235.1 Fidelibacterota bacterium | reverse complement strand
AATAAATCCATTATAGGCCTTCCTGAAATAAAGTGGATAATTGCTTATATGTATCATCCAAGGTTTGTGGCATTACTTTGGTATTTCCAATTACTGGCATAAACGATGTATCTGATTTCCACCTAGGTACAATATGAAAATGTAAATGTGATTGGATAGATGCTCCAGAACCTTCTCCAATATTTGCTCCAAAGTTAAAACCATCACAGTTAAAATTTGCTCTTAATATTTTCATAATTTTTTTTGATAAAATAATTATTTCACTCAATATTGCATCCTCTAAATCTTCAAATCTATCTACTTCATTGTAAGGGACAACCATTAGGTGTCCGTTATTGTAGGGATAATAATTCATTATAACATAACAATTATTAGAACGGTGCAATATCAAATTTTTTCTATCATTTGATTCATTAGCTTTATCTAAAAATATTTTCTGAGAATCTCCTTTTTTATTTTTAAGGTAATCCATTTTCCATGGAGCCCATAGGTGCTTTTGATTACTCATATACTTTATCTATTTTTGCTTGTTCTATTAAATCTCTTAATATAGGCTTAATATAAACATTATCAAGATTAATTTGACTAAAACACTTTGCCAAAACATGTAATCGTTGATCCAATGGTTTGTGTTTATTGATTACAATAGTATTGTTTGCAAAAAGCAAACAATTGTCCCCGTTAAAATCTCCTTTATCATGGATAATTTTAATATCACACTTTTCTCCTAGAGATAAAAAGTCTTCTAGCAATTCGGTTTTTTTCTTATCAATCTTTCTTTTCATTGACCTAATCCAGTTAAATCGCTACTACTTCTTATTTTTAATCCTAAGCCATCAATCATCTTAATGTTATATTTTTTCATTACAGCAGTTTCAGGTATTTCTTCCAGAGACCTATCTCCGCCATTAGCAAATATATCAGGCTTAATATGCTCAAGACTTTTGCAAACACTTTTATCTTTATCAATGCTTAAAAAAACCTCATCTACACATCTCAAGGCAGCAACTATCTGCATTCTATCTTTTTCATCCATAAATGCAGCTCCTTTCTTAAGCTCAGCTTGCAAATTATTATTAATAATAACTATCAATTTATCTCCTAATTTTTTTGCTAATTCCAAATATTCTAAATGACCTACATGTATTGGGTCAAAATAACCACTTACTGCTACTACAGTTAATTTTTTATCCATTTATAAGCTCCAATCTGTTATTTCGATTTCCCAATTTGATCTTAAATTTAACGTATCTGGGTATACTGAAAATTTTTCTGATAATAAATCTTTTTTAAAAGATCCTGTATCTAGAATCTGATTATTATTTCTATCTTGAAAGGCTATTAACTGATACTTACCTTCAACAGCATCAACTATTCTAAATTCACCATTTATATCAACATTGACTGAGTATGAATTATTTCTATTAGCAATATTTACAATCATTGGCAATATAAAATTGCCACTAACTTTACCTAACAATGTAGAGTTTTTCTTTTCATCAGTTGGTTCATATGCTAGACTATCCAATTCAATCTCTACAACCTCTTCATTGAAAAAGAAATTAGCTTTACTTGTTATGTCTTTTTGAATTGAAATGTGTGATAAATTACTGAAAGATACAATATTTTGATTTATGTCTAATCTTCTATTGTATTTATCTATAGCTAGAATCGTATAATCACCATATGGAAGAAAATCAAAATTGTATGTTTTTGATCCTGATAATATATAATCTGGATCAATATTTAACATGTTCTCTTTGGCAATCTTATCTTTCCATAACAAAATAGATGGCTTAGTAAATGAACCATATATTTCTCCATTAATTTTACCATCATTTATAAAATTTGATAATGTAAATGGAATAACTATATCCTCTTCTAAGCTGACATTATGTTCATCAGTAAAATTAGAATTTAAAGTTATAATATAGGTTTTTTCCCTTTCAAGATTGCTTGGAATTGTTACAATTATTTTATTTCCTTTATATTCGTATTTAATTTTTTTATTATTGCTTGGAAAAATTTGAATAGCTTTTTTTAAAGATTGTTCTTGAATGTATTCATTGAAGAATAGGATTATTTTTTCGCCAGATGATAGACCAGTTAAGTCGCTTGGCAGCGTTTTTTCTAATTTCGGCGGCACTGAATCAATATCTCCGCCAGTTGGCGACATTACTGATGCGCAAGAATACAAAAAAATAATTAATAGTAAACAAGCATTATGCATTGATTGACTCAAGAACATCTTTGAAATCTGTGGTAGTTTTAATTTTTTAATTGTCATATTTTTTTAAATATCTCTCTGACCATTTTACAAAAGTATTATTATTAATTTCATTTTTTATTTCTTTAATCAAGTCAAAGTAATAAGCAATATTTGTAAGAGTAGCAATTCTCAAACCAAACATTTCATTTACTTTAAAAAGGTGCCGCAAGTAAGATTTTGAAAATTGTGTTGCAAATTCAATTGAGCTATGTTGATCAATTGGAGTAATATCATGCGCATATTGACTATTCATTATATTGATTACACCGTCATGTGTAAAAATTTGTCCGTTTCTTGCATTTCTAGCAGGTAGTACGCAGTCAAACATATCAATTCCCCTTAAAATGGCTTTTACTAAATCTGTTGGTTTTCCAACTCCCATCAAATATCTTGGTTGGTCTATTGGCATATTTTTTCCTAATAAATCTACGATATCTAACATAGGCTCTTTTTTTTCTCCAACAGAAAGTCCTCCTATAGCAATTCCGCATTTAGCAAAAGGCAACATTTGCTCTAAGCACTTCATTCTTTCAGATTGATCTATTCCGCCTTGTATTATTGGAAACATAGTTTGACTATGACCATATATGCTTGATTTACTTTCGATATATTCAAAAGCTTTTTTAGTCCAGTCTTCAGTAAGCCTTGAAGCTCTTTTAAGCTCATTCTTTGAGCAATCAGCGGGTGGGCAATAATCAAATGCCATAATAATATCAGAGCCAAGCTGCCTTTGAACTTCCATAGATTTTTCTGGTGTAAAGAAATGTTCACTTCCATCTAAATGCGAACGGAAGTTTACTCCTGATTCAGTGATTTTATTCATATTGCTTAGAGAAAAGACTTGATAACCACCACTATCTGTTAAAATACTTTTATCCCAATTTAAAAATTTATGGAGCCCATTATTTTGATTAATAATTTCAGTTCCTGGTCTTAAATACAAATGATAGGTATTTGATAGCATTATCTCCACCTGAAGTTTATGAAGGTCTTCAGGTGAAAGCGATTTTACCACTCCATGTGTTCCGACTGGCATAAAAACAGGTGTTTCAATTATAGAATGATCTGTTTGAATTCTACCAGTTCGCGCTAAAGAATGATTGTCTTCAGATAAAATATTAAATTTCAATCTTACCTACCAATCATATCCAAGCGAAACAATGTATTGAGGTTTAGAATAACCTCCGCTTGGATATTTGTCCCATGCTGCATCAATTCTAATCAAGGCAAAACGAGTGAATATTTTTGTACCAAATCCAAAAGTTGTTAATACAGGAGAAGCTTTGGGATCAGTCAATCCATATTTAATTCTAACGAGTTCGCTATTATCGAATTCATCAGATGAATCCCATGCTGCTCCTACATCTAAAAATAAATGACCAAAAATATTACCAAATCTTATTCTAGCAGGAAAACTAACATCAACATAGTTTACAAATGGAAATCTGAATTCAAAATTTGCTACAGCAACATTTTCACCAACTCTTTCTCTATATCTAGCTCCCCTTAAAGGAAAAACATATTCACTAAAATAAACATCCTCTAAAATACTTGTATTATCATATTCTAAAACTCTTTGAGCGTAAAATCCTGAATCATCTCTTCCTTCTGTTTGAGTATCAGAAAAAATCATCATTTGTGAGTTTCCGCCTAAAAAGAATTTTTGAGGCTTATCGCCTGAGCTCTTACCAAGCATTAACCTTGTTGCTATACTATAGTTCCTATTAATTCGAAAATATTTTCGTATATCAAACTTTAAAGTTTTGAAAGGCACAGAATTGCTTCCAATATCAGGGCTAAATTGAAATGTTAAATATTGTTTAAACCCATCAATTGGTCCAGTATAACCATTAGTTGAATTATCATAAACAAAACTAGTTAAAGGAACTAATGCTCTTAAATTTTCTTCATATCTTGTATTAAATTCGTATGTAAAAATATTAAATTGTCTAACAGTATAATTTGCAGATCTTAAAGTTGCTCCAAAATCTATTCTTGAAAATTTAGAAAAAGGGTATTGTCCAAAAAATCCTACTCCATAATCTCTTAACTGACCAAAATAATCGTAGTTTAAATCATAACCTAGTGCGAATGTATTTGATTGTTGAAATAATGTTGTATATAGGTTTGTTCGTTTTTTGAGGTAAGCATACTGAATAAGTAAATCGCTATTATCTAAATCAATAACAAGATTAGTAGAAAGATTAATTCTATGGTCGCCCATCACATCACTCCAAGCAACATTAGCTACACCCCTAGTTCCAAACAGATTATCTATTGATGCTGCAGTAGAAATATAGTCTACTGAAAAATCAGTTTTATACTTCCTAGCTACAAAATTATCTTGAAATCTTAAAGAATCAATTTCTGTTTTTTCAGCTTCTTTGTCATTTGAATTTTTATATTTATAATTTTTAGCAAAGATATAATCATCATAGCTTTCTTTAGGAGTAGATAAATTATTTTTCTTAAAAAATCTTAAATCTTCGAAATCATTATTGTAGTCATTTTCAGAAAAAAATTTCGTTTCTTTAACCTCTTTTTTTGATATTTGATCAATATTATTCATCAAGTACAAGTCCCAACCTCTTTCTTTATATCCTGAAAATATTATATTATTATTTTTATCAATGTCAATTTGTTGAATGCCAGTTATAACATTGGTTATAGGGAATGCTTCCTTTTTAGAAATATTGTATTTAAAAATATTTGTTACACCATTATAATCTGAGGTATAAAATAAATTACCGTTAGTATCTGCTATAGGATAATTTTCGTTTACATCGCTATTAGTAATTTGGGTTATTATTTTAGATTCAGTATTATATTCATAAATATCAGTTTGTGAAAAATCAATATCATACATGCTAACAACATTAGAATTCCTACCTCTATCTGATGTAAAGTAGATTTTTGAACCATCAGGAGACCAGCTTGGTGAAGCTTCAGAAAAAATATCATTTGTTATATTTATAATTTTTTTATCATTTAGATTAATAACAAAAATATCACTAGAGTCATCTTTATGTCCCATAAATGCTATTTTATCTTCGGAAGGATGCCAAGACGTAGTAAACACTCCATCTAAATCTATAGGAATCTTTTTATATTTTCCTGTCTTCACATTAACAATAATAATTGAATCTTGTTCTCCGCTTTTGGATGCAAATGATATAAATTTACCGTCCGGCGACCAAGAGATTCCTGGCTGTAGCCATTTTAGTTCTTCAAAATCAGGACTATTATTTCCTCTAATTAAACGCTTTTTTTGCCTTTCAGAACCAATTTCGTATAAAATCAAATCCATATATCCATTTTGATCTGTAAAATATGCAACTGTATTTCCATCTGGAGAAAATGATGGGCTTACATTATAAAAATTTCTTGTCTTAGATCGATCTGTTATTTTTGTGGAAAAATCATCGAAATTTTCTCTGTTTACAAGATCTGGCCAATATTCTCTTTTAAGAAAATTGTGCCAATCATCTGTCAGTTTTTCAAAGTCAACACCTAAAGCGTTTTTAAATCCTCTTTCTGCGCTTTGGGTTCTTCTCATTTGTAGAAAAATTTCTCCAACCTTCTCTCGTCCATATTTTTGAGTAATATATTGCCAGACTGATTGACCTCCCTTATAAGCTAAAATAGAATAGTTTAATTCTGGAATGGATGGCAACCTTTCTTCAATAGCCAAATCTCTTAAAACCATATCAGAATTTGAGTCCCAGTTTACAGATAAAAATTCTGCAAGACCCTCATTGGCCCATAAAGGTACTTGTAATAATATTCTACCGCTAATAAGCCCTTGAGCATTTCCGCCATAAACTAATTCATTTATCGCTGCATGAACTAATTCATGATGAATAACATGTTCAAATTGTTTATATGATCCCTCAAAAGGTATTACAATTCTATTTTTATATAGCTCTGTAACTCCGCCGATTCCTTCAGACATATAAACATTAACTACATTAGTTTGCTGAAAATCATTGTGTGAACTATAAATTATAATCTTAATTGGCTTATTACTTCTCCATCTTAAATGCTTGCCAATTTGCTCTAATGACTTTTCTGCAACCTTGGAAGTAAAAATAGCTAAATCATTATTATCTCCATAATAATAAACATTAGTATTAGGACTAACGACATACTCCCAGTCAAAAGTATCATATTGGACTTTATTTTTTCCAAAGCTTTGGGAAAATAAATGATTTGTAAATAATAATATGATTAATAGTGCTTGCATATGATTTTATAAGTTAAAAATTGCTAACGTGTAAAATAATTTAAAGATTGAAAATATTTTTTACCATCAAAGAATGTATAATTTTAACTAAAAAAATATATAATATTAATTCATTGATGCAATTTCGATAAAAGATTAAGTTTTTTCATGAAACTACCCATTTATTTTTTTGGAGATAATCACTTCTCGCCTAGAAAACAATCATCAAACGAAAAAAAAATAAAAAAAATGGAGGAGTTTATTAGTTCAATTGAAAAAAATGGAGGAAGTATTTTTATTATTGGTGATTTTTTTGATTACTATTTTGAGTATGATAAAAAAAATCCAAACTACTACGACAATATTTTTTCAATGCTTGAAAAAATAAAAAATAAAGGTATAGAAATTTATTTTCTTGCCGGAAATCATGATTATTGGATTGGAAACAAGTTTTCTTCATTTGTGAATAAATCTTTTTTAACTGATCAATTAATATCAATTGGAAATAAAAAAATATATGTAACACATGGAGATGGAATACTTTCCTGGGATAGAGGATATAGAGTTTTAAGAAAAATTTTAAGGAGCAAATTATTCATTTCTATCTTTTCATTATTACCTAAATTTCTTGCATTAAAAATTGCAGAAAAAATATCTTATAATAGAAGTGATTCACATAAAATAAATGACAAATTAATTGAAAAAATGCATGAAGAACTAATTAAATTTTCTAGAGATAAATGGGAAAATGGTTCAGATTTAGTAATTATGGGTCATTATCATCATTCTTTTCATTTTGTAGAAAACAGCAAAGAATTAATTATTATTGACGACTGTTCTGGTAATAAATTCAATTATGTCAAATATGATGGAAAATCAATCTTAGTTCAAAGCATTTAAGTTTTATTTGCCAGTGAAACCATAATTGCATTTTGGGTATGCAATCTATTTTCTGCTTGTTCAAAGACAATTGAATTAACGGAATCAATAACTCCATCCGTTACTTCTCTACCTCTTTCAGCTGGAAGACAATGCATAAACATATAATCATCTTTTGCATGCTTTATAAGCTCTTCATTTACTTGTAATGGAGAAAATATTTTTATCCTTTCATCAATTTCTTCTTTTTGCCCCATTGATGCCCATACATCTGTATAAATAACATCTGCATCTTTAACCCCTTCAATAGGATCATGCGAAATATTAATTGTTGATATTTCCTTAGATCTAGCGAAAGATATTGTATCAGCGTCAGGTTCAAATCCCTCCGGACACACACAAGTAAATTCAAAAGGAAGGATAGCTGCTAATCGAATCCAGGAATTAACAATATTATTACCGTCTCCAACATAAACAATTTTAAGGTTCTCAAAGCTGTCTTTCTTTTTCTCCCATATAGAAAAAATGTCAGTAAGTATTTGGCACGGATGATTGTAATCTGTTAAACCGTTGACTACTGGAACAGTCGCATGCTTTTCAAAATCTAGCATATCTTTATGACTGAAAACTCTTGCCATAATTATATCATTGTATCTGCTAAAAAGCTGGGCTAAATCAGAAGCGCTTTCGCGAGTTCCTAAACCTATATCTTGTGGAGCTAAATAAATAGCATGGCCACCCATCCAAGCAAACCCAGTTTCAAAAGATACTCTTGTTCGTGCGGAAGGCTTTGCAAAAATCATTGCCATAGAATGATCTTTGAATGGTGTATAGCTTTCTTTATTTCTATATTTTGCTTTTAACTCTGCTGCTAATTCAAATAAATCTAATATTTCATTCTTATTGAAATCATCAACTTTGATACAATGTTTTATGCTCATTGCTTTTTCCTTTGGTTTGCATTTTTAATTTTTAATATTTTACGGTATTTGGCTACAGTTCTTCTTGCAACTAAAAAATCTTTTTTCATTAATTTTTCTACTATATCTGAATCAGAAAGCGGTTTAATCTTATCTTCATTTTCAATGATATTTAAAATTATATGTTTTAATTCATTGGAAGATGAAACTTCTCCAGAATTTTTTATTAATGTGCTAGAAAATAAACTTTTTAAACTAACAATTCCAATAGGAGAATCAATATATTTGTTTTTGATTACCCTGCTAACACTTGAAATATCTTTTTTAATTTTTTTTGCTATATCTTCTAATTTTAAAGGATTCAAAAATTCTGATTTTTCTGATAAATAATCACCCTGAACCAACAAGATTTGCTCGATGACATCTTTTAATACTATTGATCTATAATTAAGTGTATCTAGGATATTTTGAGCACTGCTTATGTGATTTTTTAAAAAAGACTTTTCCTGCTCTGAAGATTTGACATTAATTGCTGCATCTAAATAATCTTGAGATATTTGATATTTGTTTAAAAAACTATCATTAATTAAAATTAGCCACCCATCATTTTTTAACTTTACAACGGCGTCTGGCATAATATTTTCATCACCTAAATCAACATCAAATATGGGAGAAAAATTTTGCTCTGAAATTAATAACAAAGCTTGATCAATTTCTTCTGAATTATAATTAAGCGTTTCTTTAATTCCTTTTATATCTTGAGATAGAAATTCCTCAAAATGATTTTCAATAATTTCAGTTGAAAGACTATTGATGCCGTTTAATTGAAAAATTAAATATTCTTTTAAATCTCTAGATGATACTCCTTTGGGATTTAATTCCATTATATATTTTCTAATTTTGTTTATCTCTTCTATGCTTGTAGCATGGTTGTCAGCAATTAATTCTAATTCGGTATCTAAAAAACCATTCTTATCTAAATTGAAAATAATTTCTCTTCCTATAAGCTTATGACTATTATCCAAATCTGATGTATCTATTTGATTAACTAAGTCATCAGATATATCTTTTCTCTCTGGAATATTTGCTAAGAATAAATCGTATGAGCCTTGATCTGAAAATCCATCCTTGAATTCATTGAAAGATTCTGAATCTTGAATACTTTTTTCTTCTAAAACTGGATTAATTTGAATCTCATTTTCTAAATCTTTTTCAAGCTCTTCTAAAGAAAGTTCTAATAATCTAGACTTTATAATTTGCTGCGGAACAATAGATTGTTTTTGTCTAAGCTTGGTAGAAAGTTTATTCATTGATTAAGTTTGAAATTTTTTCCAAGATAAATTCTTCTAACTTCTTCATCATTAGCAAGTGTATCGGCATCACCAGATTTTAAAATTTTACCGCCATACAATAAATAGGATCTGTCTGTTATTGATAATGTTTCTCTTACATTATGATCTGTAATTAATACGCCTATATTTTGTTTTTTTAATGATATTATCATCTGTTGTATATCCTCAACTGCAATTGGATCAACACCTGCAAAAGGCTCATCAAGTAGAACAAAATCTGGTTTAAGAGCTAAGGTTCTACAAATTTCAACTCTTCTTCTCTCACCGCCAGATAATCCTGCACCAATATTATTTCGGATATGAGTAATATTGAAATCATTTAACAACTTATTAATTAATGTATTTTGCTCCTCTTTATCTGAAATAATAGTTTCTAAAACAATTTTTAAATTATCTTCTACGCTGAGTTTTGCAAATATAGACGGTTCTTGCGCTAAGTATCCAATCCCCATTCTTGCTCTTTTGTACATAGGAGATTTTGTAATATTTTTATCACCAAAAATAATTTGTCCAGATGTTGGCCTAATCATACCAGTAATCATATAAAATGTTGTTGTTTTTCCAGCACCGTTTGGGCCTAACAAACCTACAACTTCACCTTTATGTAAATTTAGATCAATATCATTGACCGCATAAAAATCTCCGTATTTTTTTACTAAATTTTCCGCTTTTAAAATTTTACTCATTATTAATTGAACCTCTAGGATTTAGAATATTCCAATTTGTTAAATCTATATTTGATTCAAATCCCTTACCATACAACGTATCTGTATCTGAAGTTATAAACTCTAAAGTAGCTTCAGTAAATATTTTATCTAAGCTATTGTCCCAAAGCAAGGAATCAGTCAACAGCTTCTTTCCGTCATTTGTCTCTACACTAACTTTTCCAAAAGCTTTAATTCGATTATCTTTTTCATCTACAATTGCTGATTGAGACTTAATTAGAGATTTATGTATAAAGTTTTCGTCATACAAATCTACATGTACATTATCATTTAATTCTAGCTGCAAAGACTTTTTATCTTTTTTAAGAATGTCAGATTGAATCTTTGCTGTTATATTGCCTTTTTTTGTTAAAGTGATTTCTATATTACTAGATATTTGATCATGTCGATGCTGTACAATATTTTCACTGGTTTTAGGAGTTGAGCATCCAATCAGATAAAATATTATAAGGATAAAAAAACTATTAAATCTTTTAATCATCTCAATTCTTCAAGAAGCTTATCTAAATGAGCTATATACTCTCCTTTAGATTCAATCAACATATCAATAACTTCTCTCACTGCCCCCTGTCCTCCTTTTAAAGTTGTAGTATAATGAGCATAATTAGAAATATATTTAGGAGCATTAGGGACAGTAACTGCAAAACCAACTTTTTCAAGAAGTGGGATGTCAATTATGTCATCTCCAATAAAACAGATTTCATTATCTGATATGCTATACTTCTTTTTTAATTCATTATATGCATCAATCTTTCTAATAACACCATTATAAATATCATCTATTTGCAGCTCTTTTGCTCTTAATGTTGTGGTTGCAGATTCTCTGCCAGTTATCCAAGCAGTTTTAATATCAAGCTTTAATAAACGAAGCATAACAAATCCGACGCCATCTAAAGCATTGAATGATCTCAGCTCCTCTCCTGATGTACTTTTTATAAATGCTCCATCAGTTAATACGCCATCAATATCACAAATAAAAAGCTTAATTCCTGAAAGCTTTTCTTTTAATTTTTTATCCATGTTTTAAATAAGTCTCCCTAAATGCTAGTATTGATTTTAACGTTTTTTCAAGTTTGTTAATTGGCCACTGGGTACTGGCATCGCTTAATGCATTTTCTACATCATCGTGCACTTCCATAAAAATACCATCTGCGCCAGATGATACAGCTGAAAAAGTTTGAGATGGAATAAACTCTCTATTTCCTCTAGTAGTTTTCTCATGATTCCCAGGTATTTGCGCACTATGAGTTGCATCAAAAATAACTGGATAGCCAAACTGCCTCATAATTGGAATTGACCTTAAATCAGTGACTAAGCTATCAAAACCAAATGTATTACCTCTTTCAGTTATTAAAATATTTTTGTTTCCAACTTCTTCAATCTTCTTAATAATATTTCCAACTTTGTAAGGAGATAAAAATTGTCCTTTTTTAATATTTATTACCTTTCCTGTTTTAGCTGCAGCGATTAATAGATCTGTCTGTCTACATAAAAATGCTGGAATCTGGATTATATCTACCACATCACACACTTCGTTTGCATGCTCTGGAAGATGAATATCTGTTGTGACAGGGATATTGAAATTTTTTTTGATTTCTTCTAAAACTCTTAATCCACCTTCAATACCATTACCTCTAAAAGAGGATATTGAAGTACGATTTGCTTTATCAAAAGAGCTTTTAAAAATAAATGGTACATTTAAACGATTGACAACGTCTGTAATTTGTTCCGCCATACCAAAACAATGATCCCTGCTTTCTATAACGCATGGTCCTCCAATAAAAGGAATTGAATCATTTCCAAAAAAAATATCTTTTGCCTGCACTTTATTTATTCCCATTATTGTCTACTTTCTTTTAATGATGCTTTAACAAATTCTCTAAAAAGTGGATGTGCTTTATCAACTCTACTTTTTAGCTCTGGATGAAACTGACAACCAACAAACCATGGATGATTTTTTAATTCAATAATCTCAACAACTCCAAGTTTTTCATTCATTCCTGAAAAAATTAAACCTTTCTTCTTCATTTTATTGACATATTTATTATTTACTTCATACCTATGTCTATGACGTTCGCTGATAGATTTTTTACGATAAACTGAAAATGCTTTTGTTCCTACTTTGATATCACAATCATAAGATCCTAATCGCATTGTTCCACCTTTTAATTTAATAGCTCTTTGCGATTCCATAAGATCAATAACTCTGTTTTTTGCTTTAGGTTTGAACTCTGCACTATTAGCATCGCTTATTTTGCAAACATTTCTTGCATAATCAATTACAGCACACTGTAGTCCTAAGCAAATACCTAAAAATGGTACGTTATGCTCTCTAGCATACTTTGAAGTTAAAATCTTTCCCTCAGCTCCTCGAGATCCGAAGCCTCCTGGAATTAAAATTCCATCAATATGCTCAAAAGTTTTATGAGCTTGTTTGTCATTTTTAATTTTTTCAGTATTTATCCAAATCACTTCTACTTTTGTATTGTTTTCAACTCCCGCATGAATAAAGGACTCTGTAATACTTTTATAGGCATCATGCAATTCAGTATATTTACCACACATTGCAATCTTAATAGTGCTTTCAGGATTCTTGTAAGTTTTAATGAAGTTTTTAAGCTTATCAATTGAAGGCTTATTTTTAAGGCCAAGTCTTTGACATATTTTTTTTGTGATATTTTGCTCTTCTAACAACAAAGGAACTTCATAAATGCTCGATACATCTCTATTTTCAATTACATGACTAGATTGAACATTGCAAAATAATGCTAACTTATCTTTAATGTCTTTATTTACTTTATTTTGTGTCCTACAAAATATAAAATCTGGTGTTAATCCTATTTCCCTTAACTTCATTACTGAGTGTTGTGTTGGTTTAGTTTTTAACTCTCCGCTTGCATCAATAAATGGAAGTAATGTGAGATGTATAATAAGTGAATTTTGATGTCCTAAATCTAAAGATAGTTGACGAATGGCTTCAAGGAAAGGTAGGCTTTCAATGTCTCCAACAGTACCGCCGACCTCACAAATAACAACATCATATTTCTTTGATTTAGCTAAAGCATTCATTCTATCTTTAATCTCGTCTGTGATATGAGGAATAACTTGTACAGTTTCACCAAGATATGAACCAGATCTTTCCTTATCTAATACGGTACTATAAACTTGTCCGGCAGTTGCATTGTTCATGGATGACATGTTCTCATCAATAAATCTTTCATAGTGCCCTAAGTCTAAATCTGTTTCAGATCCGTCATCTAAGACAAATACTTCTCCATGCTGATAAGGATTCATTGTACCAGGATCGACATTAAGATAAGGATCAAGTTTTAAAATATTTACTTTCAACCCTGCACTTTTAAGAAGATAGCCTACTGAAGAGGCAGAAATTCCTTTGCCTAAACCAGACATTACTCCTCCAAGAACAAAAATAAATTTAGTTTTCATAGTTTTTTAAGTCTTCTTTTGTATCAATACTTCTATGTTTAAAATCACAAATTAATAGTTTAATAGCAATATTATTATCAAGAGCTCTTAGTTGTTCTAAGCTATATTTTTTTTCACCTAATGACTGTTCTAGTGAAGTAAATAAATCTAATGTTTTTTTTCTATAAGCATATATACCAACATGCCTGTAATACTGCTGGCTTTGCTCAAGATTCCCCCTAACGAATGATAAAGCGTAATTTTCCTTATTCAAATTTACCTTCACAACATTATCATTGGCAAAATCTTCATCTCTTAAGTCTGTTGATGCAACTGAAGCCATTTCAACATTAGGATTATCAAACAGTGAAATCAAATTATCAATCAAATAAGGTTCAATGCCTGGCTCATCACCTTGAATATTAACAACAATATCACAATCAAATTTATCAGCAACTTCAGCAACTCGGTCAGTTCCTGATTGATGTGAATCTGAAGTCATTATAACACTTGAACAGTCAATGCTTTCTAGAGTTTTTTCTGAATCAACAGCAACAATAACATTATCTAGTAACGAAGATTGTTTAGCCCTATTAAAAACATGATCAATAACAGGTTTTCCATTTAGAGGATAGAGAATTTTATTAGGGAAACGAGTTGAATTTAGTCTAGCAGGAATAACGCCAAGTATCACTGACTTTCCTTTTTAACAGTCAAAGGCACTTGAATATAATCTCCATTTGAACTTGGACTGTTCTTTAAAATATCTTCTTTGCTTAAAGAGCTATTAGCTGTATCTGCTCTTAAAGAGGCATGCATATCATGAACGTTATCAAGCTCTTCAACATCATCTGTATCAATCTCATTTAATATATCCATATAGTTCAAAATATTATTCATGTCTTCAGTTCTTTTTTCAAGTTCATCCTTGGTTAAAGATAATCTAGAAAGATCTGCTATTTTTTTAACTTCTTGTTCTGTGATTTTATTTTTATTAGACATAAATAATTTGAATGAATTTAGATGATTAAGAACTTTACAGCAAGAAAAAGGCTATAAGCCTAATCATATCTCATAGAATCTATAGGATTCAATCTAGATGCTCTTATCGCTGGGTATAAACCAAAAATAATTCCCATAGAAGCACAAATTTGTAAACTATAAAATACCCAATCAAAAGGAATTACTGGTTCCTGCTGTAAAAATATTGCAACAATACTTCCAAATGACAATCCTAAGATAATTCCAACTATTCCTCCCAAGAGAGAAATCAAAATTGCTTCAATTAAAAACTGTAAGAAAATGTCTATTCTTCGAGCGCCTAATGCTTTTCTAATACCAATCTCTTTGATTCTTTCAGTGAGGGACACTAGCATGATATTAGCAATACCTATTCCTGCAACTAACAATGAAATACCTGCAATCAATCCCACAAAAATTGATAGCGAAGAAGTAAAGCTCCCAAAAGTATCCATTAGTTGGTCATTTGTTGCGATATAAAAATTATTTGGATCACCTGGAGGTATTTTTCTTATAGCTCTAAATACCCCGATAGCTTCATCTGTAGCATCTGCCAAAGTATCCATCGATTCAGCTTCTAGAATAAGTTGAAGGTCAGGTCTTCCTCTCCATCCTTTTGTGCCAAAATATTTCAAGAAGGTACTAATTGGAATACCGATCATGCTATCCATATTTTGACCTAATAATTCACCTTTTGGCTCTGTTAAAGCAATTATTTCAAAGGGAATATTATCAATTTCGATTGATTGACCAACTGGGTTTGAATATGGAAAAAGCTGTTCTTTAATATAGTATCCTACAATAGCAACTCGACGAGAATTTTCTACATCAATATCTTGAATATTTCTTCCATCAAGAATATCATATTTAGAAACAGATAAAACATCTCCATCTGATCCCCAAAAACTTGCAAGCCTACTTGTTAATTCTTCTTTTCCAACAGATATAGTTCTATCACTAGGTTCTTCAGCTGTGGTGGCAGCCATATTTGTTGTTAAAGTAAGGGTGCGTTTTAATTGTTCATATTCATCCCATGTAATTCTTGGAATTCTTCCTTTACGACCAACACTGGGTCCAAATTGAACATCAATAGGATTATCTTTTGTGATATAAAAAATATTGGTTTTCATATCACTGACCAGCATTTCAGTTTGTTTTTCAAATGTAGCTAAGACAGTCATAATTGCAATGATTGAGGAAACTCCAACAGTAATACCCATCAAAGTCAGTGCAGTACGTAATTTTGTTTGACCAAAATAGAATAAGACACCTCCAACGGCATCAATAAGGTAATTAAATACTCTATTCATCTCTTAGGGCATCTATCGGGTTTAAATTTGCTGCAGTTCTAGCAGGAATCATACCAGCTAATACGCCAATTACTACGCAAACCATAAAAGTATAAAAGACTAAAATAATATCGAAACTTACTGGAAGAGTAGAGCCATTAAAACTTGCAATCGGGAAAGAAGAAATACCAAAGACTGTTAGTCGTATAAGTAAAATTCCAACAGATCCGCCAATAATTGCAATAGCAACAGCTTCACTTAAAAATTGAGTTAGAATATTAAAGTTTGTAGCGCCCATTGCTTTTCTCAAGCCAATTTCTCTAGTTCTCTCTCTTACAGAAACAAACATTACATTCATAATTCCAATAGCAGATACAACTAAGGAAATTCCTGTGACTAAAAATCCCATCCCGGCAATAGCATTTTTCATATCATTAAACTGAGTTTGATAAGCATCGGCAGAATTCACAGAAAAATTATCATTATCACCTGGAGGAATTTTTCTAGCGACTCGCATAATCATCCCCACTTCTTCTTTTGCTAAGGGAATATTATCTGGATTAGTTTGTAATACTAATTCATCAAATCCCCATCTAGTCAAAATACGTTCAAATGTTGTTGAAGGCATAAGCACAAGAGAATCAAGACTTCCTCCAGGAACCATTCCCATACCTTGTTTTTTTAGCTCACCAATAATTTCGAATGTGACATTATTCAATCTAATTTTCTTTCCAATAGGATCTTTACCTTCAAAAAATCCATCTCTAACACTTGCGCCCACAATAATTACTCTTCGCTGTAATTCCCATTCATTTTGAGAAAAGAAACGTCCACTGACAATCTCTGTTCCACTGAGCATATCTTGATAGCTTGGATACACTCCGTTAAGTTGTAACCATGAAGCCTTATTGCCAAAGCTTGCTTTAGTCCAAGTATTTTTTTTAATACTTACATCGGTTACGTATTCACTGTATTGGTTGATATAATCCAAAGAAGATTCTTCAATTCTTGGACGATTTCTGTATTTCCACCAATCAAAATCAAAAGACCATGGCCAAGTACCCACATATATTTTATCGTTTCCATAGTAATCCATGGATTTTGCAAATTCCTTGTCAATACTAGAGATTGAAGCGGTTACTAAACTAACTGTAAAAATACCAATAGTTAATCCAGTTGAAGTAAGAATAACTCTGGTCATATTTGACCTAATTGAAAATAAACCGATTAAAACATTTTTAAAAAAATTATTCATCTCTTGCAATTTTTCCGTCAAAAATATCTATTCTTCTTTTTGAGAGTTTTGCAACAGATTCTTCATGCGTAACCATAATGATAGTATTTCCAGCTTTATGCAATTTGGCGAAAAATTTTAATATATCATTTCCGCTTTTAGAATCAAGGTTACCAGTTGGCTCATCAGCTAGAATAATAGAGGGTTTATTAACAAGAGCTCTAGCAATTGCAACTCGTTGTCTTTGACCTCCGGAAAGCTCATTAGGCTTATGTGTCATTCTATCTTGCAAACCAACAATACTCAAAGCTTCTTCGACTCTTTCAGTTCTATCTTTTTTACCCAAAGAAGAATAAATCAGAGGCACTTCAACATTTTGCATTGCATTTAATTTTGGTAACAGATTAAATGTCTGGAAAACAAAGCCAATTTTTTGATTTCTAATATTTGCAAGCTGGTTGTCATTCATTTCTGATATTAATTCACTATTAAATTTATAATCACCTTTTGTTGGAACATCTAAACATCCAATGATATTCATTAATGTTGATTTACCTGATCCTGATGGACCCATAATAGATATATAATCATTTTCATAAATACTTAACGATACATTATCCAAGGCTTTAACAACCGTCTCTCCAAGATGGTAAATTTTCGAAACAGATTGTATTGCGATAATTTCTTTTTTGTTTTTAGCCACGCTTACGTCTTTGTATGGAGTTTTCTTTTACTTTCACAGCTGCTCCATCAAATAGCTCTCTACTTATGGCAATGAAGCTTCCTGTAACAATTTTTTCACCCTCCTCAAGACCTGAAAGAATTTCATAGTCTCTGTCGCCTACAATACCAGCTTCTACAACTCGTTGTTCTACTGTATTATCTTCTTTTAATACAAATACAACTGTTGATTTAGACTTGTTACCTGAATTTCTTTTCATTTGAGACCAATCATTTGCTCCTGAAGAAACTTCTACAGACATTGATGGTTTTTTGCCCTCAGATTTTTTAGAAGGCCTTGGAGTTGTTAATGCTTGAATTGGTATAGCAATTGCTCCCAATCTTTCTTCCGTAATAATATCGACTGTAGCACTCATCCCTGGACGCATTCCATCTTCAACATCTAACATTTGAACTTTAACCTGAAAATTTGTGACCTGCTGTGATGATCCACCGCTTGAAGTAGTGGCTGCATATGCAACTTCCTTAACAATGCCTTTAAATTTTTTATTTTGATAAGCATCTACTTGAATTAATGCAGTATCATTGATGGAAATATCAGCAATGTCATTTTCATTTACATTAACATATACTTCCATTTTTGATAAATCAGATAATTTCATTAAAACAGTTGGGCTAAACATACCGCCTTGGGCCAAATCACCTTCTTCTCCATCTATAAATGTAATTGTACCATCTTGAGGAGCAATTAATCTTAATTTTGATAATGCATCTTCATCTTGAATTAATCTAGATTGCGCACCATTAAAAGAGCTTAATGCTGAAGCGTATGAGGAATTTGTAGTTTCCATTTCTTGATCTGAAATAAGTCCCTGCTCATAAAGTTTAGACTGTCTCTCTTGCTGTTTCTTCCTTTGTTCAAGCTGAACCTTTGCAGCTTCTAGGCTTGCTCTTGAAGCTTCCGTAGCTGCACTTTGTTGCTCGTCATCAAGTGACATTAAAAAATCACCTTTCTTAACAACATCTCCTTCTTTAACAGCAATCTTAGTAATATAAGTAGTACTATTTGCACTAAGTTTTACTTCCGTTTCAGGAGTTAATACTCCATCAGCTACTACTTTACTGCTTAAATCTTTGGTGCCAACCTCTTGAACAGATATTTCAAGTATACTGCCATCGTCACCTCCACCAAAAAAAGAAAAGGCTAATGCGATAACTGCCAAAACACCAAGTGCTTTAATTTTATTTTGTTTAACTAAATCAATGAACTTTTTCACAAAAACTCCTTATTTGTATTTTTTATCTAGTGTCCCAATTAAATCATCTAAGCTAGCTGATTGAATTGCTGCATCATATTTTGTACCAACTAATGATGAGCTAGCTTGAATAACAGTTAATTGGGCATCTAATAATTCTAATATAGTTGCTGAGCCTAACTCATATTTTTGTTGAGCTAGTTTCAAATCTTCTTCTGCGGATAATAATACTTCTTCTTGAATGGGTATCAACTCTTCATAATTATTTAATCTATTAAGTGCTGCATGCAAGTCTACCTGCGCATTTTTTAATGCAGCACTGTATGATGATTCTTGTTTAGATAATTGTAATTTGGAAATTTTTATATCATTTCGTTTTCTAAATCCATTAAATATTGGAATACTTAAGGTCAAATTAGCGCTTTTGATATAATTATCTTCAAAATATTGCTTTGTAATTTCATCACTTGAGCTAGCGTTGTATCCCAAGCTCATGCTTAAACTTGGTAAGGTTGAAGCCCATGATTGCTTAACACTAATTTTTGCCGAATCTATTCTTTTATCTAAAATGTTTAAACTTGGACTGTTTTGAGACATCAACTGGTATGCCTCTTCAAATGAAGGGATAATTAAATTAATTTCAACTTTTTTGGGTAGGTTGATTGAGATGTCTTTTCCAATTAATCCCATACTATTCCTTAAATTTTTTACAGAATTATTAAAGTTAAGTTCTCTGTTTAGCAATGTAGATTTAGCAGTACCATATCTAACAGTTGCTTTTAAATAGTCTGTTTTACTGACTGCGCCTAATTCAAATTGTTGCTTTACAAGATCTAGTTGTTTTTTGGATAGCAGTAGATCTTCTTTTGCAATTTCGAATAGTTCTGAATTTTTTAAATACTGATAATAAAATGTGTAAACATTTAAGATTATTCTAGAAGTTGTTTCTCTTTTCTGAATTTTAGAAATCTGATAAGTATTATCGCTCTGGCGAACTGAATTTACTCTACTACCAAAATTAAAAAGGCTTTGAGATAAATTAACTCCTCCTGAATATGATTCTCCTCCTGAGATTAATGAATTGCCATATGTAGTTTCTCTAAAAGAATTGCTTGCACTTATAGATGGAAGCAATAATGCTGCAGCAGATCCTCTATTGAGCTTGGCAATAGTAACATCTCTTTGAGCATTAGTGATTGGTGCTTTGTTTTCAAGCGCAATTCTTACCGCTTCATCAATACTTAATGTTTGTGCATTTGCTACACATAGTAATAATATTAATAATACTTTTTTCTTCATCTTAATCCTTAATATTCTTTAGACATAATTTATATCTAAAAGTTTCAATATTTCTCATTATTTTCCGAGCACAAAATATATATAGATTTAATAACTATTACAAATGTAAAGTTTACTTTACATTAATATTAAACAATATTCAAATCATACAGCAATTATGAAAGCAATAATTAGAGTTTTTCTTGTTTAATTTTATCAAGAAAAGTTAGCGCCTCTGAATAATCATTTTTTATTTCACCATTGATTATAGCTTCTTCAATCATATTCTTAATTTTTCCCACTTCTTTACCTGGTTCTAAATCAAACATTTTCATTATTTCATCTCCTCTTACTGGAGATTGAAAAGCTTTCAATTGATCTATATCAATAACTTCTTTTATCCTTTTTTCTACCCTATCAAAGTTCCCTAAATATTTAGCAATATTTTTTGGGTTCTTTGTTGTGATATCAGCTCTACATAAAGTCATTAAATCATTGATTTCTTCTCCTGCATCTACTATGAGTCTTCTTATTGCAGAATCAGTAACTTCCTTTTTGGCAAGACTAATCGGTCTTAAATGCAGAGCAGTTAATTTGGTTATATAGTCTCTAGTTGAATTTGCAAACTTCATTCTACGGGAAATATCTTTTAGCATTCTAGCTCCCACGTCATCATGCCCATAAAATGTATACCCTTTAACCTTATTCAATCTTCTTGTTTTTGGCTTAGCAATATCATGCACAAGCGCTGCAAGTCGAAGTTCTACTTTTGAAGATAAAGTTGCTGCATTATCTACAACCTCTAAGGTGTGATAAAAAATATCTTTATGATGATATTCATTTGATTGGTTAAGGCCATACATTATTGAAATTTCATTAAATACAAATTCCATTAATCCTGCTTCTTGTAAAATATCCAACCCAACAGAAGGTTTATCTGTACCAAGAATTTTGAATAATTCATTGGTAATCCTCTCTTGAGATACAATTTTAATTCTTTCACAATTCTTCTTCATTGACAACAAACACTCTTCGTTAATTTGAAGTGATAATTTTGAAGAAAAATATGCTGCTCTTATCATTCTTAATGGGTCATCTGAAAAAGTAGAATCTGGGTCAAGAGGGGTTCTAAGAATTTTATTTCTTAAATCATCTAAACCTTTGAATGGATCTATAAATTCACCATAATTATCCTTATTTAAAGATACTGCCATTGCATTTATTCTAAAATCTCTTCTCACTAAATCATCTTGTATATTTGCTAAAGTAACCGATGAAGGACTTCTTGAGCTCTTCTTATAAGCTTCAAGCCGAGCAGAAGCAACCTCAATTTCACATTCCTTATATGGAATTTTAGCAGTTGAAAATTTTGGGAAAGATACAATTTTACCTACACTAAGCTTATTGGCTAATTGTTGCGCAAAATGTATTCCATCTCCTTCAACCATAATATCAATATCTATTGAGTCGACTTCAGGGTCTAGCATTAAGTCTCTTACGCATCCGCCAACTAAAAATGAAGGTACATTAATTTCTTCACTTAGCTCTGCAATGACTTTTACGATACTGCTCAAGCGTTTATTTTGGTTAATTATATCTTTAATTATTGTCATTTTGTAAATTAAAAAATATATAGGTCTATTATGCTAAGAAAACTAATAAAATATACTTTTGCATTAAAAGTGGTTAAATACATCATTATTTTAATGTTTTTCTCAAATCTTCATGCCCAATTCAAAGATGCAACAATAACATTTGACGATAGACTTCTAAGAAACGATGAAAAAGCTATTCTTTTTAACTTAAATAATAACATAAAAAAGTTCTATGTCGATACTATATGGAATGATGAATATCGCGATCTTGAAATTAATTTGGATATTCAGATTATTTTTGAAGGAAATGCTAATGCTGGTAATTCAGAAACTTTTTTAATTCAATCTCTATATAGCAATAATCTTGATTTGCATCTTTTTGATAAAGGATCTCAATTTTCGTTAAATCAAAATTCTTCTCTTTATTATGATAGCGTATACTATGACCCTCTTTCAAGCCTGCTAGGATTTTATGGTAATATTTTGCTTGGTGCTGAGCTAGATACATGGAGTTTATTTGGTGGGAGCCAGCACTATGAAAAAGCAAGGAGCATTGCTGTAAGAGCAAGTGCATCAAATCTATCAAGAGGCTGGGGTCAAAGGTTGCTGCTAATCAATACACTTACAGATAACATAGGCTTAAGAAAGTTAAGATATTCAACATATTTAACTTATGAATTATTTGAAAATGGGAATATTGATGATTCGCTTTCATCTCTAGAGGAATTAATCAAAAATCTTAATGAAATTTATGATAATTACAGCCAAGAAAATTATACGAATATGTTTATGAAATATCATGGACAAAAAATTGGTGATATCATGGAAAAACTAGGTCAAAAAGAAATGCTAATAAAAATGCAATATTTAGACTCTCAAAGATCAAATATATATAAAGATTTTCAGTCAAATATTTGAGAAAAATATTTTTTACCTCTAAAAAAATAATCTATAGCAATACTATTTTGATAAATTAAGTCTATTTCTGAATCTCTTAGATGATTATTTTTACGAATATTGAATAAAATCCTGCAATTATAGATTAACCATAGATGTGAAGTAAAAATTGCTAAAAATCTATTAAAGTCAAAAGTAAGAATAGAATAAATAGCAGCCATTTGGTCCAAAATATATCTTTTGAAAATTAATAAACCCTTTTCAAATGAATGTGAATTTTTTATAAATAGAATCCAAGAATTTCTGTGATTAAAATAATGTGATTTAAATGAGTTCTCTTTTATTGTCTGCTTGCCATAATGATAGACCAATGACGAAGGAACATACCAAACGCTCCAACCCATAGACTGTAATCTCCAACAAAGATCAATTTCTTCCATGTATGCAAAATAGATATTATCAAAATAATTTAATTCTTCTAATAAATGCTTTCTGATAATAAAAGCTGCACCTGAAGCCCAAAAGATTTTTTTAGGATTGTTATATTGATTGTTATCTTTCTCAAGAGAATTAAATAATCTTCCTCTAACGAAAGGGAAACAATATTTATCTATAAATCCTCCAGCGCCACCAGCGTAATCAAACATATCCTTATTAACTGCATTAAGAATTTTAGGCTGAGCTGCTCCAACTTGCGGATTTTTTTCTAAAAAAATTATCAGCTCTTCTACCCAATTTTGAGTGTGAAAAGTATCATTATTTAAAAAAATTATATACTTTCCTTTAGCATGCCGTGCACCAAAATTGCATCCTCCGCTATAACCTAAATTTGATTCTGCTTTTAAGAGATTGATTGATGGAAATTTAGCTTTAATGTCATCTGCTGAATGATCATTTGACATATTGTCAACGACAATTATTTCAAAATTTTGTGAGGTTATATTTTTATATATTGAATCAACGCAATCCAGTAACAGCTTCTTGCCATTATGATGAGGAATAATTATAGAAACATTGATCATGAAGATTCTAGTAAAATAATTTCTTCTAATAATTGCTGAGCGTTATTATCTGCAGGATTCTTATCAATCCATTCTTCTAGCAGAATCTTAGCTTCTGTATACATCTCTAGATTCTTATAACTTAAATATAATAAATAAATGATTTCAGGTAATGATTTTTGCCACTCATTCCATTCTGCTTGTGAAATTTTGGTTGCGGTAAAACCTCTTTTAGAAATAGCTCTTTCAATAATTTTATAATTTTGATAGATAGTTTCAAAAATTAATTTTGATTCATCATAATCTTCTAAAGACTCGATAAATGTTTTACCATATAATAAATAATCAGACAGTGCTAAATCTTTGCGCATAACTAGCTCTTTCATATGGTATTTCATTTTTTCTTGATTACCTATGCCGCTGTAAACTTGAGCAATCTGATACTGTAATTCTTTTGATGGTATTGGCACTACACTGCTCGGCATTATCTCTTCCATTTTTAATAAAGCTTTTTCTGCTTGCTGAAAATTCTTTTCTAGATAATGTGATATAGACAATCTTACAAAACCCGTTCTATAATTTTGAATTAATCTTCCTAGTTGAGGATCTACGTGCACCTCTGGATTTGCTAGATTTCTATAAATATATCCTCTTTGATACTCCTTTGATATTGAATCTTTTGATTCAATTTTTTTGTTTGCGTCATAATCCTGAAACCACGATTCATCTCCTATATAATTCATAAGATTTTGATTCATTTTCTCTTGGTTTATCACATCTTTAGAATTATTAACGAGCCTATAAGCTAACCCTTCCATCTGTAAATAATTATCAAGATTCAGCATGCTAGTCGGGGATACTGTCACAGCAAAATACACCGGCCTATTCCAATTATTGTCATTTATAATCCTTAATACCATGATATCTTGAGTTCTTAATGCAACACCTAAATAGGTTGGATTTAGTTCCCACTCTATTTTTCCATCAATATTATTTTCATCTTTTGGCGCATTTATTGAAATTGTTTTAGCTTCCCACCTTTTAAAGTCTAGTTTTTCAATTTCAGAGTCATTCATTTTCACAAATCCATTTTCTGTATATCTTTCTTTTAGCTGCTCAACGTACCATAGAGTATTTAATAAGCTTAAATTTGCAACAACCACGTCCTTTCTAATGCCTTCCACTTCTTGTAAATACCACAATGGGAAAGTGTCATTATCTCCATTTGTAAATAAAATTGCGTTTGGTTCACATGTTTGAAGCATATTATAAGCCATATCCCATGCAATATAATTTCCTGTTCTATCATGTCCATCATAGTTGGCTAGTAACATTCTTAATGGCATAAATAGAATGAATAAAGAAATCATAAAATATGAGAATTTCAGCTTTATAGATTTTTCTAAAAATGTATCTGAAATAAAATTAATAAATGCATAAACTCCTAAACCAATCCAAATAGAGAATGTCATAAAACTTGCTACATATGAATAATCTCTTTCTCTTGGTTGAGGCGAATCTTGATTCAAATAAAAGATAATTGCTAAACCAGTCATTAAGAACAATATCATCAAAGAGAATGCATCATACTTATTTTTTCTAAAGTGATAAACCATTCCTATTAAACCCATTATCAATGCTAGAGGCAATCCAAACTGTCTCCAGTCTACTCCGTCTTGGCTTGCATTTGCACCAACAGCGGTTACAAAAGGGTCATCACTGTCTCCTTTGCCAGCAAATTGCCAAAGAAAATATCTTATATACATTTTCTTAATTTGATAATTCCATAAAAAACTCACTTGAGCTGGAATTTCATATAACATATAATCTAAATCTTGACTCATAGAAAAATCAGTACTTCCGTCTTCAGGCGATCCAACAATTGATATCTTAGAAGGCAATGAATTAAATTTTCTTGGCAAAATTGTCATCTGCCCATATTGATCTCTATTCAAATATGATATCGCTTCTTCAACAGTTTCAGGATTATTTTCATCAATATTAGGATCTTGACCTGATCTAATAAATATTGCAAAATAAGTTGAATAGCCTAAAATAATTAAAACTATGGATGTTGAAAAAATGGATAATATTGTTTTGTTATTCTTGATTGAATACGCACTAAAAAATAGTAGAGATAATAAAGCTACTAACAAACCATACAGGCCAATAGAATTTGTTAAAATAGGTAAACCTTTTATGATTCCATCTTGAATACCAAAAAAAACTGCTAGTGAAATAGCTATTGTTACTAAAAAATTAACCTTACTTAAATGTCCTAGGGTAAAATATATGATTAGACCAATGAAAGGAATTGTTAACAAATTAAGTAAATGTAGACCTGTAGCAAGTCCAATGATATATGCAATGATAATCAGATAAATAATATGATTATCTTTGTGAATATTTTTAGACCAAAGCATAATCAAGTACACTACTAAGGCAGTCATGAAACCGCTAAAAGCATATACTTCTGTTTCAACTGCATTAAACCAATGACTATGAGTAAAAGCAAAAGTCAAAGACGCAGTTAATGAAGACCACATCTTAAAAAACTTTGTCTCGTCTTTTGTATCAACTCTGTTTATAAATTCATTACATATTAAAAATAATAAACTAACGGTGAATGCGCTGATAATTGGTGAAAAAATATTGAATCTAAATGCAATATCAGAGCTGATAGGGATTAAAGTAAAAAACTTACCAATAAGTAAAAATAATGGACTACCAGGAGGGTGAGGGACTCCAAGAATATGGGAAGTTGCAATAAACTCTCCAGTATCCCAAAAAGAAACAGTTGGAGCCATTGTAGAAAAATAAATAGCAAAGGTAGTAAAAAATACTATTGCTGCTATTGTATATTCTAATTTTTTACTGTAGGAAGTGAAAAAATTCAATTTATTTTTCAGTATCTGTATTTTTTTCTTCTAAAGACTCGCCTGAACCACTTTCTTCATTTTTTTCAACTTCAAGGTAATTCATTTTTGCTTCTGATAATACTTTATCGATGTACTCTTTTTCTTCATCTGATAAGCTTGCGTGCATTTTGTTGTTTATCATTCCTAGCATGTCTATTTGAATTGAAGCTTGAGTAAGATCTATTGAGGTCTCTCCATTAACTGGATTTTGTAGCTTTCCTAATGATACCCAAATACCATATGCTGTTTGAGAAATTAAAGCATCAAATAATTGTTTTTCTGTTGGTTTTTCTTTCATCTTTTCCTCAGTTTACTGTTGTTTTTAAAAATAATTTTAAATATTCGTTATCAAATTTTTCTTTGATAATTAAATGTTTTTCTAGTGTTAAATTTGCATCATTCTTAATAATTTCAAAAGCATTCATTCGAGCATTTCTAATTATTGGCCCATCCGTTGTTAAATCAGCAATTCTAAATTTGATAAACCCGCTTTGTTTTTCACCAAAAAATTCTCCTGGCCCTCTTAATTTTAAATCTTCATCGGCTATATCGAATCCATTTCTAGAGTTTACAATAATTTGTAGTCTTTCTTTTGTTTTAGGTGATTCGCTATCACTACATAACAAACAGTAACTTGTTAAAGTTCCTCTGCCAACTCTACCCCTTAATTGATGAATCTGACTTAAACCGAATCTTTCTGTATTATTAATTAATATTACATTTACATTTGGATTATCTATTCCAACCTCAATAACTGTTGTAGAAACTAGAATATTGATTTCTCCATCCATAAACTTTTTCATTTCATTATTTTTTATTTCATTATCTAATTTCCCATGCATTAATCCAACTTTTAAATCAGGAAATATATTATCTCTTAAGTATTCATACGATTCAACTGCTGCTGATAAATCTTGATTTTCGCTTTCATTGATTAGTGGGTATACGATAATCGTTTGTCCACCATCATCAACTTTTTCTCTAATAAAATTATATGCAGTAGACAGATTATCTTTTTCAATATATGAAGTATGTATTTCTGGTCTATTTTTTGGCAATTCATCAATAATTGATAGATCCATGTCTCCATTATACGTAATAGCCAATGTTCTTGGAATTGGTGTAGCTGTCATTGCCATAAGATTGGGATTTTTGCTCTTCGATAATAATTTTTCTCGTTGATTTACTCCAAAACGGTGCTGTTCATCAATAACTATAAAACCCAAATTTTTAAATACTACATCTTTTTGAAATAGCGCATGTGTTCCAATAACTATATTGGATTCACCTGTTTTTATTTGTTGTAATACTTGTTTCTTCTCATTTGTTTTTAAGCTTCCCACTAATAAAGAGCACTTAATATTAGCTTCATCAAAATGTGATTTAAAATTTCTAAATAGCTGTTTTGATAGCAAATCTGTAGGTGCCATAATGGCAACTTGATAATTATTGTCTACTACAATAGCTGAGGCAAGAACTGATACAACTGTTTTACCGCATCCAACATCTCCTTGAATCATTCTATTCATTGGATTTTCAGATAAAAAATCATCAACAATTTCTCTTAATGTAAGTTTTTGGCTACCTGTCAATTCAAAAGAAAGATTATTTAAAACATTATTATAAGCAGTTGTTTTAAACTTTATTGAATCGCACTTATTCTCTTTGATTTTATTTTTTCGTAAAGCAAGCAGCAATTGAAGGAAAAAATGTTCATCATACTTTAGTCTATGGATTGAGCTATCTAAAGACATAAAGTCTTTTGGGTAATGAATATTGCGTAAAGATGTATTTAAATCTTCTATTTCAAATTTATTTCTTAATTTTTCATCAAAATGATCATTGATACTATCAATCGATTCTAGAGCTAGATATATTATTTTTCTTAAATTTCTATTATCTAGTCCAGATTTTTTTAAATCTTCTGTTAGCGGATATACAGGGATAATAAAGCCAGTCGTTAATGAAATTTCGTTAGCATTTAATTTATCATACTCAGGATGAACAATTTGCGGATTCCCTTTATAAGCTGCTACTTTACCATGAATAGTAATTAAATCTCCAACTTTTAAAGATTGATGAATATAATCTGCTGCATTAAACCACATCAATCGCACTGATCCAGTATGATCTGCTACAGTTGATGTAACAAAATTACCTTTTTTCATTCTTTTTAAACTAACAGACTTAACTCTTCCAACGAGATTGACTTCCTCTCCTTCTTTTATTGATCCTATAGTAGATAAAGATGTTCTGTCTACATACTTTCTTGGAAAATAATACAGCAAATCTTTGATTGTAAAAATATTAATGGATTCAAGAGCATTAGCTCTTTTAGGACCGACTCCTTTAATATATTGTATTGGTGTTTCTAACGAATTAGAACTGTGTGACGCTTCGCTCAAAAGACATTATTTCCATTCTTTTTTGTAAGTGTATGTGATGAGCTCAGTAGATCCAGCTTCAATCTCCAAAGGAAAATAGATAGTGGAAGCATCTTCCTTAATATACATTGATGAAGATTCTTTGATGACCCAATCACCAACAATCTTTTCTATAGCCTTAACTTTGATAGATTGATTGCTAGTATTTAAAATTTGTAATGATATAGTTGATTCTTCGCTATTGGTTTGTCTGTCAAAGTTTAAAATTCTTCTTTTTCCGACAATATTAAATGCTTTCCCTCCATCCAAAATAGCTGTTCCACCCTTATACAATTCAGATAATCCATTTCTACCAATGAAATTTAATTCACCTGAAATGCTTTTTTCATACAAGTATAATATACCAGATGGAAGAGGTAGTTCAAGATTGTTTTCAGTAGAATTTTCAAATGACACTTCAATACTTAAAGGTTCATCGCCTTGATCTCTTTCAGAATTTTTAAAAATATATTTCTTATCATATATGATATTTCTTGCTTTCATCATAGGCAATTGAACTGTTTGCATAGCATCTAGATTCAAATTTTTTCCTAAATTAAAAATATAAAAATCTCCTAATAAAGCGCGGTTATCCATGGGACTTCCTCTAGATTCCATCATTTGATAACTGGAATTTTTTCTAGAAGAATGCAAAGGCACATTACCTTCTACAACATTTAGATCTAAAGCAAACAAATTAACATTAGAGTTATTAGAGACCTCTGCATTAACTGAAAGCATAGCTGTAGAATCAGAATCATTGATTATTAATGTGTAGATAGGTTTCCATGAAAAACCAGATGTAATGTAAGACAACTCAGCATTCACAGATTTATCTTCATCAGAAATGATTTCCCAACGAATTTCAGGTGTGAACTTATCTTGAACAGTTGATGATTTTAAAGTAAAATAACTCAACTGAGATCTCTGAAAAACAACTAACCCCTTGTTTGTCTTTATTGAAATAGTTGAACCATTATAGTCCATAAGTATTCCTTGCACATTTGAACCATCATTAGGCTTTACTTCAATAGCAGCACCAATATTATTTTTTAAAAAAGTATCAGTAGAAGAAAAATTTCTATTCAGAGTTTGCGATAAAACTTGGACACCTTCAACATTTAGTACAGGTGAGTCAAAAAGAAGATTTTGTGATATATTAGTAAAAGAAGAAATGTTTCTTCCTAATTTCAAATTCCAAACAATAGGCTCATTTACTAAAGCAAAGTTATCTTTATATATGGTCAGCGATCTAGCAGGACTATCTAGCTGTGCAAAAACAAGATTTAACGATAAAAAGAGTAAAATTATTTTTTTCATTTTAATACCTCAATATTAGAAAGAATTTTTTCTCTTTCAATGATAAAATCATTTAGTTTATTTTTTTCTCCATCAACAACTTTTTCAGGAGCTTTATCAATAAATTGCTTATTTGACAATTTAGCTTCGATTGATGCAATTAATTTATCTAGCTCAGATAGTCTTTTATTAAGTTTTAAAATTTCTTCTTTTTTATCAACAAGCTCGCCCAACGGAATATATATTTCTGCTATTCTACAAACTGCTAGTGCTGAGTTAGAAGGTTTTTCTATTTTAATACCCAAATCAATTTTATCAGTATTCGAAAGCTTTCTGACCAAGTGGACGTAACTATTGATTGTGTTTATTTCTAAATCACTTTTAACTGATACTATAATATCAATTTTTTTAGATGGAGCAATATTTAGCTCTGAACGTATGGTTCTAATAGATGTTACGATTTCTTTAAAATCTTTGATCTTTTTACTGTCATAAGATTTGACTTTTTTACTAGTAGATGGCCATTTAGATATTATAATATCTTTATCACTTTTGTCTTTTAAATGATTCCAAATTTCTTCAGAAATAAATGGAGAAATTGGATGCAATAATAATAGTATTTTTTTGATGACATATTTTGAAATATTAAATGCATTGCTTTGAAGGGTTAAATTTGAACTATTAAACCTGTCTTTTACAATTTCAATATACCAATTACAAAATTCGTTCCAGGTAAAATCATATATTTTTTTGATTGCTTCATTGAATTGATACCTATCAAATGATTTATTTACTTCTCTTATTGTGTCATCTAACGAACTTAAAATCCATTTATCAAAATTATCAATATTGTCATAATCAATTTCTTCAGAAAAATCTTTATTATGATTTAGCATAATAAATCGACTAGCGTTCCAGATTTTAGTCATAAAATTTCTACCAACCTCAATTCCTGTTTCTGAAAAATATACATCAGACCCCTGTGGAGACATTAGCATTATTGAAAACCTAGTTGCATCAGTGCCGTATTTATCAAAGAGTGTTATGGGATCAGGAGAATTCCCAAGTGACTTACTCAACTTTCTACCTTTTTCGTCTCTTAAAATACTGGTAAAATAAACATCTCTAAATGGTAAATCTCCCATGAATTCATATCCCGACATAATCATTCTAGCAACCCAAAAAAATATGATATCTGGTCCAGTTACTAATGCATTGGTAGGAAAATAATTGGTCTTTTCTTTATCTGGCCACCCATGTACAGCAAAAGGCCATAACCAAGAACTAAACCAAGTGTCTAGCACGTCTTTATCTTGTTCCCAATTTTCAATGTCTGATGGAGGAGTAATAGAAATATACCAATTCTCTTGATTAGTTCTATCTGCACCTTTCTTATACCATACTGGTATTTGATGTCCCCAATATAACTGTCTACTAATACACCAATCTTGGATATTGTCCATCCAATGATTGTATGTTTTTACCCAATGATTTGGATAAAAATTTATTTCTTTATCTTTAACAGCTTTACTAGCAGGCTTAGCAAGGTCTTTCATTTTTAAAAACCATTGTTCAGATAAATAATATTCAATGGGTACGTTTCCTCTTTCCGAAAATCCTACTTTGTGTAAATAATCCTCTTCTTTCGCTAAATATCCTAAGTCTTTAAGATTATTCACAATCTCTTTTCTTGCATCTTCTCTGCTCATACCTACATATTTATCTGGGGCTTGATTACTTATAGATCCATCTGGGTTCATGATGTTTATTACTTCAAGATTATGTCTAATACCTACCTCATAATCATTCAAATCATGAGCCGGAGTAATCTTTACACAGCCAGTACCAAATTCTGGATCAACCATGCTATCAGCAATAATTGGGATATTTCTACCCACCAAGGGCAAGGATGCTTTTTTACCAATCATTTGTTTATATCTTTTATCTTTGGGGTTAACAGCAATAGCTGTATCGCCTAGCATCGTTTCTGGCCTAGTTGTAGCTATTTCAATAAACGAATCACTATCATTAATTGCATATTTAATATGCCAAAGTTTTCCATTCACCTCTTTAAACATGACTTCTTCATCGCTTAGTGCAGTTTGTGATTTTGGACACCAATTAACGAGCTTGCTCCCCTTATATATTAAACCCTTATTATAAAGTCGAACAAAAGACTCTAAAACCGCTTTAGAATAGTGAGGATCCATTGTAAAATTAGTTTTATCCCAATCACATGAGCATCCTAGTTTTTGCAATTGATTAATAATAGTTCCACCATATTTTTCTTTCCATTGCCATGCGTGCTCTAGAAACTCATCTCTAGATAAATCTTTTTTGTTAATTCCGTTTTCTAATAACATTTTCGTGACTTTTGATTCAGTAGCAATCGATGCATGGTCAGTTCCAGGAATCCAGCAAGCGTTTTTACCTTCCATTCTGGCTTTTCTAATCAATATATCTTGAATAGTATTATTAAGAACATGCCCCATATGAAGCTTACCAGTGACATTTGGCGGAGGAATAACAATTGTATAGTGATTATCTGATTCTTTGCTTGAAAAGTATTTTTTTTTAAGCCAGTAATCATACCACTTATTTTCAATCTCCGATGGGATATGTTTTTTTTCTAGTAATTTCATCTTACAAATTCTTCTAACTTTTTTGTTAATGATTTCAGCTCATTAATCGATGTTCCTTCAGCAAAAATTCTTAGGATTGGCTCAGTATTAGATTTTCTAATATGAATCCATTTATCTTTCCAAATAAATTTAATGCCATCCAACTTATTAATTTCGTCACAATTGAAAACACTATCAAGCCTATCAATATCTATTTCTTTGCTTGAATTAAGTTCGATTTTATCTTTAATAAAAACATATTTGGGAATTTCAGTA
Organism: Fidelibacterota bacterium; assembly: GCA_045560235.1. Lineage (GTDB taxonomy): Bacteria > Fidelibacterota > Marinisomatia > Marinisomatales > Marinisomataceae > Marinisoma. The sequence continues at coordinate 180,761 of JBJKZP010000008.1, read as the reverse complement.
ATAATATTGCTCAGAGGCTTCCTTTTAATTGACATTAAATTTAATACCATAGCTGTTCCAACTAACGAATCTCTACCTAAGTGAGCTTCTTTAAGAATGATTCCACCATTACCTTCTCCGCCAAGATTAACATTATGTTTTTTCATCAAAGATACAACATTTGCTTCTCCTATTTTTGATCTTATTAATGTACCGTTAAATCTATTAACAACATCATCAACCATCATTGATGTGGATAAATTTGTAACAAATGTTTCAGATTGACTTGAGTAAAAACTATAATTCATAATAGCTAATGGTAAAGAAAGCTCTTCGCCAATTGCTATTCCCTTGTTCGAAACAATAGATAATCGATCGCCATCCGGATCTGTAGCTAATCCTATATCGGCATTTTCTTTTATAACTCTTTTTTCTAGCTCTCTTAAATTGATTGATAATGGTTCAGGATTTCTAGAATAATCTCCATTACCATCGCAACTAATCATTGTAACTGAACAGTTTAATGCTTTGCACAAAGCGGGTAGAATTTTCGAAGCTCCACCGTTCGTAGCGTCTATAATAACTTTAAATTTATTATTCTTTATCTTTTCTGGCTCAATACATGATAATTTAAAAATGGCTTCTATATGATCCTTATCAGCATCTTTATAATTTGAAATTTTCCCAATAGATGCTGTTGATTCTTTTTGAATCTTATTATCAACTGATTTAAATAATTTTTCACATTGTTTAAGGGTTAAAAAAGTTCCATCGGCTTGCAAAAATTTTAATCCATTGTACTCTGAAGGGTTATGACTGGCTGTAATAACAATACCTCCATCACACTGACTTTTTTCTGTAATTAATTGCATGGTAGGAGTAGTTGCTAATTCACAGTTAACCACATCAACTCCGTTCTTGATTAAAGAATCAATAACCCATTCTGAAATTTCTACTCCTGACTTTCTTCCATCTCTCCCTATAGTACATTTATGGATATTCTGATTTTGAATATATGAGGAAATGTATTGATCTATGACAGCTGAAGAAAAATCTTCTTTCGCTATTCCTCTTAAGCCTGATGCGCTTCTTATAAACATAGTAGAAGGTTAGAAATTTTTAACTAGAATTGAAAGAGGAGTTATCGACTAATTAGTTATTAAACTTAGCTAGTCTTACTGCTCTGCGGATAGTTTGTTTTTTAGCGATTCTCTTTGTTACGCTTGGCTTCTCATAAAATGCTTTTCTTTTTACATCTTTAAGCACGCCAGAACGTTCCCACTTCTTTTTGAAACGTCTTAAGGCTCTTTCAAGAGATTCGTTATCTTTTATATTTACTTCAATCATTGTGCGGAAACTTAACGATAAAATTCAGAAATGCCAATTATGATATAATATTGTTTGAAATATCAACAAATTGCTCAATTGATAGCTGCTCAGGTCTCTGTTTAAAATCTACTAAACATTTGTTATGATCAATTTCTAGGGAAGAAAGAGAATTTCTCAACATTTTTCTTCTTTGATTGAATGCCATTCGAACAACTTGACTAAATTTTTTAGTATCCATCTTATTAATATCATATTTATTATTTTTTTTAATAGATATGAACGCTGAATCAACTTTAGGTTTAGGTTTAAAAACATTTGGAGAGATATAAAAACAAATTTTAATATCAAAATAAAGGCTGGTCATTACAGTGATTCTGCTATATTCCTTTGTTCCACTTTTTGCAACTAGTCTTTGCGCAACTTCTTTTTGTACCATTAGAAAAGATTCATTCCAAAATGGTAAGTTATCAATTAACCAAAAAATTATTGGAGATGTAATATTGTATGGAATATTTCCAATTACTTTAGGATTATCAATATTCATATCTTTAATATTTGTCTTTAATATATCTTGATTTATAAGTGGAAAATGAGATATAGCCAAATTCTGTTTAATTGATTCTATTAAATCAGTATCAATTTCAACCATTGTAAGATTCTTAGTTTTTAAAGCAATCTTTTCAGATAATGCACCATGGCCAGGTCCTATTTCCAGTACTCTACTCTCTTTGTTTAAATCAACTGTGTTGATAATTTTTTCAAGCAGGTTATTATCTACTAAAAAATTTTGTCCCCATTTTTTTTTTGCAAACACCATTTATATTTTAAAAAAATTTTGTGCATTTCTAGTTGTAGCTTCTGCAATATTTTGAATACTATCTGATCTTATTTCAGCAATTTTTTCTGCAACAGTATGTACATGAACAGGTTCATTTTTTGTACCTCTAAATGGATGTGGTGCTAGAAATGGACAGTCTGTTTCTAAAACAAAATCACACAATGAAATATTTTGAACAACTTCAATATTAGTTGCATTTTTAAATGTTACATTTCCTGAGAATGATAGCAATATGTCTAATGAAATAAGTTTTTTTGCAAATGATAAATCGCTAGAATAACAATGCGCCAGAGCCTTATAGAATTTATAACTATTTAAAACATCTAGAATATCATCATCTGCATCTCTATTATGAAAAACAATTGGAAGATCTTGCGATGTTGCCAACTCTATCTGCTCAATCATTACTTTTTTTTGAATATTTATTGGAGATAAATTTCTAAAATTATCAATACCTATTTCTCCTATTGCTACTACTTTATCATGCTTTGATAGCTCTTCTAATTGCATGATATAATCCGATGATACATCCTTAGCATCATGTGGATGAATACCAACAGTAGCAAACACATTATCGTATTTCTCTGCAATATTGACTGATTTTAGTGAAGTATCTATATCTGTTCCTATACAGACTATTTTGTTTACTCCTTTGGAACTTGCTCTTTCAAGCACTTCTGAAAGCAAGTTTTCCATGCTTTCATAGTAAAGATGGGCGTGAGTATCAATTAAAGACATTAATTTATTCTTGGAAAGATTGGTTTAGAAAGCGTGATACTAGAACTAGGTTTTAATTTTCCCCATACTAAACTTTTTTCTTTTGATCCTAAAATTTTAAGGATATCCTCTGATTTTGAAGGCATAACTGGCGATAAAAGAATTGAAGATAACCTTAATGCTTCTGCGCAATGGAATAATATATTTCCTGCCTTATTTTTATCCTCTTTAACCAATTTCCATGGTTCATTTTTTTCCATAAATACATTTATACTTCTTATGAAAGTCATTGTATCATTAATTACCTTATCTATTTCTAGATTATCAAGCTTATCTTTTAAAATAATTTTCTTATAGTTCTTTGCTAAATCGCTTTCCATTGTTAATGGAGTTGGAATCTTAGAATCAAAATTATTATTTATTAAAGTTGAAACTCTACTCACAAGATTTCCAAAATCATTAGCTAGATCACTATTATATTTTTTTTCGAAAGATTCAGATGAAAATGTAGCATCCATTCCCAACACCATTTCAGACATTAAATAATATCTGACTGCATCAACACCAAAATCATCAATGAGCAGCAATGGACTTACAACATTACCTAACGATTTACTCATTTTTTCGTTATCTGTTAACCACCACCCATGGGCAAAAATTCTTTTAGGAAGGGGCATGTTTAAAGACAGTAACATGGTTGGCCAGTATACTGAATGTGTCGTTAAAATATCTTTACCTATTAAATGAACATCTGCTGGCCATAATTTTTCGAAATTTTCCTCGTTATTAAAGGCTCCTATTGCAGATACATAATTAATTAAAGCATCAAACCAGACATAGGTCACATAATCTTTATCAAATGGTAATTCAATTCCCCACTCTAGGCGCGACTTTGGTCTTGAAATACATAAATCTGAAAGCTCATTCCTTAAAAATCCTAATACTTCATTCTTTCTACTAACAGGTTGAATTAAGAGTTCATCAGATTTAATTTTTTCAATTAGCTGTGTTTGATATTTGCTCATTTTAAAAAAATAATTTTTTTCTTTTATCTTCTTTACCTGACCGAACTCTCCGCTATCTAGCTCTTTTTCTGTTATAAACCTTTCTTCTGACACAGAATACCATCCCTCATACTCATCAATGTAGATATCGCCATTTTGATGAACTTCATCAAGAATTTTTTGTACAATAGTAGTATGCCTTTCTTCTGTTGTTCGGATAAAATCTGAATATTTTATATTCAATTTTGCCCAAAGATTTACAAAAGCTGGGGCCATATCATCGCAATGATCTTTCGGTGATTTTCCATTTTTTTCTGCTGCTTGTTGCACTTTAAGTCCATGTTCGTCAAGACCTGTTAAGAGTATTGGCTTTTCGCCTAACAAGGCTCGGTACCTTGCAATAGTATCTGCTAAAATAGTTGTATAAGCATGCCCTATATGAGGCTTATCGTTGACATAATAAATAGGAGTAGTTAAATAATATTTTTGCATATGCTAATTTAATGCCTTATTTGAATTTATTATCATGTTCATTAGAGATAATTGAGGATTTGCGTTTGCATCTAAAGTTTGATGAAAGTCTTCAATATTTTTAACTAGTTCAACATGATTCATGTTTGTGTATTTAGAGCTTACTATTGATGCAAGCTCCTCAAACTCATTAAAACCAATTTTGGAATCAATAGATTCATTTTGCATAGAAAGTAATTTTATGAACTTTTTAATTACTTTAAAAAATAGGTTAAATTCATTTTTTGATGAAATATATAAATCCAAAGTTGAATTAGTGAAACTTGCAATTGAATCTGCATTTTTATATCTGATAGCATTTATATAGCTTTTAATACATTCAAGCACTTTTGCTTCATTCCATAATATCAAACTATCAATTGTATTTAAATTATTATCTGCAATAAAAGATATAAAGTCAGTTGAAAAATTCTTATTACTTAAAAATATCTTTGAAATAACATCGGAAGTTAGTCTTGGAACGTATACTGTTTGACATCTAGACTTAATTGTTGGCTTTACTTGATCAATTAAATCAGTAACTAGTATAAATGTTGTATTTTTAGGAGGCTCCTCAAGAATTTTTAGTAACATATTTGCTGATTCAGCGCTACCGTGCGATAAAGCCTCAGAATTAAAAATTAATACCACTTTTCTCTTTTTTGATTTGAAATAAATTTTTTCTTTAAGGTTTTTTATTGCTTCTACAGGAATATTTTTACTATCAGATAATATTTTTTTTTGCAAAGGATTATGAATTTTATTACTTAAAAAATTTTTCCAATTTTTATACTCTTCCGAACCAAATGATTTGCTCTTAAAGAGTTTTTCGTAAAAATCTTTTTTTGCAGGAATAATAAAAAATATATTATCGCTAGAAATAAATTTTTCTGAAACTGTAGATGATATTTCTTTAGCAAATTCTAGGGCTAACGCTTCCTTGCCTGATCCAGGTGCTCCATAAAAAATATAAGCATTAGAAATTTTCTGCTCATTAATAGCAGAACTTAAGAGCTTTGATATTTCGCTTTGCATGTCTTTAATTTCCACTTACCAACCAACTTTCAGGATTCAGTTTTTGATTATTTCCCCAGATTTCAAAATGAATAATATTATCATTGGAAACATACCCAATATTTTGACCTTCTCTAATGTTTGTATCTTCTGTTATCAACAAGCTTTCAAGATGTGTGAATACGGTATAATAACTATTATTATGATCCACTATAACGGTTGTTCCATACCCAGCAATAAATGTAATAGTAGAAACATATCCATCAAAAACACTTTGAACTGGTGTAGTCGCTCTAGCGCTTATATCTATTCCTGGATTATCAAGAGTTGTATTTAATTTAGGATTCCATTGAGGCCCAAATGATTTTATTATCTTTCCTTTTACTGGCCACTGTAATTTTCCCTTATATTTTCTTATATCTCTATCAATTTTATTTAAACTTGCCAATTGCTGAGCATTATATTTTTCTTTATCAGCAACGATTTTCTTTCTTAATTGCTCTAAAGATTTTATCTGTTGTAATTGTTTATCAATTTCAAGCTTAACAAGTTTTTCTTCATTTTTAAGTTGGCTTAGTAGTTTTTCTTGATATTTTTTTTTGCCACTCAATTGTACTATTTCATTTTTTTTTGAGTTTTTACTTGATTTAACTCTATCCATCAACAATCCAATTTCTCTAGTTTTTTGCTTATTAAATCTTTGTGTCGTTTTAATTTTATCAACTGAATTTTGATTAATCTCAGATATAATATTAAAATATTTTAACCTATAAATCATTTGTGAAAAACTTTTAGAATTAAATATATAATTTGAGAGTCCAACATTCTTATTCTTGTAAAGACTAATTGATCTTTTTTCATAAGATTTCTTTATTTCTCCAATTGTTAAATTATTTTTATAAATAGCAGTTTCAAGATTGTTCAATTGTTTATTATATAGATTAATTTGTCTTTCGTAGGTCAATATCAATGTATTGGAGTTCTTAATATTTTTTTTGGTTAGTGCTAATATTTCTTTAGTTTTCTTTGATTGTGTCTGGAGCTTTTTAACTTCATTATTTCCAGCATTAATAGAATTTTTCAATTGCTTGATTTGATTTTCAGTATCTTTAATTGACTGATCAAAACTTCTTTCTTGAGAAGTGACTATAGATATAGTTAATAAAATTATAAGATAGAATTTTAGTGTTTTCATTTAAATAAAATTAAAACCTAAATTGTTAATAATGATTAAAAAACTAAATATTGTTGTTTTATTAATAACTGTATTCCTTTTTGGAGATTTATATGGTCAATCTGATAGAATTTTACTGAAGGGTGAATGTAATTCAGAAAATATCGCACTTTTTACCTCTTTTTTGAACGATCGTTCCAACATTAAAATTTCTATACAAACTAGTAAGGATGATGATGTTAAATTTAATAATCACGCAATTGTTATCTTATGTTCTGATGGATACCTTAAACTATCTGAACTTGAAATTATAAGCCTTCGAAAAAATCTATTAAATGGTTCATTATTAATTATTGATAATTTTACTTCTGATTATACTTTTTCAATTTTTTTAAAAAAAATTCTACCTGAGTATTCGCATAGCCAGCATTCGCTTTCTGTTGTTGCAAAAGATAATCCGTATAAAGTAAATTTTGAAAATATTGATATAAACACTAGGCAGATTTTTATTGGAGAAAAACTAAGAATTTTAGCAATTCAAGATAAAAGTCTATTAGATGAAATCAATAATGAAAATCTAGAATATACTAAGTTGCTTGCAACTTTAGTATTTAACTATCTAATAGGTTATTAAATTTTCTTTTTTTTCAGCTTCATAAACTCTTTTTCTTAGCTCAGATGTAGAATATCCATGATCTCTAGTGTTGAATATGCACTTTATAGGAAGTTCATGTCCCGTATATTCTGTACCTTCATGATCTGCTCCTAAAATTCTGACATCAGGATTTATCTCTTTTAATACTTTAATTAAATCAGATTCGGTATTATACGGAATCACTTCATCAACAAATTTTAAAGAACTTACAATCCCCATTCTTTCAGTATGTGATTGAATTGGTAAATTTTTTTCAGGTCTATCAATACTAGGATCTGATTGAACTCCAACAATTAAATAATCACAATATTGTTTACATTCTTCAAACATTAATGCATGTCCGTAATGACATAAATCAAATGATCCAAAAGTTATCCCTCTAATTTTTTCTTTCTTCATTTTTTGCTTTCTCCCAATATTTTAAAAGCTCTTTTAAAGATAAATCCTCAATATTTTGCTTTTTATTTGTAACTGTTTTTTCAATATAATGAAACCTTTTGTAAAATTTTTTATTTGTTTTTTTTAATGCAAGCTCAGCAGATACATTAAAAAATCTAGCTATATTTACAACTGTGATTAATAAGTCACCAATTTCTTCTTCAATATTTTTATTATCGCTATTTTTAATAGCATTTTTCAGTTCATTTAATTCTTCATCTACTTTAAGCATTGCCTGATTTGAATTTTCCCATTCAAAACCAACAGCTCCAGTTTTATCTTGATATCTTTGTGACACAACAAGCGGAGGAAGGGAATTTGGCACTCCATCTAGAATTGATTTTCTTTTTTTTTCTTTTTTCTTATTAAGCTCCCAATTCTTTGTTTTGGAAGGATCATCTCCATTATAGTTTTTATCAAAAATATGTGGGTGTCGATTGGTTAATTTTTTATTGATACTCTTAATAATATCATCTAATTCAAATTGATCTCTTTCTGATGCAATAACTGCTTGAAAAATAATATGTAATAATAAATCTCCTAATTCTTCTTTTAAGTTTTCAGTATTGTTATCTAGAATTGCATCAACTACTTCGTGTGTTTCTTCAATTAAATGGGGAGTTAAAGATTCTGGAGTTTGTTTTTTATCCCACTCACACCCATTATCAGACCTTAGTTTAATTACAATATCTATAAGCTCTTTTAAAGATTCAAATTTCATAACAAACTTGTTTATTATAATTTGATATAATTTGTTCTTGCTTTTTAAACATCGATTTTTTCTTTTGTTCTGAACTATCATCAAATCCAATTAAATGCAAGATTCCGTGAACTATTAAGCGTGAAATTTCATTATTTAATGATACTTTGAATTGTTGCGCATTAACATTTGCCATCTCAGAGCTAATGTATATTTCTGCTTCAAGCTCTGAATCATTTCTTAGTGGAAAAGTTACAATATCTGTAAGAACATCATCATTAAAGTACTTTAATTTAAAATCATTCAATGTTTCATTATTACAAAATACAAAATTTAAATTTATCTTTTCGTAAGATGTTTTATTCAATGCAAGATGTACTAATTCTCTAACATTAGAATCTTTGATTTTAAGATTAGGTTCTTTATTAAAAATACTAATTTTAATCATTTTTTGAGGGGTATTCTGGTCTTGAATGATATAATCCTGAAAGTACAGGCATAAGACCATGCTTTCCGTCTCTTCTACCTTTGATTTTTTGCAAGTCTGCCATTGTTAATGGACACTCATCTAACTGACCATCTTCTAATCGACTACGTATTGCTTTATCTATCATTTTTTCAAATTTTTCAAGTGTAGGATTCTTAATAGAATTTGCTTGTGCCTCTATTGCCTCTGCAATCATTACAATGCCAGTCTCTTTGGAATTTGGTTTGGGACCAGGATATCTAAACTCATTCTCATCAATAGATTCTGCATTTTCTGCATTTGATAGAGCCTTCTGATAAAAAAATTCCATTCTATTCTTAGCATGATGTGTTTCAATAAAATCTTTAACAATTTTAGGTAATCCATATTCATCAGCTAAAAAAAGTCCATCAGTTACGTGCTGCTTTAAAATTTTAGCGCTCATATGAGGTGAAATAGAATCGTGCTTATTTTCTCCAATTTGGTTTTCGGCATAATATTCTGGCTTTTCAATTTTTCCTATATCATGATAATATGAACCTACCCTACAAAGCAATGCACGAGCTCCTATAGCGTTAGCACATGACTCAGCCAATGTACCAACTTTTACACTATGGGTATGTGTTCCAGGCGCATCTTCCATTAATTTTTTCAAAAGCGGTTGATCATAATCGAGTAATTCTATTAAGCTTAAATCAGTTGTAATTCCAAAGAATGATTCAAATAATGGTACTAAACCAAAAGAAAGAATTGGGCAAAGAAAACTTGTTAGAGCTAAATATCCTACGATAGAATAGTTATAATCAAGAAAATCAATTCCCTTAAATAACATAACAGAAAAGAATACAAATAAACTGCAAAAAACTAATGTTATCATTGTTGCAATAATTTGCCTTCTTTTACGCAGCTTTCTAACACTAAATATTGCAATACAAGCAATAATAAACTGAATTATAGCAAAATCTAAATCATTACCAATAAGTAGCGATATTAATAAAATTAAAATAGTTGAAGAAATCAATGCCACTGTTGCATCTAACAACACAGTCATAAGAATAGAAAACATTGCGATAGGGATAATATAGACAGGTAGTTGATAGTTGATAATTATCCATGAAAAGAAAACCATTAGATACATTAAAAAACTAATTAAAATTAAAATTTTATGGTTTTTGAAATAGTTTACTCGATAAATATAGAAAAAAGAAAAAAGTAAAAAAAGGAGTATGGATACTACAAAAAATGCACCTAAGTATTCTCTAAATTTATCTGCAGCTTTTTCATATCCCAACCTTCGCTCTGACTCAAATTTTAATGATTTCAATTTTAATAACACTGAATCAGTAATTCGATTATTTGTGTCAACAATTAATTCATTAGCAAGCACTGTTCCTTGAAAGCGCGACACTCTATCTAGGCGCTCTTTTTGCCTTGAATCAGTTAGTTCTTTATCAAAAATAATATTTGGTTTTGTAAACTCGTTAATGAGCTCATAGCTTAAGATAGATTTAATATCTAAATCGTTATCATAAATTAGATTTACTTCTTCTTTATTTTTCTTCCATGCTGATTCTATATCGTTATAATTTTTGGTTGGAGCAATAAACAACTCTCCACCTTGGACTATACTAATTTCATTACTCAAAATATTTACTAGAGATTCATCTAGTATGCCTTCTGCCCATCTATTAAGACATATTTGTTTAACTTGATTTTTAAAGATATCTAAGTTTATAGATTCGGATAAACTGTCATTGATTCCTAGCAATTGATCCCATTGATCCTTTTTAATTTGAAACTGATATTGATTTAAAAATTCGTTATAAAGCGTGACATAGGTTGTGCTATCTGCAATGAAACTGCTCTGAAAACTTTCAAACTCTGGTTCATATCGATATTTGTAAAGAGAGTCTTGAGATGATATAAATAATTCATGTGAACTGTAAATATCATTTAAGTAAATGAAAAAAGTATCTATTGAAGCAATCTGACTATCAACAAAATCTTGGTTTCTCTTAAAAGAAAAGGGTACCGATTTTTTAGCTTCATCTAGGTCTTTTATTAGTTTCTGTTCTGTTTTAAGAATTCCAAAGTCAAAAGGTGCAATTATTGGTTCATTAGCAATGTCATTTAATTGGTAAGAGTATCTAATTGAAAATCCTGTTGGAAAAGTTAAAGATATAGCAAAAGAAAGAAGGAGAAACCAAAGTATTGGAAACCTATTTCTTATAAAAAAATCTTTTAGTTTTTTAAAATTATTCATTCTACCATTTTATGACTGCCGATGCCCAAGTGTATCCTGCGCCAAATGCTGTTAAAATAATATAATCACCCCTTGAAAATTTATTTTCATTTAAAGCCTCACATATTGCAATTGGAATAGTAGCAGCAGTCGTATTGCCATACTTATGAATATTCACAAACATTTTTTCCATTGGCAAATTCATTCTTTTAGCGCATGTTTCTAAAATTCTCTTATTAGCTTGGTGTGCAATTACCAGCGAAACATCATCTATATTTAAATTATTATACTTAAGGGCAACATTTACAGCTTCTGGCATTCTTATTACAGCATTTTTAAATACCTCTCTACCATTTTGATGTGGTAAATGTTGTCTATCAGCTACTATTTTATCATCTATTCTGAGAGGATTAAAAATAGAACCTGGAGCTTTTGCTGCTAAATGCTCTACACCTCTCCCATCTGCAAAAAGATGAGTTGATAAAATTTGACTATCATCTTCAGATTCTTGCAGAACAACTGCGCCTGATCCATCGCCAAATAATACACCTGTTGCTCGTCCTTCAGGTGAACGATCAATTATTGTTGACATTAAATCGGAGCCAACTAAAAGCACATTTTTATATTTTCCAGATTTAATATATTGATCACCTATTTCTAACAAATAAATAAAAGCTGAGCATGCAGCACTAATATCATACGCAGGAATATGGTGGTTAATACCTAATTTCTGTTGAAGAATAGGTGCCATTCCAGGAAAATTATAATCAGAACTGACTGTCCCAACAATTATAATATCTATTTCAGTTGGTGTAATACCAGCTTTTTGAATCGCCTCTATACAAGCTGGTAATGCTAAATCTGAATTTGCAGTTCCAGCTTCTACCCATCTTCTTTCTTCAATTCCTGATCTTGTTTTAATCCATTCATCTGTTGTATCCATCATATCTTCTAAATCATGATTAGTTACAACATTGGTTGGAACATTAAATCCAATACCTGCTATTTTTGACTTCTTCATAATAATTTTTTGAGCTGATTTATAAGCCGGGTTTTGTACATCAATGATGCGATGATTATTCCTCTCTATTTTATATTTCTATAAAACTCTAGCAATCTACCCTTCCCTCAAATGATGCGAGCAGCATCTTGGGTCTACGTGATCTTGCACCTAGTGGGGTTTACCAGCTAATAATGTTACCATTATTACTGGTGGTCTCTTACACCACCGTTTCACCCTTACCATTATAATGGCGGTCTACTTTCTGCTGCACTGTCCATATCCTCACGAATCCCACCTGTTAGGTGGCACTATGCTCTGCGGTGCCCGGACTTTCCTCTCGAAAAAATCGAGTAATCATCCAATCAGCTCTTGTGGTTATAATAAGGGATTGAAATTAAATTAAGAAGAAAAAAATTAATTTTCTGATTTGTTTTCTGATTTGTATAAAAACCTGCTGCAGGTACCACAAAAAACTATTTGTCTTGCTAACGCTTCGTTAACAATTTGTGGGGGGATATAAGCTCCACAACCTTCACAATTATTATCAAGAATCTCTGCAACAACTAGGCCTTTTCGAGCTTTATAAATCTGTGAATATTTATCTTTAGTATCATCGTCTATATCTTTAGCGATATTTTCTCTTTCGATTTTCAATGCATTATTTTCTTCTGAAACCTCTTCCATTTTAGCATTCAAATCATCTTTTTTAGATTTTAATTGTGTAATAATTCCATCTAAAGAAGCTCTATCTTCTTCAATTTCTTTTAATAGACTTTCTTTTTTTGTCATCAAATCAATTAATTCAGATTCTTTTTTATCTAAAAGATTTTTTTCAAAGTCTATGGTTTCCATCATTGCATCATACTCTTTATTTGTAGAAATAGACCCATCAATAAGCTTGTCTTTTAATACATTTATTTTATCTGCAGTTGCTTGAACTAGTGTTTCATTAGTACTTATAAGTACGGTAGTATCTTTTAAATCATTTTCTTTATTTTCTAAAGATAATTTAACAGAATCTTCTTCTTCTGTTAACTCATGAACTTTTGACGGGAGATCACCTAGAAGCTTATTTATTTCAAATAATTTATTATCAACATCTTGTAATAAAATTATTTGATTAATTAAATTCATTGAATAAGGTTTGCCTTATTTGTCTTCATATTGAGATGAATATATTCTAATTACTTTACAAAAAAAACATTTATTATGACTTTAATTAATTATATTATTTCACGTGTCAAATTTTGAAAAATTAAAAACTTTTGAGCCCTTACCAGCCTCTCTAACAATAAAAGAATCTTCAATTCACGGAATTGGTCTTTTTGCAAAAGAGGACATCCTACCGAACACAGAACTTGGAATTTCACATGTAAAAAATGAAAGATTCCCACATGGATATATTAGAACACCTTTAGGAGGATTTTTTAATCATTCAAAGACACCAAATTGTAAAGCAATTTATGATGGAGATTATATCAAACTTAAAACTATTAAACATATATATTTAAATGAAGAAATTACCGTGGACTACTCTAAACATAATTGGATTAAAAAAGATGAAAAATAATTACTTTTTCACATCTGAATCAGTTACTGAAGGACACCCTGATAAAATTGCAGATCTTATTTCCGATCAAGTTGCTTGCTATCTTATAAATGGAGATGAAAAAAATAGAGCTGCTATAGAAACTATGGTTACATCAAACAAGGTAATCATTGCGGGAGAAGCTAAAAGCAGTTTAATAGAAAATATTAATCATATTGAAGAATTGACTAGACAGACCATTAAAAAAATTGGATACGAACAAGAAAAATTTCACTGGAATACCCTTTCAGTCAATAATTTAATTCACGGTCAAAGTAAAGATATTGCCAAAGGAACTGATAATTTTGGTGCAGGAGATCAAGGAATGATGTTTGGTTATGCTTGCAGTGAAAATGAATCATTAATGCCAAGTGCGATTTATTTTAGTCATAAGATCACCAAGGCACTTTCACAGGCAAGGCATGGAGGAGAAAATTGGTTGGGGCCTGATGGAAAAGCTCAGGTCACAGTTGAATACAGCGACATAAATAAACCTTTAAGAATATCGGATGTAGTATGCAGCACTCAACACAGCAAAAATCTAAGCAATAACCCAAAAGAAGTTGAAGAAAGAGTAAAAAAAATTATAGCACCTCAGATACACAATATGATCGATAAAAATACTGATTTTAAAATAAATCCAACTGGAAGCTTTGTTATAGGTGGCCCAGATGGTGATGTTGGTTTAACTGGAAGAAAAATTATAGTTGATACATACGGTGGATATGCTCCTCATGGAGGAGGCGCTTTTAGCGGAAAAGACTGCACTAAAGTAGATAGAAGCGGTGCATACATGGCAAGGTATATTGCTAAAAATATTGTGGCTTCAGGTATTTCGCTAAACGCTACTGTTCAGCTAAGTTATGCTATTGGAATAAAAACTCCAGTATCTTTATACGTATACTGTGATGGAAAAGTAAGAAATGATATAGCGGATTGGATTTCTAAAAATATTGACTTAACACCATTGGGAATTATTAGAAAGTTTGATTTATTTAACTTAAATCTATCTGATACAACAAATTATGGGCATTTTGGTAAAGCTAAGCTACCTTGGGAAAAGATAGATATTGCTAAAGAATTAAAATTTTAGAGGAAAACTATGAGACTACAAAACACTGAAGAAAACAAAATGATTAAAACTAAAAATAAAATGCAAAAAAATTATAAAAATATTGTTGAAAGCTTACCTTATAAAATTAAAGATATTTCATTAGCAAAGTTAGGTAGAGATAAAATAGATATTTCGGAAAGAGAAATGCCAGGCTTGATGGAACTACGAAAAAAATACTCTAAATCAAAACCGCTTAAAGGTTTTAGGCTGACAGGTTCCTTACATATGACAATAGAAACTGCAATCCTAATTGAAACCTTAAAAGATCTTGGAGCTGATATAAGATGGGCAAGTTGTAATATTTTTTCAACCCAAGATGAAGCTGCTGCTGCAATTGCTAAAACTAAGATACCTGTATATGCCTGGAAAGGTGAGACTTTAAAGGAATACTGGGATTGTACATTACAAGCTTTAACATTTAAAAATAATCAAGGTCCTAATCTTATTGTTGATGATGGAGGAGATGCAACATTGCTTATACATAAAGGATTTGAATTAGAAAATTATTATAAAAAACATAAAAAACTACCTAAAATAACTACTTCAATTCAAGAAGAGATTGTTATTGAAAAACTTTTACGAAAAGTACATAGATTAAATCCTAACCATTGGCACAATATTGTTCCTGAAATTGTAGGAGTTTCTGAAGAAACAACAACTGGAGTAGCTCGCTTAAAACAAATGGTTGAAGATGCTACTTTGCTTTTTCCAGCATTTAATGTCAATGATGCAGCAACAAAATCAAAATTTGATAATCTTTATGGTTGTAGAGAATCTTTAGCAGATGGCATAAAAAGATCTACTGAAATTATGTTAGCTGGCAAAACTATTGTTGTTTGCGGATATGGAGATGTAGGAAAAGGCTCTGCTCAATCAATGAAGTCTTATGGATGTAAAGTTATTGTAACAGAAATTGACCCTATATGTGCACTACAAGCTGCAATGGAGGGCTTTGAGGTGAGAAGATTAGAAGATGTACTACATAGAGGAAATATTTTTGTTACAACAACCGGCAATAAAGATATTATTACCTTAAATCACATGAGAAAAATGAAAGATCAAGCAATTGTATGCAACATTGGACATTTTGATAATGAAATTCAAGTTGAAGCTCTAAACAAATCTAATGCTAAAAAAGAGGAAATAAAACCACAGCTAGATAGATATACTTTTAAAAATGGTAAACAAATATTTTTATTAGCTGAAGGTAGGTTGGTTAATTTAGGTTGCGCTACTGGACATGCAAGCTTTGTAATGTCAACTTCATTTTCAAATCAAGTTTTAGCTCAAATTTTTCTTGCAAAAAATAAGCCTATAACTGGTATATATGACTTGCCACGCAAACTAGATGAAGAAGTTGCTAGAATTCATCTAAAACATCTTGACGCCGATTTAACAAAGCTTTCTAAAGATCAAGCAGATTACATCGGAGTAAATGTTAAAGGTCCATTTAAAAAAGACGAATATAGATATTAGATATGACAACCATTAATCGTCAAATTTTCGACGGAGCAAAGTATACTATATCATTTTCTATGATACAGTATGTCTTATACATTATTACACAAATAATTTTTGCTAGACTGCTATCACCGAGTCTTTTTGGCGAATTTGCTATTATATCTATTGTTGTAATGTTTTTTTTTAGCTTATCTAATTTTTGTACTGATAAATATATTATTATTCAAAAATCAATTAATAAAAATAAGTTGAATTCACTTATAACTTTTGATTTCATTTACGCTCTAGTATCATATTCTATTTTCTTTTTATTAATAAAAAATCATTTAATACCAAATATAAATTATGCATATGAAAATTCAATTCTTCTTTTTGGTCTCGTTGTTTTTTATCATCCATTTTCGAGAAATAAAGCAATATTAGAAAAAGAATTAAAATTCTTTAAAGCTAGGTATCCATCAATGATTGCAACAATACTTTCTTCAATAATATCTATAATTCTTGCTTTTAATGGCTTTACTTTGCTTGCTTTAATTCTATGGCGTGCACTACAGTATTTATTTGAAGGATTAATATTGCTTTTTATAAGCAATTTCAATTTTAGCTTTGTAGCAATAGAGAACTCAAAAGATATAAATGATTTATATAAATTTTCAGCTCCCTTGATAGCGAGTAATATTATAATTTATTTTTATTGGAATATTGATTACATAATTGTTGATCATCTACTTGGTAAAACGCAGCTAGGATACTACTGGCTTGCTTTTCAATTAGGACTTTTTATTCTGAGGATAAAAGACGCTATAATAAATGTTGTCTTGCCTGTTTTCTCTGAAAATAAAAACCAAGATACAATTAACGAAAGTTTTAATCAAATTTCTTTATTAGTCTTTAAACTATTTGGTTTAATATTTATTACATTTATTTTTTTTGGGGAATATATTTTTTCTTTTACATTTGGAGATAAATGGTTACCAGCGCTAAATCCCTTTATAATAACTATCTTATTAAGCATGATAAGATCTTTTACTAGCTTCTTTGAGCCTATTTTACTGATTCATAAAAAAACCAATTACAAATTAATTTTGGCAGTTTTTAATGCTGTTTTGGTTCCTAGTCTTGTATATTTTCTTGTAAAATCTTTTGGGATAATTGGTGCTCCATTGGGAGTCTTAATATCAAATGTCTTCTCTTCTATAATACTTATTTTTTTAACTAAAAATTTAGTTAAAATTAATTATTTACCTATTCTTAAAAACATCTTATTTATATCGCTAATTTTTACTTTAAATAGTATTCTTGATTTAAATATATTAACAAAGATTTTAATCTTAATTTCAACCTTTGGAATTTATATTTTTAATGAAAAAAAATAAATCATATCAAATTTATCAAAGAACTGAATATTTCTTTTCAATCATTGTTAATGAATTAAAGAAATTTAACCCAGAATCAATAATAGTCTATGGTAGCTATGGCAGAAATGAAGGAGCATGGATTGCAGAAGGCGCAACCTATAAACCTTATAATGACTTTGACATAGTTGTAGTTTCAAATGATAATATTTCAAAAAGTATAATTGATAAAGCTGTTGATTCAATAAAACTAAAAACAGGCGTAGAATGGATTGATTTGCAGTTTTTTAGTAACATGCAATTAAAACAATTATCAAAAAAAACTATGTTTAATTACGATTTGAAGTTTGGTTCAAAAATTATATATGGTAACAAAAAAATCCTTGAAAATATCCCTATAAAAGAAAGCGACTCAATTAATATTAAAGATCTTGAAGTATTATTTAATACAAGATTATGGGCACTTTATGCTTCATTTAATGATCTTAAAAATCTTAATGAAGAAGAATCATTATTATTTAGATATCAAATATCTAAAGCTATACTCGCTTCAGTAGAATCACATCTTATAAGAAACAATCATTATTTTTCCAGTTATAATTTAAAAGTTGAAAAATATTTAAAAATATCTAACAAAAACCATAAGCTAGTAAAATGGGCCCTTGAACAAAAATTTAACCCTTGTACTACAAAGATAAAATTTGATGAAGCTCAATATTTACTAAATGAAACTAAAGATATTTTTTTTAACGAATTTTTTAAAAGCCTGTCTATCATCTATAAAAAAGATATAATTTCTGTAAATGAAATTTTAGTATTTAGATCTTCTCTAAGAAATAAATTAAAGTCTATTGCAAAATATATATTGTTGCGAGAACATGATATTTTTAAAAGAAATAGCGTGAGACAGCTAGAGCTTATATTATCAATTTCAAATGATAATGATAACTTTGACAACTATGAACCATTCTTTTCAAATAACATTAAACATCTATCAATTGAGTATCAAAATTTATTCGAATTAAAACAAAAAATATCTAAGATGAGATTTGGAAATTTATGAAAATTTTCATACTAGTAGATGCGCTTAGAAGTGACTATATAAGTCAAAAAAATACGCCATTTTTATATAATCTTTCTCAAAAATATTACTACATAAAAAAAATAAAACCCAGCTTAGGTTTTTGTGAAAGAAGCGAAATAATATCAGGACTAAAATCAGAAAAAACTGGATTCTTTACAGCTATTGGCAAAAATAAACAAAAATCAGAGTATATCAAGATGTCTAAGAGTATGAGCATTTTACTTGATATGGTTGATTCAATTTTAAAAAAAATTCCAGTTATCAGACTTTTTAATAAAAATCTGAATTGGAATAAAGCGTTCAGAAAAATTATTAATAAAATACTTACTAAAAAGCATAATGCAAAAATGTCTTCATACAAAATTCCTTATAGACAGTTAAGAAATTTTTATTTAACCGAAGATGAAATTAATCATTTTTCAAAAAAATTTTTTAATCAAAGCAGCTTAGTAAATAAAATTTTATCAAAAAATATATCTATAAATAATAAAGCATGGACCTATTTAGGGAAAAAAAATCAGATGTCTGAAAATGAAGTTAAAAAATATTTAATCAATAAAAATAAATCTCAAAAAAATGAATTCATATTTTCATATTTAGGCTCACTTGATGTGATTGGGCATAAATATGGACCGCAATCAAAAGAAATGGAGAATGAATTGATGAAATTAGATCTTTTTTTTAAAAAACTAATTAAATCAAACCTAAATAGTACAATCATTATTTTAGGTGATCATGGCATGAAAACCATTAAATCTTATTTTAATATTGAGCCTCACTTAAAAAAAATAAAATATGATTTAGGCTTAAAGATTAATGAAGACTTTAATTACTTTATTGATTCAACAATGTGTAGAATATGGATTAAAGACAATTTCAAAAAGGAAGATGTTATTAATTATTTTGAGAGGCAAAAAGAATTAACTGAAAATGGAGCTATAATTTCACCAAAAGTTTCAAAAAAAATATATGGTGACATAATTTGGCTTGCGAATGAAGGTGTTATGGTCTACCCCGATTTTTTTCATTTTAACAAACCTATTGGAATGCATGGGTATAATAATTCACTATTAAAAAGTCAAGGAACATGTATTATTTATAGCCCTGATGGAAAAAATATTAATATTGAAAATGAAAATCTTAGTAAAATCAATGAAATCATTATGAAGGATTTCGTTTGAAATTTTCAATTATAGTATGCGCCTATAATGAAGAGCGAGTTATCGAAAAATGTTTAGAATCATTAGCTATTTTAAACTATGATAAAAAAAAATTTGAAGTATTAATTATCAATGATGGTTCAAAAGATAATACAGCAAATATTGTCAATCGATTCATAAAAAAAAAATTATCAATTGATTTTAGGCATATTCATATAAAGCATGCTGGATTATCAATTGCTAGAAATGCAGGAATTGATCAATCTAAGTATGATAAAGTTTTATTCATTGATGCTGATGCAATAGTAAATAACAATATTTTGATTGAATATAAAAATACCTACGAAGATTCTAGTATTGATTTTTCAGGAGGTAAAATAGATCTACTCAATAATAAATCAGTTGTTGCAAACTTTTTTCAAAAAACTCGTTTTAAACAAATATTTGAAAAAGGTAAATATAAAGAACAGCTAATTGGAGCGAATATGTCATTTAATAAAAAACTATTTACTCAGGACGGTGGTTTTCCTGATATCTTTATTTCAAGAGGAGATGATACATTTATCAGAGAAAGATTCATGCAAAAATATAAATACAAACCTACGCCTAATGCAATTGTTCTACATGAAAGACCCACTAATTTTTTTGATTGTTTAAATATTTTTTATGTGGAATCATTAAATGGAGAAAAGTTGCGAAGAGTTCTTAAACCAAATCAATGGAAAAATAATATTTTAGCATTACTGTTAGGTTTTATATCTGTTCTTATTGCTATCTTGGATTTCAGATTAATGCTTATTCTTTTTATAATGTATTTATTTAAAAGTCTCTACAATTCTTACATTAATGTAAAAAATAATAACAAAAAAGTGCTTACATACATGCTTGGTTATACTATTTTAAAAATCATTGAAAGAATGATAAAAATATTTGTTTTTATAAAACATCTATCAATGAAAACTCCAAAAATTAATCGGAATTTAAATAATTATACTTTAATAAATTAAAATACAATGAACTTAATAAATCTTATTCTTTCTCTATCTATTTTAGACAGCATCTTTAATACAGATGTATATGGTTTTAAAAATTTTATGGGCAATCTACTTGATTTGATTCTTAATTTTTCAGTTATTTTTTTTGGTTTGTGGTGTTTGATAAATTATAAAACACCAAATTATATAAAGAAAAATTTTTTATTTTTTGTAGGGATTTCTTTTTTATCTATGATTATTAATCAGTCTGGTTTAATAAACATGGTTGAATTTATTCTTAGATATGGTAAGATATATTTTTTGATTTTTATAGGCTTTCATTTTGGCAAAAATATCAGTTTAAATAGCTTATTTAAAACATTTACTATTATCAATTCATTCAACTTTATTTTAAATTTACTTTGGTATTTTAATTTATCTTTTATCACAAATAAATACATAGGGACTCTTGATTTCGCAACAGGCGTAATGGGTGATGCTCTATATCAATGCTTGTTTTCATTTACCACCTTAGTATTATCTTTTTTTATTTTATTAAATGAAAGAAAATTCAATCATTCTATTTTATTATTTAATATCATAACTGCTATTATTCAACTTTATTGGAGCTATGCTTATCATTTTTATATTGTTTTACTTCTTTCAATTATAACAATTCTATTTCTTGTTGTTAGAATGAGAAATCATAATAAAATCATTATATCTTTTTTAATTTGTTTATTTACTGTTAATCAAATTTCTAAAAGTGAATTTTTTACAAATTCTTTTATTACTTTGGCAAACACTTCACCAAAAATAGCATCTTATAGAGACTCTTTTAATGGAGAATACCAAAAATTCTATCAAGAATTTATAGGCGTAGGCCCAGGTAGTGGCGGTTCATATATTGGCATTGAAAATAAATCATTTATATCTGAAAATTATTTTAGTATATATAACTACTTCACAGAAAAACTCCGACATGGTAGTATTACTACTCTTCCAAATACTGGGATAACCACTTTAAAATCAGAACTAGGCTACTTTGGATTAATAAATTTTTTGATTCTATTAGGATTGATTTTTAGGAAGCTCAATAAAACAAGTAAAAATAAAATTGGTACAATGGAAACCTTAAGTATGTTATTAATTTTAATTTTTTTGCTAGAAAATTTATTTGCTGATTATCTTCAGCATAGTCTTTTTCCTTTACTTATTTTCACAATTGTAGGAATCACGCTTGGTAAAAAATAAAAAAACAAAAGTAGTACATATCTTATGGAGCTTTGGTAATGGAGGCATGGAGAATATTGTAAAATCATTACTAATTCCACAAAATAAAAATTATCAATCATCGCTAATTTTAGTAAATGAAGATGAGGATAAAAATGCAACAAAAGATATTCCTCCGGAAACAATATTAAGAATCAATAGAAAAAGAGGGTCAAAAAATATTTTTAAAATACTAAAATTATTAATAACTATAATTTCTTTTCGTCCAGATATAATACATATACATTATTTTGATCTAATAAAATGGATAAACCCATTAAAAAAAATTATAAATTTTAAAATTGTAATTACTATACATGGAATGTCAGATTATAATAAATCAATAAAACATTGTGATGCCGTTGTATTTGTTTCTCATGAACATCAAAATACAATATTAAACCAATGTATTACTGAAAACATTCCAACAAATAATTTTAATATGATTTATAACGGAATAGAAATTCCAAAATTTTTAAAAAAGGATGCAATCAATCTTAATCAACTAAAATTTGTTTGCATTGGAAGACTAAATCATCTGCAAAAAAGACAGGATATAATTTTAAAAGCTTTTAAAGATTTGTTAAAATCTTATCCAAATACTACTATGACATTTTATGGATCGGGAAGTTCTGAAGAATATTTAATTAAACTGAAAGATAAATTAAAATTATTTGATAATGTTTTTTTCAAGGGATCAGTTGAAAATAAAGAAATGATTAAGCATATGCATAATTATGATGTTATGATATCTGCTTCAAAAGTAGAAACATTTGGTTTAAATATCATTGAATGTCTTTCTATTGGCATTCCAGTAATAACATACCCAGCCCCTGCTATTAAAGAAATAACTAAAGATAACCCATTAGCAATTTATTATTCATCAAATGAAAAATTGATACCAATAGTTGAAAAAAAACTATCAATAATAAGTAACAAAGAAAGGGAAATATCAAAAAGAATCATTAGTAATAATTTTGACATCAACCTTATGAAAAAAAAATATTACAGCTTATATGAAAAAATATTATGAAAAATATTCTGATTTGCTCAATTGATAACGAAAATTTAAAAAATTTTGAACCTCTAATAAGTGAAGGGAAAGATAAATTTAACTTTACATTTTTTGATTTATCAAATATTCATCAAAATAATATAAGATATAAAAATAGAAACATAAAAAAAATAAACTCAAAAATAAAATTAAGTAAACCATTTTATCTTTATAATAGTTTTCAAAAAATTATAATTAGTTATTTATTTAAAAGAGAGATAAATAAGATTATAGGTAAATATGATATTGTTATTTGTGGAAGAATAGGAATACTAGAATATATTCTAATCAAATACTTAAAAAGAAACTATAATTCAAAAGCTTTTTCAATAAATGACTCTATACTTATTTATCACGAACAAAGTAGTTTATTCAAAAAATTAAGGTTAGTCATATATGGTTTTAAAGTCAGACAAAATATCTGTGATAAAATTTTTGTTTCAGGAGAAATTAGCAAAAATACACTCTTAGCTGATGGTGTTTTTGAAGAAAAAATAGAAGTTTCTGGGCTACCTAGATTTAAAATGTATTTTAATCATAAAGAAAAAAATCAACAAAATGGTGCTATTTTAATACTAACGGGCGCTCATCAATGGAATGGATACAAAGATTGGCAAAAAGACCAAGATAATTTTTTGAAAGAAATTAGTAATTATAATTTCCCTGATTACAAAATCAATATCAAACCTCATCCTCGCGATACATTCGATTTTTCAACTTTAGAAAATATTAACATTGTTTCTAAAGATATGGATATTAACAAAGCGATTCTTGAAAATGATATTGTGATTTGTGCAACCAGTCTATCTACTGCTATTATTCAAGCTGGACTACTTGGTAAAAAAACTTTATTTATTGAAACACGAGATTTGTCATATATAATGGATAGTTTTAATTACTATATTGATAAATTTCCTACAGAAAATATTATATCTTTTAATGATAATTCAATATTAAAAGCAAAAAAAAATAATAGCAGCTTTTTAAATATGTACATATCAAAAAAATCTCTATATTCCTCTGAAATAATTATAAATGAAATTCAAAAATAATGCCAAACTAGCTGTTATAGGATGTGGAGCTGTTACCCAAAATTTTTATATACCTGCAATTAAAGCTTTAGGTATTAAACCTCTATTTTTTGTTGACAAAAATATTAAAAGTGCACAAGCATGTGCTAAAAAATTTAAAGGCGCAATTGGAGTTGCTTCAATAGATGAAATACTAAATGATTTTTCTGAGGCTATTATAACATTACCAAATACTCTTCATCACCCATTTGCGATGAAGCTTATAAGTCACAATAAAAATTTACTTATTGAAAAACCGATATCTGTTTCATCTGTTGAATCAAAAGAAATATATGAAATAGCTAAAAAAAATGGAGTAAGTGTAATTTGTGGCAATATGAGAAGACAATTAAGAAGTGCTCAATTTGTAAAGAATATTATTAACAATAATATTCTTGGCGATGTTACTTCTTTTAAATGTAGAGAAGGTGGAATTTTTAATTGGCCAATACAATCTGAAAGTTTTTGGTATAAAGAATTTTCAGGTGGTGGCGTACTTTTAGACACCGGATCTCATACATTAGAACAAATTATTTATCATTTGGGCGTGCCAAATGAGCTGATATATTATGATAATCAAATTGATAATGTAGAATCAGATTGTATTATAAAATTTCATTATAATAATTTTAAAGGGTCACTTCAATTAAGCAGAACTATTGGTTTAGACTGTCGATTTTTTATTGAATTTGAAAATGGTAAAATTATTTTTGATTTAATTGGTAACAAGATTGATATGTATTGCTCTGAACAGTTAAAAGAAAAAGCTAATTACAGTAATTTTAAACAAAATAACCAATCATATGATGACCTAATATCAAAACAAATCGATCAATGGTATAAGCTTATATCCAATGAAGATGCAACAAATGTTGTAACTACAAAAGAAGCACATGAAGTAATGAAAATAATTGATTTTTGTTATAATAATAGAAATGAAATACAGCTCTAATCAAATGCAAAAAGTTTTAATTTTAGGATCATCGGGGTTTATTGGAAGTGCACTTATTGAAGAAATGTATTCAAAAGACTTTCAAATATCAACTGTGCTAAGAGATTTTTCTAAGTGTGGTTTCATTTCTAGATTTAAAAAAGTTGAAAAAAAGTATTTTGATCCAAGTAATACTACTTTATTAAAAAAATTAATTACTGAGAATGATATTATAATTAATTGTATTCATGACTTTGGAAATCAAAAATTTAATATTTCATTAATTAAAACTATATGTGAATCAATAATTAATGAAGATAAAAAGCTGATTCATATAAGCACTATATCTACTTACCAACCATTTATTAATAATCAAACAATAAATGAATCAACTTTATTCCAAAATAAAACTTTTCAATATGCTAAGAATAAAAATGAAATTGATGAGATCATAGTTGGTTATCAAACAAAAGAAAAAATTCAGGCTACTATTATTCAACCTACTATTGTTTATGGTAAGTATAGTAAACCTTGGACGGAAAAAATAATTAATCAATTAAGTAATGGAAAAATGGTGATACCATCGGACTCTGGAAACTGTAATCTTATTCATGTTAAAGACTTATGTAATGGTATAATAAAATCTATACCAAAGGAATACAATAATGAAAAAATAATTATCTCTAATCCTGAAAAAATTTCTTGGATTGAATTTTTTGAATTTTTTGACTCCCTTTTCAAAGATAATAGGATTATTTACCAAGATTCTAAACTAATAAATAAAAATTTATCTAACCCTCTTAAGTTGATTAAAGTAATTTTAGGAGACCCTAAAAAAGCATTTATGTGGGAACCGATGAAATCATTTTTAATGCAACTTAAAAACAAACTTACTCCAAAAATGAAAAATTTAATTAAAGAAGTTTATAGTGTTTACAAGAAGTTTTCTCCTTTGCCAGTTTATTTTCCAGATGAAATGCTTATGGATGTATATTTAGATAATTCAAATCTTAACCTCAATAAAATGCAAAAGAAATTAAATTTTTATCCTCAAATTAATTTCGAAGAGGGTAAAAAAATGATAAAATTATATTATGATATAAGCTATAAACCTTATATAGATGAATAATAGATATAAAATCTTAAATACTTTTGTTGATAATATTAATTACACTGATTTAAATGATAAAATAATTAATGCATCCAATAATAATAAAAAAATCATTGTTGGAAACTTAAATATCAATGCAGCAAATCTTAGTTTTGAAAATACAGCTCTCAAAAAATTTAATGATAAAGCCAAAATTATTTTTTGTGATGGTTCGGGAATTAGCTTAGCATGTTTTTTGCTTGGCTATAAACCTGTACCAAAAAAAATTACATACAATACATGGTTTCCTACCCTTTTAAAAAAATGTGAGAAAGAAAGTAAAACAATATTTGTTTTAGGATCTTCAGAGCGAGTTAATTCTCAATCAGTTAAATTGTTTAAACAAAAATATCCCCAATTAAATATCAAAGGTCATCATGGATTTTTTAATAAAAACGGTAAAGAAAATGAAGAAATGATTCAATTAATTAATAGCTATAATCCAGATGTTTTAGCTGTTGGTTTTGGAATGCCATTACAAGAGAAATGGATATTAGATAATTTTCATAAGATTAATGCCAATGTTTTTTTAAATGGCGGGGCTTTTCTAGAATGGCTTAGCGGTAATCAAATTCAATCTCCACAATTTATTTCTGATATTGGACTTGAATGGCTGTGGAGGTTCGCCTTATCTCCTAAAAAACTATTTAAAAGATATTTAATAGGTAATTTTCTTTTTTTCTATAGGTTATATTTTAAATAATGAAATTATTATTTAATTATTATATAAAAATTCTATAGCTTTCAAACCAATGTTTAATTACAAAAAAGTATTAGTTACAGGTGGGGCAGGTTTTATTGGAACTAATCTTTGCAAATATTTATTAACAAATACTAATGCGCAAGTTGTATGTATTGATAATTTATATTCAGGCAAAAAAGAAAATATTGAAATTCTTAAGTCTGATAACTTTAAATTTATTAATCATGATATTAGAAAAGCATTTAATATTAAAGCCGATTTAATAATTAATTTAGCTTGTCCAGCCTCTCCAGTTAAATATCAAGAAGATAAAGTTTTTACTGCTGAAACCTCTGCATTGGGCATCATGAACGTTTGCGATAATGCTAAAAATAACGATAGTCATATAATTCATGCCTCCACAAGTGAAATATACGGGGACCCTTTAGTTCATCCTCAAAATGAAAGTTATTTTGGTAATGTGAATATTAACGGGATAAGGTCCTGCTATGATGAAGGAAAAAGATTTGCAGAAACTTATCTCAAAGATTATTGTGAAAAATATAATATTAAATTTAATATTTTAAGAATTTTTAATACTTATGGCCCACACATGGCACATAATGACGGCAGAGTAGTTTCAAACTTTATTATGCAAGCAATTAATAATAGAGACATTACAATTTATGGAGATGGAAAACAGACCAGATCTCTTTGTTTTATTGACGATCTTGTTAAAGGAATTATTAATATTTCTCAAATAGATGAAAAAAATACTATAACAAATATTGGAAATGACAAAGAAAGGACTATCTTAAGTATTGCAGAGTTAATAATCAGTATAAGCAACTCTAAATCACAGTTAAAATTTTCACCACTACCAGAAAATGATCCACTTCAAAGAAAACCGGATCTAAGCCAAATAAGTAAATTGATTCCATGGAATGATTTAACTCCAGCAGAAATTGGTATTGAAAAAACAATAAAATATTTTCAAAAATTAAATGTTTAACAAGTTAAAGTTTTTAATTAAAGAAGTTAATGATACAATAATTTCTTTGATTATTTTTATCATTTTTTTACCTGCAATGATATTGATCTCATTTATAATAAAACTTGATTCAAATGGACCTATACTTTTTACTCAAAAAAGAATTGGTAAAAATTTGAAAAAATTTAATATTTATAAATTTCGTACGATGACTCACAGCGAAGAAAATACCAATGAAAGTGTAATGCATTTAAACGAAGCTACAGGCCCAGTATTTAAAATTAAAAATGATCCAAGATTAACTAAAGTAGGCAAATTTCTCCGTAGATATAGCTTAGATGAACTTCCGCAACTAATAAATATTTTTTCTAGGGATATGAATTTAGTGGGGCCAAGACCATTGCCAGATTATGAAGTTGAAAAAATGGAAGAAACTTTTTCTAAACAAAGGCATAATATTCGTCCAGGTATAACTGGCCTATGGCAAGTAAGCGAGAGAGAAAAAATATCTTCTTTTAAAAACTGGATTAAGCTAGATTTAGAATATATAAATAATTGGAGTTTTACAATGGACTTTAAAATAATTTTAAAAACCATTGGGATTGTAACAGGAGGACGCGGTCATTAATTCTTCATCAATTAAACTGTTTCAGAGAATATTATTTCTAAATAAAGGTTTGTTTTTAAGAGTCTTATTTGCAACTGCACTTATAAGTATTTTTATTTCAATTATTATTCCCCCAAGATATGATTCAACAATATCTTTTTATACTAAAAAGGGTGATTCAACTTCAAGTTTTAGCAATTTTGATTTATCGCAGTTAATGTTATCTGGAAGTCCTGTGGTAAGCAATCATGATTTTAGCATTATAGATATTTTATCATCAAATGATATTTATGAAAAAATGCTTTTAAAAAATTATAAATCACTTAATAAATCATTAATTGAATATTGGATACTTGATCAGTCTTTTTTTAACTGGTCAATGAATAATGATTTTAATATTGATAGAGAAATAATTAATAGTAATGTCAAAAAACTTAAATCCAGAATAACATTTAATGAAAATAAAAAATCTGGTTTGATATCTATAACTGCGAGTCTTGAAAGTAAGCAACTATC
Organism: Fidelibacterota bacterium; assembly: GCA_045560235.1. GTDB lineage: Bacteria > Fidelibacterota > Marinisomatia > Marinisomatales > Marinisomataceae > Marinisoma. Next base: position 151,683 of record JBJKZP010000008.1, on the reverse strand, counting down.
TAAAGAATTTATTGAAGTATTTTTCTTAGAAATATCAAACCTTCTAATCCAGGTTAACCAAAAAAAATCAAGTGACAAAGTATCATTTTTTAATGAACTAACTGGTAAATACAAATCTGAACTAAAAGAAAAAGAAGATGAATTAGTTATATTTTTAACAAATAATAAAAGTATTAATGATTCAGAAATACTAATTGCTCAAAAGAAAAGATTAGAAAGACAGGTCAGTATTTTATCTAATACATATTCTTCCCTCTTAAAAGAACTTGAGATGTCAAAAATAAATCAATCTGATAATTTGCCTTTACTTGTTGCTCTTGATAAACCTAAAGAGGCTCATAAAAAATCATTTCCGCAGAGAAAATTAATTGTAGTTTTATCAATTATTATAAGTATGGGCGTCTTGTTATCATACCTAGTATTAAGAAGTGATGAATTTAGAAAAGATTTATTTGAATCTTCTTAATTTTTCAAGAGAAGATAGCTCAGAATCATATATAATTTTTTCTCCATCTCCCATAGCCTGTTCTATTACTCTAATATCTCTTACAAGTGTTTCTAAGCCCCTAGGTTCAATTGAAGCAGATTGATCACTTCCCCACATTGTTCTATCTAAAGTAATATGTCTCTCAATAATTTTTGATCCCATAGCTACGGCTGCTAAGGATATTTGCAATCCTGTTTCGTGCCCAGAATAACCAATGACATTTTCAGGATATAAAGATTTCAATTTATGAATCATATTGAGATTAATTTCATTATTGCTACATGGATATGCGCTAGTACAATGTAATATTGAAAGTAAATTTTTATCAAAGTATTGTACTGCCCTATCTATTTGTTCAAGGGTTGACATTCCTGTTGAAATTATAACTGGCTTTTGAGTATTGCTTAATTTAGTTAACATATCTAAATCTGTTAAACATGCTGAAGGGACCTTATAAGCACAAACTCCAATTTTTTCCATAACATCTACAGAATTATGATCCCATGTGGAAACAAACCACTCAATATTCTTTTTAATGCAATATTCATTTATTATCGAATATTCTTTATCTTCAAATTCAATTTTATGTCTGTAATCAATATATGTCATTCTGCCCCAAGGCGTATCTCTTTCGATTTGCTTTTGATCTTCAGGAACACAAAGGTCAGGGGTTCTCTTTTGAAATTTTACTGCATCACAGCCTGCTTCTGCCGCAACATCAATGAGTTTTTTTGCAATATCTATGTCGCCGTTATGGTTTAACCCAATTTCAGCAATGATGTAAACAGAATCATTTGATTTGATATTTTTTATTAAATTCACGAGTAATATTGCAATATTTAAAATTATTAATCAATTGTTTATTTAATAAGATTAATTAATTCCTTTAAGGCGCCACCGCCACCCTTAGAATTTAAAATTAAAATTGAGTCAGAAAATAATTTTGGGTCTGAATCTGCTACCGCTATTGGAAAACCAACATAATTAAGGCAAGTTAAATCATTTTTATCATTACCTACATAAACCACATTTTCAGGAGAGATATTATTTCTAGATAAATATTGAGATAAATATTCCTTTTTATCTGATGTCACTTGATGACAAGGTAATTGTAATTTTTCGCATCTTTTTTGAACAGAAATATTTTGTTCTGAAGTCAGTACTATAATAGGAATATGAGGATTTTCTTTTCTAAAAGTAGATATAGCCAAGCTATCAGACTTGCTAGTAATAACTGATTCTATTCCATCTTTATTTGTTTCAACATTGTTATCAGTCAAAACTCCATCAAAATCTGATACTATTAATTTAACTTTTTGAATATTGATTTTTTTATGATGTCTTAAATATTTTTTGTAAATAAACCTGTTTAACTCCAAATCAAAACTATCATCTATTTCAAAACTGTTAATTTTGTCCTGGATAAAAAAGCCAATTTCCCCAAAAAAACGATTCTTAGTTGTTTTAAATTGTGAAGTATTTAAAATATAAAATGCACCTGTTTCTAAAATCTCTCTATCTTTATCTTGCCTTCTTTCTCTTAAATGATTTTCATTATGGTTAATACCTTTAATATCATCTCTTTTCCAAATAAAACCATGGTGATCTACTGCTGAAAAAAGTGAATCATATTTTTTTTCATTAAATTTTAAAAAAGCGTTATCAATATCTTTTGAATCTGTTAAGGGTGAAGTGCACTGTATAAAAATAATAGTTTCATTAAGCTTGTAATTATTTTCTTCAATAAACTTAATTGCATGTAACAAACCTTCTTCAGATGAAGACTGATCTGATGATAAATGATTAGGCCTTACAATAGGATTAGCGCCACACATTTCAGCGATCTTTAAATATTTTTCAGAATCACTAGATACAAAAATATTTTCTATTGCTTGAGATTGAAATGCCGTATTTATTGAACATTCTAGAAGAGATTTTTTAGCAATTTTTTGTAGATTTTTATCAATTATGCCTTTTGAACCAGATCTAGCTAAAATGATTGCAGTAGCTTTATGATGATTCTTCATTGGATACTGCTCTACCCTTTAATTTCAGCCAATCTTTTTGCGGTCTGTCAATTGTAATATTTCTATCCCATGCAGCTTCTAAAACTTTGGCTTCAATACCATTTTTGTGAAAACTATTAATTAGTGAGTTAATATCTTTAGGAAAACATGATCCTCCAAATCCATTACTACCATCTGGTCCAGGAACTGACCAATGAGAACTTCCTAATCTTTTATCAAGAGTTGATAATTCAATTACTTTATCATAATCAGCGCCAATTTGCTTTGCAAATAAACTAATTTCATTTGCAAATGAAACTTTTACAGCTAAAAAGGAGTTTGTAACATATTTTACTAACTCTGCATTAGTAGGTGTTGTTCTTTCAATCCTAACATTGTCATTTTTTGAATAAATAGTACTGTATAGTTCGGTCAATGCTCTTGCAGCTTCATCAGAATGTGATCCTATAACAATTCTATCTTGATTTTTAAAATCTTCAATAAAATTTGCTTCTGTTAAGAATTCTGGATTAAATATAAAATCAAGATTTTTATAATGTGCAGTAAATCTTTCAGTCGTACCAATTTCAACCGTCGATTTAATCACAATAAACTTTTTGATATTTAGATTGTTAATTTGATCTAAAACAGAGTGAATTATTGATAAATCACAACTTCTATCTTTTTGCATTGGAGTTGGAAGGCAAATAAAAATAATATCTGAATTTTTAGCAACCTGTTGAGCAGATTTGCAGTTGCAATCTTTTTGTATATCGTAAGTATTTAATGAAAAATATTCTTTAAATAAACTTTTACAAGCTGATCCTACATAACCTAAACCAATTATTCCTACGTTCATATTGGGAAGATAATAAGTAATTTTTTTAGATTAAATCTATATTTATATTAAATATTATTTATATCTTCTCGCAGGGCCCATAGCTCAATTGGTTAGAGCAACGGACTCATAATCCGCAGGTTCGGGGTTCAAGTCCCTGTGGGCCCACAAATGAGCAGTCATTCCTATATATCGAACCCAAAAAATGACGATATTTATATCAATATTAATGGCAAATTGGTACATCGAAATCAGGCAAAAATTTCTGTTTTTGATAGCGGATTTCTACTTGGTGATGGAGTTTGGGAAGGTATAAGATTACATAAAAAAAAATTAGTCTTTATAGAAAAACACCTAGATAGATTATATGATAGTGCAAAAGGTATTTCATTAAATATTTCTCTAACCAAAAAACAAATAATCAGTGAAGTAATGAAGGTTTTAGAGAAAAATAGTATGGATGATGATATCCATATACGTCTAGTGGTATCCAGAGGAGATAAAATTACTCCTTACCAAAATCCAAATGCAAATGTTGGTCCAATGAATTTTGTTATAATTCCGGAACATAAAAAAACTGATCCTAAAGTATATCAAAAAGGAATATCTATTGGTAGAGTGCCGAATATCAGACCAAATCAAGATATATTAAATCCACACTTTAACACTTTGAGTAAGTTGAATTGTATATTGGCTAGTATTGAAGCAAATAAGCTTGAATATGATGAAGGTATAATGAATGACTTAAATGGCAATATTAGTACATGCAATTCAACAAATTTATTTTTTATCAAACATAATAATGTTATGACCTCTACGGGAAAATATTGCTTAAATGGTATAACGAGAGGAGAAGTTATTAGCTTATGTGATAGTAATAATATCGAATGCGATCAAACTGACTTTACCTTTGATGATATTAAAGATTGTAATGAGGCTTTTGTAACTGGAACCTTTGCGGGCGTTATTCCAGTTTCTTATCTTGAAGGAAGGAAATTAGAGTCAACAAATTCTAAATCTCTGGTAAGTAAAATTGGATTTCTATATAATGAACATATTCAAAACTACATTAAATCATCATGAGAATTGCATGCTGGTCAGGCCCTAGAAATATTTCAACTGCTCTTATGAGATCTTGGTCATCGAGGAAAGATACTGCTGTAATTGATGAACCTTTTTATGCATATTATTTAAAACAAAAGGGATTAGAGCATCCAATGCATAAGGAAATATTAAAAAACTATTCTATCAATTATGAAGATATAGCAGGAAAGCTTATATCTGATATACCACAAAAGAAAAAAATCTGGTATCAAAAACATATGTCACATCATTTGATTGATTTTAAAAATATTGATTGGATTAAAAAATTTGAAAACTGCATTCTTATCAGACAACCTAATGAAGTAATTAATTCTTATACAGAAAAAAATAAATTATACAGTATTGAAGAGCTTGGCTATCCTCAGCAATATAAGATTGTTAAATTTCTACAAAAATCTGATAAATCATTTATAGTAATAGATTCAAGCGATTTGCTTAAAAACCCTGAAAATGCTTTATCCAAATGGTGTAAAAAAATTAACATTAATTTTGATAAATCAATGCTTAGCTGGGAAAAAGGAAATCATCCAAATGATGGTATTTGGTGGAAACATTGGTATGAAAATGTAATCGAAAGTACAGGCTTTCAAAAATTAAAAAAAAGGGATATTAGCATTGAGAGTAAATATGATTCTATTTATAATGAAGCAATGAAATATTATAACTATTTAAGTAAATTTAAATAATGAACTTTATAATAAAACTATGGTCTCAACCAACCTGGATTAAATGGCTCATTTATTTTGCCATAGTATATATATTATTTATAATAAAAGAAGCCTTTGCAATTGTGCTCTGGTTCCTTTTTTGCATTATTCTTTACTATATTATTTTTGCTCAAAATATTTTTAAAACAAAGACTTACTATGAAAAAAAATTATAATAAACTTATTGCAATAACTGTCTTTATAGGCATTGTAGTGCTAGCCAATTATAATTTAAGTTCTCTCGCGGATCAGTCTAGACCTCATGGAAGTCAGAATCATATACCTGAATTAACTAGAAATAATTACTTAATGGGGTATTTGAATGAAAATAGATCTTCTTATGAAATATCTTTTTATGATATAAATATAGATTTTAATGTTCAAAAAAAATCAATAGATGGTTTTGTAAAAATAAAAGCAAAAAGTATTAGAAATTTAAAAAAACTTCAAATTGATTTAGCTAAAAATCTAAATGTAAAAAAAATTACACATAAGAATAAAAATCTAAAATTTTCAAGAGAAGAAGATGCTATTATTGTTGATTTTGTAAAACCTATTAAAAAAGATAATTTTTTTGAGTTTACTGTCTATTATAATGGCGTTCCTCAGAATGCTGATAATCCTCCATGGGCAGGAGGATTCACTTGGTCTAAAGATAAAGAAAACAGGGACTGGATTGCAGTTTCATGTGAAGGTGAAGGAGCAAGAATTTGGTGGCCAAACAAAGACCATATAACGGCTGAAACCGATAGCGTTCGAATGGCATATACGGTACCGTCAGATATGGTTGCTATTGGTAACGGAAAATTGAGGAGCGTTAAAGATAACGGAAATAAATCTACATATGAATGGTTTGTCAACAATCCAATTAACAATTATAATGTATCAGTTCAAATTGGAAATTATGTAGCAGTTCAAGATACCTTTATAAAAGATGATGATATTCATCTTATGAATCATTATGTACTGGATTACAATGAAGAGCTTGCTTCAAATTATTTTCCAATGTCAAAAGAAGTTATACGTTTCTATGAAAAATATTTTGGTGATTATCAATGGTATGAAGATGGATATAAGCTAGTAGAAGTTCCATATCTTGGTATGGAACACCAATCAGCTGTCACTTATGGAAATGGATTTAGTATTTATAATGGAGTTAGAAGTAAAAGTTGGCCTATGTATGGTGTTATGGATCCTCTCATTATACATGAAACTGGGCATGAATGGTTTGGAAACAGCGTAACAGCATCTGACCCAACACATATCTGGATACATGAGGGATTGCAAGTATATTCAGAGGCTATTTATTTTGAAGATAAATTTAACAGCTATGAAGTAGGAGTTCATTATTTAAATACTATCAAAAATCGTATCACAAATAATATCCCAATTGTTGGCAATGAAAACGAAAATCATTGGGCTCTTCATGGAGATACATATATGAAAGGTGCATGGGTAATGCACACCTTAAGAAGCGTAATTAATGATGATAAAATTTGGTTCAAAATTCTCGAAGAGTTTATGATTGAAAATGCTAAAAGTTTTGTAAATACAAAAGATTTCTTTGATAAAGTTAATGACAAAACAGGAGTTGATTATTGGTATTTTGCTGAGCAATATTTTTATTCTGCTCTTCAGCCAGAACTAGAATACTATCAAACAGAAACTGAGTTTTTCTACAGATGGAAAAATGTTAACAATAATTTTATTATGCCTATAGACTTGCTAGTTAATAATAAAGAACTTAGAGTTAATCCTACTCAAGACTTTAATTCTTTGAAGATAAAAAAACATACACAAGTTGAAGTGATGGATTGGAAATTTTATGTTAAAAAAATTGACAAAAAATAATCTTATAAAATTCTGTATAATTTATGTTTTTTTTTCAAACAATCCAGCATATGCACAAAACGCGTCAATATCATTAAATACAATTGAAAATTCTAAAAATAATTTATTTTGGTTTCAAGAAAATAACAACCAAGGTATTAAGCAAGATAATTGGAATTTTTATGGCAAGTATCAATTTAGTAAAAAAAATACTGACTATAAAATTAATGTAATTAGCACATTTGGCATTGATAAGAAATTCTTTTTGGGAGAATCGTATATCAAACATCGTTTTAACAATGATGCTTATCTTAAAATTGGAAGATTTTATAGAGACCACAGTACATATCTAAATGATGAATTAAGTTCAGGCCATATGCAAATCAGTCATAATGCTCAACCACTTCCAAAAATCAGCTTTGTTAAATCTTTACCTTTTTACAAAATTGATCTTCGTTTAGGCATTTCACATGGTCAGTTTAGTAAAGATAGTTATTATCGAAAAGCGCCACTATTTCATGGAAAATTTTTATACATCAATATACCTCAAAGTAAAAATAGCAAGTTCACTCTAGGTATTGCTCATAATGCAATGTGGGGAGGGGCTACGCCCAGCAGAGAATACCCTGTAAATTTAAAAAATTTTTTAAAAGTTTTTGTAGCTGCAGATGGTTTTGACCCTGGATTAGAACCGACTGGTGAACCACTTCATCAAAATGCTTTAGGTAATCATGTTGGAATTTGGGATTTTGCATATGAAAAAAAAGAAAATGAAAAAAATTTAACACTTTATTATCAGCATATTTTTGAATCTGATACAGGCATAAGATTTAGCAATAAACTAGATGGTCTTTGGGGTGTTGAATTGGTGAATTATGTTCCAAAAACTACAATTCTATTAGAATATTTATCAACAGAGAATGTTAATAAACAAGACAATGAACAAAGAGAAAGATATTACTATAATTACCAATATGTTCTTGGATGGAGCTATAAAGGATATAATTTAGGTAACCCTTATATCCCTATCTTTAAAGATCTGGAAGATATTAAAATCATTAATGCAATGCATTTTGCAATTAAAGGAGATATATTTGATAATCATTATAAAATCCAATTAGGAAGAAAAATAAATATATCTGAAAAAATGAATTATAAAATATCTATTGAAAGAAAAATAAAAAATAAATTTAATATAGGTTGTTTTGTTTTAGGCAATAATCAAAATAACATATATGGGATTATTTTATCAAAAGATCTGGAATTTAGAAAATGATTATATGGCTAACTGGTCAACCTGGAAGCGGTAAAACAACACTAGCTAAATATATTTTAGAAGAAATTCCTAAATTTAATCCTGGTATTAAATTAATAAATCTCGATGGGGACGACTTAAGAGATATCAATCAAAATAAAGACTACTCAAAGGAAGGTAGAATTAAAAATATATCTACAGCTATATCAATTATGCGATTTTTATCGAATAAAAATTATTTGTGTGTTGTTTCAATTGTTGCGCCATATAAATTTCTTAGAGATGAATTAAAAAATGATTTCCCCTTTTTGGAAGTCTACTTACATACAAATGAAATTAGAGGAAGAGAAGATTATTTTGCAAAAGACTATGAAGTTCCAACAGATCCAAATACTCTTAAAATAGATACTGGAAAACTAACAATTAAGGAAAGTGGTAATGAAATACTCAATGTTTATAGGAAGATGGCAACCTTGGCATAGTGGTCACAGGTGGCTGATTGAACAAAGATTAAGTGAAGGTAAAAATGTTTTAATTTGCGTTCGTGAAGTAAGTAAAGATGATAAAAATCCATACAATCCTCAAGATGTTAAAGATAATGTTGAAAAAGAATTAAAAGATTTAGTAAATGCAAGAAGGGTTAAGGTAATAATTATACCAGATATTGAATCTGTCAATTATGGACGAGGAGTCGGTTATGAAATAATAGAACATGTTCCGCCTTCAAATATTGGTGAGATTTCTGCAACAAAAATAAGAGAGAAACTATTTAAAAAATAGTTTTGCCTTATCTTGTTTTATTTAATATTTAAGAGCATCTAAATTTTTGATGCTTTACCTTGGTTTTCTATACTTTTTTTTCTCTCTTCTAATTCTGAATCATCAATTAAATATTTTTTTTCAACAACATTGAAATTATTATCAAATGAATATACCAAAGGAACGCCTGTAGGAATATTAACGTCAACAATTTCTTTATCAGATAATTGATCTAATATTTTAACAATAGCTCTTAAGGAATTACTGTGAGCTACTATTAGATGATCTCCTTTGCTTTCTTTAATGTATTTGGTATAGTTTTTCCAGAAAGGCTCTAGTCTCAAAATAACATCTTTTAAGCTCTCTCCTTTTGGTAAGGGAGCATTAATATTTATAAATTTTTTGTTATGCTTTGGATGTCGCTGATCATCCTCTTTTAAAAGCGGTGGAGGAATATCAAAGCTTCTTCTCCATATTTTAACCTGACTTTCACCATATTTAGCTGCTGTTTCAGATTTATTTAAGCCCTGGAGCGCTCCATAATGCCTTTCATTTAAACGCCAATCATAAATAATATTTTTTTTTGAAAAATTTAATTTATTTGTAACTATATCTGCCGTTTCTAATGCTCTATTTAAAAGAGATGTATAAATTGATATTATATTAAAATTGCTCCTTTTTATTTCATCTGCAGCATACTGAGCTTCTTTAATTCCTTTTTTTGTGAGATGTACATCGTGCCAACCAGTAAACTTATTTTCAAGATTCCATTGACTTTCACCGTGGCGGAGAAGGATTAGATGCATTTTAATATTAATTGTTATCTATGATTATTAGTATCGCTGCAATGTTTGCAAGAGTTGTAGATAAATCTGCAATGAAGCTTGTGATGTCAAAATCACTTGGATTTGGGTTTATTGGAACAAAAATTCTGTCTCCAGGATATATTCTTTTTGCCCTACCTCTTAATAGATTTGCTTTTTCTACTCCACCATCAGCTCTTTGAACATAAGCTCTTTTTTTCATACTGTACGGTTTAAACCCGCCAGCTAGTTCAATAGCGCGTGACATTGTCATTCTAGAAGTATAGGCCACTAAACCTGGATTATAGACATTGCCATCAACCTTTATAACATTATCGGCAGGCAATACAGTAATCACTGTATTTCGTGATAAAATAAAATCTTTGCTCGTATTTACTAGAGCTTCAGTTGTTGTTTGCTCGACACCGCTATCATCAATAAAAGTAAACTCTTTACTCAATGTTAAAGTGTTATAATTACCAAATACAGTAAACCCTTTAGCTTTTGCAATAGCCTCTTCAAGGGTTGTGCCTTCTAAAAGTGGATATACCCCAGGCTGATTTATTTCGCCTTCAACTCTATAAGTGAAACTATTTCTATAGTTGACTGCTTCATAAATAAATATTTTATCATCAGGTTGAAGTTGAACTTTATTCGCATCAGAATATGATGTAATTATTTCTTTTGCATAAAATTGATTATCGTCTTTTCTAAGAATAACTATTTTATCATCTACTATTGTTTTTCTAAAAAATGGATCTTCAAAACCCCCTGCTAAATCCAAAACTTGTTTGAGGTTTGAATGATATGAATAATTACCAGGGTTTTTAACCCTTCCTAAAACTTGAACTTTAGATGCAACAGCGCTTATTGCCATTATATTAACAGCATCACCATTATTTAAGATTATGTTTGAAGAGTCAGCTAGGTTGATATTTCTACTTGATTGAGCAAAAGAATCTCCCACTCTTTCTGAAATGGGTATAATTAAATCTATTATTGCAGAAGATGCTGCTTTTTTAGTCAATCCTCCGGCATATTGAACTAAATCATTTAATGATTCTGAATCTTGCAACTCATAGAAACCTTCATGATTAATTTCTCCTTTAATTTCTACTCGTTGAGATACTGTAGGAATATGAATTACATCATTATCTAAAATTCTAATTTTAGAAAAACTATTTTTTCCAGAAGAAAAGAACTCATAAAAATCAACTGAAGCTATAACATTGTTTGATCTAATAATTTGAACATTTCTTAATGAACCCTCTTTTTTAATTCCGCCAGCTTGAATTATTGCTGTAAATACATCTGAAAAAGGATGTACAATGCTAATCCCAGGATTATTGATTTGGCCTGAAAAATATACATTGATTGATTTTAATTTGCCTAATTCAACATTTAATTGTGTCGATCCATCTGTTATTGTTGAATATATATTTGATAATTTTTTTTCGAAGATTTTTTCTACTTCACTTAAAGACATATTTGAAATATTTATTAAGCCAATATTTTCAAAATAAACTTGTCCTTGCTTATTTATAGTCAAGCTTTCTTGTAAATTGACTTGACCCCAAAGCGATAAATTGATTTCATCCCCTGGGCCAAGCACAAAATCAACAGGAGTAGGAATATTATCAAAGAAATTTATTTCTCTATTAAAGTAATTGTAGCCAAAATATTTTTTATCCAAAGCAGTAAGCGGAGGTGATATAACTACCTCTTTTGGTAATCCGTCTTGCGGTTTTACATCTAAAGACACTTCTTTTTGAGATTGATCTTTAAGGTCATCAATCATTTGATCAATTTTATTATTTGTCATTGATTCTATATCTGAAACAGAAACTTGGGATATAGATAATGAAAAAAGCAAGACTGTTAAGATGTATTTATAATTCATTACAATAATTTACCTTATATATGAGATTGTACAAATATTATATTTTGAGCCATCTATCATTTTTTAAAGTCCATTCTATAGTATCTTTAAGTCTGTTATATGCTGAGTGTGGCTCCCAACCCATTTCTTTCATTTTAGATCCATCTAAAGCATATCTTAAATCATGACCTGGTCGCTGAGAATGAAAATCAACCATATCAAACAATAGGTCTTTATTTTGAACTTCAGCAATAAATTTTGCTAATGATAAATTATCTATTTCATCTTTTCCAACAATATTAAATTTTTGGCACTTGGCTCCTGTTTTATCTTCAGAAAACAAAGACATATCATAATCATATAAAAAAAGTAAGGCTTCGGCTACATCTTCTGCATGAATATAATGCCTTGAACCTGCTTGAGTTTTTTCTGGATTTGCATGCACAGTAACTTTTTCGTTGTCTCTAACTTTTTTTATAACCATAGGTATATATTTTTCAGGATTTTGTCTTTCCCCAAAAACATTCATTGTATGAGTAATAATAGCAGGTAAATTATATGTGTTATGGTAAGCAACTACTAATTCCTCTCCTCCGGCTTTTGATGCAGAATAAGGATTGGTTGAATTATATCTATCATTCTCTTTATACGAAATACCATTAGGTGCTGGACCAAAAACTTCATCCGTACTAAAATAAACAAACTGTTCAATTCCATTATCATATTTTCTAGCAAAATCTAAAATATTTGCAGTGCCTACAACATTATCCATTACAAATTCTAATGGATAGGTTATTGATCGGTCAACATGAGATCCAGCAGCTAAATGGGCAATAAAGTCAATATCGCCAATAGTTTTTGATATTTCAGGATTTATTTCAGATTTTAAATCATGATGAACAACCTTTACTCTCATTCGTTCTTTTTCAGGGTAAGCTGATACAACTTCATTTAATCTATTAAGATTACCACTAAAATCTAATCTATCTAAAGTAACAATATCCCAGTCAGTTGAAGACATTACTTTGTCAATCACATGGTGTGCAATAAATCCTGCGCCGCCTGTAATTAAAATTCTTTTTCTCATTGTATCCCTAAATCCTTTTTATATTTTGGTACCCAGTCTTCAATATCAATTGTTGGTTCCCAGCCTAATAAATCTAAAGCTTTTGAATTGTCAGCTAAAGTTTCTCTTGGTTCAATAACTGGGTCAATTTTAGTCGTTGGGCCTCCTATTAAATCAGCAATTTCATTCACAGACTTGCTATCGTTGTTACCTATATTAATAACTTCACCAGCGCCCACCTTGCTTGATTTCATAGCAAAATAATTAGCTCTAGCAATATCATAAACATGAGTAAAGTCTCTACGCTGTTCTCCATCTCCCCTTATTGTCAATGGCTGATTATTTAATCTTTGTTTTGCAAAAACACACATAACCAAAGGATACCCTCCGTCCATATTTTGCCTTTCTCCATAAACATTAAAATATCTCAAAGATACAGTTTGTATTCCATAAACATTTGAAAATGTTTTACAGCATACTTCTCCATAATATTTCTGCATTGCATAGGGCGAAATAGGATTAATTGGATCATGCTCAAGTGACGGGAGCTTTGAAGTGTCGCCATAAGCAGAAGATGATGCACTGTACACTAAACGCTTAACACCCATGTCAGCACAAGCTTTCAAAATATTTATTGTGCTTAAAGTATTATTTTTTTCAAAATGCAGTGGATTGTCTATTGATTCTTGCACTCTAGCTAATGCAGCCAAATGGAAAACTCCATCGCAATTTTTTAATATAGATTTGATATCTTCGAAATTAGAGCTATCTGACAAATCTAATTTGTGGTATAGAGCTTTCGAATTGCAATTCTCTTTTTTCCCTGATATAAAGTTGTCGATAACATGTACTTCTATATTTTTATCGATTAGGAGATCTACTAAATTACTACCAATAAATCCTGCTCCGCCAGTTACGACATACTTAGTGTTTTTTTCTTGATTCATATTGTATCAAAACTAATTCTTAGGATGCAAAATAAGGATGCAATCTTAAACTAACAATTGTTTTTGAAGTTGATTAAAATTCTTAAATCTATTTTATTTTATTCATTAAATATTAACAAATTAAATTAAAATCTTTTGCTGACGATAATATGAATTTTTAAAATGCCAATTAAAGTTTGCAAAATTGGTTTAAATAGCTGATATTTGCGAAGGATACACGCGTGTATCCTTAAGTTAATATATTAATATATGAAGATAACCGAGAAAAAGGAGTTAACTATGAATCGTTCGATTCTTGGTGCGCTATTTGGTATTATTATGATATCTGGCGCTCTCTTTGGTCAAGGTAATATCTCTGGGTCTGTTACAGACGCAGATGGTAATGCTTTGCCAGGGGCAAATGTTGTGGTTGAAGGAACTGTTTTAGGTGCTGCTGCTACTTTAAATGGTGGATACTCAGTAAACGTTCCTAACGGTGCCTACACAGTAACAGCTAGCGTGGTTGGTTACAAATCTTCAAGTATGAGTGTAAGAGTTTCAGATTCTAACGCATCTGCAAACTTTACATTAGAATCAGCTTCTGTCGCGTTAGGCGGAGTTGAAGTACTTGCTGATCGTGTAGACAATACCGATGCAATCCCTTTTAACGAAATGACCAAAGCTGACATTGATTTCAGATTAGGTGGTCGTGGATTGCCAAATGCCTTATCAACCCTACCAAATGTTTATGTTGAAAATGGTGGTGGTTGGGATGATGAAAATGTTTACGTTCGTGGGTTTGACGATCGTTATACATCTTATTTAATTAACGGTGTTCCTATGAATGACATGGAAAACGGTAATTTATACTTCTCTAATTGGAGTGTACTTGCTGATGTTGCATCTGTTGTTCAGGTACAAAGAGGAGCAGGATCCGTTAATCTAGCAACCCCAAGTTTAGGTGGTGTGGTAAACTTTATGAGTGCACCTGCACAAACTGAAGCTGGAGTTGTTGTAAAACAGGAAGTTGGAGAATATAACTATTTAAAAACTTCTGTAACTTTACATACAGGACTGCTAATGGATGATAAACTAGCAATTATGGCCTCAGCTTCACGAAGAACTGCTGATAAGCTTTTTGCTCATGGTACTTATTCAGATGCATGGTCTTATTACTTTAATGCATCTTATTCAATTAGCGATGATAATCGTTTAGAATTTATTGCATTAGGTTCTCCTCAATTTCATGGACAAAACTTTTGGAATAATCGTATTGCCGATTATAGTCACGAGTTAGCTAGATCTATGGGAGTTTCTGAAGCTGATATTGCAAGCAGAACAGAGCGTGGCTTAGACTATAACCCAAGAGCAGACTATCTTGAAACACCATATCATGGTAAAAGAGCTGTTTCTAGTTGGGTGCCATTTGATGGTTGGAACAATAGAACTATTGACCAACATGATCCTAACATGATTAATGAAAGAAATAATTATTTCCATAAACCGATTGTTCAGATGAATTGGTATTCAAATTTAAATAATTCAATGAACATGGCTACATCATTCTATTATTCAGGTGGTGAAGGTGGTGGTTCTGGTTCTGCTGGTTCTATCCTTTGGGGAGATAATGGCACAAGAGATTACGATGCAACTATTGCACGTAATATGTCCGATGCTCAATGGGTAGATGGCCTAGGCTATCAATCTAGAGGTGTTTTAAGAGGTAGTAGAAACAACCAATACACCTTTGGAGTTATGTCTAAATTAGAGCATGAAATGAATGAAACATTATCTATGACATATGGTCTTGATGTTAGAACTGCAAAAGTTGAACACTATAGAGAGGTCTATGATCTACTTGGTGGAGACTTTTTCTACAACTCTTCAAATCCTAACTGGACAGACAGTCAAAGAAACAGAACGCTTGGAGACAAACTATACTATGACAACACAAATACTGTTGATTGGCTAGGTGGTTACGTGCAAGCTAACTGGGATGACGGTGCAGGTAGTAATACTTTCGCAATGTTAGGTTTAACAAGTGCTAAATATTCAGCACAAGATCACTTCACTCTTGATAATTTATTAATTAGAGCTGATGCGGAGACTGGATACCAAATGAAAGTTGGTGGAAGCAGAGCATTAGATGATACATGGCAGTTGTTTGGTAACGTTAGTTACTCACACATGACTCCATCTCTTGATAAATTAATTGATGATGTGAATATGGTTAAAAACTCAGAATTTGAAAATGAGAAAGCAACTTGGTTTGATGTTGGTGCTAGATTTAAATCTCTTGATGGTCAGTGGGCTGGTAGTATGAATTATTACTACGCTCTATGGGCTGACAGAAATCAAAGCGGTACATCAGAAGCTCTTGATGGCACAGAATCCTTCTTTAGTATTACAGGATTAAATGAGCTACACAAAGGGTTTGAGTATTCAATTGCATACCAACCTATTCCAGTATTGAGAATTGATCTTAGAGGTCATGAAAGTGACTGGAGATTTACTGATGACTTAACATACACATACAATGAAATTGAAGGAGATGACGATAGTTCTGAAACTTTCGAGTTATTTGTAAAAGATGTTATGATTTCAGGTGCTCCACAATCTCAAACAGTACTTATGGTAACTGGTTTCTTTAACAGATTAAAAGCTTCTGTTGAAGCAGAATCATTTGCTAAACAATACCCAAGATGGGGTTATGATGGTGCTATTCAGGATTTAGCATTTTTACTAGGCGAAGGGAATACCTTTGCTGAGGATGCTTATGAAACTGAAAGAACAACTATCTATAATCTACAATTAAGCTATTCAATGGAAATTATGGACAAAGATGTAACATTTAATTACTCAATGTTTAATGCTACTGACGAACTATATGTCGGTGATTTTGTTGATGCTTATGATGGATCTGGAGATGTTGGAGATCTTAGAGTTCGTTTAGGTGCGCCTAAGCGTTATAATCTAGGTGTTTCAATCAGTTATTAAACTGAATAAAGTCCTTATTTATTAACAAAAACCCTCCTTATTAAGGAGGGTTTTTGTTTTACTTAACTTTTTTTCGGAGCTCTTCTAGCTGTTGAAGTAAATTTTTATCTAGAGGTTGATTATTGTCTTCGACAATTCGAATTTCATTCCTAATAGTATCAATTTTATTTTGAATAGAAATGTTTTCTAATGTTCTTATACAATCAGTTAATATAGTGTGCTCATTATCTTTTTCTGGTTTATCCACAGCTAATGATGCAACCAAGTTTCTTTCCTCAGGACTATCGCCTATAAATTCAAGCAATTGAGCTACATTACTATAATTTTCAGAATTGTCTTTAATTGTTTTTATAATATTGTAGCAGAGCTTATTGTCTAGCAATGAAAGAGGAACCTTTTTAGCTAGAGAGGAATTGTGAATCAAAAGTTTTAATATTTCTAACTGCGCCTTGTCTGACTTTGAGTCATAATGTCTAATGGACGATTGATCATCTTTTTCATTTTTTTGAGTATACCTTCTTTTTGGTTTTAACTCTTCAAATCTGTTCATCACCTCTGACTCTATCACGCCTAACTCACTTGATAAGCGCTTAACTAAATCATTTCTAATAATAACATCTTTAACTAATTTTATTTCTTCAATACATTCATTAAGAAATTTGGATATATCAGAAGCACCTAATGAAAGAATATTTTTTTTATTTATAATGAAACTAATCGGGTGAACAGCATTTTTAATCAACGCTCTGAAGGTCTGCTTGCTATTATCTTTGAGTTTAAAATAATCGTCTGGGTCTAATCCTTCTCCCAAATCTAATACGCGAACTTCAAAACCATTTTGTAACAAAATATATCCTGTTCTAATTGCAGCATTTACTCCAGCGCTATCAGAATCATATGCAAGAATGACTCTGTTAGTGTACTTCCCTAATGCATTTGCATGCTTAGAAGAAAATGCAGTTCCTGAAGTAGCTAAAACATTTTTAAACCCCTTCTCATACAATCGAAGAAAATCAGTTTGACCCTCTACCAATAAAACATAGTTTTGTCTCCTTATTTCAGGCATTGTTTGATATGATCCATAAAAAACTTTACTCTTTTGGAATAGTAACGTTTCCGGTGAATTTAAATACTTAACATCTTCTTTGTCAGATAAGCTTCTACCGCTAAAACCAATCACCTTGCCTGATGGGCTATAAAAAGGAAACATAATTCTGTTTCTAAATCTATCTAGAAACCCTTTTTTCCCATTAGAAAATAGTCCTGATTTTTCAATAACCTCGTTATCAAATTTTTGATTCAATTCTTTGTAAAGCTTGTCCCATGAGTCTGATGCAAATCCAATATTAAATTTTTCTATAATTGATTTATCAAAAAAACGATCATTTAAATATTTTGTAGCTTGTTTACCAGCTGATGACTTAAGATTATTTGAAAAGAATAAATATGCAAGATTATGTATCTCGTATAATTGATCATAAAGATTGCTCTGCTGTTCATCCCCTACTTCAATTATTTCAATGTTATGCTTTTCAGCTAATGAACGGATCGCTTCAGAAAAACTAATCTTTTCATATTCAATTAAAAATTGAACAGCATTACCCCCTTGACCTGAACCAAAATCATACCACATATTTTTTTCTGGAGCAACGCTAAATGATGGTTTAGTCTCAGAACGAAAAGGGCTTAATCCAAAATAATTTCTGCCTCTTTTTTTGAGATCAACATATTGAGAAATAACATCAAAGATATCTACCTCTTCTAAAACTCTATTGATTGTTTCTTGTGCTATTCTTCTCATTATTTAAAAATATAATCTTTGAAAGGTTCGAGTAAAACAAGAATCTTTGATTGCTCATATAAAATTTGATAAACGTTACCAGAAATATATTTTTCAAAAATACCGGCAAATAATATTAGAGCAATAATGCCTTTCAGTCCCCCAAGCATAAATCCTAAAATCTTGTTAAGATTTGTATATGATGAGACACTACCATCTAGCAAAAACAATAGCAAGCTTGTTAACAACCTTAATACTATTATGGATATTAAAAATATGATTGCAAGAGAAAAAATTATTATAATGGTTGCATTGATTGATATATACTTTGATATAAAAAAAGATAAATCAACATAAAAAAGAAGAGCCAATGAAATACCTACAGCTAGGTTTAAAAAATCTGTAAAAGATTCCACAAAACCTTTTTTTATACCAAACACACCCATGATTAAAATAATCATCAAAAAAAGTAAGTCTATAATCATATTATGATAATAGTTCTTTGACAATAGCTTGGGCCGTATTGCCATCAATCTTTCCAGCTCCCTGCTTCATCACATTAGGCATTACTTTGCCAAAATCTGCCATACTGGAAGCACCAACTTCTACTACAACAGAAGATATTAAAGTTCTTAGGTCTTCATTGCTCATCATTGATGGAAGATAAACTTCTACAAATCCTAATTCACGCATCTCAGCTTCTACTAAATCATCACGTTTTCCTTCTTTGTAAAGCTTAATGGATTCCTTATGCTGTTTTGCTACAGTTTGAAGCACTTTGATTATTTCCTGATCAGATAATTCTTTTCTCAATTCAATGGCCTTATTTTTACATTTTGATAAAATGAGCCTTAATGTTCCTGCTTTTTCTTTTTCTTTATTTTTAAGAGCTTGCATCATGTCATGTTCTAATTTTTTTAGCATTAATTTTCTCTTTCATTAATTGTTTTCATAGCTAATAATATCTGGTCTTGATTTGATTCAAAACCAATAAACCTTCTTCCTCTTTTTTTTGCAACTACCCCTACTGCTCCTACATTCATAAAAGGATCTAAAATCCAATTCAACTTGAAACTGCTAGCTTTAATAATTCTATGAATAATTTCTTCATAATCTAAATGAAACCATAAATTGTCTTTAATATCATCTGGCTTTGGATTATTTATATTTTTACCATTTACTATATAATTTTGGTTAAAAATATAATCATTTGTTTTGGTTCCAAACCAAATATCAGAAATTTTGTTTTTCCATTGTGAAAGTTCTATATTTTCAATTTGTCTCTCAGTAGTAATTCTAGATTGTACAATAAATTTCTTGCCCAAAACAGAATGATAAAGTGAAGAGGATTCCCATGGACAAATAATATAAATTGAACCACTGGCTGTTAACACTCGCTTACATTCTTCCATCCATTGATCGATCCAATTGACATATTCTGTGTAAGTTAATGTATTATTAGGGTCTAATGATGGTTCGGTTACTATTAAGTCAATTGATTCGTTAGGTAACTTTTTAAGCCCTACTAAAGCATCTGATTTAAATAGCCCCTCAGATAACTTATCTTTAAAATGAATATCTACCTCAGTTTTAATAGCAGGTAAATATTTATTTAAGTCTTTTACAGTTAAAATATTTTTATTCACTGTTATAATTTAATCTTATAATGTTAATTTTAAAATTGTAAGTTTTCGAATATGATTAACTCATTAAAATCCAAAATAGCCATTAGCTCTCTTCCACAATCTGGTTGGTGGCCCAATGGTATTACAGCATATGAAGATAATGATATGATGAGCAATGGATCATATCCCAATCAATCCTTGCTTAAAGAAGAACATCTAAGCTTGATAAAAATTTTGAATAAATATTCGCTCGAAATTATGAATATCCCATTTAAAAAAGAGTTAGAAACACATGGAAAGTATGACTTTGTATTTATGAGAGATCATTTTCTTTGTAATACGAATAAAGATATTGTGATGTGCAATATGAAACTTTCAGAAAGAATGAATGAAGGCGAGTTTGTTATTTCAAATCTAGAGAGTGCGGGATATAACATCTCATTTCTAAATAATGACTGCATTGCAGAAGGTGGTGAATTTTTTTATTTACCAAAAGAAAATATATTGCTAGCTGGGCAGTGTAGAAATAACCTAAATGGCGCTGAACAAATGGCAGAAAAACTGAAAGTATCTAATTTGTACATTATTCCATCGGGCGGGTATCACCTTGACACTTCTATCGCTCCAATTTTTAATAGTAATTATGATTGTATCGGAATTATTTGTGCAAAAGAAGTCTTTAATCATAAACAATTTTTAAACTTCTCTACTATATGTAATCAAAATAACTGGGATATAATTGAGGTCGAACACTACGACAAAAATGAATCAATTCAATTTAGAACATCTATGAATAGCTTGTCGCTACCCGGCCTCATGATTGGAAGTGCAACTCTAAAAGACAAAAAAATAATAGACTTCACTTCTGTAAATGATATAATCTTGGACACTACACCTGCTTCTCAATTTAATTTAAGCGGTGGATCAATACATTGTCTTACAAACGAACTATTTTAATTTGGAAAATCATCATCTAGAGATTCCCAAAGATATAAAGTAGCTATGGTTTTGAATGGTGTCCACTTACTAGCTATTTCTCTGATTTTATCCATTGATTCAACGTTATATAAATCTTTAATAACATTGACTAATGCCAAATCTCCTTCTGGAAATATATCGAGATTGCCTTTAGAAAAAATTAAAAACATATCAATAGTCCAGTTTCCAACTCCTTTGATCTGAATAAGCTTTTCACGAATTTCATTTATATCATTACTTTTTTTTAAACCATATATTTCACTTCTATTACTAAATATATTTTCAATATATTTTTTCTTCTGATGTGATAAACCAATATTTTTACAATCTTCCTCATTCCATACTGTAATATTTTCTTTATTTTTTTGATAATATTTTAGAAAACGATTAAAAATACTATTCCCAGCTTTAGTTGATATCTGCTGAAAAATTATATACTTATATAAATCAAGTACATAATCTTCAGATTCAGATATTTGAGGTATTTTATTTTCTTTAATTACTTTTTTTAAAATATTATCTGATTTTGATAAAAAAGAAATATGACTTTTGATAATCATTATTGATTTTGGAAAAACTGCCAAATTAATTCTGAGGTATTTATGTCATGTCCCCATGATTTTTTCCACCAAGCATGACCTTCCCCCTCAAGTGAATAAAGTTCAACGCTTTTATTTTCTTCGCAATCATATGAAATTAAGCGCGTGGTATACTCGCCGTCGCCATTAAAATCTGGTATCGTTATTTCATTTTGTGAATTGCATTGATTATGATTTTTCCAAAAATCATGTGCTGCTCTAGCTGAATAACTCCATTCAACGCCATTATATGGAACAACAGAATCATTCATTCCATGAAAATGAATAATCCCTGATTTTTTAGGAGGGTTACATTGGTAATATCCAGCCATTGATCCTGTAACAGACCCAATACTATTAATTTCATCTAGCTCACAAGCTAATCTATAACTCATAAAACCTCCAAGTGACATTCCGGAAGAAAAAATCTTGTTACTATCTATACTGTAACTAGCTTTAAAATATTTAATTAATGCTTTAAAAAATCCTACATCATCTACTCCAAGAAAACTTGCTACAACATCCACATTCCATCCTGTATTGCCAAACTGATCTGTAGTCCCTTGAACATAAACAACTATGAATCTTTCTTGGTCTGCAATTTGATCAAATCCTGAATAATCTCTTATTGATGGTGCCCTACCAGTATATCCATGCAAAACAAATAGCAATGGAAGTGATTCAGTTTGATAATCAAAATTTGGAGGCGTATGTACAATGAAGTTTCTTGTAAAACTACCATATGGCGTTGCAAACGAAGCTGTTTGATCATTGTAAGTAGAAATTAATTCTACAGTTAATTCAGGTATTGTTTGGTTGCCGCCTCCTGTAAAACCGCCGCCGCCCTCATTTCCATTATTATCACTTAAAATATCTTCAGAACCACTGTCAGAAGAACAACTGACAAAAATTAACAGAATCAATATTTGATATACTTTATTCATTAATAATCTTAGTAATTATTTTATCAACTTTTTTAAATAATACAGCTTTTGTTGAATTATTTTCAATTACAAAATCTGCATGTTTTAATTTTTCAGAATCTAGGAGTTGCAACCTTATTCTCTCTAGTATAGTTTCTACTAGTAAATTCCCGCGCAATTTAGCTCTTTCTATTCTTAAGCTTTCATCCGCTACAACAACTAATAAAGTCATACCTTTATTTTTAAGAGTACTTACTGATCCAGATTCTATAATCAAAGCTGCATCAATAATAAAAAATGGGTGGCTGCTTTGTTTTTCAAGAATTCTGCATTCAATTTCTCTCTCTACATGTGGGTGTATAATGCTATTTAACTTTTGTTGAGATTTTTTGGTTTTAAATGCAATGCGAGATAAGGTGTTATTTTCCAATGATTTTATTTCAGGAAATATTTCTAATATTTGTTTTTCAACTTCTTCAGTATGGAGCAATTTTTTTGCTTCTATGTCTGCGTCAAAGATATAAGCCTTATATTTTTCTTTTAGATATTCTGATACAGTGCTTTTCCCTGATGCAAGACCGCCAGTAACACCTAAAACAATCATTTATTTAATTATATTGAAAATTCTTGATGTGACTTCTTCAATGGATCCATCGCCATCAATATTGATAATTTCATTATCGTAAAACTCGGTCAACGGGGCCGTTAATTTATGGTATACTTTTTGACGATTAACAATTACTTCTTTAGTATCGTCTGCTCTACCAGATTTTTCAGCTCTTTCTACTAAACGATTAATTAATACGTCTTTATTCACATAAATATTGATTACATGATTAATTTTCTGATTTAAAGATTCAAAAATTGTTGATAAGCCTTCCGCTTGAGGAATAGTTCTAGGAAAACCGTCTAAAATCAATCCTTTATCTTTCAAATTTTCTAAGGTTATTCCCATCATTGCTAAAAGCACTTTATCTGGAACCAAATTGCCTGCATTCATATACGATTGAGCTTCCAACCCTGTAGCAGATTTTTTATCAATTTCAGAGCGTAAAATATCTCCCGTAGAAAGGTGAACTAAATTAAACTTTTTAGATAAAATTTTTGCTTGAGTTCCTTTACCGGCGCCTGGCGGTCCCATAATTAATAGCTTCATTTCAAATTCCCTGTGATTTTGGTGGATCAAAAATTGCCTGCATTACTATGGCTAGCTTTGTAGGTTGATTTTTAAGTTTTTTCTGGATTGTTAAAAGCTTTTTTGATGATGATACATTTTTCTTATCACCAATATTGAGTTTTGTTTTAAGATGAGATAAATGTTTTTCCTTAATATCGTATTCATTCCTTGTTTTGGTATCGTTTATATTACTATAATTATCTTGTTTGAAAGAATTTGTGGCTCTAGATGTATTTATCTCACTTTTAACTGCTTTAGGCAATTCTTCTAGTTCAATTGCAGATTTTTCCATTGCGCCATCTAGAAACTCGAATATATTGAAATCTGATTTCTGTGATTTATTTTCCTGGTTAGGTAATGGCTTAGGAGCAATTACTTCTTTACTATTTTCTTTTTTTTGCCTACTTCTATAAGCAGAAAAAATATAGAAAAGAAATATTGCCCC
Organism: Fidelibacterota bacterium; assembly: GCA_045560235.1. Taxonomy (GTDB): domain Bacteria; phylum Fidelibacterota; class Marinisomatia; order Marinisomatales; family Marinisomataceae; genus Marinisoma. The sequence continues at coordinate 127,520 of JBJKZP010000008.1, read as the reverse complement.
CCAATATATTAATTCTTCCAATGATTAACTCTCAGATTCATCTTTTTTTTCATCAGAAACACCTGCAATAGACTGTCTCATGCTAGTGTCGGATGCAATATTATCTAATTTGTAATAATCCAACACTCCTAAATTACCTTGTTTAAAGGCTTCAGCCATCGCAAGAGGTACTTCAGACTCAGCTTCTACAACTTTTGCTTTCATTTCTTGTTCAAGCGCAACTGCCATAGCCCTTCTAGTTTCGGCTTTTGCCTGTGCGACTCTTAGGTCTGCTTCAGCTTGATCTGCCTGAAGTTGAGCACCAATATTTTTACCGACGTCTATATCGGCAATATCAATTGATAAAATTTCGAAAGCAGTTCCACTGTTTAATCCTTTTTCTAATACTGTTCTTGAGATTGAATCAGGATTTTCAAGTACTGCTTCATAAGTCTCTCTTGAACCAATCGCACTTACAATTCCTTCACCAACTCTTGCAATAATTGTATCTTCGGTAGCCCCACCAACTAAATTTGGGATATCAGTTCTTACTGTCACTCTTGCTCTTGCTCTTACTTCAATACCATCTTTAGCTACAGCAGATAATTTTCCATCTACAGGCGCATCAATAACTTTTGGATAAACACTAGTCTGTACAGCTGAAAGAACATCTCTTCCTGCTAAGTCAATTGCGGTGGCAATGGAAAATGTCAATTCGATTCCCGCCTTTGATGCAGCAATTAATGCATCAACAACTTTATCTACATTACCACCGGCCATGTAATGGACCTCTAAATCATCGCCATTAACTTGCTCTAATCCCGCTTTTTTTGCAGCAATTAAACCGCTAACAATAACTCCAGGAGGAACTCTTCTAAATCTCATACCAACAAGATTAAAAATCGTAACATGCCCTCCTCCTATACTAAAAATAGCTTGTAACCATAACCCAACTGGCACAACCCATAGTAGTAGTAAAATAAATAATATTAATGGTATGGCAACATATAGTCCCATTACTCCTCCTTTATGTTATATATATTCAAATTTAAGCCTATCGTTGATAAATAATTATAACTACTCAACTTTACTTCTATTTTTATAATTCTTTTTTAATGTGGTTTTATTTGAATCAGTGTTTATCAGCTTTTGAAAAAAAACAGATTTACCAATTATTCTCAACAAAAATATTATTCCAAAAATTCCAACAACTATAGCCCATGAAAAACCATCTAAAGCTTCTGAATATACTTCTGGTCCAACAGGAATATCAGGAATTAGTAGTAAATATAATCCATAAAATAATACAAGAATGCCTGTAATTCCAAATATTCCAAAACCAGGAATAGCAACAAACTCAATAAATAACATTGCTAAGCCAAATAATATAATCAATAGGTCCGTTGCTGATGCCAATTGAGTTAAATATCCAGCTCCCAGGGCTAGGGTCAGACATATAATACCAATTGTTCCTCCTATGCCCCAACCTGCGCTATATAATTCAGATATTACTCCTATAGTTCCAAATGTAGTAAGCAATGATGATACAGTTGGATTTGTCAATATGCGGACAACATTCTCAGACCAATTTTCATTTACTGTTTCAATTTCATATTCAGTTATTTCAAGATAGGAAAGAAGCTCATCAATACTTTCACTTTTACCATCCGCTATACCGTATTTCAACGCTAATTCAGTAGTAAGAGTAATAAGCTTTCCTTCTTTTCTTCCTTCAATATCGTCAACTGTTAATGTGTCTCCTTCAACAATGAGATATTCAAAACTCAGTTCTTCATCAACCATACCTCTCGCTATTTCAGGATTTTTACCTGATTTTTCAGCAGTTGCTGCCATTTCTTCTCTCATATAGCTCTGAGATTTTTCAGACTGTTTAGAGCCAGACATATCAACAACACTCGTGGCGCCAATTGTCGCCCCATCTGTCATATATATTTTATCACAAGAAAGAGAAATTAATGATCCAGCAGAAATAGCTCTTCTATTAATAAATGCAATAGTTTCAATATTTGTTGAAGCTATTGAGTCCTTAATTTGAGTAGCTGCGTCTACGCGCCCACCAAAAGTATCTATATCAAAAATAATTAATCTTGCATTATTGGCTTCAGCTAAATCAATTCCTCTGCTAACAAGGCCCGGGATACCTAAATCAATTACATCCTGAATAGGAATGACATACACTTTTTTGTTTAATCCTTCAGCAAAAATCATTGTTGCCATTAAAAAAATAGTGCTTAAAATTATGTTCTTAAATTTTGTTTTCATTCGTAATTCAAAGATTTACATTTAGGTGATGTATTTTTTTCTAAAAGCCTTTTCTTTATACTTGAGAAATGCTCCAACATTTGTATACAAAATTACCTATAAAATTATTTATAGTCTACTATTCCATATACTTAAAATGAGACAAAAAGTTGTGCTACAAAATCTTATGTGGGCTTTCCCTGAAAAAGATATTTTATGGTATAAAAAAATAATGAAAGAAACTTATAAATTTTATATAAAAGATTTTTTAGACTTTATATCATTCCCAAAATATTATGATGCCTCAAAAATAAAATTTGAAAATATTGGGGTACTTTCAGATTCACTATTAAAAAAGAAAGGTGTTATCCTTGTGAGTTCTCATCATGGTTCATTTGATAGATTATTTTTCTCTTTGAGTAAAAAAGGATTTGAAGTAGCTGGTGTAGCTTATAAACAAAGAAGTGGTGGTGCCGATTTATTTTTTAAAAAAATAAGAGAAAAATTTGTAAAAAAACAACTATACAAAGGTGGAGAAATAAAGCTTCTAAGTAAGGCATTAAAAGATAATTATATTCTTGTTCTATTAAGTGATCAAGATGCCAAAAAAAGAGGTGTTGAAACAAATTTTTTTAATATAAAATCATCAACGCACTCAGGGGCTGCAATTTTAAGCAAAAGAAAGGGTATTCCCTTAATTTATGCTAGCATTATAAAGAAAGATGATACCTATGAAGCTAAATTTGAAAAAATTGACAACACTGGAAGTATCGAATCAATAGTGCAGTCATATACTAGTAAAATTGAAAGAACTATTCGCAATTCTCCTGAACAATATTTTTGGTTTCATAAACGATGGAAATCTGTTAGGAAATATTAATGAAAAGAATTAAAAGTAATCACCCAGATGCCATGAAAAGTTTCTTGAATGCATTAAATAATAAGGAAATAGTGGCCTATCCAACTGATACTATTTATGGTATAGGCACTGATGCTGAAAATACTAATGGTATCATTAAAATCAATAAGATTAAAAAGCGCGCTCAACCAATGAGCATTATTGTCCATGATTTCAATATTATTAAAAATAAACTAATTTTAGAGAAAAATATTTCTAAAAAAATTAAAGAGATACTTAAAGATGGAAGTACTTGTATAGCAAAATATTGTTCTGAATCTTTTAATAAAAAAATAACAAAAGATGGTAAAATAGGTTTTAGAATCCCTAATCATACTTTTTTAAAATCAGTTTTATTTTCATACAACAAACCTATAACCACCACCAGTATTAATAAAACTGGTGAAACTCCTCTATACTGTCCAGACGAAATTGAAAATAAGTTTGGTGATAAAATTGATTTGCTTATTGACGATGGAATTATAAAAAATAAGCCATCAAAGATTTATATGATTGATATGAATCAAATATCTCAGGTTCGCTAAATGAAGTTTATTGTAATTTTTCTATTTGCTTCTTTAGTTTTTGGTGAGAATCCAGAAAATCAATTTGATAAGGAAATAAAATATGAATATAAAGCCTACATTGACCTTTTAAAAATAAGGATTGGCGAAGCATCTTTATCAATTAAAAAACCAGATAATATTAAGGGCACTAACGTTTATCATTTGAATTTTACTGTAAAGACTTCAAAGTTTGGTGATAGTATATATAAAATCCGAAATAAAATTGATGTATGGATAAATCAAGAGAACTTTAATGTAGTAAAACAAAATAAAAGCATAAGAGAGTTACGAAAGAAAAAAATATCTACTACTTTTATAAATGGTGAATTAGCTGTAACAAATGGAAATGAATATATTGTAAATGAAAATATATTTGATCCCTATTCTCTAATATTAATACTTTCAGAATTTGATATTCCTGTTGATTCTTCAAAAAAATTTAACATTGTAGATGCTGGAAAAACAAGGGAGCTTGAAGTTAAAAACTTGGGATTGAAAACAATTAAAACTCCTTATGGCAAATTTTCAGGCTATACTCTTTCACCTATAAAAAATGGTCAACCAAATTTAAAAAATAAAGGTGATATGGAAGTTTCCTATGCATTAATTAATGGTTCTTTAGTGCCTGTAGAAATTATGATTAAGTTAGGAAGAGGAATTATTACTCTTAAGCTTAAAAAAGTACACGAATAATATCATTTAGAAGTAGAAAAACCATTAATGATAACAAAATAAACATCCCAACTGATTGAATTCTAATTCTAGTTTTTACTGAAAGCTTTCTTCCCAAAAGTAACTCCAGCAAAATTAATGCAATATGCCCACCATCTAATCCTGGTATTGGTAAAATATTTATATATGCTAGATTTACGCTAATTAGTGCCATTAAAAATAAAAATGGTACTAGACCAGCTTGAGCAGCTTGTCCAGCCATATCTCCTATCATAATAACGCTACCTACCTCATCTCTTGAAACATTACCTTGAAAAATCATCTTTAATGAAGAGGTCATTAAGGTCATCGCCCACGCTGTTTCATTAAATCCGTAAACAAAAGATTCTGTAAAATTTAATTCAACAGGAATTTGTGTTTTAGAAACTCCCAGAGAACCTACTTGTCTATCCACCCTACCTGAAGCTAAATCAGGCCTAGATCCTAAAGTAATTTCCTTATTATAAACCTCACCTTGTCTATCAAATGATATCGTAATTTTTTCATTCGGGTATTTTTCAATTTGGGCAACCGCTTCATACCAACTGTCTACACTTTCCCCTTCAATTATTGTAAAAGAATCACCTGCTTGTAAGCCAGCATTATAGGCTGGTTGATCAGGAACAATAAAATCAATTGTTGTATTTGAATTTTCAAGCTTTGTATCCCCTTGCAAATTTCCAATAAGACTAAAAACAAAGAAAGTGAGTATAAGATTCATTATTACCCCTGCGCTCATCACCCATATTTTTTGGATAGGGTTCTTTGATTCAAGCTCGTCTTTCTCTCCTTTAAATTCACTATCCATGCTTTCGTCTAAAATACCTTTCATTTTGACATAGCCTCCAAGAGGTAAAAGTCCAATAGTAAAAATAGTTTCTGAAGGGTTGTTTAATGATGATATTGTATTTGAATAAACTTTTTGCCATTTTACTTTTCCATTTTTTATAGCAAAAAAATATATATCAACAATTAATCCTTTTTTAGTTTTGGTAAAATCTACAAAATTTGGTGGCATACCAATAGAGAACCGCTCAACGCCAACTCCAACACTTCGCGCTGCCATATAATGTCCAAGTTCATGCACAAACACTATGACGCCGATTAATACTATGAATGCTAATATATAAATCATCTCTCTACCTAGGCTCCAAATATAGTTTAATATTACTATCTAATTTAATTAAATCTTCAGGCGTTGGTAGATTATTGCTTGAAAATTTGTTAATTATTTTTTTAAGAAGTGGAAACATTTCATTGAATGCTATTTCTTCATCTAAAAATTTTTGTACAATATAATCATTGGCGATACTCATTATTGGAACTCTATTTCCACCTTCGTCAATTAATTTCTTAACTAATGATAATACTGGGTATCTATTAATATCAGGTTTACTAAATTGTAACTCCATTTCTGTAAAATCTAAACTTTCAACAGCAGTATTTTCCCTTGCTGGATAGGTTAAAGCATATTGGATTGGAACTCTCATATCTGGAACTCCTAAATGTGCCTTATAAGAACCATCAACAAATTCTACCATTGAATGAACTATAGATTGCGGGTGTATTACAATCTCAATTTGGTCAAGATTTACATTGAATAACCATAGTGCTTCAACCAACTCTAATGCTTTGTTCATCATAGTAGCAGAATCTATAGATATTTTTTTACCCATATCCCAATTTGGGTGGTTCAATGCTTCTTCAGGGGTTATAGATTTAAAAGTATTTAATTTTCTTTTTAAAAAGGGCCCTCCACTCCCTGTTAAAATTATTTTTTTTAATTCAAAATTATTTTCACCATTTAAACATTGATAAATCGCTGAATGCTCACTATCAACAGGTAAGATTTTAACATTATTCTTTTTTGCTAGAGGCATTATAATATGGCCCCCTAAAACAAGAGACTCTTTATTACTTAGTGCAACATCTATTCCATTTTCAACCAAATGAATTGTTGGCTGCAATCCAGGAGTGCCGACGATTGCATTTACTGCAATATCAATATTATCAAGAGGAACATTATTTGAAGATTTATCACCATAAATAAGCTTAATATTTTTTTTCTTACAGTAATTAATTAAATCATGAGACAATTGAATATCATTAATTGCTACTACAGAAGGATTAAAAAATTTTACTTGATCAAATAAAAGGTTGCTATTAGAGTTACAGCTTAATCCAGCTACATTATATATATTACTATTTGATAAAACATCAAGAGTTTGGATTCCTATAGATCCAGTAGATCCAAATACAAAAATATTTTTTTTCATTTTAAGGGTCTAAATGATTCCTCTTTTACTCGATTCATAAAACTTTATAATATCTTGAATGTTAGATTCTTCCTTGAATTCTTCTCTAATTCTGTTTAAAGCATCTGATTGATTTAAGTCTGATCTGAAAAGGTATCTGTAAGCTTTTTTAATACTTGATTTTTGGTTGTCGTCAAAACCTCTTCTAGTTAATCCCAAAGAGTTAATGCCTGAATACTTTACGGGATGTTTTCCTGCTAGAATAAAAGGAGGAACATCTTGTACCAACTTAGAGTTTGCAGCAACCATAGCATGCTTGCCAACCTTGCAAAATTGATGAGCATTACTTGCCCCGCCTAAAATAGCCCAATCGCCAATTTCAACATGACCTCCTAAAGTAACTAAATTTACAAGAATAGCGTTATTCCCAATGATACAATCATGTGCTACATGAACACCTGTCATAATTAAAACATCTTCTCCAATTTTCGTTTCTCCTGTCTCTCTAGTGCCTCTGTTTAAAGTAACAAATTCTCTTATTATGGTTCTGTCTCCTACCACAAGTTTTGTTTTTTCTCCTTCAAATTTTTTATCTTGAGGGATTGCCCCTATGCTACTATTGTTAATAATATGGCAATCATTCCCTATTTCAGTAAACTCAGAAATTGTGTTAAAATTCCCAATTTTTGTATTATCACCAATAATTACATTGTCTTCAATAACATTGTATGCTCCAATTGTAACATTATTACCAATTTTTGCTGAGGTAGAAATAATATTTGTTTTATGTATTTTATTACTAATCACTGACTCCTATTTCTTAACTAAAGATGCAATAAATTCTGCTTTGGCTACCAATTCATTATCTACATGACATGTAGCGCGAAATTTAAATGAACCCATCTTTTCCTTAATAGTTTCTGCATTAATTATAATTTGATCACCAGGTATTACATTCTTTAAAATTCTAAAATTATTAACCTTAGATAAATAAACTAAATGATTCTTAGGTTCATCAATATAGTCTAAAATAATAAAACATGCTGACTGAGCCATAGATTCCATAATTAAAACTCCTGGCATAATAGGTTTTTCCGGAAAATGACCAGAAAAATATGGTTCATTAATTGTTACATTTTTAATAGTCTGAATATTTGATTTATCTTTTTTATCTATGACCTTATCAATCATAAGGAATGGATACCTGTGAGGCATCATCTTTATTATATAATTAATATCCTTCATATTAGAATTGATCAATAAACTCTTTTCTTAATAATTTAGCAAACTCTACATTCCCCTTATGTCCACTTTTAATAGCCGTTACATGCCCCTTTATTGGTTTTCCTAAAAGAGCTAAGTCTCCGATTAAATCCAATGTCTTATGTCTAACTGGCTCATTTTTAAAGCGTAATTGTTGAGATTTATATAACCCTTTTGTTCCTTGATAAAATTTAATACCAAATTTTTCTTGAAAATATTTTACTTCATCTCCGTCCATATCCTTATCGACAATAATAACTGCATTACCTAGGTTTCCACCCCTAATAAGGCCTTGTTTTGTCAGTTCCGTTACTTCGCTTAATAAACAAAAAGTTCTGGCAGGAGCTATTTGAGTTTCATAGTTGGTATAGGCATTTTGTATTGAACTATATTGTACATCTAAATCATCTAAATCATATTGAATAGTAAAAGTGGTTTTAAAACCGTCAAAAGGAACGGCTAAAACTTCAACATCTTTTTCCTCATCGTTATAAACTACTGGCTTGGTAATCTCTAAGAAATCTACTTCTGCATTTTGTTGAATTATTTCTCCTTCTTTAAGACATAATACAAAATCTTTAGAGCTTCCATCCATTACAGGAGGCTCTTTACTATTAAGCTCTATAATTAAATTATTAATTCTCATACCAGCACAAGCTGACATTACGTGTTCTGTTGTATGCACTCTTACACCATTTTCTTCAATTGTAGTACCTCTTTTGAGATCAACTACATTATCAATATCTGGTGTAATAATTTGGTCCTTCATATCATTCCGAATAAATCTAATACCAGTATTTTCTTCAGCAGGATGGAATGTCACAGTGCTTTGAACCCCTGTATGGAGTCCTACTCCCGTACATGACACTGAATGTTTAATTGTTTGCTGTTTAGATGGCATTTTTTTTCAATTTTTTTTCTAATATTTCAAATCTTGTAAAAAGTGCGTCTCTTTTTTGCTTTTCTTTAATTGGTCTCGCAGGATTACCAGCATACATTTTTGAACCAGTCAAAGATTTAAGAACACAGGATCGCGCAGCAATAACCGCTTTTTCGCCAATTGTTAGGTGTGGGCCAATATCAGTCTTCCCCGCAATTGTTACAAAATTTTCTATTGTTGTACTTCCTGCTACAAAGACGCCGCCAGCTAATAAACATCCATGCCCTAATTTGACATTATGTGCTAAGTGCACTTGATTATCTAATTTAGAAAAATCTCCTATAACAGTATCTTGAACTGACCCTCTGTCAATTGTGCATGAAGCTCCAATTTCAACATTATTACCAATTATAACTGATTTTATATGTGGTATTTTATGGTGTACCTTATTATCAGTATGATAACCAAATCCATCGCTACCAACAACTGCTCCTGAATGAATAATGCTATTTTCCCCAACAATAGTATTGTCATAAAGAACAACATTATCATAAATAACAGAATTGTCTTCAATCACAGAACCTGAATTAACCACAACTCCGCTTCCTATATAAACATTATTTCCTAAAATAACATTTTTATTAATTACAGAAAAAGCTCCTACGTGTAAATTTTGTTTTTTATCTACTGAACTATGAATAATAGAATTCTCTGAAATTTCACAAGTAGGGACAGGGCGCTGATCAAACATATCTAAAATAGTGATCATTGCTAAGTATGGATTTTTTACAACAATCCCATTTTTCTTATTTAAATCTTTTTCAGATATTACAATAAATGCTGAAGCTTTAGATTGAATAATCGCTTTTTGATACTTTGGAAGAAAAGCAAACGTGATAGAGCCTTTTGAAGATAAAGCTATATCATCAACCGAAGAAATTTGTATTGACTGATCACCAATCAATACTCCTTCAACTTTATCAGCAACCTCTTTAAGAGTAAACAAATCTTTCCTAATTTAAGATCTAAGTTCTGTAAGGACGCTATCGGTAATATTTAAAGTAGGTTTAGTATATAAAGAGGAAGAGGAGCCATCTAAAATTAAATCAAAACCTCCATCAATAGCCACCTTATCAACTGCTTCTTTTATCTGATTCATTAAATCAAATTCAAGCTGTTGTTGTTTTCTTGTGAATTCTCCCTGAGGCCCAACTTTTGATAGCTGATAACTTTGCATTGATGTATCCATATCTCTTATATCTTGCTCTTTAGCCTTTTTTAACTCATCAGACATCATGAGGCTTTGTTGATCATATTCTTTCATCATGCTATCTAATTTTGTTGCCATAGATTGATATTCTTTCTGAATAACTTCCAGCTCCAACTGAAGCTGCTGCTGAGCATCCTTAAAACCTTCATAGTCCAATCTTAGTTTTTCCATAAAAACTATACCAACTTTTTGCTGTGAAAAAACTATTCCTGTTAGTAGTAATACCGTTAATATTTTTTTATACACTTTATTCTCCTTGTTTAAAAAGTTTGTCCAAATGTAATGGTATACTCCCATCCCTGTGGGTTGCCATCACCAGTTATATCATCAAATCCGTAACCCATATCAAATCCTAATTTACCAATTCCTGGCATAAAAAACCTAACACCAACTCCTGCTGATTTTTTCATTGAAATAGAGCTAAATCTATCAATGTAAAATGGCTCTGTCAATGCAGATGTATTCCACACATTCCCCATCTCTGCAAAGGCCATCATATAAATTACTGGGTTATCTGATAGTGGATATCTTAATTCAGTAATAAAACGCGCCATAGAATTACCTCCTACAGCTTGTCCAGAAACTGTTTGGGGGCCTATAACATTATCAGGGTAGCCTCTTAATGCATTACCATATGGAATACCATTCCCCCCCATAATATATCTTTCATCAAAAGGAATAAATGTTTGGGTGTTATCTCCTACATCTATTGTTTTAATCAGACCAATTTTTGCAGAATTAAAAAGTATAAATTTAGAAAAAGTTGGTGTAAACCATTCAAGTGTTAATAAATGTTTATGAAAATTTTCATTTCCTCCCAACAAACCACCAGAATATGTATTTTCTAAAATAAATGTAGAACCGTTGGTAGGAAATTCAGCTCTATTGCGGCTATCTCTAGTTAAAACCTGAGATAAACTAATCCCTCTAGTCTTTCGAAGACCTCCAATGTAATTATTAATATCTTCTTCTGATCCTTCATATTCTTTCTGCATATATTTAGCAGACCACATTACTCTAAAAAAATCATCTGGCCATTCTAATCTTCTCCCAAAACTTGCAACTGCTCCTCCAACAGTAAAATCTAAAGGAAAATAATAATTAGTTGATGACCCTCTGTATGAATAAAAAATAGAGGCGCCAACTAAATACGGACTATCATTTATCATTGGATCTTGAAAGCTAATATTTAAAGATTTGTATTTTGAAGGTTCTTGAGTGGAATAAACAGAGAAATTTGTTCCTGTGCTTATACCAATATTCAATTTTTGTCCCTTACCTCTAAAGTTATCAAATTCAACTCCTACTCCTCCAGTGACTCCGTATTCGCCCGTAAAGCCAAGATTTGCATTTACTCTCTGAGTTGATTTCTTCTCTTCAACAACAAAATCAAGATTAACTTTATCATCTGCAATTGGAGTGACATCAGGCACTACATTATCAAAATAATTTAAAATCCAAACATCTCTTTGGCTCCTCATCAACTTTGATCTGCTAAAAACATCTCCAGGATATAGTCTTAACTCTCTACGAATAACATTTTCACGGGTTTTGTCGTTTCCAGAAATAAAAATATTTTCTACAAAAACCTTATTCCCCTCATTAAAGATAAATTTTACATCAAGAGAATCTTTTCCAGAAGGAACAATTTCAGGTGTAACGTTACTAAAAATGTAGCCTTTATCTTGATAAACGCTCATCATATTTTCATAAACAGACTTATTAAACTGTTGTTTAGAAAAAAGACTACCTTCACTTATTCCTAAAAGCTGTCTCAACTCATTTTCTTCTGCTATTTGGTTACCTTCAAAAGAAAAATTTCTAAAATAATATTTTGAACCTTCATCGATATTAATTTGAAGTGTTAATGAAGCGCTTTCTTCGTCAACCAACAAAGTGTCACTCAACACTCTAAAATCTCTATGGCCATTGTTCTGATAAAATGACAATAGGGCCTCTTTATCTTCATCAAATGTTTTAGTATTAAAATTTTTAACCCAAAATGACCACCATTTTTTTTGCTTTGTATTGGTTAGTTCTTTTCTGAGTTTGCGATTTGAGAAATTTTTATTTCCTTCAAAAGTAATGGATTTTAATTTATACTTTTTGTTTTCTTTGACTGTAAATAGTACATCTTTTGAAAAATTAACTCTAACAATTGTATCCTGCGGAGCTATAATTGATGGAACAACTTCTACATTAAAATATCCATCTTCCTTATACATTTCAGTAATTTTTCTAGATGCTTTTTCAAGTGAATTTAACTTTATTCTTTGACCAGATTTAAGCTCAATTTTTTCCTTAAATCTTCCCTCTCTTACTGTCATACCGTCAAACAATACCTGGTTTAAGATAGGGCTCTCGGACACTTTAATAGTAATTTCTACGCCATATTGTGATTCATTATTTAATACAATATCTATATCATCAAATAAGCCTAAATCCCACAATCGTGTTATAGCAGTAGAAATATCAGCTCTTTGGATTTTCGTTCCATCTCGCAAGCCAGCGGAATACTTAATCATTTTATCAGATGTGGTATTATTCCCCTCTACATTCACTCTGTACAGAGTGACTTCCTGAGTAAATACTGATGAAAAAATACATGCTATAAATACTAATAATTTTATAGTTTTCATTTATTGAATTTTCCCAAATTTTCTATATCTTTTCTTAAAGTCATTTAATGCTTTTTCCAAATCACCAATTATAAACTCAGGCCAATTTTTCTGAGAAATAAAAATTTCTGTATATGCAGACTGCCATAATAAAAAGTTGCTCAACCTATATTCTCCTCCTGTTCTAACAATCAGGTCTGGATCTGGCAACTCAGGGCAATATAAGTGATTTTTTAGAATATCTTCATTAATTATTTTAATATTGCTATCTATAATAGAGTTTATAGCATCTATAATTTCTTGTCGACCTCCATAGCTTAGTGCCAAAGTTAAAAATAAACCTGAGTTATTTTTTGTTTTATTCATTGTTGATAGTACAAAATTTCTAGTTTTTTTTGGTAAACTTTCTATTCTTCCAACAACATTAAATCTAATATTGTTCCTCATCATGTTTTCAACTTCTTTTTCTAGGTAAAAAGATAATAGATCCATCAAAGAATTTATCTCTTCCTTTGGTCTAGACCAATTTTCATTGGAAAAAGTATACAATGTTAAAAAAGGTATTTCTTTTTTGGCACAATAATCGATAATCATTTTAGCTGTTTTTGCACCCTGCTTATGGCCATAAACTCTAGGTTGATTTTTATTCATGGCCCATCTTCCATTCCCATCCATTATAATTCCTAAATGGTTTACAGATATATCACTCATATTGTTTAACCAAACTCTTAGCCACTTTAATAAATATTTTTGAGATTGAATGTTTTGAATTAGATTGAACTAATGGCTCTCCTTTATCAATAGAAAGCATTAACTCTTCAGAATAGGGTATTTCTGCTAATAGTGGGATATTTAATCTTTTACTTTCCTCTAAGCCGCCGCCTTTTTTAAATAAATTAAAATGATATGAAAAAGATTCATTTTCTACCTTGACCCATTTACCATTTATTAGTATTTCTTCGTTATTCATACCTGGTATCTTTCCTTCAATATTCATGAAAGACATGTTTTCAACAACGCCGAGTAGCCTGGTTTTTACTTTTTTAAACATATCTGCACCTTTTCTAACATCAGTCAATGCAATATCATTTGGAGTAGTTACAATGATAGCTCCATCTAAAGGGATTTTTTGTGATAGCGTAAGTTGAACATCGCCAGTGCCTGGAGGAAGATCTAAAATCAAGTAATCTAGTTCCCCCCATGTAACATCCTTAAAAAATTGTTCTGTCATTTTAGCAACTAATGGGCCTCGCCAAACTACAGGGGCTTGATTTCCGCTAATAAAACCAAAACTCATTAATTTTAAATTATTTTTTTCTATTGGTACGATTTTTTGTCCATCTACAACTTCAGGATTTTCATTTACTCCCATTGTAATTGGCAAAGAAGGTCCATATATGTCTAAATCTAATAAACCAGTCTTATAGCCTAATTCGGCTAACGATGATGCAATATTTAAAGCAATAGTTGACTTACCAACTCCACCCTTACCGCTTGCCACTGCAATAATATTTTTTATATTTCCATGTACGTTTCTATCTTTATTGCTTGTATCTACTGTTTTTCTTGTTGGCTGGTCTAAAACCTTTATTTTAATTTCAAATTCATCTGATTCAAGTGATTCAGAAATTTGTTTAACTAACTGGTTTTTCTTTTCTTTATTTTGTGATGAAATCGATAGAATAATTGTTATAGTATTTTTATCAATTACTACATCTTTAACCATCCCAAAAGATATAATATCCCTATTAAAGCCCGGGTATTTGATAGTCTTAAGCTTTTCTAATATTTGATTTTTATCCATTTATAAATAATGTTTTATGAGTGTAAAAATAGAAAATGAAAGCGTAAAATGTTAGGAAATTATAAACTTATCTTTCTTGACCAAAAAAACTATAGTTTTTGTCTATTGAGGGATCATACTCATCAGGAACTTCGTCTTCATCATAAATTGCATCAACAGGACATTCAGGTTCACACGCTCCACAATCAATGCACTCTTCTGGGTTTATATACAATTGCTTATTAGTAGCATCATAGCCACTTTCTTTTGCTTCTTCTCCAGATCCTTCAGGATCATCTGGGCCGTGAATACAGTCTACGGGGCAAACTTCTACACATGCTGTATCGCATGTTCCAACGCATGGATCTGCTATAATGTATGTCATAATTATATGAATTATACGTAGTTTCTTTCCGATGTTCAAAGGAAAAAATTTAAATACATTCTTATTAACCGTTCCGTTAATGAATTCCATTGCTAGAGCAATTTATGATGTTGCTTTTATATGGCTTGTTTTGGATATAACTAACTCTGAAAAAATAACAGGAATTGTCGCTATGACGTCTTATTTGCCTGCAATCTTATGTGGTTTATTTATTGGTGCTATAGTTGATTTATTTCCTAAAACAAAAATGATATCATTTGCAACTATCATGCAGGGGTTAATTTTGGCGCTGATACCGCTATTATTTTTTTTTAATATAACTTCAATATGGATAATAATGCTAATTGCCTTTTTTCACAATGCCTTTGGCTTGCCCATGGTTCCAGCGTTTAATGCTTATTTGCCTACTCAAATTAACAAAGAAGGTTTACTTAAAGCCAATTCAATTGTTAACATTTCTTGGCAAACTGCAGTATTAATAGGTCCAATCATTGCTGCTCAGCTTTTAACAATTTACAATGTTGAACACTTGTTTGTTTTTTGTCTTATATTTTATTTTATAGCTGCAGCTATAACTACAATGGCTCCAAAAGATAGCGTTGAAAAAGAAGAAATTAACGTACATAAAATTATCTCTAAAACAAAAGAAGGTATTAACTATCTTATAGAACATACTACATTTGCATTCATTATTCTTCTAACTTTACTAAGCAACTTATTTGTTATGGGTCCTGCAATAGTTGGCATACCAATATTAGTTAAACTTTACTTGGGTGGAACCGCATCTGATTTTGCGCTAGTTGAGGCGTTTGTGGGTTTAGGTATGCTTATTGGGACTGCAACTGTATATAAAATTGGCAACAGATTACCTCATGGTCTATTGTTTCTTTTAGGCTTATTTATTGATGGGGCAAGTTTTTGCTTTTACTACTTTATAGAAACATTAAATCAATTAAACTTTTTGTCTTTCATTCATGGCATCGGAATTCCCTTCTTAATTATTTCAAGGGTATCTATTATGCAAAAAAACATACCAGAAAAATTGCTTGGTCGTATCTTTGCAATTATTTCTGTTTCAATTTTGAGCATGACTGCTGTTTCGAGTGGAATTATTGGTTTGCTTACAGAGTTCATGAGCATACACGAAATATTTTTATTATTTGGATTGATGGCTGGATTATGTGGTTTAGCAGGACTGATTCATCCTAAAATTAGATACTTAAACTAAAAGACTAGTCACTCTAGACTTTGTAAGATCTCTTAACTCTTCAACGCTTAAATCTTTATATTCTTCAGGGGTAATGGGCTCACCAAATACAGTTGTTAGCTTTCCAGCGTTAACAATCCAACTATTTCTTGCATTGGCCCTGTAAGCTCCAATCAATCCAACAGGAACGATTGATGCAACATTTGTACTTTTTACAAAATGAAACCCGCCTTTTTTAAATTCACCCATTTCTCCCGTAAGAGTCCTTTGCCCTTCAGGTGAAAACAACATAGAATCTC
Source organism: Fidelibacterota bacterium (assembly GCA_045560235.1). Classification (GTDB taxonomy): domain Bacteria; phylum Fidelibacterota; class Marinisomatia; order Marinisomatales; family Marinisomataceae; genus Marinisoma. Next base: position 111,144 of record JBJKZP010000008.1, on the reverse strand, counting down.
CGTCTTCAACCAATATTTTTTCAGCTGCTTTTAATGTTTCACGAGCTTTATCGGTGTTATCATGCGTTATGGCATAAGCGCCATATCTTTTTGCAAAAAAACCAAAAAGAGGCCACTTAAAAATCCCTTCCCAGCCAATAGCGTTGACATAATAAGGAATAGAGCCACCTAACATGAATACATCAAACATTGATTCATGATTGAACATAAAAATGTATGGACCATTTTCTTTTTTAGGGACCTGGCCCTTAACGCTAAACCATTGAAAGGATACTAGCATAAGTAAGCGACTAGATAATGGTATTAAAGGATAATAAAGGTTTCTAGAATGTGTAACATATGAAAAAATAATGCCTATAATCATAACTAAGGCAAATAGTGGTAAAAATAAAATAAATACTATAGCAGAAATTAATGTTCTTATCATATCGGCTATATTAATCTAACTTTTTAATAATATCTAACATTTTATGGTTTGCTTTTGGCAGAGCATATTTATCAATATCTTCAAAAAGAACCCACTTAAAATCCTGTTTAATGGATAGGCTTTTAATAGATTTTGGATACGAAATAAACAATGAAATATTTATCCCAAAGTGAGAATACTGATGTTTTATAGAACCTAAGTAAGTTGGTGCTTTTATATGAAGATTGGTTTCTTCTTTTACTTCGCGAATGACAGCCTTTTCTGCTGATTCATTTTTTTCAATTTTACCCCCAGGAAATTCCCACAGGCCTGGTAAAAATTTTGTATTTCCTCTTTTAGAAATAAGAATTCTATTCTCAAACTTGATTATAGAAACTGCTATGTCATATATTGGTATTTTTTTAGAAACTTTAGGATGTGGATATTTCGTTGGAGAAGAGGATTGGAGCGCTTTGCATGAATTGCTTAAAGGACATTGATTGCAAAGTGTGCTGGTTGACTTGCATAAAGAACTTCCGAGATCCATTAAAGCTTCATTATAGTCTCCTGGCCTACTAACGCTTTGATTTTTTTCTAGAAATCTAGCGACCCTTTTTTGATTCCTTTTACTTTTTGTTTTTAATCCAAGTTGCCTATAACCTATTCTTTCTAAATTAGTATCAATTCCGACAGATTTTTTATCATAAGCTATTGCAAGAATTGTTTTGGCTGTATAGTCTCCAATGCCTGGCAAACTTATTAGGTCTTTATATGTTTTTGGAAAAGATTTAGTTATGATCTGTGCAGCGCTATAGATGTTTTTACATCTACTATAATATCCCAATCCTTCCCATGTTTTAAGCACATCATCATAATTGGCATTTTTTAAGGCTTTAATATTGGGGTACTTTTGCATCCATTTATTAAAATATGGAATCACTGTTTTAACTTGAGTTTGTTGTAACATGATTTCAGAAATCCAAACTCTGTAAGGATTTCTCCTATGTCTCCACGGGAGATTTCTTTTATTTTGGTCGTACCACTTTAGTAGCTTTTCATGAATCATAAGCTACAATTTACTAACTTAACTACAAGTTGTTTCTATTAATGCTGCGCACGCTTGGTATGGATCCATATTAGCAGATGGTCGTCTATCTTCTAAATATCCATAACCATCATTTGCAGTTTGCATCGGGATTCTAATCGAGGCTCCTCTATCGCTGACTCCATATCTAAATTCACTAATACTGCAGGTTTCATGTTTTCCTGTTAGTCTTTGCTCGTTGTGTGCTCCATAAACATTGATATGTTCATTGTGTTTTTTGCTAAGCTTTTCACAAGCGCTGTTGATAACCTCAATGCCACCTTTTTCGCGCATTGATTTTGTGCTAAAATTGATATGTGCTCCTGCCCCATTCCAATCTCCTTTAACAGGTTTGGGGTGTAGTGTAGCGCTTACACCGTAATCCTCAGATATTCTATAGAGTAGCCATCTAGATACCCACAACTGATCTGAAACTTCTAAGGGTCCCAGTGGACCAACTTGGTATTCCCATTGGCCTGGCATTACCTCTGCATTGATACCAGATAATTCTAATCCGGCTTCAAGACATAATTCCAAATGATGTTCAACAATTTCACGTCCGAAAACTTCGTCTGCTCCCACACCGCAATAAAAAGGTCCTTGAGGAGCAGGATATCCGCCCTCTGGCCAGCCCAGAGGATTACGCCCTTCAAAAAATGTATATTCTTGCTCAATACCAAACCATGATTTTTCGCCTTTAAATTGATCTGCAATTTCTCTTAAATGAGCTCTACTATTTGTAGAGTGGACTGAGCCATCTGCATTCATAACCTCGCACATTACTAAAATGTGGTCGCTTCCGCGAATTGGATCTTTACATATCCAAACGGGCTTTAATAAGCAGTCACTAAAATTACCCTCTGCTTGATTGGTGCTAGAACCGTCAAAACCCCAGTTTGGTAACTCAGAAGCTGATGATATTTTTTTATTTAATATTTTAGTTTTTGATCTAAGTTTTTGTGTAGGAGTATGTCCATCCATCCAGATATATTCAGCCATTATTTTCATTTAAATCTCCTTTTTATAAAATTTTTAATTAATTCTTCATTAAATATATTTATAAAAAAAGATAGATGAAATTAATTATTAATTATTTTTGGAAGATTGACTTAATATATTAAGGTCAATTGATGTTTCTTCCTTATATGTAGAAAGAACTAAATTTGACTGTGTCCTTGAAACTCCAGGCCAATTCTGGATTTTATATAGTAGATCCTCAAGAGCTTGGGAGTTCTCAACTCGTACTTTTAAAATATGTGAACCGCTACCAGTAATAGAATGGCACTCCATGACTGACTCGCATTTATTTGCCTGCTCTATAAAGCTATTATAATGATCTGAATGCTCACTAACTATAAATACAAAAGCAGTTAAATCTAAACCTGCATTTTTGTGATTTAAAATTCCGACAAATTTATTAATTAATCCTTTATCAGTTAATTTTTTAATTCTTTCTGTAACAGCAGGGATAGATAGTTCAACCGTTTTTGCTATTTCGCTGGCCGAAGCTCTTCCATCCGCTTGAAGAATATGCAATATTGATATATCAGTTTTGTCTATCATAATTAAAATTATTAATAAAAAGTTAAAATTAATTAATAAATTAATGTATTATAGGTAAATATAGTTAATGAATTAACGTTTAACAAAATATTAGATATGCCAATTAAGAAAAGTGAACTAGAGGAATTGCTTCTGCGAATTAATAGTCTTGAACAAAGACTTGAAAAATTAGACCCAACCAGCAAAAGAAATCTGCCAAGTAAAAAAGAGCAGGTTGAAGAAATCCAAAAGAACTTAGAAGAATGGTCAAAGAAGTTTCCTAGCTTAGATGTTGAATTTGAATTATTAAAAATGCTTGATTGGTTAAAGGCAAACCAAAAACGCAAAAAAGATTACAAAGCGTTTTTTAGAAACTGGTTACGCAAGTCTTCTAATTCAATAGAAAAAAAGGTTGAAAACGTATATCGCTATATTTATGCTTGTAGAGATAGCGATGATTGTAACAAACAAGAATCTGAATACAAAGACATGTATATCTTTTGCAAAAAATGCGGTTCTCAAAAAACCATAATCAAATCTATTAAAAGTTAGTCTTCTTTTTCGACTAATAAAGTAAAGCTACCTGAAATATCTCCTGTAAAAACAATACCAATTTTATGTTCACCAAGCGTTTTAATTGGAGAGCTTAAATCAATATATTTCTTATCAATTTTAATGCTATTTTCTTCAAGAAGCTTTACTATGTCAAGCTTAGTAACTGATCCAAAAAGCTTGTCACCTTCTTCAGATTTCATCTTAACATTTAGTTGAAGCGCTTCAACATCTTTTATTGTTGCTAAGAGCTTATCTTTTTGCATCTCAAGTTTTCTATCTTCTAACTTTTTAGCTTCTTCAATGCTCTTCATTTGTTTGTGAGTAAATAAGATAGCTAGATTTTGAGGCATTAAATAATTTCTAGCATAACCTGATTTAACCTCAACAACATCACCCTGCTGTCCTAGATTCTGGACATCTTCCTTTAAAATAACTTTCATTGTTAATCCCTATCCACTGCGGCAAATGGAAGCAATGCAATGTTTCTTGCTCTTTTAATAGCTACTACGAGCTTTCTATGCATTTTACTACTAGTGCCAGTTACTCTTCTTGGGGTAATTTTACCCTGATCATTGATAAACCTATTTAAAAGCTTAACATCTTTATAGTCAACGTCCTGGATATTATTTCTTTTAAAATAACAGGACTTTTTTCTGCTTGTTAACATTAATTTTCCTCCTGTACAGCATCTTCTTTTGTGCTTTCTTCATTGTTTACATCTAGCGAAGGTTTATCGTCAAGCTTAATAATCATATACTTCATGACTTCCTTATTTAAATTCAAAAACACTTTAAACTCATTTACAAAGTTAGCGTCTTGGAATTCTGTGTTAAGTAGTATATAGTTTCCATATTTATGCTTTTTTACATTGTAAGCTAGTTGCTTCTTTCCCCAAAAATCATGATTTATAATTGCATGTTTTTTCTTTTCAACAAAATCTGAAACTTCACTCATAACACCTGAAATTTGTTCTTTGCTGTAGTTAGGGTTTAATATGTATAATACTTCATAGTAATTCATAAACTTCTCCATTATAAAAGTGGTGCAATAACAAGTGATACCACTGATATTAGTTTAATTAAAATATTTAATGATGGTCCTGCAGTATCCTTAAATGGATCTCCTACAGTATCGCCTACAACAGCAGCTTTATGCGCTGTACCTCCTTTACCGCCATGTGCGCCAGATTCAATATATTTCTTGGCATTATCCCATGAACCTCCAGCGTTTGACATAAAGATTGCTAACAATACTCCTGTGACTGTTACTCCTGCTAAAACTCCACCTAACATGGTTGGATTCTTAAGAATCAATCCAAAAAATATTGGTGTGAATATTGCTAGAGCTCCAGGTAAAACCATCTTATTGATAGCAGCAGTAGTCGCGATATCTACACATTTAGCATAATCTGCTTTTGCTTTACCATCTAGAAGTCCTTTGATTTCTCTAAACTGTCTTCTGACTTCTTCAATCATTTCAAAAGCAGCGTCTCCAACTGCTTGCATTGCAAGCGCTGAAAACACAAATGGCAAAGAAGAGCCTATCAATAGCCCTGCCATAATTGTTGGGTCGCTAATATCTAATACTAACTCTACGCCCGTATTGGCTTTAACTGTTTCTCTGAAAGCAGCAAACAAAGCGAGAGATGTAAGAGCTGCAGAACCAATTGCAAAACCCTTACCAATAGCTGCTGTAGTGTTACCTACTGCATCTAATTTATCAGTTCTTTCTCTAACCTCTTTAGGTAGTTCAGCCATTTCAGCTATACCACCCGCATTATCTGCAATTGGTCCGTATGCATCTACTGCTAACTGAATTCCAAGTGTTGATAGCATGCCTAAAGCAGCTAAAGCTATACCATAAAGATTTGCAAAATGATATGCTCCTAAGATTGATAATGCAATTACAAGTACTGGCAACGCTGTTGAATACATTCCATTAGCTAGACCTGAAATAATATTTGTTGCTGATCCTGTCTCGCTTGCCTCTGCTATAGCCTGTGAAGGTTTTTGATGATCTGAAGTATAATATTCTGTGAGTAATCCAATTAAAATACCAGATGTAAGACCCACAACAGTTGCACCAAATAAATCGCTGGCTACAACATTATCATTATTTAGTCCAAGATTCACTGAGCTAGTAATAAATTTATTAATTATCCAATAACTAACTCCTAACATCGCTGCGCCTGATCCAAAGATACCAATGTTAAGAGCGGTTTGTGGATTTCCACCCTCTTTTGTCTTAACAAAAAATGTTCCTAGTATAGAAACTATAATACCTGCGGCTGCTAAAAATAAAGGTAAAAATATCAACTCCATAGACCCTGCGGCTGCTGCTAATACCATTGCACCAATTATAGATCCAACATAAGATTCAAATAGGTCTGCTCCCATACCAGCAACATCGCCTACATTATCACCAACGTTATCAGCAATAGTTGCGGGGTTTCTAGGATCATCTTCTGGAATACCTGCCTCTACTTTACCTACTAAGTCTGCTCCAACATCTGCTGCTTTAGTATAAATTCCTCCACCAACGCGTGCAAATAAAGCAATAGATGAGGCTCCCATAGCAAAACCAGAAACCTTTGTCATAACTAGTGAGAAGTCTGGTGTTGCATCAAGCCCTCCATACAAGAAAAATAATGACGAAAGACCTAGGATTCCTAGGCCAACAACATTCATTCCCATTACAACTCCACCATTAAAAGAAACGCTTAATGCCTTACTTAAACTGGTTCTTGCGGCTTCTGTGGTTCTATGGTTAGCTAACGTAGCAACTCTCATGCCTAAAGCTCCAGCTAAACCGCTACAAATTGCTCCAACAATAAAAGATAAAGCAACCTCTGTAGTGTTTGATGACATATTAACCCAATACAATAGTGCGGCTACAGTTAAAACAAACACAGTTAATACTTTATACTCTCTAACAAGAAAAGCTGTCGCTCCTTCTCGAATCGCTAAACCAATTTCTTGCATTTTTTCATTTCCTGGATTTTGTTTTGAAATCCAGTTACTTCTCATTAATCCAAATACAACTGCCAAAACTCCTGACAATGGTATTAAATAATATAGACTTTCCACTATGCTACTCCTATAGTTTGATTATTAAAATTATTCATTGTGAATTCTTCGCCATTTTCTAATAATGAAGTCATTGCTTTGCTTGAAAAAGATAATACATCTTCAACAAGAGCATGATAACGATTGTGAAAAGGCTTTAAAACATACTTCTCTGATGGTCTTTTATAGTCTGAAGCGGCAATACCAACTTTTAATCTTTTGATATTATTTGTTGATAAATATTTAATAATAGACTTCATTCCATTGTGACATCCATCGCCTCCATCCGTTTTAAATCTTATTTCACCCAAAGGAAGATCGACGTCATCAAAAATGATAACTAGGTCTTCTTTTTTTGCTTTATAAAAATTTAAAACTTCATTGATTATGACCCCGCTATTATTCATGCCAGTTGTTGGTTTAATTAGCATGAAACTAGAGCCTTTTTTAGCAACAAAATAATTGCCTTTACCTGGCTTAAATTCCAAACCGTGTTGTTTAGCAAAGCTATCTAATACCCAATACCCAACATTGTGTTTGGTATTATGATATTTCAATTCGTGATTGCCTAAACCAACAAAAATCATCATTATCCTTCTTCTCCTGATTTATCAGGGGACTCTTCTGCGCCTTCCGAAGGTTTTTCTTCAGAATCTGCAACTACATCACCTGACTCTGAATCTTCAGCGCCACTATCAATATCATCTATTGTATCGTCTACCTCTTCTGCTTCCTCTTTAGGTTCTTGAACAGAAATAACTGCTATATCTTCGGCAGTTATCATTTCAACATCGCTTGGTAAAGCAATATCTTTGACAAACAAGTTTGTGTTCATTTCCATATCTGTTACATCAATCTCAAGAAACTCTGGGATCTCTGCTGGTTTACATTTAATAGTAACTGAGTTTAGCATTTGAACTAAAAGGCCGCCAAGCTTTACTCCCTTAGACTCTCCAGCGCTTCTAATAGCTACTTCTAAAGAAATCTTCTCATCTTCTTTTACTTTTTGAAAATCTATATGAATGATTTCATCAGTAACTGGATGATATTGGACTTCCTTTACTAGAACAAATTGATTTTTGTCCTCAACATTAACCTCAAAGATCATTTGACCTGTTCTTAGCGCTTTATTTAAACTTATTTTATCTACAGAAAGAGGTGTGGCCTCTACCCCTGAATGATAAACAACGGCTGGTACTTGATTTTGCAACCTAGTTCTTCGGGCTGCTGATGTGCCGTGTTCTTTTCTAATATCTACATTTAATTTTTCAAATTTGCTCATGTTACTTTCCTAAATAGTTGACTTACTGATTCACCATTATGAATCCTGTTAATTGTTTCTGCAAAAATTTTTGCAGAAGAAATAATTTTTAGTTTACTTAAATTTTTTATGTTTATATCTATTGTATCTGTTAAGAAAATTGAATCTATAGTGTCATCTGATAATTTTTTTATTGCATCGCCAGATAAAATACCGTGTGTGGCAGCAACTGTAACAGTAAGTGCGCCCTTTTGCTTTGCTACACTAGCAGCATTTGATATAGTCCCCGCAGTATCAATCATGTCATCAATAATTAAAATATGTTGGTTTTCCAATTCACCTACAACAGATACAACTTCAGATTGATTATGTGAGCTTCTTCTTTTATCAATTAAAGCAAAGCTCATTCCCAATCTTTTGGCATAAGACTGTCCAAGCTTGCTTGATCCCATATCTGGTACTAACACAGTAAGGTTATCGTTGCCAGACAGCTCATTAAAATGTTTTTCGAGCTCTGGCATTAAAACCAAGCTACCATAAATATTATCTACAGGCTTTGAAGAAAAACCTTGGATTTGTGTTGAGTGTAAATCCATTGTAACGATTCTATCTGCTCCAGCTTTTATAAAAATGTCCATCATCACCTTAGCGGATATAGGAACTCTTGGCTCGTCTTTTCTATCCTGCCTTGAATACCCAAAATATGGCATAATCACATTAATTCTCTGTGCACTAGCTCTCTTGGCGGCGTCTATAAGCAGTGCTAATTCTAAGACATTATCTGCAGGTGGATTAGTAGATTGAACGAGGTAAATATCATTTCCTCTTAGATTTTCTTCATACTTTACCCACAACTCTCCATCGCTAAAACGTTTTATAGAAAGATTTCCAATAGACATACCACACTCATGTGCAATTTTTTTTGCAAGCACAGGATTGCTTGATCCCGCAAATATTTTTTTTACGTATTTACCCATATTATTGTTGGGGAGCAGGGACTCGAACCCCGACTGCCTGGACCAAAACCAGGTGTCCTGCCAATTAGACGACTCCCCAAATTATATAATTGGATTTACATAGTAAGTAGAGTAACGAGGACTGAAGAAAGCTTCTGCTTTTAGCGCAGCAGCTTTAGAAGGAAATATCCCAAACACAGTCGAACCCGTACCCGACAAACTGGCATATATAGCACCTAAATCCAAAATTTTTAATTTTATGCCGCCAATTTCTGGATGTGTTTTAAAAACATACATCTCAAAATCATTTTTAAATAACTTAGAATTAAAATTATTAATTTTTAATTCTTTTAATATTCGCGACAAGTTAATGTGTGGATTTTCATTTAACAAATGGTTTTTTAAATCCAAAAAAGCTTCTTTTGTTTTTATTTTAATTTTTGGCTTTACCAGTAAAAAGTGTTTTGGAATAGATATTTTAGAAATTTTTTTTAAAACATCTCCTCTTTTTGTTCCAATTTGAATGCCGCCATTTATAAAAAAAGATGAATCTGAACTAACCTTGCTTGCTATTTCGTGCATTTCTTCACTAGTTAAAGAAAGATTAAATAATGAATTAATTCCTTTAATTACTGCAGCGCCATTACTTGATCCTCCCCCCAATCCAGCATTAATTGGTATGTTCTTTGAAATTGAAATTTCAACATTTGGGATATCGGGAAATTTTTTTTTAAGTAACGTATATGCAATGGTGCAAAAATTTTCTTTTTCTTTTATTGATGAAAGATTTGTTCTACAAGAAAAAAATTCTGCTTCTCTTATTTTTATACTATCACATAAATTGATCTCTTGAAAGACTGTTGTAAGATTATGAAATCCATCTTTACGCTTATCATGAACATGTAACCCTAAATTTATTTTGGCGTATGATTTTATATCCATTTTTTTATAACAATTATTACTTCAGCGCCCCACCCATTAGACATATCAATATAATTCAGCCCATTGCGCGTAGTTCCTTTTATAGATATCAATTTACTTGGAATGCCAAGCGCTGAGCTTAGAGATTGAACAATTTTATCTTTATGGGGGGCTATTTTGGGTTCATTCAAAACAACAGATGCATCAATATTTATTATTGAAATATTATTTGGGATTAAATTAACAATTCTTTTTAATAGCTCAATACTGGATATATCTAAAAACTCATCTGTATTAGGGAAATGTTGGCCAATATCGCCAATGTTTAAAGCCCCGCAAAGCGCATCTATAATTGCATGCGTTAATACATCTCCGTCGGAATGTGCTTCTGATTTAAACTTGCAATCGATTTTATGGCCCCCAACAATAATCCCTGCGCCTTGAACAAGAGTGTGAAAATCTATCCCTATTCCCGATAAAGTTTCTCCTTCCATTGCTTTTGATATGATTTGTAAATCTGCTTTGCTTGTTAGTTTTATATTTAACTTTTTGCTCTCAAGCATTTGAACTTTATACCCATTATTTTCTACCATAGCAGCTTCATCTGTAAATTGATTTATGTTTTTAATATTTATATCATAACTATTATTTAAAATTTCATAATCAAATACTTGTGGTGTTTCTGCTGTCCACAAACTGGTTCTATCTACTGTATATTTTGAGCAATTATTTTTAACAAATCGTACTGTATCATTTATTTTTTTCCCAAGGACTACTGCTTTATTTTTTTTAGAAAAATTTTTTAAACTCATTAGTACTTCACTATTTATTAGCGGTCTTGCTGCGTCGTGGATGAAAACCTTGGAATTTTTATTTTTTATTTTATTAAAGGCCTTATAAACAGATTCAGATCTTGACTCCCCTCCTTCGCAAATAACAACATTCTTATATTCTTCACTTTCAATTTCTTTTTTTACTGTATCAATTAATTTGCTGTGAAGAACTAAAAAAACCTCAGAGAATATTCCTAAGGCTACAAATACATCAAGAGAGTGTTTATAAGCGGGCTTACCATGAATTAGCTCCAACTGTTTAAATGAGCCAAATCTTTCTCCAGATCCAGCTCCAACTATAATTGCTATATTTTCCATCAAATTACACAATCAACATAGAATCACCATAGCTAAGAAATCTATAATTTTTCTTTTTTGCTTCTTTGTATGAATCTTTTATGAACTTATATCCACCAAACGCAGATGTCAGCATTAATAAAGTGCTTTCTGGTTGATGAAAATTAGTAATCAGCCCATCAACAATTTTAAATTCATGTGGTGGGTGTATAAACTTATTAGTCCAGCCCTTTTTTGGTGATATTTGAAATCCTGAAACGTTAACTGTTTCAAGCGCTCTTACTGTTGAAGTTCCTACTGCAAATATTCTACGTCTCTTTCTTTTTGCCTCATTAATAGCTAAAGCTGTTCCTGGAGAGACTTCAAAATATTCTGAATCCATATGGTGGCGATTTAAATCTTCAACCTGAACAGGTTTAAATGTTCCTAACCCAATATGAAGTGTAATGTAATGGATATTAACGCCTTTCTTTTTCAGTTTTTTTATAATCTCTGGTGTAAAATGCAGTCCTGCAATAGGGGCTGCAACTGCTCCTCTTTTCTCTGCATATACTGTTTGATATCTTTCTTTATCAGATTTTGTAGCAGGTCTTTCAATATATGGTGGTAATGGCGGATGTCCCAACTTATCTAAAATATCATCAATATTTCCTTTATCAAATTCAAATCTGACTACTCTTCCTCCTGACACGGTATTATCAATTACATCACAAAATAAACCATTAGATAAAATAAGTTTATTTCCTATTCTAACTTTTCGTGCTGGTTTGACAAGAACCTCCCATAATCTATCTCCCAACTCTCTCAATAAAAATATCTCTACCCTTGCATCTGTCCTATCCTTTGTGGCAAAAAGTTTTGCTGGAAACACTTTGGTGTTGTTTAAAATTAAAAGGTCGTTCTTTTGAAAATAGCTTGTGATATCAGAAAATTTTTTATGCTTTATAGAGTTATTTTCTCTGTTTAAGACCATCATTTTTGATCCATCTCTTTTCTGTTTTGGTTTTTGTGCAATATATTTTTTAGGAAGCTGGTACCTAAAATCAGTTAATTTATATTTTTTCTTTTTTCCTATCATGTTTGCTCCTTGTTTCTTGACTTATTCATACCAAATAGTCTATAGGCTCTGTCTGTTGCGACTCTCCCCCTAGAAGTTCTTTCAATAAATCCTTTTTTAATTAAATACGGTTCATATACATCCTCGATTGTTTGTATATCTTCATTAATTGATATTGCTAATGATTTTCCCCCTGTTGGTCCTCCATCATAATTAACAATTAAATTTTTTAAGATTTTTCGATCCATATTTTCAAGACCATTTTTATCAATACCTATACTATTAAGAAAGCTTTTAGCGTCATCAAGTCTTATTTCTTTAAGGTTTTTGACTTGAGCAAAGTCTCTAACCCTTCTTAACACTCTATTTGCAATTCTTGGTGTTCCCCTAGATCGTCCAGCAATTTCTATTAGGGCTTCATCGTTAATTTTTATTTTTAATATAGATGCTGTTCTTTTCAAGATTTCGAAAATTTCTTCTTTTTTATAAAAATCTAATCTAAAAATGGCACCAAATCTGTCTCTCATTGGTGTCGATATATTCCCAAGTCTTGTCGTGGCCCCTACTAAAGTAAAAGGCTCAAGATCTATTCTCACAGTTCTGGCGTTTGGTCCTGAATCTATCAATATATCTATTTTGTAATCTTCCATTGCTGAATAAAGATATTCCTCTACAGTAGTATTTACTCTATGTATTTCATCTATAAAAAATACATCTCTATCTTGTAGATTTGTTAACATGCCCGACAAATCTCCGGGGATAGAAATAACTGGGCCAGAAGTTGACAAAAACCCTCTGTCTAATTCAGTAGATATTATATTCGATAAAGTTGTTTTCCCTAGGCCTGGGGGGCCATATAACAATATATGGTCTAATGCATCTTCTCTCTGTTTAGCTGCGGTTATATAGGTCTTCAAAGACTCTACTATTTTGTTTTGACCTATAAAGTCATCAAATAAGTTTGGTCTGATTTGTTTGTCAAAGTTTTTCTCTTCATTTGAAGAAATGACTATTTTTTGTTCATCGCTCACGATACACTAAGATAAAGAGGGAATCACCGTTATCCAAAAAATTATTTTAGAACTTTTTTAAGGAACTTACCTGTGACTGACTTTGGTTCTCTAGAAACTTCTTCAACTGTTCCTTGAGCTATAACTGTTCCGCCGCCCTCTCCTCCTTCTGGCCCTAAGTCTATCACCCAGTCTGCACATTTTATAACATCGAGGTTGTGCTCAATTACTATAATGGTGTTTCCTTGGTCTACTAATTTTTGTAGCACCGATAACAACATTTGAATATCATCAACGTGCAACCCTGTAGTAGGCTCATCTAAAAAGTAAACTGTGTTTTTAGTGCTTGTTTTTGATAGCTCTGTAGATAGTTTTATTCTTTGTGCTTCACCTCCAGATAAGGTTGTTGCTTGTTGGCCAAGCTTAATATACCCCAGCCCTACATCATGTAAAGTGTCCAACCGTTTTTTAATTGGTTGTATGTTTTGAAAAAAAAGCTTTGCGTCATCTACTGACATGTTTAAAATGTCGTCGATGTTTTTATTTTTATATTCAATCTGGAGCGTTTCTTTGTTATATCTTTTCCCGTTGCAGTCGTCGCAGTTTACATAAACATCTGGAAGAAAATTCATTTCAATTTTAATAATACCAGCTCCCTGACATGCTTCACACCTACCGCCCTTAACGTTAAAAGAAAATCTTCCAATTTTATATCCTCTTAGTTTTGCCTCTCTGGTTTGAGCAAAAAGATCTCTAACATGCGTAAAGATTCCTGTATAGGTAGCAGGATTTGATCGGGGGGTTTTACCAATAGGTTTTTGATCAACATTGATAACTCTTTCAATCTTGTCTATTCTTGTGAGATTTTTAAAAGGAAGCATCTCTCTAACACCATAGTTAACCATATTTGACAGTGCGGGGTACAGGGTCTGATTTATCAAAGAGCTTTTTCCGCTTCCGGACACCCCTGTTATGGCTACTAGCCTTTCGTAAGGAAAACTAACATCAATATTTTTGAGATTATTTCCGCTTGCGCCCAAAATAGTAAAATGGTCAAAAGTTGTTGTTCTGTAGTTTGGAAGCGGAATACTCTTCAAGCCAGAAAGGTATTTTCCTGTAAGGCTTTTTTTATTCTTTATAATTTCTTTTAATTTTCCAGAGAACACTACTTCGCCTCCAAGGGCCCCCGCTTTAGGCCCCATATCAATAATTTGATCCGCTGACTCAATTGTATCAAGGTCATGCTCAACAACTATAACAGTGTTCCCAATATCTTTTAAAGACTTTAGGGTTTGTAAAAGCCTGTCATTGTCTCTTGGGTGTAAACCAATTGATGGCTCATCCAGCACATAAAGAACTCCAGTTAGTTGAGATCCTACCTGTGATGCAAGTCTAATTCTTTGTGCCTCTCCTCCAGATAATGTTCTTGAAGCACGATCGAGCGTTAAATAGTTCAACCCTACATTAATTAAAAAGTTTAGTCTTTTTTTAATTTCTTTAAGGATACCTCCAGCAATGTCCTGCTGGTTTTTACTAAGTTCAATTTTTTCAAAGAACGTTAACGTTTCTGCAATATTTTTTGAACATAGGTCTCCTATGTTTGTAGACCCTATCTTTACATTAAGAGAGGAGTCTTTTAATCTTTTACCCTTACATCCATCACACGTTCGTGTACTCATAAATCCTTCAATCCATCTTCTAATTCCATAGGATTGTGTTTGCTTATACCTTCTTTGTAATTCAGGAATTATCCCTTCCCATTTACCAGAATATGTCCCCTTCCATTTTTTATTCTTAATATCGATATCAATTTTTTTCCCACTTAATCCAAATAATAAAATTTTTCTCACCTCTTTTGAAAGCTTATTCCAAGGTTTAGAAAAGGATAAATCAAATTCTCTTGCCAAAGCTCTAAGCTTGCTTCCATGAAAACCTTTAGGCTGACTTCCTATAGGCTTAATTGCTTCTTGAATTAGCGTTTTTCTTACATCTGGAACAACCAGGTTTGGGTCAATTTCTGTAATAAAACCAAGCCCATCACACTGTTGGCAAGCCCCATATGGAGAATTAAACGAAAACATTCTTGGGGTTAAGTCTGTCATCATAACATAAGGATGATATGCACACGCAAAATGCTCACTAAATGAATAGTCTTCATTTTTATTAATATTTATAATACATATCCCGTTCCCCATTTTAAGAGCAAGCTCTACAGACTCTAATAACCTAGACTGGATTGATTTTTCTAAAACAACTCTATCAATTAGAACATCAATATCATGATTTTTATTTTTTTCAAGTGTAGGAGTTTTTCTTAATGAAATAATTTTATTATCAACTCTTGCTCTCAAAAATCCTTTCTTTTTTATATCTTCAAATACTGTTTTATGTTCACCTTTTCTTCCCTGAACAACTGGAGATAAAATATATGCTTTTTCATTTTTATGGAGCTTTAAAATTTGTTCTACTATTTGCTCGGGAGATTGTCTAGAAATTTCCCTTGAACATTCCCAGCAGTGTGGCTGACCAATGCTTGCATAAAGAAGCCTAAGATAATCATGTATTTCAGTTATTGTTCCAACAGTTGATCTCGGATTTCTTGAACCTGTTTTTTGCTCAATTGAAATTGCAGGCGAGAGACCTTCAATTGTATCTACATCAGGTTTTTCCATGAGATCCAAGAATTGTCTAGCATATGCAGATAAAGACTCCACATATCTTCTTTGGCCTTCTGCATATATTGTATCAAAGGCTAAAGAAGATTTTCCGGAACCAGATGGGCCGGTAATAACTACAAGTTTATTTTTATCTATATCAACATCAACATCTCGAAGATTGTGTTGTCTTGCTCCTCGTATTTTTAGTTTATTTTTCATAATTTTTTTAAAAAATTTGACTTATAACTTACTTAACTATGGAAATGATTCAAAAAAGGATTTATGTTTTATTAAATAAAAAATGAAGGGTCTCAAAAATAAATTATTAATATCTATGCCCAATATGGTTGATCCGTATTTTGCTAAAAGTGTAGTATTTATATGTGAAGATGATATGGACGGCACGACGGGTATTATTATTAATAAGCCGGTTAGTGAAATGAAAATTATTAATTCGGGTATAAAAAATAAAATTTTTGAGGATATACTTAATGAGTCAAAAAAAATATTTTTTGGTGGACCTCTCAATTTAAATGAAGCGTGTGTTATCGAAAATACATTTAGTTCTAATGTTGATTTTTCAAAAAAAATTCAACTTTCTACTGATTTAGATCTCATTCAAAAAATATTATTTAACGACAATTCCCCTGATGATACAAGATTAATATTTGGCCATGCCGGCTGGGACAAGGAACAACTTAACGATGAGATTGGGCGTGGTGACTGGATCGTTCAAGACTATGATAGTTCAATTTTTGATATTCCTTCAAAAAATTTGTGGAAAGAAATGATTCATATTTTTGGTTTGGATGAGCTTAATTTTGTTGGAACAGGCGGGATGTCATGATTAAAAATATCAGAAAAATTCAGAATGATATTAAAAATAAAAAAGCTACAAAAGCTACAAATGGTATGCAGTTAATTGCCAATGGGTTGGCTTTATTTAAAAGAGGTTTAGGTCTTTTAAGCTCTGAAATTTTCAAAAAAACCAATAAAAAACTTTAAAAAAGAGTCTAAAAAATCATAAAGATCTATGCTCTCCGCCGTCACAAAAAATAGTAGAACAATTAACAAAGTCTGCTTTTTCGCTCATTAACAAAGAAACTAGGCCAGCTACATCTTTTGGTGTTGTTAATCTTTTCATAGGATTTCTCTTTTTGGTTGTTTCAACCCAGCTTTCCCAATCTTCAGATATTTTGGTTAGGGCGCGTGTTGGCGTTATTCCTGCTTGAATTGTGTTCGCAGTAATGCCTTTTTCGCCCAACTCCCAACCTATTTGTCTCACAACAGCTTCCAGCGACGCTTTAGCCACCCCCACCGGTCCATATCCTTCCATGGCTTTATAGCTTCCTTCGCTAGTTAAGCCTAAAATTCTTGAACCACTAGTTAATAATTTTTTATCCAGGAGCGTCTGCGTCCAATAAATTAGGCAGTGTGCCATAACATGTTGTGTCATATCCATTTGACGCTGTCTTACGGGTGTAGGTTCAAAAAAATTAGTTGTGCTTCCAAAAGCTATTGAATGCATAAGGAGCTTTACGCTGCCATCACCAACAAGATTGATTATTTCAGGAATTCTTTTTAACATTACCTCTTTATCTGCGGCGTTCTCATTCCAAAACTTTACTTTTGCGTTGTTAATTGAAGCGATTTCTTTTTCAAATTCTTGTGCTTCTTTTTTTATTGCACCCCTGTCCAAGTGAAAACCAATTATGCCGAACCCTTCTTTTGCAAGCTGTTTTGATATTGCTGCGCCATGTCCTGTCGAACACCCTAAAATTATTGCCCATTTATTTTTCATAAGATTTCAATTTAATAAATACTAATTCAATTAAGTATTATATTCTCAACATGAATTTAAACTGTGGATTTGTAGGCTTGCCAAATGTAGGAAAATCAACACTCTTTAATGCGCTAAGCAAAAATAATATTGCAGCTGAAAACTATCCTTTCTGCACGATTGAACCTAATACTGGTATTGTAGAGGTTCCTGATAACAGACTAACCGAATTAACCAAAATCTATCAACCAGAAAAGACCATTCACAATACAGTTGAATTTATTGATATTGCTGGGTTGGTCAAAAACGCTCATCAGGGGGAAGGTCTAGGCAATCAATTTCTTTCTCAAATTAGGTCTGTGAAGGTTATTATACAGGTTGTACGTTTTTTTAATGACAACAATATTACACACGTAGAAAATAGGGTTGATCCTCTTGATGATATGGAAATCATTAATACTGAGCTTATTTTAGCTGATATTAAAACCATAGAAAGAAGCCTAACAAAAAATGAAAAGCTTGTTAGGGCAAACAAGCCCGAGGGAGTGCTAGCAAAAGAAGTTTTGTCTAATCTTCTTGAACATTTAAACGCTGGGTATGCAGCAAGGTCCTTTAAAAGAGAGTCTAAAGAAAATATATGTATAAAAAATTTATTTTTATTAACTGACAAGCCTATGATATATGTAGCTAATATTGACGATGAAGGAGGAAACAGCGAACAGCTTGCCGATGCGGCGCTTGTTGCTAAAAAGAACAGTTCCTCGTTTATTAAAATTAATGGCAAACTAGAGTCTGAAATGGCTGAGTTTGACGAAGAAGAAAAAGAAATGATTTTAAAAGATTATGGTATTGATGAAAGTGGTTTGAGCACTTTAATTAAAGAAGCCTACAAAACTCTTGGTCTTGAAACATTTTTTACTTGTGGAGAAAAAGAAGTTAGGGCGTGGACAATGAAAAAAGGTTCACAGGCAGTTGAAGCTGCAGGCGAAATACATACAGACTTCTCTACCAAATTTATAAAAGCTGAAATTTTTTCCTACGCCGATGCAATTAACAATAAAGAAAAAATTAATGAATTAAAAACAATGGGGTTGGTGAAAATGGTTGGAAGAGACTATATTATGCAAGAAGGAGATATTGCTTATTTTATTAAAGGGCAGTAATCAAAAAAATTAATATAAGTTTTGGTTGAACTTCTTCCTGAAATATTAAAAAAATACATAACCTCTTTATGAATAAAGAAAAAATATTTATCATTGCTGGAGAAGATTCTGGAGATCTTCATGGCGCCAGCCTAATTTCTGAGATAAAGAAAATCAACCCAAAAGCGCAATTTTTTGGGGTTGGTGGAAATAGAATGCAAAAAGAGGGTCTTGTTTTAACACAACACATAAAAAAATTAAACATAATCGGTTTTTTTGAAGTATTAAAGCACTATAGAAGAATAAAAAAAATTTTTAATGAAACACTCTTAGAAATAAAAAAAATTAATCCTAATAAAATTATTTTAATTGATTATCCTGGGTTTAACCTAAGGATGGCAAAAAAACTACATGGCCTCAATTTTGATATTACATACTTTATATTGCCACAAGTGTGGGCGTGGAAAGAATCCAGGATAAAAACATTAACACGCTATTGTACAAGATTAATTAGTATAATACCTTTTGAAAAAAAATGGTTTAAAAAAAGAGGGGTTAAAGTTCATTATGCCGGACACCCTCTATCAATCCTTAGCAAAAAAAAGTATAATCCTGAGCATTTTCGTTTATCATATAATATTCCAAAAAAAAATAAAATTATTGCCCTTTTGCCTGGAAGTAGAAAAAGTGAGGTGGAAAAAAATTGGAAAATTTTTTCTGAAACTATAAAAATCTTAAAATCAAAAACAAAAAATTTAACTTTTTTATTAATTGAAGGTCAAAATGTTTCTATTCATTGCGAAAGCAATATAATTAAAATAAAAAATAATCAGTATGAAGCTATAAAATCGTCTAATGCTGCAATTGTTTGCTCTGGAACAGCTACGCTAGAGACTGCAATGCTTAAATGCCCTATGGTAGTCTGCTATAAAACATCTTATGCTTCTTGGGTTTTAGTAAAAATACTTTCTAGGGTTAAGTTTATATCCTTGGTTAATCTAATTGCTGAAGAAAAGGTTGTTGCTGAGTGTGTTCAAAAAAAAATGAGCGCTAAAAATCTTTCAAATGAAATTATTTCTCTGTTAGATACAAAAAAAAGTGAAGCTGTTAAAGAAAAATATGAACAAATAATAAAAACGCTGAAAACAAAACACAATCCATATAAAGAGGCTGCAAAGAATATATATGCTTAAAAAATATCTAAAAGAAAAAATTATTTATTTTTTGATTGTTTTTCTTTATCGATTTAACTCTCAGTCTGTATTTGGTAAACAAAATTTAGAGGGTTTAAACTCGTTTGTTGTTGTGACGTGGCATGGCAAGCTGTTGGGATTAATGGAGTATCTTCGTAATAAAGATTTCTATGTTCTGGCTAGCCAAAGCAAAGATGGGGATCTAATAACCAGTGTAGCTAAAAATTTTGGTTACAGTTTTTTTCGCGGTTCTAGTAATCGTGGGGGTAAAAATGCAATGAAAGAAATGCGTGCGTTTTTTTCTAATAACCCTCATGGGAAAATAGCAATTACACCTGATGGTCCCACCGGACCAGAGCACAAAGCCAAGCCGGGGGCTTTTTTCTTGGCAAAAGATTCTGGTCGCCCTATAGTTCCCATTATAGTTGATATTAAAAAAAGTTGGAAATTCAAAAATTGGCATACTTTTTATATTGGAAAACCGTTTAGTAAGATGAAAGTTGTTATAGGAAAGCCCTTATGCTTTGATAAAAACGAGGGTGTTGAAGTGGGCACTAAAAAAATTGAACAAAGCTTAAATGAAATAAATCGGATAGCTGGTAATCATGAATAAAATCCACATAATATTAAACAATAAAATATTAACGCTTGCTATTTCTACTCTTCTTTTTGTATTCCCCGTTCACGTAGTTTTTATTTTTTTCAAAAACCTTTTATATGACGTTGGAATTTTTAAACCCATCAAAATAAATTCAAAAGTTATAAGCATTGGAAATATTTTACTTGGCGGCACAGGTAAAACTCCAACAACAATAGCTATTGCTTGTTTTTTACAAAAAAGGGGTTTTAAGGTCGGAATAGTAACGCGTGGACATGGTAGAAAAAATGAATCAAACAGCTTTTTGCTTAAAAATCAACACTGGACCAAATGTGGGGATGAGGTTGTATTGCTAAAAAATAATTTAGATTCTAATGTTCCAATTTATGTTTCTCAAAATAAAGTTTTTGCTGCGCAGGAATTGTCTAATCTTGGGTGTGATGTTATTTTATTAGACGACGGGTTTCAACATAGGAAAATCTTCAGAGATATTGATATTCTTCTTCTTGGACCGGAAAACCATATAAAAAAAAATCAGTATATTTATCCTTACGGACTCTTAAGAGAGCCTTTTTCTTCTTTTAAAAGGGCTGACATCACAATCTCAACTAAAAGAAATTTAATAACTAATAAATCTATTCTTGATTCTGATCACACACTAAACCTTGAAGTTAAAAAAAAGATTTTGTCAACAGGCTCAATTAAGTATGTTGAAGATTTATCAAAAAAATCGGGTATTCTTTCGGTGTGCTCAATAGGTGACCCAGAAAGCTTTAACAATACGGTTAAAAGCTTAGGTATCAAGGCTGATAGAAAAATGGTTTTTCCAGATCATTGGCCATTTTCATTGAAAGACATAGAAAAAATTAATCAGCTGACAATAGAGTCAGGTTTACAAAATATTATTTGTACTGAAAAAGATTATGTAAAACTTTTTGAATTTAAAGATTTGCTTAACGTTGATATTAACGCTGTTACCTTAAAACATGTTTTAAATCAAGAAATTGAGGAAGATATTTTAAGTCGAATGTTGTAAAATTTAGAACATTGACATTAGATTTGTAATAAGCTAAGTTTTTGGACATTTAACACACTAGGAGGATTTAAATGGTAGAATTATTTTTAGAAGGTGGGCCTTTCATGTGGCCTATTTTAATTTTATTGCTTGCGGGGCTTGGTCTTGTTGGCGAAAGAGCTTATTCGCTTAATCAGTCTAAGGTTGATTCCGATGGATTTATGAGTGCCTTAAGGGGTGCCTTAAAATCAGGTGGATCTAAAAAAGCTAATCAAGTTTGCGGTGACCACGATGGTCCTGTTTCAAATATTTGTCAAGCTGGTTTAGCAAAGGTTGGTAAAGGCCCTGACCAGATTGAAAAAGCAATTGAAAATGCTGGTTCGTTAGAAATGGCATTTTTAGAGAAAAACATGGGCTGGTTAACAGCTATTATTGCTATTGCTCCAATGATGGGTTTTACTGGAACAGTTGCTGGCATGATTTTTGCTTTTGATGCTATTGCAGCAGCAAATGATATTTCTCCTGCTGTTGTTGCGGTTGGTATTTCTCAAGCGCTACTAACTACAGCTTTTGGACTAATTGTTGCAATGATCATTCAAATTGCTCAAAATCTTTTTTCTTCAATGATTGATGGAATGGTTTTAGACATGGAAGAAAGATCAATTGAAATCACTGATTTATTAAGAGATTCAAAGTAGCAAATGGCTCTTAGAGAAAGAAAGGCTCGTGTTGGTGCTATTCCTGAAGGCGGAATGGCGGATATAGCATTCCTTTTGCTTGTATTCTTTTTGGTTACTACCACTATAGATATGGACAAAGGCTTGGGTATTATTCTTCCAGCTGAGGGCCAAGAACTTGAGATTAATAAGAAAAATATTCTTAATTGCTTAATTAGTGCGTCTGGAAATGTTTTGCTTGGTGGCGAACCTGTAGAAATGAAAGATTTAAGTAGAAGAGTTAAAGAAGAAATTCGTTCTAATGATAAACTTATTATTTCAGTCAAGGCTCACGAAAAATCTGAGTATGATGTTTATGTTGAGGTCCTAGATCAGCTAAAACTAGCAAATGCTACAAGAATATCAATTGCGGAGACAGAATAATGAAGTTTAGAAGAAAATCTGCAATAGAGTCAAAAATATCAACATCCTCTATGCCTGATATTATTTTTATGCTTCTTATATTTTTTATGGTTACAACTGTCCTTAGAGAGTTTTCTGGTCTTCCTGTTTCTTTGCCGAGAGCAGAAAGAATTGAAAAACTAGAGTCTAAAAGACACACTTCTGATATTTGGGTTTCAAAAGATGGGTTAATTTCTATTGAAGATAAGCTATATAACAATAATGATGTTCGTCATATAATGTACGAAAAAAGAGCTTCTAACCCACAGCTAACTGTTTCATTAAAAGCAGACCAAGCAGCTAGAATGGAAACCATTTCGGACATTCACAACGAACTTCGTAAGGCAGACGCCTTAAAACTTAATTATTCAACAAAAGTAAAGGCTCCTAATTAAAGATGGATGAGTTAAAAAAACTGCTTGAAAGGTTTAGTCCTTTTTCTTCTATAGTAAATTTCTTTTTAAGAAGAGCCAAGCTTATAGAAAACACATTAAAAGAAAAATATTCTACTGTATTAAGGGTTGGATTTTTGTTTGCTTCTTTTATTTTATTGGTTGGTTTTTATTCGTTACAACGATTTGAAAATGATATTCAAATTGAAACAGAAAGCCAAATTATAATTGAAAATATTGAGATTCCTGAAACGCAACAATTTGAGACACCGCCTCCCCCTGCTAGACCTTCTGTTCCGGTGGAGTCAGAAGATGACGATTTGGCCGATGACCTAACTATTGAAGAAACAGATTTAGATAATTTTGATGCGTGGGACGCTCCGCCTCCTCCGCCATCAGGCCCACAAGTAAAGTTTATTCCTTATGATGATCCTCCAAGACCATTATTTCCAATTCGTCCAGTATATCCTGACATTGCTCAAGAAGCTGGAATTGAAGGACAGGTTTTGGTCCAGTGTTTTATTGATAAAACTGGTAAGGTTAAAGAAACAATAGTTCTTAAAGGAATTCCAAACACAGGTTTAAACGATGCTGCTGTAGAAGCTTTGAGAAAGACAAGATTTAGGCCTGCAAAACAACGTGAAACAAAAGTTGGTGTTTGGATTACTATTCCTATAAACTTTAAACTTCAAAACTAAACTTCTCTAAAAAATATTGTACTATTCAGCTGATTAGTAGCCATTTGATTATCTAAAATAAAATTTTTTTAAAAACTATTACAGCTTCGACTTAATAAACTCTCTGTTTAGTCTTGCTATGTTTGTCTGCGCAATTTCTTTTGGACACTCGGCAGAACAAGCTCCGGTGTTAGTGCAGGCACCAAAACCCTCGTCGTCCATCGTGGCTACCATATTAACCACCCTTTCTTTTCGTTCTTCCTCTCCTTGCGGCAATAAAGAAAGATGGGAAACCTTTGCTGATGTAAATAGCATGGCTGATGAATTTTTGCACGCAGCGACACACGCTCCACATCCAATGCAGGCTGAAGACAAAAACGCTTCGTCTGCATCTTCTTTGGCTACAGGAATACTATTTGCTTCGAGAACGTCTCCAGTATCAACCGCAACGTATCCGCCAGATGAAATAATACGATCAAATGATTTTCTGTCTACAGATAAATCTTTGATAACAGGAAAAGACTTTGCCCTGAAAGGTTCTAGTAAAATATTATCTTCATTGTTAAAGGCTCTCATGTGAAGCTGGCAAACTGTTGTTGCTTTTTGCGGTCCATGGGGTCTTCCGTTTATCATAAACCCGCAAGAACCACATATGCCCTCCCTACAATCGTGATCAAAGGCAACTGGGTCTTTTTTTTCTTTAACTAGCTTAATATTTAAGACGTCAAGCATCTCTAAAAATGAAATGTTTGGATCTATATTTTCTAATCTATATGAACGCAACCCTCCGTCTTTTTGGTCTGATTTTTGTCTCCATATTTTAAGATTAATATTCATTATTTATAGCTTCTAGTCTTTAGCTTGACGTTTTTATATTTTAATTCTTCCTTATAGAGCTTTGGATTTTCCTCTTCAGAATAGTCCCAGGCCGCCACATATTTAAACTCTTCGTCATTTCTTTTGGCTTCGTTTTCATTTGTTTGGTATTCTTCTCTAAAATGTGCTCCGCAAGATTCGTTCCTATCTAATGCATCGTATGCCATCAACTCCGCAAGCTCTATAAAATCTTTTATTCTTAATGCTTTTTCTAGCTCCTGGTTAACATCTTTGTCATCGCCAGGGATAGATATTTGATTCCAAAACTTTTCTTTTACTTTCGGAATTTCTTTAAGTGCACTCTTAAGGTCTCTTTCGTTTCTCGCCATTCCAACTTTGTCCCACACTATCTTACCGAGCTCTCTATGAACCTCGTCGACCGCCAAGTCTCCGTCTACTTTCATCAACTTTAAAATCTCTTCTTCTGTTTTTTTCTTTGCCTCGACAAATTCCGGCATATCTGTTATATCTTTTTCTATCGGCTTTTCTTTAGCCAAAAAATCCATTGCTGTGTGTGGAACAACAAAGTAGCCGTCTGCAAGACCCTGCATCAAGGCGCTTGCTCCAAGTCTATTTGCTCCGTGATCTGAAAAATTACTTTCTCCTATTGAAAAAAGACCACTAATTGTTGTCATAAGATTGTAGTCTACCCACAATCCGCCCATTGTATAGTGAACTGCTGGATATATCTTCATTGGTGTTTTATACGGGTTTTCATCTGTAATGTTTTGATACATGTCAAAAAGATTTCCGTATTTTTCTCTAATAAAATCTTCACCTTTTTCTTTAATAGCTTTTTGGAAATCTAAATACACTGCATACCCGGTTGGCCCAACGCCCCTCCCTTCATCGCAAACCTCTTTTGCTCTCCTGCTTGCAACGTCTCTTGGAACAAGGTTTCCAAAAGCGGGGTAAATTCTCTCTAAATAATAATCTCTTTCATCTTCCGGTATGTCCGTGGGTTTTCTTTGGTCATTCTTCTTTTTTGGTACCCACACTCTTCCGTCATTCCTTAGGCTTTCGCTCATTAGTGTTAGTTTAGATTGAAAATTATTCTTTACTGGAATACAGGTAGGGTGAATTTGCGTAAAACTTGGGTTTGCAAACAGGGCCCCTTTTCTATGCGCCCTCCAATTTGCTGTAACATTGCTTGCCATTGCGTTGGTTGACAAATAATATACATTTGAATACCCGCCAGTTGCTAAAATTACAACATCAGCGCTGTGAGTTGAAATTTTTCCGCTAATCAGATCTCTTGTTACAATGCCTTTTGCTTTTCCGTTTACAAGAACAACGTCTAACATATCATGCCTAGAATAAAATCTTACTTTTTTATTTTCCATTTGTCTGCTTAGAGCAGAATAAGCTCCCAATAAGAGCTGTTGTCCTGTTTGCCCTCTGGCATAAAATGTTCTAGAAACTTGAACTCCACCAAAAGAACGGTTATCAAGCAAACCTCCATATTCTCTTGCGAATGGTACGCCCTGCGCTACACACTGATCAATAATATTTTTACTTATTTCTGCCAACCTGTAAACGTTATCCTCCCTCGATCTAAAATCTCCACCCTTAATTGTATCATAAAAAAGCCTCATTACACTATCGCCGTCGCTCTTATAGTTTTTTGCTGCATTAATTCCTCCCTGTGCCGCAATGCTGTGGGCTCTTCTTGGAGACTCGTGAAATGAAAATGCGTGTACGTTGAAACCTTTTTCTGCTAAGGTTGCTGATGCTGACGCTCCAGCAAGCCCTGTTCCTATTACAATGACTTTATATTTGTTTGCTTCTTCTGGCGAAAGCTTTTGTAATGAGTTTTTATAGTCCTCCCATTTTGTATAAAGATCTCCGTCTGGAGCTTTAGAAAATAAATTAAAGTCTGTCATATTATTCTCACAAGAAATCCAAACCATATTGGAATTGATATAAATCCGAGCGGTATCCAAAACCAAAAAATGGCAGCAATATTGTTGTATGTTTTTTCATATTTTGTTCCGGCTATTCCCAGTGTTTGGCCGGCCGAGGCTATGCCGTGCTTTAAATGGTAGCCCAATAAAGCAATGGCTATAATGTAAAAAATTGAAACCAAGGGACTTCCGAACCCTACAGAGCTTTCTGTAACAACATAATAATAACTCATTCCTCTCAAATCAAAATTAAACTTATACCAAAACGTCGACCAGTGTGTTGCTAAAAAAATAAAAACGACACTTCCCGTAAAAGCGGCATATTTGGCCGCTCCGGGGGTGTTTTCTTTGCTGTAAGAACCGGAAACCTTCTTTGCTTTTCTGTTTTTAATCCAAAGGAGAATTCCGCTATATGCGTGGCTAAAAACAAAAAGCACTAAAAAAAATTCAGCTATTCTTATTAAAAAACCGAGCTTGTGTAGCTTTTCTACATATCCATTAAACGCTGCTTCTCCAACAAAAAGGAAAAGATTTCCAAATAAATGAAAGGCCATAAACAGAGCTAGGGACAGGCCCGTGATGGCCATTAAAATTTTTCTCCCCACAGAAGACGTTAATAGTTTTATTATAGACATATTTTGGTGATGTTTATTTTAAAACGCATTTATATAAATATAAAGACAAATTGCTTTTTAAAAGCTACCTCACAGCAAGTTTTGTTGTTCTAAATTTAAAAAGAAAATTCTTTTAATTTGGGAACCTGTTTTTTTAACTCTTCTAGGCTGCCCTTATATGTTTTTTTATTAAAAACAACCACCCATTCTCCCGAAGGATTTCCATCCGTGAAACCTCCTGTAATGGTGGGGTTTTGTCTTGGTGCTACATAGTTCCACACTCCGTTTTTTTGGTTATTGCTGTATGTGCCATTTCCAAAAAACCTTGATCCAAAATCAATGTCTGGTCCCTCTGTCCACTCTCCCTCTTTAACATCTGAAACGAACACTCCTTCACCAACCCTTCTTCCATTTTTTGCATATAATGACCAAAGACCTTCTTTTTTACCAAGCTGGTATGCTCCGCTCTGTGATCTTTCTAGAGAGCCGTCTTGTTCTGAATAATACTCTTGCCACTCTCCTGTCTTAGTGCCCTCTTTGTATTTACCTTTTCCTCTAATTTCGGCATAAGGGGAAAGGTTGTGAAACTCGCCATCCAGTATGCCGTTGTTATAGTTTTCCTGCCACCCCTTATCTTCTCCATCTGTATACCAGATCCATTTACCTATTTTTTTGTCTTGATCATATTCTCCTTCGCTAACTAAAACCTCTTGCGCGTCCCAGCTTTTCCACAATCCTTGTCGTTGCCAGTTTTTATAGTCTCCCGCCCTTACAACAACTAGGGTGTTTGGGTCCCACTCTCTCCATCTACCATCTCCATCTTCAAAAACTATTTCTCCTGTTTTTCTAAGCCTGTTTTCTGTATCTCTGCTCCACTGGGTCCATGTCCCGGTAGGCTTTCCATTTTCATATTTAATATATTCTAGTCGCTTGTTGTTGTCCATTGCTCCTGGAAAAACATAAGTAATTTGTTCTCCATCGGGCGAACCTTTAATGTAGTTTGCCTTCTTTCTGGTTCCATTTTTATAGTCTATTTCAATCCAGGCTCCATCTTTTACTCCCTTCTTATATGTTCCTAATTTTTCACCATACTTATCAAGAACATCTCCAGAAAAGAGCTTATCTGTATCGGCAACATAGGCCAAGTTGTTTTCTCCAATTTTGATTTCATCCTCATAAATTTCTCCAGAACACGAAATAAATAGTACTGTCATAAATAATATAAATGTTTTTTTCACTGTCTCTCCTTAAGTTGTTTTGCTCTTAAAGGTTATTTTGTAAATCAATTAAATGTATTCATAATGAACAATAAACAAAAAATATATTTTTTTTCTCAACTACAAACAGATGGTGACCAACATATGGTTGACATCTTGGGCGGAAAGGGTGCAAATATTGCAGAAATGTGTAAGCTGGGGCTTCCAGTACCTCCGGGGTTTACGTTGGCTACAGCTCTTTGTTCGGACTATTTGAGAAAAGGCGCCCTCACCATTGCTCTTAAAAAAAATATTAAAAAAAATATTTCCAAAACTGAGAAGATGCTTGGTAAATCTTTCGGAGGAGAAAACCCTCTTTTGTTTTCTGTAAGGTCTGGTGCTCCCGTTTCTATGCCGGGCATGATGGAAACAGTTTTAAATATCGGCCTTACCTCACAAACAATACCCCACATGATTCAAAAAACTGGAAACAGCCGCTTTGTTTATGATAGCTATAGAAGACTAATTATGATGTATTCTGATGTTGTAATGGAAAAAGCTCTGGGGTTAAACAAAACAAGCCTCTCCATACGAGAAAAAATGGAGGAATTATTACAAAAAACTAAAAAAACCAAAGGCTATAAAAATGACTCATTCATGACCTCTGAAGACTGGGAGCTCTTGTCCAAAAAGTATCTAGCCCTAGTTAAAAGAACATTTGGCACCCCCTTTCCAGACAACCACTACGATCAGCTTTATGGTGCCGTTGAAGCAGTTTTTGCCAGCTGGAATGGAAAAAGGGCTCGCGAATATAGGGTTTTTGAAAAAATTCCTTCCTCAATGGGGACTGCGGTAAATGTTCAGGCCATGGTCTTTGGAAACCAAGGAACAAATTGTGGAACCGGCGTTGCATTTACAAGAAATCCTTCAACGGGAGAAAATATGTTTTTTGGGGAGTGGCTTCCAAATGCCCAGGGGGAAGATGTTGTTGCGGGAATTAGAACCCCCCACCCTATTGTTGATGAAAAAAAATCTAAAAATTCTCTGTTTGTTGCAATGCCAGGCGCATTTAAAGAGCTAAACAATATTAGAAAAAAGCTTGAGAAACACTATGATGATATGCAAGACATTGAGTTTACAGTTCAGGAAAGCAAACTGTGGATGCTACAAACAAGGAGAGGAAAAAGAACGGGGATTGCTGCAATTAAAATTGCTACTGACATGGTAGAAGAAAAATTAATTTCAAAAAAGGAGGCTGTTCGCCGAGTAAAGCCCTTGCAAATTTATGAAAGTCTTTTAAAAAATATACAACCAAGTGAGCTGGAAAAGAATCTTTCGGCGGGATTTGGTCTTCCTGCCGGACCCGGCGCCTCTTCCGGTGCTGTAGTTTTTTCTGCTGAAAAAGCAGAGAGCCTTGGCAAGAAAGGCAAGAAAGTTATTTTGGTAAGAGAAGAAACCTCTCCTGAGGATATTCATGGCATGCATTATTCTGAAGGCATACTTACATCCAGGGGCGGCCTAACAAGCCACGCCGCTCTTGTAGCGAGAGGGTGGGGGAAAAGCTGTGTCGTTGGCTGTCAAACGCTTATAATAGACAAAGGGTTGCGCTTTGCTATGTTGGGAACAGCAAAAATTAAGGAAGGTGATTTTGTAACCCTTAATGGCTCTACTGGTGAAATTTTTCTTGGGCGTTTAAAGCTATTTCAAAACCCCCTTGGTTCATCTGGCCCATTAAACGAATTGTTGTCTTGGGCAGACAAGTTTAGAAAGCTAAAAGTTAGAACCAACGCTGACACCCCTGAAGACTGTCAAAAAGCTTTGGATTTTGGCGCTGAGGGCGTAGGTCTTTGTAGGACAGAACATATGTTTTTTGATGAGAGGCGTGTTTATAACTTTAGAAAAATGATTTTGTCTGAATCAAAAAAAGAAAGGTCTGCTCATCTCAAAAAAATTCTTCCCTATCAAACTAAAGACTTTTATGGTATACTAAAAAAAATGGATGGGCTACCTGTCACCGTTAGACTTCTTGATCCTCCTTTGCACGAGTTTCTAAACATAAACCAAAAAGAGCTGAAGGTGCTTGCTTTAGGCTTGGGCCTATCTTTAAAAGAAGCTGGAGACAGGGTTGATTCTTTGAGAGAATCAAATCCGATGCTTGGTCACAGGGGCTGTAGGCTTGGAATTTCTTATCCCGATATTACCGCGATGCAGGCAAAAGCAATTCTTGGGGCTGCGCTCAGGCTTAAAAAACAAGGGTACAACCCCTGTGTTGAAATAATGATACCTCTTGTGTCTCACTTAAACGAACTTATCAGTCAAAAAGATATTGTCATGGGGGTTTATGAAAGCCTAAAAAATGAAAAAGGTTTGTCCTTATCCTTTAAGGTTGGAACAATGATTGAGGTTCCTCGCGCCTGTCTTATTGCTGGGGAGATTGCAAAAAATGTTGATTTTTTAAGCTTTGGTACAAACGACTTAACCCAAACAACTTTTGGGTTTAGTAGAGATGATACCGCCTCATTCTTTCCTCATTATTTTGAAAAAAATATCATTGAGGTAGACCCGTTTGAACAAATAGATACTGAGGGAGTTGGAAAGCTCATGTCAATTGCAGCTGGTGACGCAAAAGCTGCTAAAAATAAAATTTCAATTGGTATTTGTGGTGAACATGGAGGAGATCCAAGCAGTATAGTGTTTTGCAAAACATTGGGGCTTGACTATGTCAGCTGTTCTCCTTATCGTATTCCTATTGCTCGCCTAGCTGCAGCACAAGTTGAACTATGAGTAGAAAATATAAAATAGTTATTTTTGGAGCAACCGGGTTTACCGGCGAGCTTTGTGCAAAATTTATGTCCGAAAAATATTCTGATATTCCAATAGCAATTGCTGGTAGAAGTTTAGAAAAGCTCAAAAAAATTAAAAAAAATCATGGCCTTCCTTTTCCCATAATCGTTGCTGATGCGTTTGACATTGATGCTCTTGAAAAAATGTGTAAAGAAACAGAGGTTGTTCTTTCAACGGCCGGTCCTTACCACAAATATGGGTCCGATCTTTTGGCGGCATGTGTTAAAAATCATTGTCACTATGTCGATATAACCGGTGAAAGTTTTTGGATTAAAGACATGATTGAAAAGCACCACAAAGAAGCTAGAGACAAAGGGCTTAGAATAATAAATGCTTGTGGTTTTGATTCTGCGCCCTCTGACTTGGGTTCGTTTTATGCTGTTAATCAAGTGGTTGGAGACGTTAAAAGCATTCAGTGTTTTCAGGCGTGGAAGGGCGAAGCTTCTGGGGGAACAATGGAAACAATGTTTTCTTCTATGGACGCAAAGTTGGCTAAGCGCGGTCTTGGAAAATTTTCTTTAAATCCAAAAAACTCTCTTTCTGAAAACCAAAAGAAAAACACAAACGACAAAATTAAAGTGCAGGAAATACCACAGCTTGGTGGCTGGACGGGCCCCTTCGTAATGGCCCTACCAAACACCCGAGTTGTAAGAAGGTCAGCAGCATTATCAAAGTCTGTTGGAAAATATTATGGGGATGATTTTGTTTATTCTGAAGGTGCATATTATTCTAAAAAAAGCGCCGCAAGAAAGGTCTCGTTTATAACTCTAGCTCTTGGGCTGGTTATTGTTTCTCCTTTGCGCAAGCTTTTGAGAGGTTTTTTCAGAAAGCCCGGCGAAGGACCATCACAAAAAGCAATGGATTCTGGTTTTTTTAAGAGCAGATTTTTAGTAGAAACTCAGGATGGATTTCGTGCATTTTCTATGTCTGCAAGTGGCGACCCTGGTTATAAAATGACATCAAGGATGGCGTGTGAAAGTGCGCTTTGTTTGGCTATTGAAAATCCGGCTGATTTCCCCGGCGGGGAAGGGTTTGGTGGCCTACTCACTCCATCTGTTGGTCTTGGCGACGTCCTTATAAAAAGACTGAAAAACATCGGTGTTTTGTTTAAAGAAATACCTCTTAATGATTAGAGCCAAAAAATTGTTATTCCTGGATTTCTGTTATTAAAGTCTCTGTCCTTTTTGTTTAAAAGTTGGGACCTCATATCCACAGCGCTCTTATTAAACGCATCATATTCCTCTCCAGGTATTACTGCGGTAAAACGCCCCTCTTGATCTTTTGCCCACTCTCTAACTTTTTCAGCTACTCTGCCCGAACCTAAGCCGTGCACAACCTTAACCGCAACAACGTTTGGTTCATTTTTTGCCGTACTTATCGCCGTTTCTAGCAATATCAAAGCCTCTTCTGGTGATTGCCCTGCATGTGCTATGTCCACTTTTTTAATCATAGCATAAATTAATTATAATCTTATTACTTCTAACATCGTTTTATAAAAATTCATATATTTCTTTTGGATGCAAAATATAGACAATATCTTTAGCTCTCAAAAAAAAATTCACCTCTCTTTAGCTGGAACGTCTTATAAACAAAGACAAAAAAAGATTCGGCTTTTATTAAAAAATTTTTTAGCAATGGAAGAAGAGGTGCTTTCTGCCCTTTCAAAAGACCTGGGTAAAAGCAAAACTGAAGTATACTTGGCTGAAATTCTTGGGGTAAAAACTGAGGCGCTTTTTGCAATTAAAAACATTAAAAGTTGGATGAAAAAAAGAAGGGTTCCCACCCCCGCTGCTATTTCTTTTACAAAGAGCTGGGTTAAGCCCGAGCCAAAAGGCACCGTTTTAATTATATCTCCTTGGAACTATCCGATTATGTTGTGTTTAAACCCGCTGATAGCGGCAATTGCTGCTGGGAACACAGCTATTATTAAACCGTCAGAGCTTACTCCGGAGTCTGGTCGGGTTGTGAAAAGCTTAGTAAAAAAAACTTTTGAAGAAAATGAGGTTGCTGTCTTTTTGGGAGAAAAAGATGTAGCAGAAAAACTGCTCTCCCTTCCCTTTAATCACATTTTGTTTACAGGAAGTCCTGAAATTGGAAAAATTGTTATGGCTGCCGCTGCAAAACATTTGGCTGGTGTTACGCTTGAACTTGGAGGAAAGTCTCCAACAATTGTTGATAGCTCTGCCAACATTAAAGATGCGGCCTGGAAAATAGCTTTTTTTAAGTTTGCCAACGCTGGGCAGACGTGCACTGCTCCGGATTATATTTTATGCGAAGCGCCTGTTCATGACAGGCTTGTTAAAGAGCTAAATAAAAACATTGTTAGTTTTTTTGAAAACAACCTTGAGGGTGGGTCTAAAGACTATTGTGCCATTGCAAATAAGTCTCACTTTAACAGGCTCGAAGATGTTTTAAATAGTTCTATAAGCCATGGTGCTAAGATTTCTTGTGGTGGCAATAAAAACAAAAAATCTCTTTATATCTCCCCAACGGTTTTAACAGAAGTGGTTGTGGACAACCCTATAATGAAGGAGGAAATTTTTGGTCCCCTTTTGCCGGTTTTAAAGGTTACAAACATCAAGTCGGCTATTAAATATATTAATAAAAAACCCAAGCCTTTAGCCTTATATCTTTTTAGTAAAAACAAAAAAAACCAGCGTTTAGTTTCAAACTCTACCTCTAGCGGTGGGCTGGTAATAAACGACTGTGTTTTACATCATACCAACCCAAACCTACCTTTTGGCGGTATTAACAACAGTGGGGTTGGAAGCTATCATGGAAAGTTTGGCTTTGATGCTTTTTCTCATCAAAAAGCTATATTAGAAAGTAGCGGGTTTTCGCCCTTTAGGCTCATGCTCCCTCCATACACCGAAAAAAAAGTGTTTCTTGCTACTTTAATAAAAAAATTCTTTTAGATATTTCATTTCTTAAATCAATTATAACGTTTGCATACTTGTCTGATCTGTTATACGTGCGAATCCCTCTCCACGCTTTTGATTTGTGAGAAAAATTAAAGTCGTTTTTTGGGTATCCGTTTTCTGTTAGATAGTATGCAATGCTGCCTAACACGTCCTCCCAGTTATATGGGTCTTTAGCGCCGTCTTTGTTGTAATCAATAGAAAGCTTGTTAAAGCTGGAGGGTATAAACTGCCCAAACCCAAACGCCCCAGCATAAGAACCCTCAAGACCATACGGATCAATGTTGTTGGTGTTGCAAAAAATTAAAAGCTCTGCAATCTCTTTAGTTGCCCACTTAGATCTGTTGGGCATGTTTAGCGCCTGTGTATACAGAGAGTTCATTACTGAAAATTCTGATGTTTTTAAACCGTAGTTTGTTTCTACGCCAACTATTGCAACAAGAATCAGCGGGTCTATTTCAAACTCTGATACAATCCTCGCCAAAAGCTCTTTGTGTTTGCTGTAAAACTTTGTCCCGCTCTTTATGCGCGCCTCGTTTATAAATATTTTTTTATACTGTTGGTATGTTTTTATTTTTTCTGGTTTTTTTTCGAACCTTTTTAGTATGGCATCTTCTTCTTTAAGCCTCGGGTCATTAAACACGCCAACTATATACTCCGCCTTTGGCGCCTTTAAGGATCCCGTTTGTGCTACAACCGCGTTAAGGATTTGCTCTTTGTCTGTAGCAAACAAAAAAGAAATACAAAAAACAATGCTTAGTTTCTTGATATGGTTTATCTTCATTTTAATGTATCCTTTTTTAAAAAATAAATATGTTTTGCTTTTTATTGCGCTTCTTGCCGTCAGCTCTTCTGCTTGGGTTGTACGTTTTTTACCAAACCTTTCTTCAACCACAATTGCTTTTTGGAGAATGTTTTTGGCTAGCACAATGGCCTTTATAATATCTTACAAAACTATTTTTACTTTTGTTCCTAATAAAAAAATTTTAGTTGCTGGTCTTTTTTTGGGGGCGCACTTTGCACTCTTTTTTCGAAGTGTTCAACTCACCTCTATTGCTGAAGCTGCCCTGCTGGGCACCATATCTCCTGTTTTTACTGAAATTTTTTCTATCCTTTTTCAAAAAAAACCTTTTTCTTTTCGAGTGTCGCTTGGTTTAGCCTTGGCCCTCTGCGGTGCGCTTGTTCTTATAAGTCAAAGCAGTTTTAGTGAAACGAGCAGCGCTGGAAACGTTCTTGCTGTTCTTTGTTCTGTTGCAATGGCTGCTGTGCTTTTAATAGGAAAAAATGTTAGAAGGAGCGTTGGTTTGTTTGAATACTCTAGGTGGATTTTCCTCTACGCGTCTGTCTGTTTATTTGTTATTTCTCTTTTTGAGGGCATATCCGTTCTAAATTTTGAAGCAAACAACTTTGGTTGGTTTGTTTTTCTTGCCGCCATTCCAACAATGGTTGGACACAACATATTTTATTTTTTGGTTAAATCTCTTAGCGCTACCACCGTGGCCGCCGTCCCTTTGGGTGAGCCGGTAATTTCTTCAATAGGCGCTTTTTTCTTTTTTGGAGAGCCTGTTGGGGCTCATGTTTTTTTTGGAGGTTTTATTACCTTGCTTGGCGTTTTTTTTGTAATAAAATATGGTGATTAGGCGCCGGCCTGATCTGATAGTCTTTCTTTTTTTTGAATGGATTCCCTTTTTTGTTGATCCAGCTCCATCTTTCTTAACCTAATTGCTTTTGGGGTAATTTCTACCAGCTCATCTTCTGATATAAACTCCAGCGACTGATCTAAAGATAGGTTTCTAGGAGGTCTTACTGTTACAGTGTTGTCCGAGCCAGAGCTTCTCATGTTAGAAAGTTTTTTTTCTCGCGTAATATTTAAAGCTAGGTCGTTTGTTTTATTTCTTTCTCCTACAACCATTCCATTATACACCTCGGTTCCTATTTCAACAAAAAATTCCCCCCTGTCTGCCATGTTAACACATGCATATGTTGTTACCTTTCCTGGTCTATCTGCAATTAATGCACCTGTATTTCTTTGTGGAATTCTTCCAAACCAGGGTTGGTATCCTTCAAACATTTTGTTCATAATTCCTGCACCTTTTGTGTCTGTTATAAACTGACTTCTAAAGCCAATTAAACCCCTTGAAGGGATTAAAAACTCCAAAGACGCTCTTCCAAATCCGTGGTTTTGTAGGTTTGTCATTCTCCCTTTTCTTTCAGAAAGTTTTTCTGTAACCACCCCAACTCTTTCTTCTGGTACATCTAGGAAAACCTTCTCCATTGGTTCGAGTATTTGGCCCCCCTCTTCTTTGGTAATAACTTTTGGTTTTGAAACCATAAACTCATAACCTTCTCTTCTCATTGTTTCAATTAAAACAGCCATTTGCAACTCTCCTCTCCCCCTAACCTCGTAGGCGTCTGCTCTGTCTGTTTTTAAAACCTCTAGAGATACATTGCTTAAAACCTCTTGCTCAAGTCTGTCGTTTATATGTCTTGTGGTTAAATATTTTCCCTCTGTCCCGGCAAAGGGTCCGCTATTTACATAAAAAAGCATTGAAACTGTTGGCTCGTCTACCTCTATTCTTGGTAAGGGTTTGGGATTTTCGCTCGCCGATACAGTATCGCCTATTGAAATACCTTCAATTCCTGCTGTGGCTATAATATCTCCCGCTTCAAGCTTTTCGACTTTTATTTTTTTTAACCCCTTAAACGTATAAAGCGCAGAAAATTTCACATTTTTTGTTGTTTTTGTTTCACCACACAGTGCATAATTTTTATTCATTTCAAGCTCGCCATTATTAAGTCTTCCAATTGCTATTTGGCCTACATACGGATCATAGTCTAGGTTCGTAATTAAGAACTGTGGTGTTGTGGTGTCGTCCGCTATTGGCCCTGGAATATTTTGTAATATTGCAGAAAAAAGCGGGTCCAGGTTTTTTGAGTCTCCCCCCTCTTCTGAGTTTGCTAACCCCTCTTTAGCGTTGGTATACAAGATTGGAAACTCTATTTGCTCTTCGGTTGCTCCCAAATCTATAAATAGATCGTACGCCTCATTTACCACCTCTTTGATTCGTGCATCCGGCCTGTCAATTTTATTAATAACTAGAATTATTGGGATATCTTTATCTAGGGCCTTTTTTAAAACAAACCTTGTCTGGGGGAGGGGGCCTTCGCTTGCGTCTACCAACAGAAGCGCTCCGTCTACAAGGTTTAAACTCCTTTCAACCTCACCGCCAAAATCTGCGTGTCCGGGGGTGTCCATAATATTTATTTTAATGTCTTTATAATACACAGCTGTATTTTTTGCTGTGATTGTAATTCCCCTCTCTTTCTCAATATCCATCGAATCCATCACCCTATCTTCTATCTCTTGGTGGGCTTTAAAAGTTCCGCTTTGTTGCAACATTCCATCTACAAGGGTGGTTTTTCCGTGATCTACGTGTGCTATGATAGCAATGTTTCTGAATTTTTCTTTTCTCATTTTTTTTGTTGTGGTGTGGTGTGAATATAAACCAAAAAGCACCTGTTTCTCAGAACTATTGTGGAAAAAAAACTAAACGGCCATTGGGGCTTTAATGCTGTCCATTGGTTCGTAGTTAACCAGCTTAAAATCTTTTGGTTTAGAAGCAATCACGCTTTCTATGTTTTTAAAGTTTGGCATTTCTAGAGCGGGGGCTGTTTTTGGTTTTCTTGTAACCTGCTCTTTTACTTGCTCAAAATGGTTATTATATATGTGGCAATCTCCCCCAGTCCATATAAAATCTCCCGGCTGTAGTTTTAAAATATTTGATATTATATGGGTCAATAAAGCATAGGAGGCTACATTAAAAGGAACCCCTAAAAACATGTCTGCGCTTCTTTGATAAAGCTGACAGCTCAGCTCATTGTCTTGAATGTGGAACTGAAACATTGTGTGACATGGGGGCAGGGCCATTTTATCAATTTTTTCTACATTCCACGCACTAACAATGTGCCTTCTGCTGTTCGGGTTGTTTTTGAGGTCAAAGATTATTTTTTTAATCTGATCTTCTCCTCCGGTGTCTTTACCCCAAGACCTCCACTGTTTTCCATAAACAGGTCCTAGCTCTTTTTGGGTTTCGTTGTTTGTGTACCCCAACTCCACTCCCTGTTTGTTCGCATTGGCCGTCCAAATAGTTTTTTTATCTACTATCTCTTTCCTTGATTTTCCAAAGTGTATTTCTGCCAACCTTCTTTCGTCTGTACTGCCCTCTAAAAACCAAAGCAGTTCACTTACAACACTTTTCCAGGCTAGTTTTTTTGTTGTAACAGCGGGAAAACCGTTCCTAAGGTCAAAGCGCATTTGGTATCCAAAAACACCCTTTGTTCCTACTCCAGTTCTGTCGCCTCTTTGCTTGCCTTTGTCGAGAATGTGTTCAAGTGCTTTAATATATTGCTTCATTTAATTTTTTTCCAAATTTGGAATTCAACACTTTCGTGTTTTTCAAACCAAGTTTTCTTAAAGAGAGTTTCTATATCCTTTAAAGATAAAAAACCGTCACAGTCATAATCTCCCGGTATTTTACTTAAATAAAACTCTTCGATTGATTCTAGTGTTTGTTTAATTATGTTAGGTCCACCGATTACCCAAATGGTTTTACCGGGGTATTCTTCTTTAAGGGCCTTAAGCTCACCATTAAGGTCTCCATAAACATATTTGTCTGCTCCTGGAAGCTCATCCTTTCTTGATGTTGCTAGAACGTTTATTCTGTTTGGTAGTGGCCAGGGCATCAGCGGGTCGACCCATGTTTTTGACCCCATTACAACAACGTTGTTTGTTGTGTTTTTTTTAAACCACCCAAGGTCTTTTTTGTTTTTTGGCCAGGGTATTGTTCCGTCCTTGCTTACACCCCCGCTGTTGTCGCAGGCCAATATTGCTTTAACCACCTTGGTTTACTTATCCTCTATTGGTTTTCCATCCTTGTCAATAGTACCAGCTGCTACCTGATATAGCCCATCAAAGCTAATATATTTTGATATAGCGCTATTTACCTGATCTAAGGTAATAGATTTTAACATGTTTGGATAACTGTCAAGATATGTAAGGTCGTTGTGAACAACGGCTGCATTTAAAATTCCTCCGGCTAACCCTCCGGTTGTATCAAAACCAACCTGAAAGCCTCCAATTAGCGTTGATTTTGTTACGTCAAGCTCTTTTTGTGTTATTCCCCCTTCTGCCCATTTTTTTATTTCTCGAAGTGTTGAGCTTTCGCCCTTTGAAAGAAGTTTTGGCGAGAAGGTTCCTCCAACCATCCAATAGCCATCATTACTATTTCCAAACCCGCTCAGCGCAGAATTAATACCATAAGTTAAACCCTCTTTAACCCTTACTGTTTGCATAAGTCTTGCAGAAAAATTTCCGCCCAATGTGTGTGTTGCTAAATAAAGAGGTAGGTAGTCTGGGTGATACCTGTCAATACCGAGCGCTGTCCCAACAACAAAGTCTGTGCTTGTTTTGTCTTCCATGGTCACATAAGCCTTGTTTGCTACCTTGTTTCCAGTCTTTTGTTCTTCCTTGTTTTTTAGGGGCGACTGTTTCCAGTCGTCAAAGCTTTGTTTTATTAGGTTTTCCATTTTCATATGATCAACATCGCCAACAACAACCAAAACCATGGATCCTAGTCCATAGTTTTTACTGTGATAGTCTTTTAAGTCTTCGGATGTGAGCTTCTTTATTTGTTCTATAGCCCTATCTGGGTTTGTTGGTGAGTTTTGGTGGTCAGAACCATAAAAAGCCTGCAACATGTCATTCATTGCATTTCCTCTTGTGCTCTCTTTGGATCGCTTATATCCGGCTATTTGTCTTTTTTTTGATTTTTCTAACTCATCTTTTGAAAAAAGCGGGTTTTTTAATTGATCAGCTAAAAGACCTATAACCATGTTTGTGTCGTCTGACAAAAACTTTCCACTAAAGCCCACCCTTGCTTGTCCGTTAAAAAAATTTAGGCGAGCCCCTGCAGACTCAAGCTTTTCGCTAATTTCAAACTTAGACATGTTTGTTGTTCCTTGATCGAGCATAGCTGTCACCATATCTGCTGTTCTGTTGTTTTTTGTAGAATAAATGTCTCCACCCAACATACTGCCCCTCATGGTTACAACCCCCGTTCCTCTTTTAAGGGTTAAAAGTCTTATCCCTTTCACCGGTTCGGTGTCTATGATTTTTGAGGACAAAAGCTCTTCTTCTGTTGAAAAATGTTTTTGTTTCATTTTTTCTAGCTCTTTAGCGCTTGTTGCGGGTTTTTGTCCCTGACCTCCAGAGCCTAGGGGAACAAAATATCCTATAGTGCTCAAATCTTCAAGAAAGTATTTATTCACAGTTTTCTTTATGTCTTCTTTTGTCACAGCGCCTATCTTGTCACCATATGTTGTATAAAGTGTCCAGTCTCCGCTTGCTATAGCCTCATTTAACCCGCTAGCCACTGCATAGCTTCCATCCTGAGAAAACTTCATTGATGCAATAAGCTGCGACTGTGCCCTTTTAACTTCTTCTTCGCTTACACCGTCTTTCTTTATTTTTTCATATTCATTAACAATTGCTTCTTCTACTGTTTTGTGGTCTACGTCTGGAGAAAGGTTTGCATAGACGGTAAACAGGCCCGGGTCTCTGAAGAGAGAGTCCCAAATATAAACGCTTGTTGTTAGCCCTTTGTCTGTAATATTTTTATAAAACCTGCTGTTTTTTCCTGAAGAAAGAATCGACGACAACACCATAAAAGCTGCCGCATCCGGGTTTGTGGCTGAGGGGGTTTTGTGTGCTACGCCAACAATTCCTTGTTGACCAGCTCTCTTAAGAGTAATTGTTCTTATTCCTTCTTGTTTTGGTTCTGCTGTGTATACCTCTGGAATTGGTTTTGTGCTTTTTCTTATTTTTCCAAAATGCTTTTTGATCACTGAAAGCGCATCTGCTTCTGTAAAGTCTCCTATAGCTATTGCCGTTGCGTTGTTTGGCCAATAGAAGGTGTCATAAAACTCTTTAAGCCTTTCAATTGAAACGTTTTCAATATCCTCTTTCCACCCAATTGTAGAGTGGTGATATGGGTGCGCCTGATATGCTGTGGCCCAAATATTTTCGTCTAAAACCCCCGAAGGACTGTTTTGACCTCTTTCAAACTCATTTCTAACAACTGTCATCTCTGATTGCCTGTCTTCTTCTTTAATATAGGCGCTTCTCATCCTGTCAGCTTCTATTTCAATTAAGGTTTCAAGGTGTTCGCTTGGTAGAACAGCAAAATAATTTGTTCTATCAAGCCAGGTTGTGGCGTTCATTCTTGCGCCGAGAGATTGAAGAGTTTGAAAAACTGAGTTCCCTTTTTTTGTGTTAAACTTTCTCGAGCCCTTAAACATTAAATGCTCTAAAAGGTGTGTAGATCCCGTGTAACCAATAGCCTCGTTTCTTGAACCAACCTCGTAGGTTACCATAAAGGTTGCAACTGGCGCCGTGTTGTCTTGTTTTAATAAAACTCTTAAGCCGTTTGATGTCATTGTATATTCTTTTATACCTCCAGACTCTTTAACAAACTCAAATCCATAAAACTTTTCTTGTGACATGACGGCCCCCATAAATAATAATGTTAAAATTAATCTTTTCATTCTTTCTCCTTTAAAGTTTAACTATTTCCATGGAATAAACCGGGAAACGTTGGACATATAATCTATATATTCTTGCCCAAATATGCCAACAAGGTATTCTTCTTCCCTAACAATTATTTTAAGCCATAACAGGTATTGTAGGGGCATTAAAAAAAGCAACAAGTATGACCCAAACCACAGAGAAGCAAGAATGTTTATATGAAAAACAACAAGAGTACAAATGGGGTGGCGAACAAAAGCATATATACCCTTGGTATTAAAACCTCTTGCCCTTTCTTTTGTTATAAAGCCCAGCAGGGACCAAAAAAAAATAAACGCCGCCTCTAAAAAAATTAAAAAAAACAAAACAAAAAACCATGTTTCGCCTATTTCATATCTTTGAACATTAAAGGCTTTTTCATATTCAAGCACTATATAAATTAAAAAAAAAGAGGCGGGGAGCCCTTTTGAGCCACCGCTTAAAAACTTTTTGTTTTCTTTTGTGTGGAGTTTTTTCTTTAAGTGCAAGATCAGTCTCTTGGCCCAAAGATGGCTGAGCCCACCCTTATATCTGTAGACCCCTGCTCAATCGCAATTTTATAGTCGCCACTCATGCCCATTGAAAGGGTTTTCATTTCTAGCTTATCAGACGTGTTAAGACAATCAAAAAGCTCTTTTGTCTTCTTAAAGGCTTTCGCTATATCTTTCTTGTTTTTTGTGTTAGGGCCCATTGTCATAAGCCCCTCTATTTTAATGTTTTTGTTATCAGCGCATCTTTGAATTTTTTCTTTATCTTTAAGCATAAAACCGGATTTTGTATCTTCTCCGCTGCTGTTTATTTGAATTAAAACCCTTTGTATTTTATTTATTTTTTCGGCAGAGTTTGAAATTTTTTTTGCAATTTTTTCCGTGTCTACCGTATCTATAACATCAAAAAGTTTTACTGCCTTGTTTGTTTTGTTTGATTGCAGATTTCCTATAAGCCTTTTTTCTACATTTTTTAAATTATTAATACTTGGAAATTTTTTTTCTGCTTCTTGAATTTTGTTTTCTCCTATTGACGCCGCGCCAGCAGATATTGCTTCTTCTATTTCTTTGGACGTTCTGGTTTTGGTGACAACCACCAATTTGATTTTTTTGTTTTGTGGGAGGCTAGCTTGTAGCTTCTTCAGTTTTTGGGTTACTGTTTTCATCGTTAACCTCTTCTTGGGTTTTTTCTTCGCCACCCTCTTCTTCTGTCATTATTCTGGTAATTGAAGAAACCAAGGTTCCTTCTCCAAGCTTTATAAGCTTAACCCCCTGGGTTGCTCTTCCTATAGCCCTTATTTGAGCAACGGGCTGCCTAATTAATACGCCCTGATTGGTAATTATCATTAAGTCATCTTTGTCTACAACCTCTTTAATGGTAACCATTTTCCCCACCTTTTCTGTAGTTTTCATGGTTAACACACCCTTTCCGCCCCTTTTTTGGGCGCGGTATTGCGATATTTCCGTTCTTTTTCCAAACCCTTTTTCTGTGGCAACCAACACCGTTGTGCCTTCTCTTTTTATTAACAACATTCCCACAAGCCTGTCGTCTTCTGAGCTCAAGGTTATTCCCTTTACGCCCATTGTTTTTCTGCCGCTTGGTCTGATTTGCTCCTCAGAAAACCTAATAGATTTTCCATTTCTGGTTCCAAGCAAGATATCATTGTCTCCTGTAGAAACCCTTGCCTCTATAAGCTTATCACCGTCTCTTATCTCAACAGCATAAATACCTTTTTTCCTTGGGTTTGAATATGCGGACAATTTTGTTTTTTTAACTATTCCTTTTTCTGTTGCCATTACTACAAAATGATTTTCGTTAAACTCTTTAACACTTATAAAGGCGCTTACTTTTTCGTCCGGCTCACAACCAATAAGATTTACAATAGCCCTTCCTTTGGCCGCCCTTCCTCCTTCTGGTATATCATAAACCTTTACCCAATAACACTTTCCTTTGTCTGTAAAAAATAAAATATAGCTGTGTGTGTTTGCTACAAATAAATGTTCAACAAAATCTTCCTCTCTTGAGCTTGCTCCCTGAACACCCCTGCCCCCCCTTCTTTGGCTTCTATAGGTGCTAAGGCTCGTTCTTTTTATATATCCATTGTGGGTTACAGTTAAAACCATTTCTTCTTCAGCTATCATGTCTTCAATACTAAGGGTTGTAAAATCCTTTATTATTTCTGTTCTTCTTTCTTCTCCATATTTTTCCTTAACCTCAAGAAGCTCTTCCTTAATAATTTCCATTCTTTTTGATTTACTTTCTAAAATCCCCTTTAGTTCAGATATGTGCTGAATAATATCCTTGTATTCGCTAATAATTTTATCTGTCTCAAGACCGGTTAACCTTTGTAGTCTCATGTCTAAAATAGCTTGGGATTGTTTTTCAGAAAGGCCAAAGCCCGTCATTAGGGCCTCTTTGGCAGAAACCGGGTCCTTGCTTTTTTTAATTGTTTCAACAATTTTATCAATATTTTTAAGGGCAATTTTTAAACCCTCTAATATGTGTGCTCTTGCCTCTGCTTTTGCTAAATCAAACTTTGTTCTTTTTACTACTATG
Source organism: Fidelibacterota bacterium (assembly GCA_045560235.1). Lineage (GTDB taxonomy): Bacteria > Fidelibacterota > Marinisomatia > Marinisomatales > Marinisomataceae > Marinisoma. The sequence goes on along the minus strand of JBJKZP010000008.1, from coordinate 67,068 downwards.
TCCAGCCTAAAGGATATAAAAACTTCAAGAATTTCTTTTAGGTTCATAACTTTTGGCGTTCCATCAACAAGGGCTAATAATATTATTCCAAAAGTATCTTGTAGTTGTGTTTGTTTGTATAGCTGATTTAAAACCACCTCTGGAACCGCATCTCTTTTTATTTCAACAACAACCCTCATTCCATCTTTATCAGACTCATCTCTTAGTTCTGCTACGCCTTCGATTTTTTTATCTCTAGCTAGGTAGGCTATTTTTTCAATTAGATTTGCTTTGTTGACCTGATATGGCAGCTCTGTAATAATCAAAGAGTCTCTTCCTTTGGAAGCTGGCTCAACATGTGCTCTGCCCTGCATAATAACCTTTCCTCTTCCTGTTTCATAAGCATCAACAATGCCTTGAATACCAAGAGCCTTTCCGTGGGTTGGAAAGTCTGGTCCTTTTATATGTTTCATTAAATCTTTTACTTCTGCTTCTGGGTTGTGCATTAGCTCTACCAGACCATCAACCAGCTCTGAAAGGTTGTGTGGCGGTATTTTTGTTGCCATTCCAACAGCAATTCCTTCTGATCCGTTAACAAGAAGGTTTGGGTATACCGCAGGAAGAACTGCCGGCTCTTTTAGGGTTTCGTCAAAGTTTGTTGTCCAGGGGATTGTTTCTTTGTCTATATCTCTTAAAAGCTCGCTGCCAATTTTTGACATCCTGGATTCAGTATATCTCATTGCAGCCGCCCTGTCTCCGTCGATAGAGCCAAAATTGCCCTGACCCTGAACAAGTTCGTGTCTCATAGAAAACTCTTGGGCCATTCTAACCATTGCATCATATATAGAGCTGTCTCCGTGTGGGTGATATTTACCCAAAACCTCCCCAACAACCCTGGCAGACTTCTTATATGGTCTATTCCACATTGCAGACATTTCGCTCATACTAAAAAGAATTCTTCTGTGAACCGGCTTTAGTCCGTCTCTTGCATCTGGAAGAGCTCTCGACATAATAACTGACATTGAATAGTTTAAATAGCTTTCTTCAAGCTCTTTTACTAGCTGTTTGTCTAATATGTTGTCTCTACCTAAATCCATTTTATATATCTATATTTGTTGCGAATTTTGCTCTTTCTGTTATAAAAGATCTTCTGTGTTCTACCTCTGTTCCCATCAACTCTCTAAATCTAATATTTGTTTCTTCTTCCATAATATGATCAACTGTAACCTGTATTAGCGTTCTAGTTTCAGCATTCATTGTTGTGTCCCAAAGCTGTTCTGCGTTCATTTCCCCTAAACCTTTATATCTTTGAATATCAATTTTTGCCTTATTTTCAGACTCCATCCTTTGTAAAACCTGATCTCTTTCTTCGTCTGTATAGGCATATCTTTCTTTTTTGCCTTGCTTCATTTTATATAGCGGAGGCATTGCCATATATAAAAAACCCCCTTGTACAAGACTTTTCATTTTTCTCCAAAAGAATGTTAACAAAAGGGTTCTAATGTGGCTACCATCAACATCAGCATCCGTCATAATAACTATCTTGTGATATCTTAGTTTTTCAGGATTAAAACCGCTTGGGTCGTCTTCGCCTTCTCCAAAACCGCAGCCAAGAGCTGTTATAATAGATTGTATTTCGTTGTTTGCTAAAAGTTTATCTTCTCTTGCTTTTTCAGAATTAATAACTTTTCCTCTTAGGGGCAAGATGGCCTGCGTTCTTCTATCTCTTCCTTGTTTAGCTGTTCCTCCGGCCGAATCCCCCTCAACCAAAAAAAGTTCACATTGAAGAGGGTCTTTGTTTGAACAGTCGGCCAATTTCCCCGGGAGAGTTGTTGAGCCTAGGCCTGATTTTTTTCTAACAAGCTCTCTAGCTTTTTTTGCGGCTATTCTAGCTCTGGCAGCTTCTGCCGCCTTTTCTATAATTTTTTTTCCTACTTTTGGGTTTTGTTCTAAAAAGGCCTGTATTCCGTCATATACAATGTTGTCTACCATTCCCTTAACTTCGCCGTTTCCAAGCTTTGTTTTTGTTTGTCCTTCAAACTGAGGCTCTTGAACTTTAATAGAAAGAACAACTGTTAAACCCTCTCTAAAATCATCCCCAGAAAGAGAAAATTTTTCATTCTTTTTTGTTTTGATTAAATCGTTTTTATTTGCATAGCTATTTAATGCTCGTGTTAAGGCGGATCTAAAACCTGAAAGGTGAGTTCCCCCTTCGATGGTATTAATGTTATTTACAAAAGAAAATATATTACTGTTATAATTTGTGCTATATCTAAGGGCCAAATCAACCGGAACCTCAATGTCTTCTCTTGAAACCGATATAATTTCATCATGAATTAGGTCTTCTCCTCCATCTAAATATTTTACAAAATCGGAAAGTCCTCCTGGAAAACAATATTCTGTTTTTGTTTCTTCCGGCTCATTAATCATTGTAATTGATAAATTTTTATTTAAATAAGCTAATTCTTTTAGTCTTCCTTTTATGATTTCTTCTTCAAAGCCCTTATGTGTAAAAACTGAGTGATCTGGCTTAAAAGATATTATTGTCCCTGTTTTGTCGCTTTTTCCAACCTTTTCTACTTCTGTTGTTGGTTGGCCTATAGTATATTCTTGTTTATAATGATTTCCATCTCTATGTACTTCAGCAATCAAAGATTCAGACAGTGCATTTACAACAGAAACACCTACACCATGAAGGCCTCCTGAAACCTTATAAGTATTTTTATCAAATTTTCCACCTGCATGTAAAACCGTCATAACAACCTCTAAGGCTGGCTTTCCTTCTGTTTTATGTATTTCTACGGGTATGCCTCTTCCATCATCTTCAATAGATATAAATCCATCGTTTTTAATTGTTACTATTATAGAACTACAAAAACCAGCTAATGCTTCATCTATACTATTGTCAACAACCTCACTAACAAGGTGATGGTATCCTCTTTTTCCTACGTCGCCAATATACATGGCAGGTCTTTTTCTAACAGCTTCTAATCCTTTTAAAACGGATATTTTATCTGCGCCATAATTGTTTTTAGTCATTTATCCTCACTGGCATTAATAATATAGTAGTTTTTTGGTCGTCTATTTTAGGTAAGAATAATGTGGCAGACAAAGAGTCTTTAAATGAAAAAACAATATTTTCATTATTATATTTAGAAACAGCCTCTTTTAAATAAAGAGCATTAAAACCTATTGAAATATCTTCACCAGAATATTCCGCCGTCTTTAAGGGGGCATAGACCGTTTTACTTTCCGGTTGATTAACACTTTTAAAATATACTTTTCCCTCTGAAAGATTAAGAGAAATTTGATTTGTATTTTTATTGGTGGCTATAGAAGCGGCTTTTATATTATTAAGCATTTCGCTTTTACTTGCTTTTAAAATAAGAGGATTTTCATCTGGAATTACCGCATTATAATTAGGATACTTTTCGTCAATAATTTTAGAATAGAAAACGTCTTTATTATTATTAGTAAAAATATAATTTCCACTAATAACTAGATTAGTTTCTGATTGTCCTTCTAAAAAAGATCCTAAAATAGATAAAAATTTCTTAGGAATAATAAACGATCCTAAAATACTTGTAGTATTTTGTTTAGAAATTTTAACAAGCCTATGTCCGTCTGTTGCAACAAAATCAACAGTGTCCTCTAAAAAATTAAAACACGCTCCATTTAATGCAGGTTTAGTTGGTTCACTATTAACTGCATATAGCAAAGAAGATATAATATCTTTTAAATTTGCGGTATCAATACAATATAAATTTTCATGTTTATTTTCTGGTATATCAGGATATTCTTGAAAAGGAACTGTTGAAATATCAAAAGATATTCCTTTTTCAGATTTAATATTAATATGTGGTCCAGAAATCTCTATATCAACTCTACCATCATCTATAACATTAATAATATCGTTCATTTCAGAAGTAGGAAACAATCCTTCCCCATTATTATTAACAGAGGCATTAATTTGTGTTTTAACTCCCACCTCAAGATCTGTTGAGTGAAGCATAACACCTGCAGCAGAAGATGATATATAGGTATAATTAACTAAAGGATTTTGAGATTTTAACTGAGTAGTTTTGGTTAATTTTGAAAATGCTTGTTGAAGTTCTTTTCTTGTGGTTGAAATATTCATAATTAACCTTCAATATTAAAATAATAATGGTTTCAGAACAAGCTTAAACTAGACTATATATTTATTAAATATTTATATATAAAAAATTAGTACTATTATTATATAGGTATATATGTTGATAACTAACAATATAAACTGTTTTGTCGACGAGATAGTCTTTTTTAAATTGAAAAAAAATAAAGTTGATAATTGGTTTATTAAATGTTGATAAAATAAATAATTTTAGTATAAATATTTATCCACCTATTTGTGGATAAGTAAGTGGATTTCTTTTTATATAAAATTTATTTTTAATATTTAATATCCAACTATTGTACCAATCTGATTTTTTTTTATTTAAGGCCATTTTTTCGATATCTAACCAATTCTTTTCTAAGGAAACTTTTCCTCCTTCTTTTATTTCTTCTACCCATATTAAATGATATCCAAAGCTTGTAAGAACTGGACTACTTACGGTTTTTATTTCAATAGATTTTATGGTTTTTTTAAGTTCAGGTACCTGATAAAATTCGAGGTCAATCATACCAAGTAGTCCCCCATTTGGAGAACTGGTTTTGTCGTCTGAAAACTCTTGTGCAGAATTATGAAAATCATCATAATTATTTATGGTATTTTTAATTTTATTTATTTTTTCATATGTTTCTTTTTTATCAAAATCAGTTATTTCATTTCTTAATAATATATGTCTTGCTAAAACCTTTTCACCAGACCTTTCTAAAACCTCTATTAAATGATAACCATAACTTGTTTTAATAGGGTCTGTTAATTTATTTTTTTCAACAGTAAAAACAGCCCTATCAAACTCTTTAACAAAAGTTCCTCTGTTAACATATCCTAAATTTCCTCCACGATCTTTTGATCCGGGGTCTTCGGAATATTTTTTAGCCGCCTCATCAAAGTTTAGTCCATTAATTATTTCTTTTTTTATGTTCAATGCTTTTTTAAAGGTTGTATTTAAGGATTTGTCAGAAGGCTTTATTTCCAATAAAATATGATGTGTTTTATATAGAGTAGGAAAATCCGGAATACTGTCCTTATAAGTAGTATAAAAATCTATTATATCTCCCCTAGAAACACTAATTGAGGAAGTTAAAGAGGATGTATATTTTTCAGCTAAAAGCTTTCCTTTCATATCGTCCCTATAAGATCTTTTAAAGTCTGAAATTTTTTTACCCAGAGCAAGCTCTGCCTCTTTTTTACCCCCCGTTTGAGCTATAATGTTTTCAATTTGTTTTTCTAAAGCCCTATCTATGTCTTTTTCTAAAATTTCAACAGAGTCTTGTTCTGCCATTTCAATTATTAATAATTGTTCAACCATACTTTCTCTAGAGCTTTCTAATAGTTTTTTATATTCACTCGGATTTGTATTTGGGTTTATTTTTTGTTGTGCTGCAACAGCATTTGTAGCTAAAACAACATCACTCATTAAAACTATTTTATTTTCAACAATAGAAGCAACCCTGTCAAGAAGAATACTCTCTTGAGAAATCAAAAAACAATTTAATAATAATATGTATAATATTTTTTTCATTTTTGTTTCACGTGAAACGGACGCCTTAAATATACTAATAAAATTGAAATATCTGATGGTCTAATACCATTAATTCTTTGTGCCTGTCCAACTGTTTGGGGTTTTATACTCATAAACTTTTCCCTGCTTTCATTTGAAAGACTTTTAATTTTATTATAATTAAAGTCTAAAGGAATAATCATTTCTTCATAAACCTTAATTTTATCTATTTCTTCTTGTTGTCTGTTAATATAACCACTGTATTTAATAATTGTTTCCGCTTCAAACAAAATTTCTTCTTCTAGAGAGGATTTTAGTGCACTAGATTTTTTATTTATTATATTAAAATGTTTAATAGAAAGAGGGGGCCTTTTTAATATTGTGGAAATTTTTTGAGACTGTCTTATCTGTTTTTCACCTAAGCTAATAAGTTTTTTATTTATGTCTTCTGGTTTGACGGTTGTTTCTTTTAATTTTTTAACCAACCTACTAGTTTTTTCGGTTTTTTGTGTAAGCATTTCAGAGGTTTTTTTATCCAATAAATTATATTTTATTGAATATTTTAATAGTCTTTGATCTGCATTTGAAGATCTTAACTGAAGCCTATATTCTGCACGAGATGTAAACATTCTATATGGTTCATTAGTATCTTTTAATATTAAGTCATCTATTAGTACCCCTATATATGCGTCGTCTCTTTTTAAAACCAAAGGGCTTTCTTTTAAAATATAACAAGAGGCATTTATTCCCGCCACGAGACCCTGTGAAGAAGCTTCTTCATATCCCGAGGTTCCGTTTATTTGTCCGGCCAAAAAAAGACCCCCAAGAGCCTTGCTTTCGAGGGTGTTTGTAAGTTGAGAGGGGTGAAAAAAATCATATTCTATTGCATATCCAGGCCTTATAAATTCTACGTTTTCTAGCCCGGGAACGGTTTTAAGGCATTTTAATTGAATATCTTCTGAGAGGCTTGTAGAAAAACCATTAACATATATTTGATTAGACTTTGTCCACTCAGGCTCTAGCTGTAGAAGGTGAGAGGGGTTTTTTTTAAATTTATAAACCTTATCTTCGATGGAGGGGCAATACCTTGGACCGGTAGCCATAGTTTTTCCCGAATACATTGCCGAGGAACTTAAGTTTTTTAAAATCATTTCATGGGTTTTTTCTGTGGTTCTAAAAGAATAGCAGGGCTCATCTTTGGGCTTAAAATTTTTAGTTCTATATGATAGAGGTTTTGGGTTTTTATCACCAAAATCTTCTTCGCCCAAATCCCAGCGAACGGAAGACCTTTTAATTCTCGGGGGAGTTCCCGTTTTAAGCCTGCCAGATGTTAATCCTATAGAATTTAAAAATTCGGTTATTCCCTTTGATCTCTTTTCGTCATACCTGCCCGCAGGAATTTGTTTTTTGCCTATATGTATAAGCCCATTTAAGAAGGTTCCACATGTTAATATGGCCGCTTTACAGGAAATAGTTTCACCGTTTTTTAGGTTTATACCACAAACCTTGTTGTTTTTTATGTCAAGACCAACAACCTCTCCCTCAAAAACATCAAGACCAACCGAACCTATGTGTTGTTGAGCAGTTTTTTCATAAAGGTTTTTATCTATTTGAGATCTTGGAGACCAAACAGAGCGCCCCTTAGACATATTTAAGGTTTTACTCTGAAGGGTTGATTTGTCTGCAAAAAACCCCATAACTCCACCCAAAACATCAACCTCTTTTATCATCTGTCCTTTTGCCAGGCCGCCAACAGCAGGGTTACAAGAGGTTCTTCCAATAGAATTTTTATCCATTGAAACCAAAAGAACACTAACCCCTCTTTTGTGAGCTATTAAAGAAGCTTCTAACCCGGCGTGGCCGCCACCAACGACAACAATATCATAATTTGTTTTTAAGCGTTTCACGTGAAACTATTTACCTACACAAAAAGAGGAAAAAACACTATTTAGTATATCATCCCTAGTTGTTTTTTTTGTTATTTTATCCAACTCTTTAACACAAAGATTTAAATCTTCTACAACAAGCTCAAGAGAATTTTTGTTTTTTAAAAGGAGAGAGGCTTTTTCCAGGTGTTTAGATGCGCCTAATACAGAAGATAATTGTCTTTTTGAGGTTAACAAAACCTCTCCCACAGAGAAATCATCCCCAACAAGTTTTTTATAAACAAGATTTCTAAGTTTTTCAATATTTATATTTTCTTTAGCCGAAATATAAATATCATAATCATCCTCGGTTTTTTTTATATCAGACTTGTTAAAAACATATAGGTAATTATTTTTTGGTTTTTTTGGTTTTTTGTCAAACATAATAACAAGGTCTGCGCCCAAAACTTCTTCTTTTGACTTTAAAACACCCTGCTTTTCTGCTTCGCTTTTGCCCGCCCTAATTCCAGCGGTGTCCTTTAGCATAACAGGGAGCTGTTTGATAAAAAGGCTTTTTTCAACAACGTCCCTGGTTGTACCCTCTTCGGAGGTTACTATTGATTGTTTTTTATTAATAAGAGCATTAAAAAGGGTAGACTTGCCTGCGTTTGGTGGCCCTGCCAACACAACAGAAGCCCCGTCTTGAAAAAATTGAGACTCCCTAAAGCTTTTGACGCAGGATTTTAGAATTAAAGCCTGGGATTTAACGCCCCGCAGTGTATTTTTTATAATATTTGGCTGTAAGTCCTCCTCAGAAATATCAAGATTAAACTCTAGGCTGGCAATAAGCCCTATAATTTTTTTCTTAATTTTAAAAACAGACCCAGAAAGAGAGCCTTTAAGGTTCTTAACGCCCGCCCGAACGCCCGCTAAAGATTTTGCATGTATAATAGACGACACAGACTCTGCCTCAGACAGGTCCATTTTACCGCTTAAAAAAGCTTTTTTTGTAAACTCTCCAGGCTCTGCTATTGTTGCTCCGGCGTCAAGACAAAGGTCAATGATATTTGAAATAATTACAGGGTTTCCGTGACAAGATATTTCAACAATATCTTCGCCGGTATAAGAATTTGGAGACAAGTATTGAGTAATAACAGCCCGATCAAAAGTTCTGTTTTTTTTATCTACAATATCTACAAGCTCTGGGCGCAGGTGTTTTCTTTTAAGGGCGTGACCACATATAAGGGTTTTTACAATTTTATTAGAATTTTTACCGGAAAGCCTTACAACCGCAATGCCACTTCTTCCAGGGGGAGTTGAACAAGCTACAATAGCCATTTATTTTTTTATGGTTGAGGTTTTTTCGCTGTTTATAATTTTCTGCTGCAAAATTTGCATAACATTAAAACATAAATAATAAAGATTTAATCCTGACGGAAAAGAATAAAACAAAAAGAACATCATGCCGGGAAACATATATTTCATCATCTTTTGAGTGGCTTCTTGGGCAGGGTCTCCGCCCGATGGCTGATTGGCCGAACCAAGCTTCATTGTATAAAACATTGAGACAGCCATCAAAAAGGGCAAAACATTTAATGGCACCCCCGCTATAAACAAAAGAGTGTCAGCAGAAGAAAGGTCGCTAATCCACAAAAAGAAAGACTCCCCGCGAAACTCTATAGTGTTTCTGAAAACCATAAAAACCGACATAAGAACAGGCATTTGGATTAAAAGGGGTAAACACCCGGCTAGGGGGTTAATCTTGTTTTCCTGAAAAAGCGCAGCAATTTTTTGTTGTTGAAGGGTTGGGTTGTTTTTGTATTTTAATTTTATTTTGTTTAGCTCGGGTGAAATTTCCTGCATTTTTTTAGAGGATCTCAGCTGTTTTGCCATCAAGGGATACGTTATTAATTTGATTAATACAGCAAAAAGGACCACAACAAGGCCGTAGTTTGGTATAAGGCTGTATAAGAGCATCATTGTGCTGTAAACCAACCAAGAGACAGACGAGAGCCATTGCCAACCAAGAATTTTTTCTTCTAAACCAACCTCAAGAGCCGCAACCTTTCCATAGTCAAGAGGGCCAAGGAAAAGGGTGTTTTTATCAAAGTTTATATCTTGTGAAACAGAAACATCAACAGCCGCCCTGTTTACAGACGAGTATTTTGTAATTTCAACAACATCGGTTTTTTGTGGAACAAAAAACATGCCAAAATACTTTGTTCTATATCCAACAAAGTCAGACTGCCCAACATATTTTTTTGTTTCTTTTTCAATGTTGTTTGTGCTTGAAGATCCAAAAATTCCCGCAGAACCGACACGGAAAGACTCAATGTTTCCCGCTTGTCCAACGAGGCCCTCCATAAACATTGCATCCTGTTTTCCTTCTGATTCAGGTAGTCCACCAATCCACGAAAGGGTGTATTTGCCGTCCAAAGAGTCTGTTTTAATGTTGCGCAAATCAACAACAACGTCCACATTATAAGAATTAAAATTAATTGTTAGGCTTTTGGTAACTGTTTTGCCGTTGTATGTTGTAAAATAAGAAAGGGTTGTAGAGGGGTTGTTTTCATCAAGCCTCGTTGAAGACCCAGACTTTAAAATCCAGTTTTTATCTAAAACAACAACAGAACCTCCCTGGTCTATAAAACTAACAACAAGGTTAGCTGGGTTGATATTGTCAATAAGGTTTAATGAGGGCTCGTTTTGTTTTAAGTGGTCGCTAAGCTCATAAGAAACAAAAGACCCCCCGCGAGCATTGCTAATTTTTGTTGTAAATAGGCCAGCATTAACTTCAACAACGTTAAGCTCTATGCCGTCCTTTAAAGCCTGTATGTTTTCATTGGGCGCCACGCTTGTTTCGGAATATTCTTCAACTAAGGACTGCTGAGGAACAACAAGCTCTTCTTGTTTTTTTTCTTGAGGGGAAATAAGGTTTCGATAGCTGGGCCACAACAATAATATTGCACCGATTAAAATAAAACCAGTGAGAGTTTTGCGGTCCATATTAAGAGGATACGGTAAGACGTTTACGACCTTTTTTCATGCGCGAAGATAAAACCTTTTTACCGCCGACGGTCGATTTTCTTTTCATAAAGCCGTGCTTATTTTTTCTTTTTCTGTTGCTTGGTTGATATGTTCTTTTCATAATTATATGTTTGTCGAAATATAGTCCAATAAAACTATTTGTAAAACAAATAAAACAAAGATAAAAACACAAAAAAGCTATGCTTCAAACAAAAAAGAGCGTAAAGTTATAAAATATAAATATAAAAAATGTTAATAAGATGTGGATAACCAATGGATTATAAAAATTTTTGGCAAAATGTAGCAGAAGACTTAAAAACGACGCTACCAGATCACGCCTACGAGGCATGGATTGAAACGCTCTCTCCCGTTGGAATAACAAACAATATATTTATTTTGGAAGCACCAAACCAGTTTGCGTATGACTGGATAATAAACAACTACCAAGACATTATACTCTCATCACTTAAAGAAAAAGACGAAGCGCTTCAGCTAAAGATATCTATTGCCCCGCAGTCTGAACAAAACATTTCTGCAGTAGACATAGACTCACAAGAGCCCACAAAACAAAGCAACGCAGGAAGAAGAAGCAACATAAACCCGGGTAACGTTTTTAACTCTTTTATTGAGGGGCCAAATAATATTTTTGCAAAAAACGCAGCGCACAGAGTGGCAAGCACCCCGGGAAGCGCAGACTTTAACCCCCTTATTGTTTATGGGGGCGTTGGGTTGGGGAAAACGCATCTTCTACACGCCATTGCAAACGAATTGATAGCGGGAAAAAAACAACTAAACGTTGTTTTGGCCTCGTCTGAAAAGTTTACAAACGATTTTATTGCGAGCATCCAAGAAAACAGGTCTCTTGATTTTTCCAAAGTTTATAGAAAGGCAGACGTTTTGTTGATTGACGATATACAGTTTTTTCAAGGAAAAGAACAAACACAAGAACAGTTTTTTCACACCTTTAATGATCTTTATACCGCAGGAAAACAAATTGTAATGACGGCAGACAGGTATCCAGGGGAAATGGTTGGGCTACAAGACAGGCTGCTGTCAAGGTTTGAGTCCGGTCTTCATGCGGACATCCAGCCACCAGATTTTGAAACAAGAGTTGCAATATTGTCTACTAAGGCCAAGCAAAACAACATGGAAATAAGCGGAGAACACCTTGAAAAAATTGCCTCACACGTTCGCACAAACATAAGAGACCTTGAAAGCTGTATAACAAAAATTTTTGCTCACACCACCCTTTCTGGAGACACGGTAAACGAAGCCCTTGTTGAATCAATTATTAGAGAAAGGCTCGGGGATCAGGGGTATGGCCAAGCAAACATGCAAGATGTTGTTAGCGGTGTCTGTAGTATTTTTTCCGTCTCACAAGAAGAAATAGTGGGACAGTCTAGGAGAAAAAACATTGCCCAGGCTAGGCAGGTAGCAGCATATTTAGCAAGAGAGGTGCTAGACATGCCCTTAAGTGCAATAGGCGTTCATCTCGGAGGAAGAGACCACACAACAATTATGCACGCACATAAAAAGGTTGCGGAACTATTAAAAAAAGACAATAAATTTAAAAGAAGAGTTGATATAATTTATAATGAACTAAACCTTAACTAAAGGAATCAAAATGGCAAAAGGAACAGTAAACAAAGTAACGCTAATAGGAAGGCTGGGACAAGATCCAGAGATAAGATTTACGGGCGAAGGGAGCGCGGTTGCGTCTTTTAGTGTTGCAACAAACGAGTCTTGGAAAAGCAAAGACGGAACCATACAAGAAAGAACCGAATGGACCAAGGTCACTGTTTTTGGAGCAACAGCAGAAAAGTATGTTCAACCATATGTTAAAAAAGGAACCCTTGTTTATGTGGAGGGGTCTTTAAAAACAGATAAGTGGCAAGACAAGGACGGGAACGACAAGTACTCTACTGGTGTAGTGGCAAACAACTATGGCGGCATTCAAATTTTAGGAGGGGGAGAGTCAAACTCAGATTCGTCTCTATCAATGAACCAAGAACCGACAAAAAAAGAAAGCCTAGACCAAACAGTTGAAGATGACCTTCCGTTTTAAATAAATGACAAAATCTCATCCAAGAAACAAGCTGTTTCGGTATGTTTTAGGTTATGTTTCTGTTTTGTTGTGTTTTTTATTAACAAAATATTCTGTTAGGGGGGCAAACCACCTACCCAAAGAGGGGCCATATATATTAGCCCCAAACCACATTGATGATGTTGATCCTGTTCCAATAGCAGCAGCGGTTAGAAAACCAATCACTTTTTTAATGGCACAGGATCAGGTAGAGCTTCCATGGTATAAGGCTTGGGGACCATGGTCTTACGGCGTGTTGTTGGTTAACAGATCAAGCGTACAAATATCAACTATCAAAAAAATTCAAAAACAAATAATTAAAAAAGAGAGAATTTGTATTTTCCCCGAAGGAACAATTAAGGGAGAGGGCTTGAAAGAGGGAAAGCGTGGCGTTGCCTATTTTGCAATAAAAAACGAAATCCCAATAATTCCTACGGCCGTTATAGGAACAAGGGGAATAATAAAAAAAATCAAGAAATTTAAAAGGAAAAAGGTTAAAATTGTTTTTGGAAAGCCTATTTTTGTTAAAAAAGGCGACAAAGAAAATACAATAACTCGGCGCACAATGGCTTCGCTGAAAGAGCTGTTGCCAGCTGACCACCTATAGGGGAAAAATGAACACAGAACTAATAATAGATGCGGTAAAAATTATTATAGCAGCAAGCCTTTTCTTTGTCTGGGTTGTAAGATACGAAAACATAATTAAAGAATTTAAAAACGACTATAACTACCCGGACTGGCTAAGAGACCTTACGGGGGTTTTAAAGCTTTCGTTTGCTACAATGTTGTTGAACACAAACCCCGAAATAAGCAGCCTTGGTCTTTTGGGAATAGCAACGTTAATGTTTTTTGCAATAATGACACACATTAGGGTTGGGTCTCGTCCTAAAAAAGCCCTGCCTTCGGTAGCCCTTTTCTCGCTATGTATTTTTTTGTTGTTTGGTTAGTTGTTTATAAAAACAACCTTACCAACAACGCCGCGCCTAGCAATCCTTTCAATTGCGCCAACAGAATCTTTCATGGGAATCGTTTCTGAAATCATGGGCGCAAGCTTTCCCTCCGCCAACAACCCCCCTATTTCTAAAAGGTTTTGTGAGTTCCTTTTTGGCTCTTCTTTTTGAAATCTTCCAATAAACACACCAGAAACCGCACAACCCTTTAACAGCATAAGGTTTGTGGGGAAAGAGGGGATTTTCCCCGCGGCAAAACCAACAACCAAGTAGGTTCCACCCCAGCCTATAGACCGCAGGGCGGGCTCAGCAAAGCAGTCACCAACAGGATCATATATTATTGAATAACCCCCATTTATACTTTTTGATTTTAACTCCTTTGTAAAGGCTTTTTGTTCTTCTTTGTTCAGTTTTTCTTCTCCATAGATAACCACATCATCAACACCATAACCAGCGCACACCTCAGCCTTTTCTTTTGTTGATACCGCCGCCACGACGCGCGCGCCAAAAGACTTTGCTATGTCTACGGCAGCCAGGCCAACACCGCCAGATGCCCCTAAAACCAAAACCTCATCACCCTTTCTAATGTCCGCCCTCTGGACAAGAGCGTGATAGCTCGTTCCATACACCATAAAAACACCCGCAGCTATATGGTGAGGAAATCCCTCTGGGATAGAAAACACCATTTCTGCAGGAATAACTATTTTTTCAGCAAAAGCACCAAAGCCCTTGAAAAAAGCAACACTGTCCCCAACCTTAAACCTGTTGACGCCTTCACCCAGCGAAGAAACTATTCCCGCACCCTCGTGCCCTGGAGAAAACGGCCTTTTAGGCTGAAACTGATACAGTCCCTGTACAATCAGATTGTCTGGATAATTTAACCCGGCTGCCTTTATATCAACAACAACCTCGCCTTTTCCGGCGACCGGATCAGCGGTTTCTTCCCACACAAGGTCAGAAACAGGACCAAACTCTTTACAAAGTATTGCTTTCATTTTTTTCTCCACTTGTTTTTTGAAAAACCTTAAACCAATATTTTGTTCTTCCATCTTTTAGGGTTTTATAAATGCCCGTGTCTTTTATTCCGCTAAAGTCTTTCACAAGGCCCCTGAGGTGTAAAGGAACGTTGTTTTTAATAAGGTTGTTCTTTGTTTTATTAATTGTTTCTTTATTAAGAGCTCTTAAAACGCTGTCTGTGATTTCATAAGATTCAACACACTTCATTCCAGAACGACTAAAGTCTTTTTCATAGGAGGCCATTGCTTTTTCCGGACAAAGATCTGTCCAGGCAAACAGGCCACCCGGCCTTAAAACGCGCTCGACCTCAGATAAAAACCTGGGAATTGATGGGTAACAGTGAGAAGATTCAACGTTGACAACAACGTCATAGCTGTTTTTCTCAAAGGGGAGGCTTGATGCGTCTCCCTCAAGAAACTCCAGATTGTCTTCGCTGTGAATTTTATTACACAGCACAACTGCATTTTTAGAATAGTCGACTCCTGTTATTTTTTTTGGAAACATATACCTGGCAATATAAGATGTTCCTCCGCCGCGACCAGAGCCAACCTCGAGCACGGTTTTTCCCTTAAGGGAAATTTTTTCTACGGTGTGGTGATATAGTTGAATACAATACCTATATTTTTCATCTTCTTTTTTTAGGCGAGGCTCCCGGCTTTTGTCTGCATAGTCAAACCCGTAGTTCATAAAAGCCCAGTCAAAAATTTCATATGTGTTAGCTAGGCGGTCGTAGATTTTTTTCCACAAGAAGTGCTTGGTTTTTTTGGAGAAGAAAAAGATAAAACCCAACACCCTATTTAAAAGCTCTCTCATAATATTAACCCCATAATTAATGTTTAAAAACCCTATAGCCCGTAAAAGCCATAGAAATTTTATTTTTATTACAAGACTCAATAACCTCTTTGTCCCTAATTGATCCTCCCGGCTGGACAATCGAAGACACGCCATGGCGGGCCATCTTTTCTATAGAATCTTTAAACGGAAAAAACGCATCAGACGCAACAACGCAACCCCTAGGAATATCAGTTTTTTCAAAAGCAATGTTGGTAGCATCAACCCGACTAGTTTGGCCTCCAGAAATACTAATAATTTTATTATTTTTAGCAACAACAATAGCATTTGATTTTGTGTGTTTAACAACCTTCCAAGCCAAAAGCAAAGAAGCGGTTTGTGTGCTGGAAGGTTTTTTGTTTGTTGGGAAGGTTAGGCCGCTTTCCCTTAATGAAGACTTGTCGTTTTCTTGGCCCAAACTGCCCCCAGAAATTGTTTTAATTGAAAAAGATGAGGGCTTGTATTTAGCAAGCTTTAAGACGCGCAAATTCTTTTTTTTCGAAAAAACAGAAAGTGCCCCCCCATCAAAAGATGGAGCAATTATAATTTCAAAAAAAACCCTATTTAGTTTTTTTGCTAAAGATGTACTACATCTTTTATTAAGAGCAACAACGCCCCCAAAAGCAGAAAGGCTATCTACTTTTAAAGAGTTTTCATAGGCGGCCTCAATACTTTTACCAACACCAACCCCACAGGGAGAGTTGTGTTTTACAATAACACAGGCCGACTCTTTTTTAAATTCATTTAAACATGAAAGCGCGGCGTCCCCATCTAAAAAATTATTATATGACAAAGCTTTTCCCTGTATTTGTTTTGCCTGAGGCAACCCCGTGGAAGCCTCTCCATGATCAACAACAAAAGCATCCTGGTGTGGGTTTTCTCCATAACGAAGAACAGACTTTTTTTCATTTTCCTTTCCAGACAAAACTTCAAAAACCTTGGCATCATAGTCAGCACAGTGGCCAAAGGCTTTTTTAGAAAGCTCAAACCTCAATTTTTCAGTAATTCCTCCGGCTAACAACTCCTTTTTAATAGATAAAAAATCTTGCGTATCTACAACAACGCTAACCCATTTGTAGTTTTTGGCAGCAGCGCGAATCATCGTTGGCCCCCCGATATCAATATTTTCAATTTTATCTTCTAGGGTTGAATTGGGGTCTTTTGATACCTTCGAAAACGGATAAAGGTTACAAACGACCATATCAATCCATAAAATTTTGTTTTTTTTTGCTTCTTTTGCATCAAGGTCTCGCTTGCCTAAAATGCCGCCGGAGATGTGAGGATTAATGGTTTTAACCCTACCGCCAAATATTTCAGGAAACCCCGTTAAAGAAGAAACCTTTTTTACTTTTATTCCGTTTTTTTTGAGAACAGCAGCGGTGCCGCCGCTTGCAATGATTTTTGTTCCATTTTTTTCCAGAAAAGAAGCAAAAGGAACCAGCCCCTTTTTATTAGACACTGAAAATAAAGCAGTTTTTGGAAAGATTTTTTGTTTCATTATAGTCCTGGAAGCTCTAGGCCCCCCCGTTAACAAGCTTTTTTCTGCAGACCAAAGCAAGCAGAGCGCTTTCTACAAACAAAGTTAAACTAAAGAAGGCCTTGTTGCTCATATTTTTTCCAGTTTTTAATTACCTGTATAAAGGCCTGCCCTTCAAGCTCCTGCACCCTTTTTTTTAAATCTTCAACCGAGTCGCCGCTCTCCACAGGGCAAGACAGTTGTAGCAAAACAGGGCCACCATCAACCTCTTTTGTAACAAGATGAATTGTACAGCCTGTTTTTTTATCGCCCGAAAGCAAAACGCTTTCATGAACGGAGTTGTTCATTCCTCCCGCATATTTTGGCAAAAGGGAGGGATGAACGTTAATAATTTTACCAGCCCACCTATCTATAAAAGACGAAGAAAGGATGCGCATAAACCCAATCAGCAAAACCAAACCAATTTTTTTCTCCTCCAAAATTTGAGATATTTCTAGATCAAAAACATCGCGCTTTTTATTTTTGTGTGAAACATAGCAAGAGCTTATAGAGTGTTTTTTTGCTTTTTTTAAAATACCAGAATTTTTATTATTTGAGATTATTACCTCAACAGAGGCATTAAGGGCGCCGCCCCTTATGGCCGAAACTATGGCCTCTAAGTCTGTGCCATTTGTAGAGCCTAGTACTGCAAGTCTCATTTAAGAATTTTTTCCATTCTATTAACTCTGCCTGAAATTAAGCTCTCTGTTCCAATGTCTTTTCTATGAAAAAGGTCGCCCCCAATAGATGAAACGAGTTTTTCAGCAAGCCTTTCAGCAACTGAAACGTTTTTGTCTTTTCCAACAACAGCAACCGTTCTTGAGCCGCAGGCGACAACCCTGTTTTTAACAAGCCTAACAGAAGCCAAATAAATATTAGGGTCTTTGCTGTTACAATTTACCACAAAGTCTTTTGAGGGGTTGTTTGGATACCCAACCGGAACAGCGTATTTACACACAGTTGACAGCCCATCAAACTCCACCGAGTTTTTAGTAAGAGCGCCCCCAACAATATCACCACACACCTTTAAAAAGTCAGTTTTCATTAAACTTAAAACGTTCATTGCCTCAGGGTCACCAAGGCGCGCATTGTATTCTATAACCTTTATGCCGCTCCCAGTTAACATAAAGCCCCCATACAAAACACCAACAAAGCGAACGCCGGTTTCCTTAAGCAGCTGTTTTACAACAAGCTCATTCGTTTTTTGTGCTTCTATAACTTGAGAGTTTTTCAAAAAGGGAAGAGAGTGGTCGGCAAAAGAGTATGTTCCCATCCCCCCGGTGTTCGGCCCCAGGTCTCCTTCAAAGGCCCTTTTGTGATCTTGAACAATCGGCATATGACAACACGTTTTTCCATCAACAAAGCTCATTAGAGAAAACTCTTCTCCTATCAGCTTTTCTTCAACCAAAAAAGATCCGCCGCGCTCAACCAAAGACTGAGCATATTTTAACCCATCAGAAACAGAGGCTAGATGCTCTCCAGAAATCTTTACGCCCTTTCCGCCCATAAGGCCATCATATTTGATAACATAGTCTTTGTTAAGTTTGTTAATAAAGCTCTCTACGCCCACCAAAGACTTAAATTCCCTCCTTTTTGGATTTTTCTCCGGAGCACAGCCTTCAATTATGTTGCGAGCAAAGGCCTTGCTTGTCTCAATCATTGCAACCTCTTTTTTTGGACCAACACAAGAAATACCAACAGCTTCAAGCTCGTTTACGATTCCGTCAGCTAGCGGGTTTTCGGGGCCAATAAAAACTAAATCAATTTTTTGTAACAAGGCATATTCACAAATGTTTTTTATTTGACTTAAAGGACAAACAAAATAATCAGCACAAAGACTCTTTATTTGTGGATTTTCTAAACCAGAGACACAAAACAAGGCGTGCTTAATTTTGCTTTCAGATATTTTTCGCGATACAGCAACCTCTCTTGCTCCCGAACCGACCACCAAAACATTTTTCATTGTTTGCGCGTACGGCTGTTTTCAAGTTTTTGCAAATAATCTTCCGAGATTTCACCGGCACAATATTCCCCCGTGAACACAGAATCTTCAAACTTTGTAATCTTTGGATTTCCGACATGAGCCGCCATTCTCAGGTCTTCAATGTCTTGGTAAATGAGCTCATCTGCACCAATAAAGTTTTTAATTTGTTCAACGCTTCTTCCGTGAGCTACAAGCTCTTTTGTTGCAGGCATGTCTATTCCATATACGTTTTGATGTCTGACGGGAGGAGCGGCAGAGGCAAAGTAAACGCTTTTTGCACCATTTTTTCTAACCATCTCCACAATTTTTTTGGAAGTGTTGCCCCTTACAATTGAGTCGTCAACCAATAATACGCTTTTATTCTTAAACTCAATTTCAATTGGGCTTAGCTTGTGGGCAACAGATCTTTTTCTAATGCTTTGTCCGGGCATAATAAAAGTTCTTCCTATATATCTGTTTTTAATAAAACCCTCCCTGTATTTTATTCCAAGCTTGTGCGCAACCTGCATTGCAGAGGTTCTGCTGGTGTCTGGAACAGGAATCACAGCATCTATTTCAAGATGCGAGAACTCTTTTAAAATTTTTTTGCCCAAGTAGTCTCCCATCCTCAACCTAGACTTATGAACCGAAATTGAATCAATAACAGAGTCGGGCCTAGAAAAGTATACAAACTCAAACAAACACGGGGAGTGGCTAGTTTTAGAAGAACAAACAGAGCTGTCAAGACCCCCGCTTTCAGATATGATTATAGCCTCACCGGGGGCAACATCTCTTTCAAAGGTATAGCCAAGCGCGCTAAGAGCCGAGCTTTCTGAGGCAACCATGCGAGAGCCCCCACCGTTTTTTCCTAAAACCAAAGGGCGTATGCCGTTATGGTCTCTAAAGGCAACAAGACCAACGCCGCCAACAATCATAGTTACAGCAAAGCCCCCCTCACATCGTGAATAAACTTTTTTGAGCGCAGCGAAAACATGTTCATTTTTAAGGACATCAAATTTTGTTTGAGAAAGTTCAAAAGCAAAAAGGTTTAACAAAACCTCGGAATCTGATTTGGTGTTAAATTGGCAAAAATGCGTTTCTAACAAAAAATTCCTCATACTCTCACTGTTTGTAAGGGTTCCGTTGTGAGCTAGAGCAACAGTTACGGGGTTTGTAGAGTAAAATGGCTGAGCTTCAGAAACATCTGAGCAGCCCGCCGTTGGATATCGTACGTGGCCAATTCCAATGTTTCCATCAAGACTTAATGATTCATTGGTTTTAAAAACCTCCGTTACAACCCCCAGCTCTTTGTGCATAGACAGCTTATTGTTGTCCCACGTAGCTATGCCAGCAGCGTCTTGTCCGCGGTGTTGAACCTGAATGAGCGCATCATAAATTTCACCGGTAACGCTTTTTTCAGGATGATATAGACCAATAATACCACACATATTATAGGTCCTTTAAAATTTTAGCAACTTCACCCAAATATAAAGACGGCATTAAAGACAGCAAAACATCCCTGTCTCTCTTTTTTAGATCGAGAGCATTAATCATTTTGACATAGGAGTTTTGATTTAAGGGTTTGCCGCGAGTAAGTTTTTTAATTTTATTATAAGCAGAGGCATCACCAGACTTTCTAAGGACGGTTTGTACGGCTTCGGCTAAAACGCTCCAATTGTTTTCAAGCTCTTTTGCGGCTTGTTTTTTATTTGGGGCCAAACGAGATATGCCATTAACAAGGTTTTTATAAGAAAGAAGAGAGTGAGCAAACCCAACACCAATGTTTCTAAAAACGGTGCTACCGCTTAGATCTCTTTGCATTCGCGACCTGGTAATTCTGGACGCAAGAAAGGTAAAGTTGTTATTAGCAACGTCTAGATTTCCCTCTGCGTTTTCAAAAAAGATAGGATTAATTTTGTGCGGCATTGTGCTAGAACCAACTTCGCCCAACCTATTTTTTTGAATAAAAATATTTCTACTTATATATAGCCACATGTCGACAGAAAAGTCTGCAAAAATGTTGTTAAGCCGTACAAAGACATGAAGCAGCTCAGCCAACGAATCTCCAGGCTCAACCTGTGTTGTTATAGGGTTTTGTTCTAAGCCCAAACTTTTAATAAACTTTTTAGAAAAAGCGCCCCAGGAAACCTCTGGAAAGGCTATAGAGTGCGCAGCATATGTTCCGGTTGCTCCAGATAGTTTTGCCAAAAAAGAAACATTTCTTATATAATCAACCTGTCTTTCGGCGCGAGAAATAAACACAAAAAGTTCTTTGCCAAGCGTTGTGGTTGTAGCTGGCTGCCCGTGAGTTAAAGAAAGAAGGGGCATAGTAGATGTTTTTTTTGCAACCTTTTTTAGCTCTTTTAAAACAGCTTTAATGTTGGGTAGCATGATTTTTTTTGTAGCATCTCTAACCATTAAAGAATAAGAAACGTTATTAATATCTTCTGAGGTGAGCCCGAAGTGTACCAGCGGACAAAGATCCCCTCTTCCAATTGATATAAGTTTTTGAGACACAAACTCAACAACGGCGTTTACATCGTGTTTTGTTTTAGATTCAACACGCTTTATTTGGTTAAAGTCTCTAGGAGAAAAGTTTTCATAAAGATCAGACAAAAAATTGATATCTTTTTTTCTTAAGGGCTTGTTGTTTTCAAACGACCTATGATTTAAAAGAGCAAACAGGTATTTGGTTTCAACCAAGACCCTGTAGCGCATTAAAGCTTGCTCTGAAAAAAACGCGTCTAACTCAGAAACGGTTTTTTTGTATCTCCCATCAATTGGAGAAATGCTACTCACACTGAACCGAGGTTTAAAATCCTGTGAACCGCAATTGCACAATTACCAGGATCAAGAACCGTAAGAACTGGGGTTTTGCTAGGCATTTGTAGCGTTGAATGAATATTAATGCTCATATCAACCTTGTCTTTAAAGGGAGGACAGCCAATGGTTGGCTTGTTGCAGTTGGCGGCAACAAACCCCGACAGGGCGTTTGATCTGCCCGCAATAGTAACAAAGACAGCAAGGTCTTCTTTCTTCACAGCTCTAATAATTTTCAAAACCCTTTCTGGGTTTTTATGAGCCGAAGCAGCATGAACTTCATGCCTGACGCCCAAATCATCCAAAACAGTAGTAATTTTATCTGCATGGCTCTGATCAGAGGTTGAGCCCATTATTATAATGGCTTTCATAGTATTTCCTTTATGTTTTTTGTAATTCGTTCATTTATATTGATAAGGTTTGGAAAAATAAATTTTTCTCCAGTAATTAATTCGTACAGCAATATATATCTTGCAGAAAGCTCTGCTACAAGCTCGCCGGGAGCGTCGGGAAGAACATCGTCATTGTAGGGGTCACAGTTTTTTGTAAACCAAAGACGTAAAAATTCTTTATCAATATTTTCAGGCTCTTGGCCGTTTGCAATTCTTTGTTTGTATGAGTCACCAATCCAAAATCTGCTTGAGTCTGGAGTGTGAATTTCGTCAACAAATTTAATTATACCATCTTCTCCGCGACCAACCTCATATTTTGTGTCAACTAAAATTAATCCATTTTCTTTTGCCGTTTTCTGTCCAAACGCAAAAAGTTCTAAGCTCATTTTGGCTGCATGGTCATAGTCTTCTGCCGTCATTAAGCCCAGCTCAATTATCTCCTCTCTAGAAACAGGCCTATCATGAATTTTATCTTTTGTGGTTGGTGTTAACATCGGCACACCCAGCTTGTCGTTTTTCTTTAACCCTTCAGGAAGAACATTCCCACAATATTCGCGATCCCCTCTATTGTAGACGGTCCACAAGGAGGTGTCAGTTGTTCCTGTGATATAACCCCTAACAACAAACTCAACCTGAAAAACATCACATTTTTCTACAATAGAAACGTTTGGATCTGGTGTTGAAATTAGATGGTTTGGAAAAAGATTTTCGGTTTTTTTAAACCACCAAGCGCTAACAGAATTAAGCACGGCCCCCTTATAGGGAATGGCAGCCAAAACGCGATCAAAGGCGCTTTGCCTGTCTGTAGAAATCATTGCTACTTTTTTATCAAAAAAATATGCATCACGCACCTTGCCAACTTTTTTATTTGGGGCGTCAATGGTGGTATCCTGAATTGTATTATTCAGGTTTTCGTTAATTTCCTGATAATATTTCTTGTCAATATTCATGACACACCTGTGAAACAGGGTTAGAAAAAATATGACTATTTAGGATTAAATCCACGTCTTTTTTAGGGGAATTTGAATTAATATTGATTTCCCAAACAACGCCCCTGTTAACAGACTGCAGATCTTTAAACCCAAAACGCTGTTTTAGCGTTTGTAGCAAGCTTTGTCCGTGAATGTCGTCAAGATTTCTTACAATAAACCTAAAGCTTTTCTCATTTTTTTTTATAGTTGTTACATATTCTTTGCTAGGATTTAAAAGAACGTCCGTTTTTAAAACCTCGCTAAGGTCAAAATTGTTTTTTGCCGATATTTCGTAATGGACATATTTACTAATTTTGACATCAAAACCAAGCTTGTTTATACATCTTTCAACAGAAATTGCCTCGTTATCCGCAATGATTGTGGAAACCAAAATTTCGGCATTGTTGTTTTTCTCAAAATTTTTAACCTCAATTTTTTTTGCATTGTAGTGCAAGGCTTGATAGCTAAAAGGGCTGTCAGACTGGATATACTCTTTCATGCTTTTAAAGATGTCGTCTGCCTCCCCAGAAACAGATCTTTCCGGGTGAGGCATCATGGCCATTACATTGCCCGACACGTTGCTTATGGCGGCTGCACTGTTAAAAGAGCTGTTTGGGTTTGTCGGAAAATTTTTTGATACTTCACCGTTTTTGTCGCAATACTGATAGGTTATAAGATTTTTTTCCTCTACAAGCCCCCGCATGTTTTTATCAACAACAAATCTTCCTTCGGCGTGAGCAATTGGAACACGCAAAACACCACCGCTCTTTTTAACAAAAGCAGATTTAGCGATCAAATTTGGTTTAATATAACACCATGTGTTGTAGTATCCGGTGCCAACAATTTTCTCGCCAACCGCGCGCTTGTTATCCGCTAAAGCTAGAACCGTGTTAAAGCCTTCGTTTCCAGGAATCATTCCAGACTCAACTAATATTTGAGCACCATTGCAAATACCTAGAACCGGCTTTCCCAACAAGGCCTGTGCCTTAATTTTATTAACAACAGGCTCAAGAGAGGCAATTATGCCCGATCGAGACCGATCTTCAAAAGAAAACCCCCCCAGAATAACATATCCTGCATAATCTTCTAACAAACAAGAGCGGTCGTTCCAAAAATGAGGCTTAGGATCAAAACCACACCTCTTTAGAGTGTTAACAGTTTCGTTTTCTGTATTAGATCCCGGAAACTGAATATATGCTATTGAATTATTTTTCATTTAAAAATACAGAGTTTGATTCATCTTTAATAGCTACGCCAATTTCTGTACAACTACCCGCTCCTAGCAAGCTCACAACACGATCTTTTTCATTTGGGCTTACCATTATAACCAACCCAATACCCATGTTGAATGTTTGATATAGATCTTCTTTATTAATATCAAGAGAGTCGCTTAAAAATTCAAAAACCGGAATTTTTTTCCAAGAATTAATATTTACATCTAGAGAAAGGTTTTTAGGTAACACGCGCGGAACATTATCTACCAGGCCTCCTCCGGTAATATGGGCAAGGCTTTTGATATCAACGCTGTTTTGTACAAAACCTTCAATGAGTGTGCTATAATTTGTATGAGGAGCTAACAAACAATTGCCAACCGTTGTGGTGTGTCCTGGCAAAAAATCATCAACCGAGAGACCCATTGACTCAAAAATTAGTTTGCGCGCAAGAGAATATCCGTTGGTATGGAGCCCATTTGAATGAACGCCGATAGCAATATCGCCATCTTGAACCCTAGAGCCGTCTATAATTTTTTCTTTTTCAACAATCCCCGTTGCTATGCCCACTAAATCATATTCGTTGGCATGATAGGTGCCAGGCATTTCTGCCGTTTCGCCGCCAACAAGAGCAACACCATGTTTTTTACACTCCACAGCAACGCTTTTAATTATTTCTGCAACAACCCTTTTTTCTAGACTGCTACCAGCAACATAGTCAAGAAAGGTTAGTGGTTTTGCGCCTGTAGCAGCAACATCATTGCAACATGCGCTTACAAGATCGTGTCCAATATATTTAAAGTTGTTTGCTTTTTGAGCAACAGCCATTTTTGTTCCAACCCCATCAATGCTTTGTACTAAAACAGGATCCCTAAATTCTTTAAGCATATCTTTGAGCGAATACATTGAACCAAACCCCCCAATTGAAGATAACACATTCTTATTGAACGTTTCTTGAATTTTGTTTTTTGACATAGAAATGACATCGTCAGCTTTTGCAATATCAACTCCAGCGTCTTTATAAGTAATTTTTTTCTTCATTGTTGAAGCCTTTCCCTTAACGAGTTTTTCCAAATACTTTTTGTTGAGCATACTTCGATGTCAATATATCCATCAAAGATAATTTTGTTTGCATTGTTGGTTGCCCCAATTTTATTAAAAGAAACATTGTTTTTTTCTAATACTTGCTGAAAGCGCAACGAGTTTTGCTGTTTAACTTCTACAATAAATGATAAATTTTCGCTAAAAAGCAGTTCCTTTTTAATAGGCTTAACCAAGCACCCAATTGAATTTTTAAAACACATTTTTGAAACGGTTGCCGCCAAACCTCCCAGCCCAGAATAACTACAAGACTCTAACAGAGATAGAGCATTTGCTTCCAAAAGCGTATTTAGGGTGTCGCTATACTTAGAAACATCGATTTTACCAATTTTGGTATTTTCGACCCCCACAATTTTGCAGACCAAGCTACCACCTAACATAGAATGTTGAGAGCCAACATGATAAATAACAGAATTTTTGTGTTGAAAGTTGTTGTTTAACAAGCTCTTTTTTGTTGTTTTACCAAAACAACCAATCACGGGGCTAGCAGGGACAGCCTTATTGCCGCTTTGATTATAAAAACTGACATTGCCTGCAACAATCGGGAGGTTGTTAAGATCGCTAAACCTCAACTGATCACAGGCCTCTTGAATAGAAAGACAGCTTTGAGCAAACTGCCACATTTGTTCTGGTTTTTCAGGGTTTCCAAAACAAAGACAATCTGTAATGGCTATTGGCACAGCGCCAACCGATACAGTGCGGGCACAAGCTTCAAGCAGTGCATATTGAGCAACTAAAAAAGGATCAATTTTTCCAAGAGATGGATTGTGAGCAAGGGTTGCAGAAAAACAATCCCCCTTTATTTCTTTAGGAAATTTTTCTGAATCAAAAGGAGCTATAACACCTGCATTTGATTGGCCTCTTTCAAGCAAAACCCTTCCTTGAACATTTTTATCATAACATTCATAAACTGACTCTCGAGAAGCAACGTTTTCATGGCTTAAAATTTTTAGCAAAACGTCACTATAATTTACATTTTTTGGGATAGGGTTGCTAACAACTGAAAGCTCTTTTTTCTTCATGGGCCTATCATAAACAAACCCTTCATTTATTTTTTCAATAGGGCCATCCACCAGCTTTTTATTTCCAGAAAAAACTGTATAGTGTCTTTCTTTAACAATTTTACCAACCACGCTTGCTTTGGCGCCCATAGACACGTTAGGAAAGTCAAATTTTTCATTATAGTGCTGTAATATTTTTGGTGTCAAAGTCGGAGGACAAGACCACATAAACCGCTCTTGGGTTTCAGAGCACAAAATAATGTGACCGTCTAGTTCTGGCATGCTGGTATGTATTTTATCTACCCACACCTCTGCCCCCAAGCCTGCGGCATCAGCCAGCTCTATGCTTGCACAGGCAACGCCGCCAGCGCCCAAGTCTTTAAACCCAACCTTGTCTATTAGGTTTTTTTCTTCTAAATACTCAAACAAAGAGTAGGTGGATTTTAAAATATGTCTTTCTAAAAAGGCATTAGGCTCTTGAACGGCACCCTTGTTTTGTTGTTTTTTTTCTTCTTCAAGCTCAAGAGAGGCAAAGCTTGCGCCACCAAAACCGCTATTGTCAGTAGGCTTTCCAATCAATATTAAATCGTAACCCTCCGAATTTTTTGGAGACCTAGAACGAAGAACATTTTTTTCTTTTACTATTCCTGCAGTAAGCACTGTTACGAGACAGTTTTCATTATATTCTTCATCAAAATATAAATCACCACATATATTTGGTATTCCTAGCGGGTTTCCATATCCAGCAATGCCAGAAACAACCCCATCATAAATCCACTTGGTTTTGTTTCTGTTAATATCGCCAAAACGCAAGCTGTCACCAAGGGCCATTACTTCTGCTCCCATACAACAAACGTCTCTTACGTTTCCACCGATTCCAGTAGCAGCGCCTTCATATGGAACAATTTGGCTTGGGTGGTTGTGTGATTCATGACTAACTACAAGCCCATACCTTTCTCCGTTTTTATCAACAGCCAGAGACACCACTCCGGCATCGTCTTTAGCTCCTAAAATAACATCGCGACCGTCAGTGGTAAAATGTTTGATATGATTTTTACTGCTTTTGTATGAGCTGTGTTCAGACCCTTGAATTGAAAAAAGTATTAGCTCTGTGAGCGTTGCGGGTCTTTCTAAAAATTCAAACTGAATTTTTTTTACTTCATCGGTGCTTAGAGGAATGTTTAAAGACTTGAGCTGACTAGCTATCTCAAAATCGTTGCTAGAAGAAAAATCAATAGTATCCCAACTAGCGAAGCTGCTCATTATATTTTAAAAGTTTGGTTTCGATCGGGACCATAGGAAACTAAAGAAATTGTTACACCCGAAACTTCTTCAATTTTTTTTATAAAGTTTTTTAGTTCTTTGGGGCACTGATCCAAGCTCTCTATTGTGTTTGGCAACGACTCCCAGCCGGGAAGCGTTTCATAGACAGGATTGATATTTCGAAAGCTTTCAATGTCTGAGGGAACACCCGGAAAAGACTTGTTGTTTATTTGATATCCAACACACAGCTTTATTTTTTTTAGACCGCTTAAAACATCTACTTTTGTCAGAATAATTTCAGAAAAATTATTAAGCTGATTTGCATATTTCAGTTGGACCAAGTCAATCCAACCAATTCGCCTTGCTCTTCCTGTTGTGGTTCCATATTCTTGGCCAACGTCGCGAATTTTATCTTCAAGCCTTCCTTTAATTTCTGTAGGAAACGGACCTCTACCAACATATGTTAGGTATGCTTTTGCAATCCCAACAATTTTTTTAGAACCATTATTAAGACCAATGCCGGCACCGGCCTCTACTTGACCAGCAATAGTGTTGCTGCTTGTGGTGTAGGGGTACAGCCCGTGATCAACATCAAGACATGCGCCCTGAGCCCCCTCAAACATTAGTTGTTTATTATTTTTTAAAGCGGTAGACAGCTCCTCCGTAATGTTAGCAACGTAGGGAGAAAGCGTTTCTCCATAGGAAAGGAACTCTTCCATTATGTTTTCAAAAGTATGTTCAAATTTTTTATTAAACACGTTTTCGACTAACAGCCTGTTAAATGTAAAAGATTTTTTTAGGCGCATTTCAAAAAGCTCTTTATTTAAAAGATCGGTTATTCTTAGACCGTGCCTATAAAGCTTGTCTGCATAAACCGGAGCAATACCAGATCGAGTGCTCCCTGCTGCCAGCTTGTTTTGGAAGTTTGTTAGATGATAGTCTATATCTACGTGATATGGCATAATAAGGTGAGCCTTGTCGCTTATTAAAAGATTTGTAGACAAGCCCTCCTTTTTTAACATATTTAGTTCTTTTATTAATACGCGAGGATCAACAACAACGCCACTCCCAATTACAAGTTTACAATCTTTATGTAAGATGCCAGACGGTATAAGATGGAGCTTTACTGTTTTGTCATCAAGAATGATTGTATGTCCAGCGTTGTTTCCGCCTTGAAATCGAACAATGTAGTCAGCGCGTGCAGCAAAATAGTCGGTAACCTTGCCTTTACCTTCGTCGCCCCACTGAGCACCAATTACTATAACAATATTGCTCTTATTTTTTTGCACTTTTTGATGTTAATGATAAAGTGTAATTTATACCGTGTCAGATTTATACCAAAAGAATAGTTTAAAAATTTTATTATTTATTGCAACCTACTTCGTTTGCGGGTGTGCGACGGTCGGTGCAGTTTTGGTTCCGCTCGAATCAATTGATCCGCCAAAAGGAAAATATGGAGTTGGAACACAGGTATATTTTTGGACAGACACAAGCAGAGGCGAGGTTTATACAACCGACCCAACTGACCTTAGAGAGTTGATGGTTCAAATATGGTATCCTGTAGAAAAAAGAGAAGGATACCAAAATGCTGCGCACGTAACTTTTCCTAAAAAAGCCATCGGCAGTATTGTGAAAACAGCAGGACTACCAAGGAGCTTTGGTGATCATGGAACCAGGCTGGTTTCAAACAGCATATCTGGTTTGACACCAATTCAAAACAAACAATTTCCATTAGTATTGTTTTCTCATGGAGATGGAGGCTTGCTAAATCAAAACACATCTCAAATTGAAGAGTTGGTAAGCAATGGGTATGTTGTTATTGCATGTAATCACACTTACAACGCAAGCATATCTTTTGACAAAGACGGCAAAAAAATTATGTATAAACAAAATGTTAGTTGGAACGAACAAGCACAATACCATAAAAAATATTATACAAACTTATTAATTAATTATAGATACCAAGATTTAGCGTTTTTGCTTAAACAGCTTAAAAAAGATGTGTTTTCTGATGGAGAAAAAAACCCCTTTAAAAAAATAATAGATTTCGACAATGTTGGTGCAATGGGGCACTCAATGGGGGGAGGAACAACATATGTTGGTTTGCTAAAAGATCAAAACATAAAAGCAGGAATAGCTTTTGATGGCTGGTTTTTTGGATTGCTAGATAAAGAGGCTGTAACAAACACTAGAAAACCATTTTTGCATATTGGGCAAGAACAGTTTTTAAATGATAATATACCAGGAGATATAAACGACTCAGAAGAAGGAAAAAGAAATTTTGTCATCTATCAAAAAATGCTCAAGAACAATAAAGAGTCTTATGGGGTTTATATTAAAGAAAGCCTTCATTATACATTTACAGATTTGAAATTAATATATAGGCAAGGGGCACCCCTTTCTTTGCCACTAAAAAACTTAGGACCCGTTGATAAAAAAATAGTAGACAACGTAATGGATACTATGGTCTTAGATTTTTTCAACTATTCTCTTAAAAATAAGCAATTCGATTTCTCCGCATATGATACATACGGCGGGAAAGTGATTTATAAACAGCACCCATAACCTCTTAACTTCCCCTTGTTTTGTTGTTGGGGTTTTCAAAAAACATTCAAAAAATAAATTAACAAAAAACTATTGACATCTACGGAAACTATCAGCAATTTAGTTGGAATTGCAATCGAAAGGGTGCGGACCCTCTGGTTGCTTTGTATATATACAGTATAATTTATACATATATATATATGGGTAAGAAATAAAAATGATAAAGAATAACAAACAAAATTTGTATATAAAAACTCATTTGGAGGTAGAATAATGAGAAAACTACGTATGTTAATTGCGCTGGTTCTCCTACCAACAATGATGTTTGCTCAATCAACAACTGCTAAGTTAGCAGGTGTTGTTGCAGATGCTGATGGAAACCCATTAGTTGGAGCAAATGTTGTGGTTGAAGGATCGAACCTTGGTGCAGCTACCGATGAATTAGGTAGATACTATATTCTTGACGTTCCTGTAGGCACATATGACCTAAGAGCCGAATATATTGGTTACACAACTGTGATTGAAGCAGGGGTTAAAACATCAGTTGGTTTTACTACATCTGTCGATTTTAATCTTGATGTTGCAGCGGTGGCCGGTCAAGCGGTTACAGTGACTAGAGAAAGACCATTAATTAATCCAAACGCTACAAATACAACTCGAGTAGTAGATAAAGAGTTGATTGATGCGTTTGCTGTAAGAGGCGTTGCAAACATTGTAAACTTACAAACAGGTGTTGTAAACGGATACTTCCGTGGAAGTAGAAGTGGAGACAGTCGTTATTATGTTGACGGTGTTCCTGTAAAAGATGTTTATGGTGGAGGTAACCTATTAAACGGAAACTCACAAGCAGCATTACAAGAAATATCAGTACAGACTGGTGGCTTCTCTGCTGAATATGGTGGAGCCAATGGTGGTATTGTAAATATTACCACTAAGACAGGTGGTTCAGCTTGGTCATCAAGAGTTGGAGTTGAAACTTCAATTGGATCAGACCCTGGCACGGACCCAGACAAGCTTTACACTGATGGTTATGAAAATATTAATTTCGACTTTGGTGGACCAATTAGTGACAATATTAAAGTATATTTATCTGTTGAAAGCAGAAACAAAGGTGGAGACGTATCACACAGCTATTATCCTGTTATGGATGCTACTCCAATGCAAGATGCACCGCCAGCTGAATATTACAGCGACGGATCAGATGGTCTTGTATATGCCACAGATGCAAACGGAAACAAAATTCACCATATTGAAACCGTTGTTAGAAACAACGCTACAACAGAACAGCTTTTAGCTGATCCAAACTTTGTAGCAAATGATACAACTTATGTTGTATATAGTAATTATAGACGCATGTACGGGCAACAGCCTCAAGATGATAACGAAAGAATTACTATTAATGGTAATATGACAATGGATTTTGGTCCATTGCGTTTAAAATTTGGTACCCAAGCCTATGAATATGAAGGCCACAGCTATAGCTGGAGCAGAGTTTATGGAGGAACAGACGGTTCATACATAAATGAAGCAGACTTTCAAATGGGATATGTAAACGCCAGATATACTATTAGTCCTTTATCTTACATTAAAGCATCATTATCACAACAGAGCTACGAAAGCACGACTGGTAATGAAAATTATTTAGAAGATATTGAAGCTTATGGTAGAAGAACCAAGGCGTGGGGATCACCAAACTATTATAAAAGAGACAACTACTTTAACCCAATTTCACCAGATGAATTTTTTGGTGTTTCAGGTTATGGTACTCAAACAACAAGCTATAATACTAGAAAAACTGTAACAAACACAATCAGCTTTGACTATACAAACCAGTTAGGTTATAATGAGTTTAAGCTTGGAGCTTCAATTGACAACCATGAAATTACAAGATATGGTTTATCAGCTTCTGGTGTAGCGAGAGCTATTTCTCAGGTTGATACAAACCTTGACGGTGTAGCATCAGACCAAGAAATCTTAGACGCAGGAAGCACGATTGAAGACTGGAAGTTTATTAACTACAGAGCTTTATATGTTACAAATCTAGGATATAATATTTATGGCGATGAATGGAGCGGTACATATAATCAAGACGATCATATGTTAGCGCCAGCAGAGCCTACACAATCACGTTTTTATGTTCAAGACAAGCTTGAGTTTAACGATGTGGTTGTACAATTAGGATTATCATTTGAAACTATTGATACGGGCGCTATGGCTCCTGACTCAGATGGCGACGGATATGGTGATTCTGATGGTTTTAACAATTTATATTTTAATAGACAGCGTGTAAATAGAAACGGTGACGGACAAGGTAATTACGTCTGGAAAAAAGTTAAGAAAGAAACAGCTACTCACCCTAGAGTAGGTGTATCCTTCCCTGTTTCAGATCGTACTGTTTTCCGTGCAAACTATGGTACACATTGGCAATCAGTTCCAATGTCATACCTATATCTTTCAGACTCACAGCTATCAGCTGATATTTTAGCTGGTAACGCTACAGCGTCTGAGAACCCTGCACTAAAACCTGAAAGATCTACTCAATATGAAATTGGTATTGAGCAGAGAGTTGGAGCGTTTGCTTCAGTGAAGGTTGAAGGGTTTTACAAGGAAAGTAAAGACTATTTAACACTAGCTAATCGTACAGAAGCATTCACTAACACAGGTGGTGCTGACACTCAACAAAACTGGGCACAATACCAAAATGGAGACGTTATGGTATCTCAGGGTTTAACTACAAACTTTGAAATGCGCAGAACAAGAGGTTTGTACGCACAAGCAAATTATACATATTCAGAAGCTAGAGGTACTGGATCTTATGGAGACCAAAACTTCTATATTACTTGGATTGGTACAGATGACGGTTATCCAAAAGCAATGAACTTGCTTGACTATGACCAAACACATACAGCAAATGTAATCTTAGACTGGAGATCACCTGATGCTACAGGCGCTCTTGCAAACACTGGATTTAATGCTGTAATGAGTTTTGGTAGTGGTACACGATTTACGCCATCACAAATCTATAGTACAGTTTTTGAAAATAGATGGGAATTTCCAGAAGGCCCTGTAAACTCAGGTACTATGCCAACCTACACGAACCTTGATTTGCGTGTTGATAGAGCAATTAACCTGGGGGGAGTAACAGCAAATGCTTATATATCTATATTTAATGCTCTAGATTCTGAGCAAGTTAATGCTGTTTATAATGGAACTGGTAACGTGGCCGAAGATGGCTGGGTTGCTACTGAAAGTGGGCAACAATGGCTTGCCAATAGATTAGCTCAAAACCCTGATGTAGATGCTGCGGCTATGTACGAGGATAACTTAGCGTTTCCTGGTAGATGGAACAGACCGCGTACAGTTAGGGTTGGTTTAAACATTAGTTTTTAATTAAATAAAAGGTAAAGAGGTATATATGAAAATCTTAAAGAATATTACCGTCTCTACATTAGTAGTGGTCATGCTATTGGTTTCGCTTGTAGATGCAAGAGAAACTAAAAAAGTATCAAACTTTAGCGGATCTAACTTTGTAGAGTCAAGCGGTACATTTGACGGAAATCGTATTTATGCTGATGTTACTAACAACGGTCTCTTTTTAGACTACCATGTTTCAGGTGATTCTGCACTAGAGTGGCCTAAGGGAACTGGTGTTCACTCAATCTTCCAATCTGCACTTTGGATGGGAGCTACGGTGAACGGTCAAATCAGAACAATTGTTGGTGATTACACACAAGACATGGGCCCAGGTCCATGGGGTGGTGATCCATTAGCTTCGGTTCATAGAATATATAAAGTAAACAAAAGCATGCTTGACGATCCAGCTAGCCATGATGATTTCCAGAATTGGCCAGTTGATTTCGGTGCACCGTGGGTCGATGTTGACGGTGACGGAGCTTATAACCCGCTTCCAGGCGGAACTGATCACCCTGAGTTTATTGGCGACCAAGTATTATGGTTTGTTAGTAACGATGGAGACCCAGCTTATAAGCTTAATTTCGGAACATCGCCACTAAATGTTGAAATTCAAACAACCATGTTTGGTTATGATAGAATTGATGCAATTGGTGACATGCTATTTGTTAAACAGTTAGTAGTAAATAAGGGTTCTGATGATTTAGTAGACACTTATATGGGTTTATGGTCAGATCCAGACCTTGGTAATGCGGGAGACGACCTTGTAGGTTGTAACGTAGACCTTGGTATGGGTTATGTTTGGAACGATGGACCAGATACATATTATGATAATCTAGATATTGGTACACCAGCGGCAGGATATGACTTCTTCCAAGGACCAATGGTTCCTTGTGACGATCCAACTGATACAGTTGAATGTCCAGCACAAGGTGCAAAAATGTTTGGAACTTATCATACGGGCATGAAAAACCTAAAGATGTCATCATTTGCATTCTATATTAATGGAGATGCTACATATACAGACCCTGCTGACGAAACAGAAGGTTACTACTACCTTCAAGGTTTAAGAAAAGATGGAAGTGCGTATCCAAATGAAATCGCTGGAGATCTATATAATCAGAAATTCTGTTTTTATGGAGACCCTGCAGCAGATCATGGAACAACTAACCCTGTTGATGGTAATTATGCAGCATCGGCGGATAGAAGATTCTTAATGAGTGTTGGGCCATTTACAATGGCAGCTGGAGATTCACAGGAAGTTGTGTTTGGAATATTCCACGCTGCGGGTGGAGATGCCCTATCATCAGTTTCTTATCTTGAACAAGTCGACCAACTTGCTCAGTCAGCTTATGATAATGATTTTGATTTACCAGACGCACCGGTTGCGCCTACTGTTGATTATACAGCATTTCAAGATGAAATTGTTATATCATGGTTAGGTAACGCCGAAGTTTATAACGAAAACAGTTTCTTCACAGATGAAAGCGGAAATACAACTAATTACCTTTTTGAAGGATATAATGTATACCAAGTTGAAACCGCAGATGGATCTGGTGCAAGCAAACGAGTTGCAACCTATGATGTTATTAATGGAGTAGAGGAAATTGTAGATACAGTTTTTGATACTAATTATAACGAATACATTGCTGTAACTACACAGCATGGTTCAGACTCAGGTTTAGCACGTTTTCATGTTATAGATAAAGATGCGTTAAATGGTAATAGTAGATTAACAACAAATAGAAACTACTATTTTGCGGTTACAGCATATGGTTACAATGAATATGGTGTACCAAAAACATTTGAAAGTTCACCAAAATACTTTAGTGTTAGACCAGAAGTCCCTAATACTGTATCATACGGTGAAACAACAGCAAGCGTAGGTGATATGATGTTAGCTGACCACGACGGTCCAGCTCAAGGATACGTTGAGGTTCACATTGTGAATCCAATGAATCTTACAGGAGATTCATATTCACTAACATTTGACAACAGTATGCCTGACGGCACAGCTGCAGTTAATTGGACTTTAACTAATACAACATCTGGCGACGTTCTAGAAGCAAACAACCCAGTAATGGGCGGTGTTAATGGAGTAACAGGAGTTAATGTTGGAGTAGGAGCAGCAAACATTTTTGACGGTTTCCAAGTACAGGTATTTGGACCTCAGGAAGACTTGGTTGCTGTTGAAGAGTGGGACCACGGATGGAAAGAAAATGAAGTATTGAGAGATAATTCAGTATCTTATCTTCCACCAAGTTTAGGTCGTACAGGTTATATAATTGAAAATCGTGCTGGTGAAGCTTATGCTCAGCCATATACACGTGACTTTGATAGATTTAATTACTGGGAGTCAGACGACATAGAGCTTGACTTTAGTACCCCATCTTTAGGTTGGGACTATCTATCAGAAGCAATTAATGCATATGTACCATTTAGTGCATACAGACATAATTTTGCCACAGGAAATAAAGAAGCTTTATTTGCTGGTTTTTGGGAAAGTGATGGTATTGCAGGTATGTCAAATGATGGTGCTACATGGTCGGGTCCAGTTTATGGCGCTCCAGCTTGGGAACCAATTTATATGTTCGTTTCTTATGGCGGAAACCATTATGATCCTGCAAATGATGCACAATACATTGCAGATAATGATTTAACAACATCAGGTGGTTGTGGTTGGGGTTCATCAGGAACTTGTGACAATACAACAACAAGTGGTGCTGGCATTGGATATCCATATGTAACAGCCACAATGTTTACTGATTATTTAGGATCAGGAGTTTTACCAACTCAAGCGGGACACGCCTCATGGGGTAGTGGATTTACTTCAGCTAGTTCTGTTGTATTCCGTATGGCTAAACCTCTATCAGCGTTTGATACTTTCTCATTTTCAACAGATGGAATGGAAATGTTAGCAAACGACTACGATCCTGAAAGAATAACAGTATGGCCAAATCCATACTATGGTTATAACCCAGAAGAGCGCGATGCTCTAGATAGAAGGGTTATGTTTAGCCACCTTCCAGCCGAAGGACCATCTACAATTAGAATTTTTGCATTAGATGGAACATTGGTTAGAACAATTAAGCACAATGATACAGGAACACAACATACATACTGGGACATGAAAAATAACTTTGAACTACCAGTAGCTAGTGGAATGTACATTGCGCACGTAGAGACTAACAGGGGTGAAAAAATACTCAAGTTAGCTGTAATTCAACCAGAACAACGTCTCGACGTTTACTAGGATAAGGAGAATATAAAAATGAAAAATACATTTAAAATCTTCCTTGGATGCGCAGTGTTAGCTTCTGCTCTTACCGCTGGTACGGTAAGATCACAGGGTACTGCTGGAGCAGCACAGCTTCTAATACCAGTTGGTACAGAAACAGTCGCTCTTAACGGATCGAACGTTGGTACAGTAGCTGGAGTAGACGCATTATATACTAATGTAGCTGGTTTAGCTAGACACAACTCTGGTATTCAAGGAACAGTTTCAACTACCACATATATTGCAGATATTGATGTGATGTATGCAGGTATGGTTGTAGCAATGGGAGAAACAGGAACGTTTGGGATGACAATCAAATCATTAGATTTTGGTGAAATTCCTAAAACAACAGCGTTTGCACCTGAGGGTGATGGACAAACCTTTTCTCCAAGTTTTTTCACAGCAACCGCAGGATTTGCAAGAGCATTTTCTGATCGTGTTAATGTAGGTATTTCAGGAAAACTTATTTCTGAAACTATTGAAGAAACTTCTGCTACAGGTATGGCAGTTGATGTTGGAGTACAATATCGCTTCCCTAACCAACCATTAACATTGGGAGTTGCAATGAAAAACGTTGGAAGCAGAATGCACTATGATGGTATCAATTTAGATCAGGATATGGTTCCTGTAGACTCAGAGTCAGGCTCTGGTACAGAAACCTTCAGAATTATCGCTGACAATTTTGCTTTACCAGCTAGTTTAGATCTTTCTGCAACCTACACTTTAATCAACAATCTTGAATTAAGTGGAACGTTTACTAATCATTCATATCAAGCAAACACTATGGCAGTTGGTGCTAAGTACATGCTTGGATCATCATGGTTTGGTGCATCAACAACAATGACTGTTGGAGATGACGATCAACCAACCGGTGTTTCTGACGCAGATTGGGATGAATGGAGTGGTACATTTTGGGGAGTCGCAATGGGAGCTGGAGTTTCAGTGCCTATCGGTGACTACATGATGCACGTTTCATATGCTTTAAGAACTGCAAATGAATACTTTGAAGATCAAAGTACTATGCAGGTTACGTTTGATTTCTAAAACTGTTCTAAATAGTTTAGAAAATGAAATAGTTAAAGGGCTCAGTAATGAGCCCTTTTTCGTTACTTAAATAATAAGTCTATATTTTCTTTTAAAAGTTCGGCAGGAATATTTTGTCCTAAAAAATACCTACCATCTTTATCATCAAAAAATATTTCCCAATGAAGATGTGCGCCTTTGTCATTTTGCAATGCACCGCTTGATGTGCCAGTATTGCCTGAAAACCCTATAATGTCCCCCTCTTTAACCAATGTGCCAGGTTTTATTGAGTCAGGTATTGATGACAAATGAGAGTATACGGTAATTGATCTATACTTTGATGTGATGGTGTAGCCATGATCAATTATTACAGACTTTCCCAGTAAAATGTAGTTATAAATATCCTCAGGAGTTTTACCTAGCTTTAATGAAGTTGCTAAAAAGCTATTATACGTATCAATATCTACATCTTCATGCATATTGTTGCTGCGAATTACAATTCCATCATATACAGCGCCTATAGGGTGGTTCAAGGGGGTTGAAAAATCAATTCCTAAATGATACCCAGACCTGTACTCTCTTTTAGCGTTAGGTAAAAGATTAAGGTAGGCTGGTACTACATACTCTTTAGCTGGAAGGCTTAATTTCACATTTAATTCATTGATGC
The DNA here is from genome assembly GCA_045560235.1 of Fidelibacterota bacterium. Taxonomy (GTDB): domain Bacteria; phylum Fidelibacterota; class Marinisomatia; order Marinisomatales; family Marinisomataceae; genus Marinisoma. Next base: position 28,508 of record JBJKZP010000008.1, on the reverse strand, counting down.
GTAAAAATTTTTCTTCACCTTGATAAAATAAATACCCTGTTTTATCTATGCTTGAATCATCAAAAGTAAGGCTTGTTGTTGGCGTAGCACACGCGCTTAAAAATAAAGCTATAATTATTAATATTTTTTTATTTTTCATTTTTAATATTAATGACATAAGACACATTTTTATACATTAAACTAATTTTAGTAATTTTTTTGCTTTCATCTGTCCAAACGGTAATAACATCATTATCTAAAATTACTATATTAACGCGACTATCAACATCTTCTTTGTTTAGCTGCTTGATATCTAGGCGGTAAACCCTTTTTTCATTTATTTTTTCTGAAAATAGAAATCTAGCTTTTACGGCTAGGCTATCTAAAAGAAAAAAGCTATCAATCCATTCGTCTTCTGTGGCGGGGATGATATTTTTTATTAGCAATGTATACAAGAGGTTGTTATCCGAGAGATCCTGATTATTGTACTCTAGTTTTTCTTCAAGAATAGACGTTCCAAACCCAGCGGGTTTAATCACTATGTTTTTGCTACCTATTTCAATTGATATAATCTCTTTTAAAGCGAATAGCTTAAACTTTTCAGTTAGGCGATACTCAAGCGAAACAGTATGGGTAATAGTTTCTGTACTATACAGAGCTGTTAGGAGTAAGGCGACTATTTGTAAGTGTTTAATCAAGGTATTAGAATTGTAGAGGCTATATAAAAATATAATGCTACACCAATAATATCAATAGCAGTAGTAACAAAAGGGCCGGTAGAAATAGCTGGATCAAAATCAAGTTTTTTGAGAACGATTGGGACGCTTGCCCCAACAGCAGTTGCAATAGTCATAGAGCAAAAAATACTTAAACCCACGACCAAGCCTAAGTCTTTCATAGGAGCACCAGTAATTAACTCAGAAGCTGAGCCTACAACTAACCCATAAAGACCGCCCAACAAGGCGCCAACAACAACCTCTTTCATAATTAGCGAAAAAGTATTTGTTACATCTACTCTTCCCGTAGCAAGTCCGCGCACAACAATTGTTGATGATTGTGTGCCTACGTTCCCTCCAATTCCAATGATTACAGGAATAAATGCAGCCAATACAATAAGCTGTTCAAGTAAAGTATTAAAATAACTAATGATAGAAGCAGCGCAAATACCTCCTATTAAACTTGCAAGAATCCATGGCGCTCTAGATTTAGCATTTTCAATAGGAGTTTTCAGAAGAATTTCTCTATCTTTACCAACTCCAGCCATTTGAAGAAAGTCTTCTGAGGCTTCTTCCCTAATGACATCCACAACATCATCGATTGTTACAATACCCAAAAACCTATTTTGTCTATTTACTACAGGAAGAGCTAAATAGTTGTACTGAGCAACTGTTTTGGCCACCTCTTCCTGGTCTGTCTTTGTATTTGCAGCATGAATATCCTTAATCATAATATCTTTAAGTTTTTTATTGTTGCTTGATGTTACGAGCGTACGCAACGAAACAACACCAACCAGCTTATCTTGATCATTTAAAACATATAAGTAAAAAATTTTGTCATTTTCCGGGAAAGACTGCAGTTTTTTAATACTTTCTTTAACTGTAGTATTTTGATTAAGCGTAAATGTTTCTTTTGTCATAATACTACCCGCACTGTCATCCGGGTAAGACATTATTTCTTCTACCTCTTCCTTGTCGTCAATTTCAATCTTTGTGAGAATCTCTTTTTGTTTATTTTCTCGAAACATGCTAATAATTGTAGCCTGATCATTTGTATCTAAGTACCTAAAAATTTTTGATATATTAAGGGCACTTTCCTTTATTAAAACATTTTCAATCAGCGCTTCGTCTAACTCTTCAAGCAGTCTTGCCTTATGAAGCGAGGTTGGGCACAAAGAAAAAATAGTCTTTTGTTCAAACTGATTAAAACTCCTCATTATTTGTGCAACATCAGCTTGGTGGGTTTTACGTAAAATTTTAGTTAGATTTGAGTGTGCATTTCTTCTAAGAAGACGTTGCATGGTTCTTCTTAATAAGGAAATCTCTGTGGAAAATATAGCTTTTTTCATTGTATTGGAATTTCTATAAATTAACTCTACTTTATAACATATTAAAGTGTAAGTAAATGGCAAAAATTACAAAACAAAGTGAAAATTTTTCTAAATGGTATACGGACGTTATATTAGATACTGATTTAGCAGACTATGGCCCAGTAAAAGGGACAATGGTGGTAAAACCATACGGTTTTGCACTATGGACCAACATCAGAGACTCATTAAACAAAATGATTGAAGATACAGGTCATGAAAATGCCTATTTCCCTTTATTTATTCCAAAAAGCTTTTTAGAAAAAGAAGCTAAGCACGTTGAAGGATTTGCAAAAGAATGTGCAGTCGTTACTCACTCAAGACTAATCACAGAAGATGGAAATTTACAGGTAGATCCCGAATCAAAATTAGAAGAAGAGATAATCGTTAGGCCAACTTCAGAAACTATTATATGGCATATGTTTAAAAAGTGGATTACATCATATAGAGATTTACCTTTAAAAGTAAATCAATGGGCAAACGTAGTTAGATGGGAGATGAGAACGAGACTGTTTCTAAGAACGTCAGAATTTTTATGGCAAGAAGGACATACAGCGCATGCAACAAAAGAAGAGGCAATGCAAGAAACCTTAGAGATTGTAGAAGTATACCGAACATTGTTTGAAGAGTATTTAGCTATACCAACAATTATTGGGAGAAAATCAAACCTCGAAAGATTTGCGGGGGCAGATGAAACGTTTTCAATTGAGACAATGATGCAAGATAAAAAAGCCTTACAAGCCGGAACCTCGCACTATCTTGGAACAAATTTCGGATCAGCTTTTGATGTCAAATTTCAAAGCAAGGACAACAAAGAACTACCTGTTTATGCAACAAGCTGGGGAGTAAGCACTAGAATGGTTGGTGCTCTTATAATGGTGCATGGAGATGATAATGGATTAAAGCTTCCACCGAGGATAGCACCAATACAGATTATTATAATTCCAATCAATCCAAAAAAAGAGAACAAAAAAGAGTTCTCGGATTATATCAACAATATTTCTAATACACTAAGTAGTGTCAATATACGAACTAAAGTAGATGACAGCGACGGCAGTCCTGGTTTCAAGTTTAATAAATGGGAATTAAAGGGCGTGCCAATTAGGCTAGAAGTTGGACTTAAAGAACTTGAGAATAAACAAGTAACGCTTTGTAGAAGAGATAATAAAGAGAAAAAACAGCTAAGCGTTGACAGTTTAAACGAAGTACAAGATATACTAGAAAACATTCAAAATAAAATGTTGAGCGATGCCAAAATATTTATGGAAGAAAATACTTGCACAGCAGAAAATTTCGATAGTTTTTCTGAAATTTTCACTGCAGAGAATAAGTTCATTAAAGCATATTGGGACGGTTGTGATGAGACAGAGCTAAAAATTAAAGAAGAAACCAAAGCAACAATCCGTTGTATTATAGAGGATGTTGAAGACAGTACAAAAAAGTGTATTTATTCCAAGAAACCAGCTAAGCACCTGGTTGTTTTTGCAAAAGCATACTAGATATGGTTGTAAAAAAAATTATCCTATTCCTTCTTGGCTTTTGGTTTTTGAATATTGCGTATCCTCTTATATCGTTATTTATATATGACTTATTGACTGGGAACAATACATGGAGCCTACTTTTTCTTCCGACCACTCCACACTTATTGCATCCACACGTGATATTTGGATTATATACATTATATCTAATTTCTGTAGTGTACAATATTTCAAAATTTTATGGAATGGTTATGGGAATTATATATTTTGCGCTAGTATTTAATATTTTTAAGGAAATTAATAAAATAATTGAGGAAGCTTAATTATTAAAGCGCTATCCTATTCGGTATTAATTTGTTTGTTTTATCTTTTGCTGTGGCCAGTCCCAATTAATCCAGTTGCTTGGGATTCTCCCGAACCACCATCAATGACGGGCATATATGCAAAAAATGATTATTTGAAAAATATAGAGATATTTTGGGAAGATGATGGACATTATGGCCCAGAAGACATAGCTATTAATGGCGGAACCTTATATGCGGGTTATCACGACGGAGTAATTATGAGCTCTTTGGGTGAATTTTATAAAACTGGCGGCCGCCCGCTTGGGATGGTATTTGATGTTAACAACAACTTAATTGTTGCAGATGCAATTAAAGGACTAATATCTATTAATCAACAAGGGGTTGCTACCATCCTTTCAACAAAATCTGATTCAGATGGCATTCCACTCGGTTTTGCAGATGACCTAGATATTGCAACTGATGGGAAAATCTACTTTTCTGATGCTTCTGATCAGTTTGGATATGGGGAAGATAGAATTGAAGTTATGGAGCATAAACCAAACGGAAGATTGTTAGTTTATGATCCCAAAACCAAACTTACAACCACGTTGCTTGATAGTTTATATTTTGCAAACGGAGTTGCTGTAAGCCCTGACGATTCCTTTGTTTTGTTTAATGAAACGTTTATGTATCGAATAAAAAAATATTGGCTTAAAGGAGAAAAAGCTGGCACATCAGAAGTTGTTATTGAAAACTTGCCCGGCTTTCCAGACAATATTTCTTCAAATGGGGAAGGAATCTATTGGGTGGCACTTTTTACTGTAAGAAACGACTTTATTGATCAAACATCAGATAAACCTTTTTTTAGAAAGCTAGCCTTGAGATTGCCAGAGTTTTTACAGCCTCAACCAGAACCCTATGCATTTGCTTTAGGAATTGATAAAAATGGAAATATTTTATACAACCTTCAATATGGTGGAAATGATGCTTATTCGCCCATAACAAGCGTTAAACAGTATGGTGATGAGCTTTATTTTGGTAGCCTTACTCATAAAGGTTGGGGTAAAATAGAGTCTCCAAAATGAAAATTTCTACCCCGGCATTTGTTTTAAAAACAAGCATATTTAAAGAATCTAGTTTGATAGTACGCCTCTTCACTTCAGAAAAAGGAAAGGCAACATATATTATTAAGGCAGCAATGCGTCAAAAATCACCCAATAAAGCTATTTATCAACAACTTAATGAAATAAAAATAGATTATTCACATTATGCTAAAAGACAAATACATCCCGTTTATAGCTCTAAGCTTTTAAACGGCTGGACAAATATATGTAGCGACCTTAAAAAGACAATTTTATGTACAGCAATGTTAGAGATTATTGACAAGACTTTTGATGAAAGCACTCCCGATAAAACAACATATAAAGTTCTAAGCGTGGTTATGAATTTTTTTGAAAAAAATGATAAAAACTTAAACAACGCATTTTATTTTTTTCTTATACATTTTTTAAGAAATAGTGGATACGATATTATTAATGCAAAAGGCCATCCGATTGTAAAAAGGTTTCAACAGAAAAACCCAGAATTGTTATCAGATTTAAGCAATATATTTGAATCTGATTTTATTTTAAGTAAAAACAACTTTACTACAAACTACAATAAGAAGGTAATGTCCCAATTTATTGCTGAATTAGTAAGATATCACTTCCCAGATGTTAAATCGTTTTCTGTCGCAAAAGATGTTTTTAAATAAGTTTATTCTTCAACTACTTTGAAAACACGTTCGCCCGGTTTTACCATTTTAAACTTTTCTCTGGCAATTTTTTCAATATATTTTTCATCAAATTTTAACTTATCCTCTTCTTTTTCAAGCATAGCAATTTGATTTCTTAGGCTGTTAATATCATTTTGGATTTCAAGCTTTTCTTTTTTTAAAGACCATAGATTGATTAGTCCTCTGTCGCTAAAAAAAATGAGAGATAAACATCCGGCAACAATAAGCGCCATTAATAAATTAGTTAAAGTCAAAAAAGATTTCATTTGACAAAATTTAATGTATTGCAGTAAATAGGATTTTCTAATTCATCTTCAATTCTTAAAAGGCGGTTATATTTTGCCGTTCTATCTGATCTGCAAACAGACCCAGTTTTTATTTGACCTCCGCCCATAGCAACAGAGAGGTCAGAAATAAAAGTATCTTCTGTTTCACCAGATCTGTGGGATATAATAAAATTACAATTATTTTGCTTTGCTATATTGATTGCTTCAATTGTTTCAGAAACTGTTCCTATTTGATTAAGTTTGATAAGAATTGAATTAATTGCACTACTCTCTATGGCTCTTTTAAGTTTTGATGGGTTTGTTACAGTTAAATCATCTCCAACAATTTGTATTTTATCGCCAAGCGCCTTATTGAGATTGGTCCATCCATCCCAATCGTTTTCATCCAAACCGTCTTCAATTGATATAATCGGATACTGAGTTATTAAGTTTTCATAAAACTTTATCATTCCATCCGAATCCAAATTGTTACCATCTACTTTTAATGAATAAATCCCATCTTTACAGAAACTTGAAGCCGCAACATCAAGGGCTAATGAAATTTCTGATCCTACTTTATACCCACTGCTTTCAATTGCATTTAGAAGCATTTCAATAGCATGTTCATTTGATTTTAAACAAGGAGCAAAACCGCCTTCATCCCCAACAGTTGTACCAAGACCTTGTTTCTTTAGCTCTTTTTTTAATTGATGAAAAACTTCTGAACCCATCCGAATCGAATCTGAAAACGTATTAGCTCCGTGAGGAAACAACATAATTTCTTGTAAGTCAGATCCTTTATCAGCATGCATTCCACCATTTAAAACATTAATCATAGGAACAGGCATTAATTTGCTGCTACTATTTAAATGCATATATAATGGTTTGTTAAAAAAAGCAGCGCTTGCAACCGCGCTGGCCATTGAGATTCCCAAGCTAGCATTAGCCCCATATTTGCTTTTATTAGAGGTTCCATCACAGTTTAGCAAAATGTCATCAATTAATTGTTGATTACTAGCATCTTTGCCAATTAAAGAAGGAGCAAAATGATTAATAATATTATAAACAGCTTTTTTAACACCCTTACCATCAAATCTTTTGCTATCATTATCTCTTAATTCAAGAGCTTCAAATTCTCCAGTAGATGCGCCAGAGGGCACTGCAGAGACACCTGTATATCCTGACGCTGTTACTTCAACCTCGACAGTCGGAAATCCTCTTGAGTCTAAAATTTCTCTAGCATAAATATTTTCAATGATTGGTTTTTGCGACTTTCCCATACAAAAAGTTAATGCAAACTAGATTGATATAAAATATTTGATTTAAGTATTATTTGATTTATTTGTGAATTTAAAAATATAAAAATACTTGAAAAGTAGTGTTTTTAATTATTTTTATAATTTCCAAAAAAGGTTGATTCACGTACAAAAATGGACTATAATGTTAAAGAATATGAATTATTGGATAATTTTTAAAAAATTTAATCATATTGACATGATTAATACCGGGGGCAAAAAAACCATTGTTTTATAGGTTTTTTGCCTTTTTTTTAACTAGTTATTAACTAATCAAGGAGGAATAACATGGCTTCATGGGATTCAATGTTAAATGGTGCTTTAAATGGGTTAACAGGCGTAGTTAAGGCTGCAATTATATTTTTTGTTTTTGCAGGTATCCTTTTCGACACACCAGTAGATGCACTTGGTGGTATAATGGGTTTTGTAGATACTTTTCTTAATGGCGGACTAACAGGACTACTAGTATTAGTTGTCTTTTTGTCTTGGCTGTAGAATAGATCAGTATTTACTAATAAATAGAGCTCCTCGTGTAGAGGAGCTCTAAAAAGCTCGAAGGAGAAAACACAATGAAAAATGTGATAAAACAAATCAATGATTTTTTAGGCATGACTACAGGTCTATTAATCAACTTAATTGTTGCTGGTACTATTATTGGTATCCTGTATGATGACATCTTCGGAGTTATTGCAGGTATTGGTAATGCGGTTAGCGCTATTGGAGACGGTGGCGTTGCTGGATTGGTAGCAGTTATGATTGTTGCAATGTGGATGAAAAAATAATATTTTTTTCTACATTGATTGAAATAAAAAGGGCTCAATTTTTGAGCCCTTTTACATTTTTTTATAATAATTTCAATAGATGAAATTATTCCAAATAAAATCAAATTTTCTTATTTTATATCTGTTTACTTCAATTAGTTTTGGTGATACAAACAACACCATTAAGCTTGTAAAAAATAATCAACTGCTTAGCAAAATTGATACCATTGAAAATAATAATTTTTTTTCAATAAATGATTTTTTATCATCGATTGACACAGAGCCATACATAAGTGAAAAAACAGAAAAAGTTGTTTTTTATTTAGAAAACAAAAAGATAAAAATAACAAACGGAATTGCATTCTTATTAATTGATGACAATATATATCAACTATCTTCTAAAGTTATTAAAAGAGATAATGAATATTTTGTAAATATTGGTTCATTTATCAAAATAATTAACTCTTCCTTCCAAAATTTGTCAATTATGTCAAATAGTTCAGAAATTATAATTTCTTCAAAATCAAAACGTAATAATACCCCCACAAATAATATAAATGTTGAAAAAAATAAATGGAAATTTTCAACAATTATTATTGATCCAGGGCACGGAGGAAAAGATCCGGGAGCCGTAGGCTACAGAGGGACCCTAGAAAAGGATATTGCTTTAGATGTAGCAAAAAGACTCGAGAAAAAAATTTCAAAAAATATGAAAGTCAAAACTGTTTTAACAAGAGACGAAGACATTTTTTTAAAATTAGGCGAACGCACAAAAATTGCAAATGAAAATAATGGTAGTTTATTTATAAGCATTCATGCAAATGCTGCAACCGACAGAAGAGCCAGCGGGTTTGAAACATTTTTGATTGGGCCAAACAAAAATGCAGCAGCTGTAAGAGTAGCAGCAAGGGAAAACGCTGTGTTGGAACTTGAAGGGAGTTCGGGGAAAAAATTAACAAATGAAGATTTAATAAAAGCAACTATCGCACAAAGCGCATTTGCGTCAAAAAGTGAGAAATTTGCTGCGTTGGTGCAAGAAGAGATTAGCAAAAGGGTTCAGGGGAAAAATAGAGGTGTTAAACAGGCAGGCTTTTATGTTTTAATGGGAGCATCGATGCCAAATGTATTAGTTGAGCTTGGTTTTATATCAAATTTAGCTGAAGAAAAAAAACTAAGAAGCTCACAGTATCGAGAAGTTTTAGCGACATCCATTTTTAGAGCACTAGAAAAATATGAAAAAACTTTAGATAATGATTGATTCTACTCTAGAATATTTATATAAACTTCAAAATAGAGGCATTAAGCTTGGTTTAGTTAATATTGAAAATTTTTTAATAGAATGTAAGAACCCAGAAAGTTGTTTTAAATCAATTCATATTGCTGGAACAAATGGCAAAGGTTCAACAGCATCTATTTTGGCAAAGGTTTTACAAAAAAATGGATTCAGCGTTGGTCTTTATACTTCTCCCCATCTTATTAATTTTAATGAAAGAATTAGAGTCAACGGAATACCAATATCAAACAAAGAAATTATTTGTTTTACAAAAAAACACAGAAGATATATTGATAAAAACTCAATCACATTCTTTGAAGCAACAACAGCAATGGCATTTAATTATTTTGCAAAAAATAAAGTAGATTATGCTATCATCGAAACCGGGCTTGGTGGGAGACTTGATTCAACAAATGTCCTTTCACCAATACAGACTATAATAACAGAAATAGATTTTGATCATACTCGCCTTCTTGGAGATTCTGTAGAAGAAATTACGGCAGAAAAATGTGGGATAATGAAACCAAATGTATCCAACACAACGATTAATAATGACAAAAAAATACAAGAAGTAATTTCAAAATTTTCAATTAAAAATGATACCTCAACTGATTATATCAATAAAAACGATATTCAAATTAATAAACAAAAGAATGACTCATTGGATTTTACTTTTAAAGATATATCATATTATATCCCTCAAAGCGGCTCTTTCCAAGCTCAAAATGCTATTTTAGCAATTGAAACAATAAAGAAAATATTACCAGACTTGAGTACTGATAAAATACAACACGGCTTAAATGAGTGGATTTGGCCTGGAAGAATGCAGTTAATGAGTGATAATATTTTTTATGACGTTGCGCATAATAGCTCTGGCATTAAAATATTATGCGAAGATCTGAAAAATATATTCAACAAAAAACCTTTTGGGCTTGTAGTAATTAAAAATGATAAAATAAGGACTGAGATTTTAGATTTATTTAAAAACTGCTTTCAAGATCTTGTCATATCCACCATACCATCTAGAGACATTCTTGGAAAAAATGATATAAACAAAACTAAAGATCTAAATAATTTTAAATTTATAGAAAATCTTTCAGACGCGCTTCAGTACCTTGAACATAAAAAGTTTGATGGTCCAAAAGTAGTATTTGGTAGCCATTATATAGCAAAATATGTGTATAATTTTTTTGATTTTTCCTTTGACAATGGTAGTATATAACGTAATTTGTATTTCAAGGTGACTTCCCCCCTAAAGAATTTTCACAACAACTGAGGAATTATGAAATTAATTGAATTAAAAGAAAAAAAATTAACCGAACTAAAAGAAATTGCAAAAACAATGAGCATTGAAAAATCTTCTTCTATGTCTAAAGATGAGCTTCTAAAAGCTATTACATCTGTAGATAAAACAAGCGCCGAGGATAATAAAAAAGAAGTCAAAAAAGACCTTAATCAAAAAAGCGAAAAAATGGCAGCAGGCGTATTAGAAATATTGCCAGATGGTTATGGTTTTTTAAGAAGTGTAAATGATAACTATTTACCAGGACCAGAAGATATTTATGTTAGCCCGTCACAAATCAAAAGATTTAAATTAAAAACAGGACATTTTGTTGAAGGAACAACGAGAGCCCCCAAATCAAAAGAAAGATTCCATGCTCTCCTTCACTTGCAAAAAGTAAACGGAGTTAATCCCGAAGAGATTAAAGGTCAGAGAAAATTTGATAAATATACTCCTTTGCATCCAAATGAGAAATTTAACTTATCTAATACGAGCGATATGTCAATGAGAATTATGGATATGGTTGCTCCCATTGGAAAAGGGCAGCGCGGATTAATTGTTGCTCAGCCAAAAACCGGTAAAACAATTTTAATTTCTAAAATTGCAAATGCAATAAGAAGAAACCACCCCAATACAGTCCTGCTAATACTTTTAATTGATGAAAGACCTGAAGAGGTTACAGATATGAAAAGAAGCGTTGATGCAGAGGTTATCGCTTCAACATTTGACGAAGGCCCAGAAAGACACGTACAGGTATCTGACATGGCTCTTGCAAAAGCACAGCGATTAGTAGAGTGTGGGAAAGATGTTGTAATTTTGTTAGATAGTATAACTCGACTAGGAAGAGCTCATAATGCAGTTATACCACACAGTGGTAAAATATTATCTGGCGGTGTGGATTCTAACGCACTCAGAAAGCCAAAGAAGTTTTTTGGAGCTGCAAGAAATACTGAAGAAGGAGGAAGTTTAACCATTATTGCAACAGCTTTAATCGACACCGGTAGTAAAATGGATGGAGTTATTTTTGAGGAGTTCAAAGGTACTGGTAATATGGAATTGATGCTAGATCGCGAATTAAGCGATAGAAGAATATATCCAGCATTCAATATTGTTAAGTCTGGTACTCGTAAAGAAGAGTTGCTTATGTCGGACCAGCATTTATCAAGAATGTATATTTTAAGAAAAATGTTAGGAGAAATGTCTACAGAGCAAGCTATGCAGTTTATGACTGATAGAATGAGAAGAACAAAAACAAACCAAGAGTTTTTAGACTTAATGAGTCAATAAATGTTTAAAGAGTTTTCAAGTCTCGTAGAAAAAATAAAACCATCATTTACTTTACAAATGACTTCCCGGGCCGCAGAATTAAGGGCCCAAGGAGAGGATGTAATAAATTTTGGAGTAGGTGAGCCTGATTTTAATACACCAGAACACATTATAGAAGCAGGTAAGGATGCAATGACCCAAGGTTATACAAAATATACTCCAGGGTCAGGAATGTTAGACCTCAAGCTAGCTATTCAAAAAAAAATATATTCCTTAACAAATATAGATTACCATCCAGAAAATATTATTGTTTCTAATGGTGGTAAGCAGTCTTTATCTGTTGTTTGTCAGACCATATTTGATAAGGGGGACAAAGTAATAATTTTTACTCCTTATTGGGTATCTTTTCCAGAATTTGTTAGGATTGCTGGTGCAACACCTCTCTTTGTTGACACAGTTTCAGATAAACAATTTGAACCAGATTTTGAAGATTTAAATAATAAAATTGATTCATCGGTTAAAGGAGTTATTATTAATTCTCCAAGCAACCCAACTGGAGGCGTATGGTCAGATAAGTCAATTAAAAAACTATTAAAAATATGTAAAAAAAATAACTGGGTTGTTATTTCTGATGAAACATATGAAGAACTAGTATATGATAGTGAGTTTAAAGCGATACAATCATTAGATGATAATGGTTGTGAAATTATAACAATTAGAAGTATGTCAAAAACATACGCAATGACAGGCTGGAGAATTGGTTACACTACTGCTGATAAGAACATTGTAAAGGCAATGTCAAAAATCCAAGGACAGACCACATCGTGTCCAAATGCAATAGGACAAAAAGCCTCAATTGCAGCACTTTTAGGTGATCAGCAGCCCGTATTAGATATGAAAGAAAAGTTTAGAAATCGTAGAGCCGTAATGTATAAAGAGTTGAATGCTTTAGATGGAGTTGAATGTGGTATGCCCGGAGGCGCCTTTTACATGTTTCCAGACTTCTCTTACTACTTAAATAAAAAAACGATAGAAGGAAAAATTTTACAAGACACTTTCGACCTTTCTGATTATATTCTCGCCGATGCTAAAGTTGTGACTGTTGCTGGTGATGGTTTTGGAGCGAACAAATATTTAAGATTTTCTTTCGCAACAAACACTGAAACAATCATAAAGGGCATAAAAAGAATAAAGAAAAGTTTAGAAAAGCTAAAATGAAAAAAGATACACATTCAGAAGATTATAGATTGGTTGTTTTTGAGGACACTTCTTGTAACTACTCCTTTTTAACTCGATCTACTGTAAAAACAGATAAAACTATCAAATGGGAAGATGGAAAAGAATATCCTCATTTCAAAATAGAGATTTCTGATAAATCTCACCCTTATTATACTGGGCAAAGAACCCTTGTTGATACTGCTGGTAGAATTGAAAAATTCAATCGTAAATACAAGAAAAAAGATTCTTAAAGCCTCTTTTTTAATAACTAAATTATCATATGGACATTCTATCAAAGGCTAGAAGCATTATTTCTGATTATGATAACATAATGAGTCAAATGATGGATTCTAAAATTATGCTAGATCAAGACAAAATGACTACCCTTTCTCGAGAAAAAAGCATAATAGACGAGTCGTACCAACTGAGCAAACAATATGTTAGCTTAAAAGAGCAGTTGATCGATTTAGATGATATGAAAAATGAAAAAGAATATGAAGATTTAGTTAAAGAGGAATCCTCAACAATAAATACTCAAATTTCACTTATAGAAGAAAAATTATTAAAAATTTTAATATCTGATGATCCAAATGACAATAAAAATGCAATTATTGAAGTAAGAGCAGGAGCTGGAGGTGATGAGGCCGGATTATTTGCATCAGATTTAATGCGAATGTATATGAGGTATGCAGAAAATAATAGTTTTAAAATAAACATGATGGATATTCACGAAACAGGTGTAGGTGGATTGAAATCTGCTACATTTAGCATAGAAGGCCCTAAGGCGTATGGTACTTATAAATATGAAAGTGGGGTGCATCGCGTTCAAAGAATACCCAAAACAGAATCTGGAGGAAGAGTGCATACTTCTGCTGCAACTGTAGCGGTTTTGCCAGAAGCAGAAACTGCAGAAATAGAGATTAATAATGCTGATATTAAAGTTGATACTTATAGAGCTAGTGGTGCAGGAGGTCAACATGTCAACAAAACAGAATCTGCTATAAGATTAACACATATCCCAACAGGATTAGTCGTTACCTGTCAAGACGAAGCCTCTCAGCACAAAAATAAAGCTTCAGCGATGAAAGTGTTACGATCTAGACTGTTTGCTTTGGAACAAGAAAAGCTTAATAAAGATAGAGATAATATGAGAAAGAGCCTGGTTTCAACCGGAGATAGATCTGCAAAAATTAGAACATATAATTTTCCTCAAGGAAGAATTACGGATCATAGAATAAATTATACTTCTCATAAGCTTCAAGCTACTTTAGAGGGTGATATTTCTCACTTGATTGAGCAGTTAAAGCTTGCGGAAGAGAGCGCGCAAATAGAATAAAATGAATAATACTACTCTTCTGAGAGACTATTTACATATACAGCTTTCAAAGCTAAAAAAAACCGATGTCAAAGAATCAAAAAATAAATCTGAAATGATAATTCAGCATTATCTAAAGATTTCTAAAGCAGACCTGTATTTAAAAGATATTCCGTTAGATAAAAAAAACATCAAAGATTTAAATAATATGTTTAATAGTCTTATGATAAATACGCCAGTACAACATATTATTGAAGAAACATTTTTTTATGATGACAGTTTTATTACACCTCCAGGTGTATTTATACCACGGCCAGAGACAGAATTAATAGTGGATTGCGCAATTGAATTTATATCATCAAGTAAAAAAAAATTAAGAATTTTAGATTTATGCACAGGGAGCGGATGTATCATTCTTAGCATTGCTAAGAAATTTCCAGAAAATGATTTCATCGGAGTAGATCATTCAAGTCTCGCAATTCAAGTAGCAGAAAAAAACCAAAAATTGCTACAAATAGCTAACGTAAAATTTTTAAAAGAAGACATATTTAACCTTAAAATTAATAAAGTTGATTTATTGGTCTGCAATCCACCCTATATAGCAAAAGAAGAAATGGAAAGCTTAGATTGTTCTGTTAAAAATCACGACCCTGAATCAGCTTTAACAGACTTTGATGACGGAACTTTATATTATAAGTTTTTGATTTCTAATTTTAAATCTTTAATGAAAAAAAATGGCACCATGCTGATTGAGTTGCCTTGCTCGCCCGTTGCTACGGATATTGAATCATTTAATAAAAAATTTAATCCCAATAAATCTATTTTTTTAAAAGATTTAGAAGGAAAAAATAGAGTAATTAAGATATATTAAGTACGTATGAAAAGCGAATTTATTCACCTACATAATCATTCTGACAACAGTTTGCTAGATGGCGCACAAAATATCCCATCAGTTCTTGAAACAATTCATGACTTGGGAATGGACTCTGTTGCTCTTACAGAGCACGGAAATCTTTTTGGTGCTGTTTCTTTTTATAAAAAAGCCAGAGATAAAAATATTAAGCCTATTATTGGCTGTGAAGTTTATGTAGCTAAAGGAAGCCGTTTTCAAAAAGACAGATCAAGCGGAATGGGCCAATATAATCATCTTGTATTAATTGCTCAAAACTATCAAGGATATAAAAACTTGATGAAAATAGTTACACACGGCTATCTAGAAGGTTTTTATTACAAGCCAAGAATTGATACTGAGATTTTAAAAAAATATAACGAAGGTATTATATGCCTTTCAGCTTGTTTAAAAGGAATACTTCCTGAAACATTGATATATAATGGTTTGGATGCAGGTAAAAAGGTTGCTGAAGAATATTCAAGCATTTTTCCTGGTAGGTATTATGTTGAACTTCAAAATCATGGTATTCCTGAAGAGCTTCAAAATATTCAATTAGCAACAAAGTTAGCAAAAGATATGAACCTGCCAATAATTGCTACCAATGATGCCCACTATGCCAAAAAAGAACATTACAAAGCGCACGACGTACATATTTGTATTGGAACGGGGAAGCAACTATCAGATAAAAATAGACTAAAATATCCTGGTAATGAATTTTATTTTAAATCACAAGATGAAATGTTTTCTTTATTCAAACAGTTTCCTCAGGCGCTTGAAAATACAAGAGCTTTGACAGACTCTATTGATTTAGAAATACCAATGAAGGACTATCATTTACCATGGTACACAATTCCTGAAGATACAAAATCAAAAGATATTGATGATCATTTGAAATCATTATGTAGCGCAGGATTAAGAAATAAATATGACGGAATTAATAGCGAGATAAATGATAGACTTGATTATGAGTTGTCTGTTATCAAAAAAATGGGGTTTGCTAGCTACTTTTTAATCACTGCTGATTTTGTTCAATATGCTAAGAGAAATAAAATTCCCGTTGGCCCAGGTAGAGGCTCTGCTCCTGGGAGCTTAGTTTCGTATGCATTAGATATAACAAATATTGATCCTTTAAAACATAATTTAATTTTTGAAAGATTTCTTAATCCAGACAGAATAAGTATGCCTGATATTGACATCGATTTTTGTGTTGAGAGAAGAGGTCAAGTAATAGACTATTTAAAAAGTATTTATGGAGAGGATTCTGTAACACAAATTATTACTTTTGGAAAAATGAATGCTAGGGCAGTTATTAGAGATGTAGGTAGAGTTATGAGTTATTCATATTCTGAGGTAGACAAGATTGCTAAAATGATTCCGGAAGGACCAAAAGTAACTCTTGATAAAGCATTAAAGCAAAATTCAGATCTACGAACAGTATCTCAAACAAATTATAAAGAGCTAATCGACAATGCAAAGATCCTTGAGGGAATGACTCGGCACGCATCTATACATGCAGCTGGTGTTGTTGTTGCTCCTGGCGATTTAACAGATTTTGTTCCATTGTATAGGTCATCACAGGGAGACGTTACAACACAATATGATATGAAAGAGCTAGAGTCAATAGGTTTGTTAAAAATGGACTTTCTCGGCCTAAGAAACTTAACAGTTATTGACAGAACAATTGACCTGATAAAAAAGAGATTTAATAAAGAAATAAATATTGACGATATAGATATGGAAGATCCAAAAGTATATAAACTTTTTGCAAAAGGATTGACGGTTGGAATTTTTCAATTTGAATCAGCTGGTATGCGAGAATTTTTGAAAAAATTACAACCCAAAAGTATCGATGGTTTGATAGCAATGAATGCACTGTATAGACCAGGACCAATGCAGAATATTGATAAGTATATAAAAAGAGCACACGGAAAAGAAAAAGTTCAATACGTCCACCCTCTATTAGAAGAAGCACTAAAAGAGACTTATGGGATTATAGTTTATCAAGAACAAGTAATGCAGATTGCCAATATTATTGCAGGATTTACATTATCAGAAGCGGATGAAATGAGAAGAGCTATTGGTAAAAAAATTAGGTCATTAATGGATAAGATGGCTGATAAATTTGTTAAAGGCGCTGTTAAAAATGGTTTGTCTAAAGCAAAAGCAACACAAATTTTTGACTTAATAGATAAATTTGCTCAGTACGGTTTTAATAAAAGTCATTCAGTTGCATATTCATATATTGCTTATCAAACGGGCTGGCTCAAAACGCACTATACAGCTGAATTTATGTCTGCAAACTTGACAAGCGAAATGAATAATACCAATAAAGTGGTTGTGCTTATAAATGAGTGTAGAAAACTGAAAATAAAAGTGCATGCACCCGATATAAACAAATCTGGCATCAATTTTGAACCCCTTAATGATAAAGAAATTTCTTTTGGATTAAATGCTGTAAAAAATGTTGGTATTAAGGCTTTAGAGCAATGTATTGAGGTTCGAGAAAAAAGTGGAGAATTTAAATCAATATTTGATTTTATTTCTAGGGTTGATCAAAGACTGGTTAATAAGAAAGTATTGGAGAGCCTAATATTAGCAGGAGCGTTTGATTCAGTTAACAGCAGTAGAGCACAGTTATACGAAGCAATAGATATTGCTATTAGTTATGGTCAACAGATTGACAAACAATCAAATAAAAATCAAATAAATCTTTTTGGAGAAGAAGAAAACTTAATTAAAATTCCTGATTTACCAATAATAGAGGATTGGGAAAATCAAGATAAGCTGTCAAAAGAAAAAGAGGTTCTTGGGCTGTATGTCTCAGGTAATCCATTAATTAAATATGCAGACACTATAGAAGAATTAAGCAATTATGACTTTTCAGATAAAAAAATAATTAAAGAAAATTCCATAATAAAGATTGGTGGCGCTGTAACAAATTTTAAACTGCATTTTGATAAAAAAAATCAACAAATGGCCTTCTTCAATCTTGATTGTTTAGGCGGGCAAGCGGAAGCAATTATTTTTCACGATGCTTTTGATAAATATAAAGAAATAATTAAAGACAATAATATTGTCTTTCTAGTTGGCCATACATCTTCTCAGAATGATTTTGCAGATCTAAAACTAATTGTCGATGAGGTTGTGCCAATCAACCATGCAAAAAGAGTTTTAAAATTAAATGAGGTAAATATTAGACTACCAAAAAATTCATCAAAAGATTTAATGAATGACATTGTTAATCTTGCAAAAAATAATACTGGAGACCACTTATTTATTGTTCATATCCCATCAGATAATGAAGGTGAAAGAAAGATTGTTTCAAAGAAAATGAAAGTTTCAAACAACAATCAATTTCTTATTTTATTAAGAGATTTATTAGGGGAATCAAACGTTTGGATTGATTAAATTAAAACATGAATATAAATCCACCAATTAGAATACTTATGGCAAAACCTGGGTTAGATGGGCACGATCGCGGGATTAAGGTTTTAGCAGCTGCTTACAGAGATGCAGGAATGGATGTAATTTATCTTGGTCTTCGTCAAACTCCTGAAAGCGTAGTAAGGGTTGCAATTCAAGAAGGCGTTGATGTTATAGCTTTATCTATCTTGTCAGGAGCACACATGACAATATTCACAAAAGTTATGGAGCTCATAAAGGAGTATAAGCTCAAAAATGTTCTTGTTACTGGAGGAGGAATTATTCCAGATGAAGACAGTAAAGAACTATCAAAAAAAGGCGTTGGTCAGCTTTTTGGGCCAGGAACTCCAGTGAAAGAATCTTTAGTGTACATCGAAAATTGGGTTAAGGAAAATAGAAGATGATTTCGAATGTAACGACAACTTTCTTAAAAGCAGAAAAAGCTTTTAAGCAAGAAAAATATGGCGATGCAAAAAAGCTTTTAAATAAAGTGATAGATCATGACAAAGATTTTTATACTGCTTATTTGCTTTTATATGAATTATATAATAGAAAAAATTCCCCCAAAAAAAATGTTATATATAAGGAGCTAAAGCGACTTAATCTTGATTTAGATATAAAACATAAGCCAATAAATATAAAATCCAAAAAAAGTATTAAAAATCCAAAACTTGTGACCTTATCTTTGATAAAGCTTATGATTGATCAAGGAAAAAAACTCCAAGCCAAAAAGAATTTAAGATTAATTATTAAGCACTCTAAAGTTAATAAGAATGTTATTAAAGCTAATAGAATGTTAAAAGATTTGTAAGGAAAATATATGAGCTTAGAATACTTTAAAAGAAGACAAGATAAATTAAAAGAAAAGCTAGCTAAAAAAAATATTGATGGTATGCTGGTTACTAACTTAATTCATATAAGATACTTGTGTGGGTTTACTGGTTCTAGTGCCACCCTTTTAGTTATGCCAGAAGAATTAATTTTTATTACAGATGGTAGATATGTATTTCAATCTGAAAATGAAGTAAAAGGTGCGAGAATAATAATTGATAGCATTTCACATTTTGAAGTAATTAGAGAAAAAAAAATACTTAAAAATGGTTCAGCTATTGCTTTTGATGGTAACAATATAACTCACCAAAGCTTTCAAACTATTTCAAAGGTATTATCCGGAATAAATCTTCAAAATATAAATGGAATGATTGAAAAAATGGCAATGAAAAAAGATGAGAAAGAATTAGAAGCTATAAGAACAGCAGTAGAGATTACTGACAGAGCTTTTGCGGAAGTATTCCCGATGGTTAGAATAGGCGTTGAAGAAAAAGCTATTGCAAATAAGCTGTCCTTTTTATACAGGCAGTATGGAGACTCAGATTCTGATGCCTTTGCAGCAATCGTAGGAACTGGACCAAATTCAGCAAAGCCACATCATAAACCAACAGATAGAAAAATCGGCCCAGGTGAATTGTTAGTAATAGATTCCGGAGCAAAGTTTGCAGGATATCATGCTGATATGACTCGTTCATTCGCCACCAAAGGCTGTTCAGATGAACAAAAATCTATATATAATATAGTTCTAGAAGCACAAACTAAAAGTATCGACGGTATTAAAGCAGGTGCTAATTGCAAGGATATTGATTCGATAGCTAGAAACCATATTAAAAAATCAGGATATGATAAATACTTTGATCATGGACTTGGACATTCATTGGGTTTAGAAATTCATGAAGATCCAAGATTTAGCAAGGTCAGTAAAGATGTTTTAGAGGCGAACTATGTTATGACTGTTGAACCTGGGATTTATGTAAAAAATGTAGGCGGAGTTAGAATTGAAGATGATATTATTGTAAAAGAAAATGGTGCAGAAATTCTTAATAAGACATCAAAAGAATTACAAATTATTTCATAATGATTCAAAAAATAGTATTTATTGCCATATTTTTTTTAGCAGGTTGTGTAGAAAATTTAGTTAATATATCTGTGCTTAATGATGGCAGTTATCTAGTTAAATATACATCTATTGGAAACAAAACTGACTTACTTGACATTGATTTTAAACACCCAGAATCTGATAATATCCATCAGTGGGTTACAACGCTAGCTAGCAGCGCCAATAACAGTCAAGAGATTTGGGAAAAAGAAACTATACTGAGTTCACCTACTCGCAAGAAGTTAGTATTCAGTAATTCATCGAGCTTACAATATGATATAGATATTAGTAAAAAATCATCCATTTTATGGACCAACTATTATTTTCATTCCAATATAAAAAATTTAGAAATAGATAAAAAATATCCAGAAATCAATCAATATTTGAATATCGATCAAAATGAGCTAGAATGGATGATTCCAGTAAAAAAATATATTTTTTCTAAGAGTATTGAAAAATACCAAAAGCAACACGGTCTAAATGATATAGTAATTGAAAGAATTGATAATCAGGTAAATTCATATATATCTTATGTAAAAGAAAAAAAGCTAGAAAAAGAGTTTAACAAAAATACTTCACAAATCTTTTTAGATGCATTAATGCCGCTCAAAAATCGTTTACCAGAATTTTTCTTTGATGAAATGAGCATTATTATAGATGAATTAGAAAAAGAGTTTGAAAAAAATACAGCATTAATGTCAGATAATTTTGCATTTAGCATTGTATTGCCCGGGAAGATACAAGACACAAATGCTAGCAGCATTAATAATGATACGAGCATGCTTTATTGGGAGTTTGACTTTAATGATATTGCTACGAATTCTTTCAATATGTATGCACATTCATTAGTTATTAATAACTTAGGCATACAGCTCCTATTTGTAGTATTTTTGCTGTTATTTATAAGGATGTTATGGAAAAGAAAGCAAAACAAAAAATAAAAGCTATCATAGATCAAATTAATAATCATAATTATGAATATTATGTACTAGATGATCCGAAGCTCAGTGACATGGAGTATGATAATCTTTTTCGAAAGTTAGAATATATGGAAGAAAAATACCCAAATCTAATTTCACCTATGTCTCCAACGCAGAGAGTTGGCCACCCCGTTAATAGCAGTTTTCAAAGTTATAATCATAATGTTCCAATGCTTTCTTTATCAAATGCAATTAATAGTACAGAAATAAATGAATTTTATAAACGTGTTTTAAAATGGCTTAATGATACAAATACAGATTTTGTAGCTGAACCCAAAATTGATGGCTTGGGCGTTTCATTAATTTATAAAAATGGACTGCTAGAAAGAGCTCTTACGCGAGGCGATGGATTTAAAGGTGAAGATATTACGCACAATGTTAAAACAATGAACTCAGTTCCATTAGAGCTTCGAGGTTCAGAAAATACTCCCCCACCCTTTATTGAAATTCGGGGAGAAATTTTTATGTCAATATCAGATTTTGAAAAATTGAATGATAATAGAAAACAAGCTAATGAAAAAATATTTGCAAATGCTAGAAATGCAGCAGCAGGCAGCGTTAGACAATTAGACCCATCTATTACAGCATCGAGAAATTTATCAATTTTTTGTTATGAAGTTGGAGGAAGCAATAAGATTAATTTTAAGAACCAAATGGAGATGCTTTCATACTTAAAATCTGTTGGTCTTCCAGTTAATCCTTTATCTAAAAAAATTAGAAACGCAAATGAAATGATTGCATATCATAAAACACTAGAAGACCATAGATTGTCTATTAATTATGAAATAGATGGTTCTGTCATTAAAGTCAATGATTACAAATTAAGAGATAGATTGGGGTTGAGGGCAAGGTCGCCAAGATGGGCAATAGCAGCAAAATTCAAGGCTAAAAAAACCGAATCACAAATACTAAGTATTGATCTTCAAGTTGGAAGAACCGGAGTAATTACCCCAGTAGCTAAAATTAAGGAAGTTGATTTATCAGGCGCCATGATATCAAGTGCTACTCTTCACAATCAAGATGAAATAGATCGAAAAGATATTAGAATAAATGACTTTATCTTAATTGAAAGATCAGGAGACGTCATACCTAAAATATCTAAAGTTTTAAAAGATAAAAGACCAAATAATGCTAAAAAATTTTCTATTAGCGATTTTAATTGTCCTGAATCAGGATGTAAAATTGAACGCATAAAAGATCAGGCCGCTTATAGATGTTTAAATATTGATTGCAAATCTAGAGTTTTAGGCATGTTGGAACACTTTTGTTCTAAAAATGCAATGAATATTGAAGGCATGGGCCCACAGATCGTTAGGCAATTACTAGAAGCAAATTTGCTTAACCGTTTTGATGACATATATAAATTGAAGTATAATGATTTAGTTACCCTAGAACGATTTAAAGACAAATCAGCAATGAATCTCATTAATTCAATAAATCAATCAAAAAAGACTACTTTCCCTCGTTTTGTTTTTGGTTTAGGCATACCGAATGTTGGACAACATATATCAAAAGTAATAGATAAGTACTGCAATTCTTCATTGCAAAAACTTGGTAAATTGCAAATGAAAGAAATGGAAGAAATTGATGGAATTGGTTCTACCGTAGCGATTGCTATTGAAAACTATTTCAATGTTGATAAAAATATTGAAATTATTAACAGTTGTATAAAATTAGGCGTAGAACTTACCCCAACACATTTTGATCAATCAAATATGAAAATGCTTAGTGAAAAAATTGTTATTACAGGTAGTCTTGAAAGCCTATCAAGAAGCGATTTAAAGCAAAGGCTTGAAAGGAACGGTGCAACTGTTACATCAGCTATATCAAGTAAAACGACAACACTGATTGTAGGAAATAATCCCGGCTCTAAATTGAAAAAAGCACAAAATCTTAATATTAAAATAGTGCATGAAAAAGAATTACATGATTTTTTGGATCAAAATTAAAATTCTATTTTAAATGAATAAGTGTTTATAAAATCAGAACTACTAATGAACAATAATCTTGCCATAAAAATAATCAATCTTTTCAAATCCTATGAAGATATCGAGGCAGTAAATGGGATAGATCTTGAAATTAAGAAGGGAGAATTTTATGGTCTGCTGGGTCCAAATGGTGCGGGTAAATCTACAACTATAAATTCCATTACTAGCTTAGTAAAACCATCTAAAGGATCTATAGAAATCTTTGGTAAAAATATTGAAGAAAATTTTAGATTTGCCAGATCAAAGATTGGTATAGCTCAGCAGGAAGTTAGTCAAGATTGGTTTTTCCCAATTGAGCAGTTGCTTTATTTCCAAGCAGGGTTTTATGGTGTACTTAGAAGGGATGCAAAAGAAAGAATAGAGTATTTGCTTCATAAACTAGGTTTATCAAAACACAAATCTAAAAAAATGAGAGAATTGTCAGGGGGTATGAAAAGAAGACTGCAAATTGCAAAAGCTTTAGTACATGACCCGGATATTATTATTTTAGATGAACCTACTGCTGGAGTTGATGTGGAATTAAGACACGATTTATGGGCATATTTACAAGAACTACATGATGAAGGAAAGACAATTTTATTAACTACGCACTATATTGACGAGGCAGAGTTGTTGTGTGAAAAAGTAGGAATTATTGATAAAGGAAGATTGATTGTTGAAGATTCAGTAAACAATCTCAAAAAGATAGTAAAAAACTCATCTATAGAAATTCAATTAAAAGATACATTAGAGAATAAACCTCAATTCTTGAATGAATATGAGCACCATATAAATGATAAAAAAATTAATATTATTACGGATAAGCCAAATATGGAATTGCCATCGATTATTCTTAAGTTTTCTGAAAAAGCTATCAAAATTGAAGATATTCATATTCCTCAAACATCTTTAGAGGATGTTTTTTTAGATTTAACAGGGAGAAAGATAAATGATTAAGAACTGGGTAGGATTTTATACGCTTTCTTCAAGAGAAATTATGCGATTTTTCTCTGTCTGGAGACAGACAATTATTCCAGGTATTGTCACAACACTTTTATACATCTTTGTATTTGGTGTAGCATTGGAAAATAGAATAACTGAGATTGGCGGAGTATCATATAAAATTTATATTTTACCAGGCCTTCTTATGATGAACGTAATAACAAATGCAACAGCAAACTCTGCTTCATCAATGTTACAAATGAAATTATTACAAACACTCCCCGAGCTTTTAATTACTCCCTTATCAAGCTTAGAATTATCCTTATCTTTTATTATTGGAGGAACAATAAGAGGATTTGTTAATGGAGTATTGATTCTTGTAATCTGTTGGCTTGCTGGGATGCCAATCTTAAATCTCCCCCTTACATTATTATTTATATTTTTAGTTGCGTGGTCTTTCTCGAGCTTAGGTCTATTTGTTGGGCAGTTGTCTGATTCTTGGGATCAGCTAGCTTTAATCCAAAATTTTGTTATTACTCCTTTTAGTTTTTTGGGCGGAATATTTTATTCAATTAAAATGCTTCCTGGGTGGGCAATGACCTTAAGTCAAGTAAATCCGATTTATTATGCAATAAGCGCTTTAAGAGAGGCAACATTAGGAGTTTCTGATGCATCATTTGCAGTATCTTCCATTTTTTTAATTATATTTACAATTGCTACAACTATCATGGCAGTTCAATTAATGGCTACTGGAAAAAAAATTAGGTTTTAATTTTTATTTTAATAGTTTAAAATAGGCCATGCAAAATTTGAAAAAGGCTATCCTATATTTAGAGGATGGCCTTTTTTTTATTGGAAAAAGTCTTGGAAATCCAGGAGAAACATCTGGAGAAGTATGTTTCAATACTGGCATGACAGGATATCAAGAAATTCTTACTGATCCATCATATGCAAAGCAAATGATTGTTATGAGTAGTCCACATATAGGAAATTATGGAACTAACAATCAAGACATTGAGTCTGATAAAATATTTGCTTCTGGTTTTATAATTAAAAGCGAATCGCTTCAGCCTTCAAATTGGAGATCAGAAAGTTCATTAACTAATTTTTTATCAAGCAATGAAATTGTTGGTATTCAAGATATTGACACTAGAGCACTTACAATTCATATAAGAAAAAACGGCTCAATGAGAGGAATAATTTCAACGGAAGATTTTAATATTGATAGTCTTAAGAAAAAAATAAGTGATATACCTAATATGGAAGGACAAGATTTAGCAATTGAAGTTAGCCGAAAAGAAAAAAGAATTTTATGTAATGTAGAAAAGCCTTTGTACAAAGTAGCTGCAATAGATTTTGGTATGAAAAGCAATATATATGATATTATGCTATCAAATGAGGCTGAAGTAGAAATTTTTCCTGCAAATTCAGGGCATGAAGAAATATTATTTTCAAACCCTGACGGCATTTTTTTATCTAATGGACCAGGAGACCCTGCTGCTGTATCATATGGTATAGAAACAGTAAAAAAACTTCTTGGTGAGAAACCAATTTTTGGAATTTGTTTAGGGCACCAAATTCTTGCATTAGCACTTGGCGCAACTACATTTAAGATGAAGTTTGGACACAGGGGAATTAATCAACCTGTTAAAAATTTAATTACTAATAAAATTGAAATAACTTCACAAAATCACGGATTTGCAGTTGATGAAGATTCGCTCCCAGACAATGTTCAGGTAACGCACAAGCATTTGAACGACAATACAGTTGCTGGAATTAATTGCAATGCAATGTCTGCATATTCGGTTCAATATCATCCTGAAGCAAGTCCTGGCCCCCATGACTCTAGGTATGTATTTAAACAATTTTTTAATATGATGGAACAGAATGCCAAAGCGTAATGATATAGATACAATTTTAGTGATAGGCGCAGGACCGATTGTAATTGGGCAAGGATGTGAATTTGACTATTCAGGCACACAAGCAATTAAAGCTTTAAAAGAAGAAGGCTATAGAGTGGTTTTAATTAATTCTAATCCGGCTACTATAATGACAGATCCACAATTTTCTGATAAAACATATATAGAACCTATATCAGTAGAATATGTTGAAGAAATTATTAAAAAAGAAAAACCTGATGCAATTTTACCAACAGTTGGCGGTCAAACAGCTTTAAACGTAGCTATGAAGCTTGACGAAGATGGCATTTTAAAAAAATATAATGTTGAACTGATAGGCGCCAACAGAAAGGCAATTGAAACAGCAGAAAGTAGAGAAATGTTTAAGGATGCAATGTTAGAAATAGGGCTAGATTTACCTTATGGATACACCGTAAAGTCTCTAGAGGAAGCCAAAAAATTATTAGATAATATTTCTCTCCCTACAATTATTAGACCATCTTTTACATTAGGGGGATCAGGTGGTTCAGTTGCTTATAATGAAGAAGAATTTGAAAATTCTGTTAATAAAGGATTGAAAGAAAGTCCAACAGGACAAGTGTTGGTAGAAGAATATTTAAATGGTTGGAAAGAATATGAATTAGAACTTATCAGAGATCTAAACGATAATGTTATTATAATTTGCTCTATAGAAAATATTGACCCAATGGGTATCCATACTGGGGATTCAATTACAATTGCACCTGCAATGACATTAAGCGATAAAGAGTTTCAAATAATGAGGAATGCAGCCATTAAATGCATACGTAAAATTGGCGTAGATACTGGAGGTTCAAATGTCCAATTTGCAGTAAACCCTAAAGACGGAAGAATGGTTATTATTGAAATGAATCCAAGAGTAAGTAGATCATCAGCATTAGCTTCAAAAGCTACAGGTTTTCCAATTGCAAAAATTGCAGCAAAGTTAGCAGTAGGCTATTCTCTAGATGAGTTAAAAAACGATATTACGAATAAAACTCTAGCTGCATTTGAACCTACTATTGATTATGTAGTGACAAAGTTGCCTAGATTTGATTTTGAAAAATTTTCTTCTGCTTCTGGAAAGCTTGGAGTGCAAATGCAATCAGTGGGGGAAGCAATGTCTATAGGAAGAACATTTAGAGAATCTTTCCAAAAAGCATTCCGTTCCATTGAATTAAACTTTCCAGGCTTTGAAACAAAAGATCCAAGAGATGAAGATCAAGAAATTAAACGTTATAGGGAGCTTGATATAAAATCTTTAAATGATGGTAGTGCTTTTAGAATGTTAAAAGTAAAAGAAGCTATTAAAGAAGAGTATTCCATTGATGAAATACATAAAAATACTGGCATTGATCCGTGGTTTTTAAGAGAAATTGCTGAAATAGTAAATATAGAGAAAAATTTTTCTTCCATGAGCAACTTGCAATATTTAAAAAAGAACGGCTTCTCTGATTTGCAGATAGCGCGATTAAACAATACTTCTGAAAGCAAGGTTCGAGAAGCCAGAAAAGAAGAAAACTTGCACCCTGTTTATAAAGTTGTAGATACGTGTGCTGGTGAGTTTGCAGCAGAAACCCCATATTCATATTCTACATATGAATCAGACAATGATTTAGAGCCTTTATCTGGAAAAAAAATTATGATATTAGGTGGAGGGCCAAATAGAATTGGGCAAGGGATTGAATTTGACTATTGTTGTGTACAGGCTGTATTTGGGTTAAGAGATGCAGGCTATAAATCGATAATGGTAAATTGTAATCCAGAAACAGTGTCAACCGATTTTGATTTAGCAGATAGACTGTATTTTGAGCCTATTACTTTTGAAGATATAATGAATATAATTGATTTTGAAAAACCTGATGGAGTTTTAGTACAATTTGGCGGTCAGACCCCATTAAAAATAGCAAATCAATTAACCGAAGCGGGCGTGAAGGTGTTTGGCACATCTGCAAACAGTATTAATCTTGCTGAAAACAGGGAAGAATTTGCAAAGATAATAAAAAAATTAAACATTTTAACACCACAGTATTGTATTGCCAAAAACTATGAAGATATTTACAGCTATGCTGAATCAGCACACTTCCCAGTTCTTGTTAGACCAAGCTTCGTTTTAGGAGGAAGAGCTATGCAAATAGTTTACTCAAAAGAGCAGCTTGTGGATTATGTATTTCGTTCAGCTGA
>JBJKZP010000007.1:0-6681 GCA_045560235.1 Fidelibacterota bacterium | reverse complement strand
CAAGAAATTCTTGCTTTAAATCCAATGACATTCAACGAACCTGGAACTGATAATCCATTTAGACATTGGGTAGATTACTATAAAGAATTAAATCATCCCATACCAGAAGGCAAATTAGGATTGAACCCAGGTGGAATGTCTCGTTCAGATGCAATTGATATTGTATATATATTTGAAAAACCTTCAGGTTTTAATCAATAAGAAATTACATTTTTTCAATTGTAGTTAAGTATAAGCAGTCTTCACAATTTGAATCATTATATTCGGGCATTTTATCACTCTGAAGACAAGCATACATTTCTTCAATCATGGGGCTAATCCAACTTGTATCTAACTCAAATGGCACTAATGTTCTTCTAAAGTGCATCTGTTTTCCAAGATGAGGCCTTGAAGCTTCTCCATTATAATACATTAAGTAACCTTTTTTAGATACATCAAAACCATTTTTTTGTAGGAGCCAGCTATAAATCTCTAATTGCCTTTTGTATGATTCTCCATTGTTATAAACATTTGCAGAAGAAAGAATGTCTGCTGCTTTTGCAGTAGCTTTAAAATCAATAACAACTAATTTTCCATCGTTATCAACCATAATATCATCGACCCCGCCATACAGCAAAAAATTATGTTCTTTATCTTTATATTGAATGCCAGTGAAGGCGTTTTGCCATTTTTCAATATCATTATGCTTAAATGGTTTGATATCTAACCCATTTTCAATAAAAATTCCATGCGGTCTATCTTTAGCGCGACATATATCCATTTCTTTTTTTAACAATGCGTCTACTGCGCTATTAATTGCCCAACCTGGCATAGGAGGTTTTCTAAGTCCTAGTTTTGCGTCTTTGTAAAAACAAGTAGAACAATTAAAAAATAATTCAATTTTTGATCTGCTAATTTTGAATGTTTTTTCAGGATTGTAACGCCAATTTTTTCCAACCAATGGATTATAACCATAGCCCATAATTTATTCTACTTCTAGCGGGTCAAAATCGCCAGACCATGCTAAACATTTTTGCTCATCCTTTGCAATTTTTGAAATTATTTTGATATCACTTCTTGAAATTTCAAAATGATGTAAATCTAAATTTTCTTTTAATCTATCATACTTGACTGACTTGGGTAATACTGGATATCCTAACTGGATAGCCCACTTTAAAAGTAATTGGGGAACACTAACATTATAACTATTCGCTATATCTTGACATGGCATAGAGCCAGATTTCATATCTTCTGGTTTTCCGTTCCATTTTGATCCTTCTCTCCAATTTGGGATCGGAGCTAAAGTGGAATAAGCAATAGGTAAAATTTCATGGCTATCCATGTATTGAGCTAATTCGGTTGTGATAACATGCCAAGGATGAATTTCAATTTGATTAGCTGATGGTATCTCTAATTCTGCGGCTTGAATTTCTTCAATGTGTTTTACGTTATAATTTGAAACACCTACATTTTTTACTTTTCCTTGTTTTTTTAACTCTAACATTGCTTCCCACAATTCTAAACGATTTTCTTTTGCAAAAGGATTATGAATTAAGTATAAATCTATTTCGTCGACTTGTAACAATTGCAGACTCTGTTCACATGCCTCAATAGCACCTTTAAAAGTCTGAAAGGGCTCTTCTTGACCAAACATACCTGGCCACATTTTAGTAGTAATATATATTTCATCCCTAGGAATGCCTGATGCTTTTAAGGCTTTTCCAATTCCTTCTTCATTGCGATATGCTTGGGCAGTATCGATATGCTTGTATCCCAAAGATATAGCATCTTTGACAATACTTTCTACTTCATCGTTTGGAATAAGCCAAGTTCCAAGACCAATCATTGGGATATTTATTTTATTCATTATAATAGTATACGGGTTTTTTTCAGAAATATTCCATCTTTTTTGAATAATGGTATTTCCTTTAATATGCCTTGGATTGTATGGACACATCCTACACCCATTGCCACAACACTTTTTCTGACTAATTAAAAATTGAGATGATAACATAAAGAAGAAAATATATGCAAAATATTTTCTATACCCTAATTGGAAAAATTAAGATAATGGGTAGTCAATGATTTTTCATCATAAGATGCATAATTTCGATGCCAATTCTTTAATCTTGGCTCCATTTGTGATTTAGCATAAAGCGGAAAAAATGTAAAAAGAAGAATGTAAGTTAAATAACCAGATGGAAGAACCACCCCTTTATTATCACATGGATTTAATTCCCAAAATTCCTTTTGAGCATGCACATGATGATCTGAGTGTCTGGTTAAATTATAAGTTAAGTAGCTTGTCATTCTATTATTAGAATTCCATGAATGATGGTACTGTACTGGTTTTCCTTTAATGCGTACTAGTCCATAATGCTCGATAAAATTTGTTAATTGAAAAATGTAATTTGCTACAATGCCCAATGAAATATAAATCAACATTGCTTGCCAACTAAAAAAATAACCGATTAATCCAAAAACAACAAAAGTTCTCATGTATCCATTTAAAATTCTATTATGAAAAGATAAAATGCTTTGTTTTCTTCGATTTAGTTGTCTGGTTTCAATCCCCCATCCATGAGTATGTTCTTTTAAAAAAGCCTTCAAAGCAAAACTTATTGGGTTTTCTCCATAGGTGGCAGTTACAGGGTCTTCTTCAACAATACCAATATTCTTATGATGACCATAAACATGCTCAATTGCAAAAGCAGGATTCCAGGCAGTTGCTAAAGCCCAATTACCTACTTCGCAATCAAATTTTTTACTAGTTCTATGAACCAATTCATGACCAATATTAATTAAGCTGAGTGCCATCAATAAGCCTAAAATTGGGATATAAAGTAAATAATACCATTCAAATGCATTAGAAACTTTATCTAGATATAAGTATAGTAATATTAAAAATAATGGAACATTAATAAAGAGTGAAAAATCTAAGAGGAATGGAAATCGATAGTTTGGAGTTGAAATATCATCTCCAAAAGATAATTCTCCAACAACTATTGATACAACCACCAGAAAAGCAATTGAAAGCCCAATCCAACCATCAATTATTAAAGAAATTGCCATTAAAAAAAGATAAAAAGGCGTTAAAAAAAATTTTAAATATGATATCATATTAAAAATTAAGAATTTTTGTCAGCAATTTCAATCCATCCACTAATCCACTTGGAATTGTCTTTTAAATCTTTAAAAGAAACTTCGATTCTAATTTTTTTAGCACAAACAGCAAACATTTCAACACTTTTTTCTCTTTTATTGATGTTTATCACTTCATAATGACGCCAATTATGTATTTTTTTTACCGCAGTCCATTTTGACTTTTCCAAATGATTCATTAGGATGCTTTATTATGATTTATATTTTTCTGTTAAGGCAACTTCATCCACCTTGCCTTGAAAATGACCATTATAAATATTATCAGCCATCCACTCTTTTTCTATTTCAATTTCTTCAAATAGTACTTTTTTCCACCAGTATCTCTTTTCTGGATTCCAGCGATACTTTCTAGCTTTTAGAATATCTTTTGTTTCAAATGGACTATTTAAGGCAGCAATTGTATAGCTTGGACTTGCAGCATTTGCTATTAATTCTAGGGATGCTCTACTTACTCCTTCAATATCATGTGTTACTAAATGGATTAAAGCATCTACGTCAGACATTGCACGATGTGACTCATAATAGAACCCATGCCAGATGCATAAAATTTCTTGCCCTCTTGCACCAAAACCTCTTTGTGGCCAATTAATATCATTTACTGAACATACCCATATTTTTTCTTGTGAAATTGGAAGAAATCGATCCATGAAAGCACGATCAAAACTGGCATTATGTGCAACTATGATGTCAGCATTATCTATTAATGTAGATACCGTTTTCCAGTCTAAAGAATGGCCTGCAACATCTTCATTAGTAATACCCGTTACCCTGGTAATTTCTGCTTCAATATTTTCTTCTGGATCATTAAATGATTGATAGCTATCAATAATACCTAATAGCTCTCCATTATTTTTATCAATCGCAGTGAGCTTTCCAGCAAATTCGATAATTTTACATTGCTGCTTGTTAAGTCCGGTTGTTTCAAGGTCTAGAAAACACACTTTTACTGCATGTTCATTTTGATAATCTTGAGATAGGTTAACAAAACTTTCTCCGTTAAATTTGTGTAGCTCTATCTTTTGATTATCGCTAATTATCTTTTTTAAAAATGTCATGATTCCTCAGATAATAGCTTTCATTTTATGTAATATATCATCAATTTTTATACTATTAATTGCATCAACATAATCTTTTGGGCAATTTGAGCCATAAATAGATACTGGTAATTTAGGAAATAAATTTTTATCAGGGATAATAGCATTTATATCAGGTTGCATAAATGGACTGTACCCAGTAAAAGGATGAGTTGATCCCCATATAGTGATTACATTAATACCAAATAAAGAAGCGATATGACCATTTGCAGAATCCATTGAGATCATAATATCAAGGTTTGAAATTATTGACATTTGCTCTTCCAAAGAATAGTTTGATGAAATATTAAATGTGTGTTTTTTGGATTTGCAAATTTCTTCTATCTTTTGCTTTTCTGCAGGTCCTCCAAAAATTAAGATTTCAAATGAGTCATTTAGTTTATCAATAATTTTTAAAATTTTTGAAATAGAATATTCTTTAGAAGTATGCTTGGCAAATGGTGCGATGCCAATAAGTTTTTTTCTAGAATTAAATTCATAATTTTTACTACTGATATCAATCTTTTTAAAAAATCTAAAACTATCTAAGTCTAGACTAATACTTAACTCAGAAAATACCTCAGCATATCTTTCATGCATAGATTTTAATCTGGTTAAAGTGGAGCCTTTAATTAGATTTTTTTTCTCATTTCTTCCCTTATCTAATATAAAGTGACTATTAGTGCTTGCTAGGTTCATACGAAGAAAAAATCTCAACAATTTTGTTCTGATCACATTATGAAGATCAATAATATGGTCCACTTTTAATCTATTAATATCAATTGAAAGAGAATGAAGACCTCTTATAGTCCTATGCTTTTCTTTAAAAAAAATAAAATTGATATCTGGAACTTGATTATAAAGAATAGAATAAAATTCTGTTGTAAGAACTGTAATTTTGATATCAGGATATTTTTTTCTCAAAATACTCACTACTGGGACTGTCATGGCTACGTCACCAAATGAAGATAGTCTTATTATTAAGATATGTTTATTCAATTTTTAATACCATGTTTTATGATTATTTAAAGGCGTATAAGAACATTAAAGATGCCAGTAATTATTTGTAATCTTCGTATGATTTTTCTTCAACAAAACCTGATTTTGTTAATAAGTTAATTGATTTTTTTACAACACTTCTCTTGTCGTTAGTAAAATATACCGCTCGTGCCAAACTAATAAATTCTTCATTGAAATTTTTATCTCTTTCACACTCTCTTATATCATCTTCAATCTTCCACAATTCTCCATTTATCTTTGCTAATTGATTATAATGATTTTGTAAATCTGAACCGTATTTTTCAAATAATTTTTTAGCCAATGGATTTAATTCATCATATTCTTTTTTTATGTTAGCTAGTTGTTTTGAATCTTTAATGTTAGATAATTTTAATTCTAGAATTGTAAGTTTATCTAATAATTCTCCATGTGAAACTTCAACCTTCATAACATAATTTAATATCATTACAGCATTCAATAAATGATTTTTATAACTAATTGGTTTACTTAAAACATTAATTGTAAATTTTACTGTGAACATTAATAAGTTAATGCGAATCATATGGATTGGTCCATACCCCGCACCTATTAAATGGATTAATACTTGGAAAGAAAAACATCCAGATTGGGAATTTATAATATTTACAGACAAAATGCTCAAGGCTAGAACTTGGCATAATCAACATTTGATTAATGAATATTATGAAAGGCAAAAATGGGCCGGGGTTCAAGATTTGATTCGTTATGAATTATTATATAGTGAAGGTGGCTTTATTCCGCCAGCAGATGCAGAATGCTTTCATAATACTGAAGAATTATTTATATCACCCGCTGATCATTGTTATGCTGTTTATGAAAACGAGGAAATAAATCCAGGATATATTTCACCAATCTATGCTTGCAATCCTAAAAATGAATTTGTTAAAATGTTAATAGATGAATTACATAAGCTTAAACCAGCAGATTTAAAAACGCCATTTAGAAGCACAGGTAATGAATGGCTAGCAACAATGGTTAAAAAGATGCCGAACAAAATCACTATTTTTCCATCCCACTATTTTATTCCTGTTCATTTTTCTTCAGAATCAAAACCATACAGTGGTAACGATAAAATATATGCAAATCAAAATTGGGGAAGTACAAAATCTAGACTTCGAAATTTAAAAAAAGGATGGGGATTTAAACAAAGACTTGGTGTTCTGTTAAATTTGAAATATTATGGTTTATTTTTTCGAAAAGTTATAAGAAAAGTTTGGAAATAATATATTATTTTTTTCTTATTTGATCGCGAATTTCATTACAATTACAATAGCGATACCTATACCAAACCCTACTGCATAGTCATTTAAAGCAACAGCAGTTGCAGTACCTACTCCGACACCAATTCCAGTTGCTGCTCCTAGAGTTAATTTTGTATTATTTTTTTTCATTTTATACTTCCCCAATTTTGATTTGCATATATTTTATC
>JBJKZP010000006.1:0-25664 GCA_045560235.1 Fidelibacterota bacterium | reverse complement strand
ATCAGTATCTCACTTAAATAATTTTTTATTAAATAAAGCAGATTTTGTTATTAAACCAGAGCATAACAATTTGCACTGGTCTGCATTTGATAAAACAGAAAAATTTATTGATTCAGGAGAATTAGCTGCAAATAATTCTATTGAAAATTTGATTAATCAATTAGATAAAAAATTAAAAAAGCCTGAAAAGGAAGTTCAAGAAACTTTTTGGACAAAATTAAAGAAAAGATTATTTTCATAGCCTTATATGAAATTTTTTTTATCAATATTATCATTTTTTGGAATTGTATCTGCACAATTTAATGATCCTGCAGAGTTTTCAGTAAAAGTTGGCGACGTTAATCAAGGAGAAGTAGCATTAGTTGAAGTTCAATCTCAGCTTGATTTTTCTTGGAGAATATATGCAGTCTATGATGTTCCCGAGGGCCCCTCACCAACAAAATTTATTATTAATTCTGACATTATTAGTAAAGTAGGTAAAGTTATTGAGCCAGAACCAACTGAAAAATTTGATGAAGGGTTTGGAAAC
Source organism: Fidelibacterota bacterium (assembly GCA_045560235.1). GTDB lineage: Bacteria > Fidelibacterota > Marinisomatia > Marinisomatales > Marinisomataceae > Marinisoma. The sequence goes on along the minus strand of JBJKZP010000006.1, from coordinate 25,135 downwards.
GTAACAAAATACCATGAAGGATCCCCAAATTTTATTATACCTATTAAATTAAATGATGATTTACCAAGCGGTAATTATAATGTAGATATTATAATTGATTATCAGGTATGTAATAACAGTTTATGTTATCCTCCCAATCAAGTGACCAGATCTGCTTCATTTAAAATTACCGACGAAGAGATAAGGAGTGAATTAACAAGTAATAATTTTGATTTTAATGACTCTTTATTTGCCCGATTAGGATTTGATGAAAATGATTTTTTTAATCTTTTATTGACCTCATTGCTAGCTGGTTTTGCTGCATTGCTAACACCATGTGTTTTTCCAATGATACCAATAACCATTTCATTCTTTTTAAAGCGTTCAGAAAATGAAAATACCTCTCCTATAAAAGATGCCTCAGTTTATATGCTAGGCATAGTTCTGACCTTTACATTTTTGGGTTTATTATTAGCGATACTTTTAGGTGCATCAGGAGCAACCCAATTAGCATCAAATCCTATTGTAAACTTATTTATTGCTTTTCTTTTTGTTTATTTTGCATTCTCATTATTTGGTTATTATGAAATTGAAATACCTCAATTTTTAAAACGTTTCTCCCTACAAAGAGAAAGCTCTGATGGTTATGCTGGAATATTGTTTATGGCTTTAACGTTTACATTAACTTCATTTACATGCACTGTTGCATTTATGGGTACTGTGTTAGTCGTGGCTTCGCAAGGGGATTGGTTTTGGCCGATTATTGGAATGTTAATTTTTAGTTTAGCCTTTGCTTCACCATTTTTTTTATTGGCGTTATTTCCTCATTATTTATCAAGACTTCCACAGTCTGGCGGTTGGTTAAATTCTGTAAAAATCATAATGGGATTTTTAGAGTTAGCCGCTGCATTCAAGTTTATAAGTAATACTGATTTAGTTTGGGATTGGAATATATTTACTTACGAGGTTGTACTTTACTCTTGGGCTTTAATAATGCTTTTATCTGGTTTGTACATTTTTGGTTTATTGAAATTTAAAAATGATTCACCAGTAACTTTTTCAATTCAAAGATCTACAATTGGATTAGTCTTTATAATCTTTTCAATGTATCTAGGAGCTGGCAATCATGGCTATGATATAAATGGAACAATAAAATCGTATTTGCCTCCAAAAAAATATCAATCGAATCTTAATTGGAATAATAATTTAGAAGATGCTTTTCGGACGGCTCAAACAGAAAATAAAAATATTTTTATCGATTTTACTGGAGTTACATGTACAAACTGTAGATGGATGGAGACCAATGTTTTTGATATTAATTCTGTTGAAAGCCTAATGTCGGAGTATATACTTGTTAGTTTGTATACAGATGCTGGTGAAGGCTATTTAGAAAAAAGAGCATACCAGATTAATCGATTTGAAACTGCTGCTTTACCTTACTATGTTCTTCTAAGTCCAAACGATAAAGTCTTAGGAGAGTTTCCAGGACTAACAAGAGATGTTGAAAAGTTTAAAGAGTTCTTAAGAATTGGCATAAATAATGAAGGAACTTTTTAAAAGATAAACCATATTATAAGTATGATAAAAAAAATTAGTATTATAGTATTATTTGTAACAAGCACTTTTGCTCAATCAAATTTGTTTGAAAAATTTAGCAATTCTTTTGCAGACATTGCAGAAGACGTAAACAAATCGGTTGTAACTATTACAACCACCAATACAGTTCAAATGGATAAAGATGTTCAAAATTTTTACCGATATTGGGGTAGAAATATTCCTGATGAATATGAAAGCAAATCATTAGGCTCTGGAGTAATAGTAGACGAAAATAATGCATATATCGTTACTAATCATCATGTTATTTTTGATGAAAGAGCCCAAAAACCTGTTGAAGAAATTAAAGTACAACTTTTAGATAAAAGAATCTTTGAAGCTAAAGTTGTAGGCTTAGATAAAGCTACCGATCTAGCTGTACTTCAAATTGAAGCAAGCAATATTAAAGCCATTGAATTGGGAGATTCTGATAAAGTTAGAGTAGGAGAATGGGTCCTTGCTATTGGTAGTCCTTTTTCTGCTTCATTAAGCCATACTGTTACAGCAGGAATTGTTAGTGCGCTAGGAAGAAATGACGTAATGAATAATTTAAATACTTATCAAAACTTCATTCAAACAGATGCTGCGATAAATCCTGGTAATAGCGGTGGAGCTCTTTTAAATATGAAAGGTCAATTAATAGGAATTAATACTGCTATTGCTTCTGGTGGCGGAAGAGCAAATGCTGGAATTGGTTTTGCTATTCCTTCAACGATGGTTAAAAAAGTAATGAATGACCTTATAGATAAAGGCTATGTAGTAAGATCTTTCTTGGGTATTTATATGCAAGATATAAATGAAGACTTATATGAAACATTAAATCTTAAGACAAGAAATGGAGCTATTGTAAGCGATATTGTTGAAGGTAGTCCAGCAGCAAAATCTGGATTAGAAGAAGGAGATGTAATTGTTACCTTCGAAGGAAAAGAAATTAGCAATGGTTCAGAACTTAAAAATCTTGTTTCAAGTACAGAGCCTGGCTCAAGAGTAAAGCTTGAAATTTTCAGAGATAATAAACAAAAGAATATTTATGTTACTCTTGAAGAAAGAGAGGACGAGTTTGTTTCAATCCCAAATGTGAACTATGAATTTGGTTTATTATTAGAAAATCCATCTTCTGAGCTTATTGAAAGATTTAATTTAAAGCAGAAAGATCCTTCTAGTATTCAAGGAGTTGTTGTTGTAAGCGTTGAAGACGATAGTCCTGCAGATAGAGCCGGTATGGAAGAGGGTGACATAATTTCAAGAGTTGGAAGAAAGAAAATTTTCAATACAAAAGATTTCACAAATGAGATGAAAAAATATGATAATGAGTCGAAAGTTCTATTTCTAGTTAAGCGCGGTTCATCCTCAAGATTTTTAACTATTTCAAGATAATTTCTATACAATTGCAATAATTGCACATTTCTTATAAGTTCATAGTTAATTATGAGCATAAATAAAGAAAATCCAAAAATCGATTTTGTAAAAAATGAACACGAAATACTTGATTATTGGGCTAAAGATAATACTTTCAAAAAATTAGTAGCTAAAAACCAAAAAGGTCCAAAATGGAGCTTCTTGGATGGTCCTATTACAGCCAATAACCCTATGGGAGTTCATCATGCATGGGGTAGAACATTAAAAGATTTATATCAACGTTATAAGTCAATGAACGGATTTCAGCTTAGACATCAAAACGGTTTTGACTGCCAAGGATTATGGGTAGAGATTGAAGTTGAAAAAGAGCTTGGAATCAAGTCAAAAAAAGAGGTTGAAGAGCTTGGTGTAGAAAAATTTGTAAATCTATGTAAAGAAAGAGTCGAAAAGTTTTCTGAAATTCAAAAGAATCAATCTATTAGACTTGGATATTGGATGGATTGGGAAAATTCATATTATACAATGTCTGAAGAAAATAATTATGCAATCTGGGCATTTCTAAAAAAATTATTCGAAGATGATAAGATTTATAGAGGAACTGATGTTGTTCCATGGTCAGGAAGATCAGGAACTTCCTATTCCCAAATGGAGATTATTGAGGGTAGAAAATTAACAGTTCACAAAGGTGTATTTGTCAAGTTTGCTATAAACGAAAGAAGCAATGAACACATTTTAATATGGACAACAACTCCTTGGACATTGTCATCAAATATTGCTGTAGCAGTAAATAAGAAGATTAATTACGCTAAAGTCCAAATTCAAGATGGTGCTATTTTTTATGTCGCTGAAACTAATTTAAAATATCAAAGACTTAATAAAGAGTTTTCTGAGAAAAAAAATTGGGTTGAGGGCGTACCAAAATTGAAAACACTTGACCAAATTTTTAAAGAACGTGGTGGGTATGAAGTTCTTGAAGTACTAAAGGGTGAAGATTTAGTTGGCTTAACTTATAAAGGACCTTTTGATCATTTAGAGCCTCAAAATACTGTAGGCGGCTTTCCTATTCATGATACCAGTAATTTGAAAAAGCAGTCTGCGGTTGATTGTCATATTGTTATTGATGGAGGCAAGGATTCAGAAGGTAATGATATGGTTGTAGAAGGAGAAGGTACCGGATTTGTTCATATGGCAGGTGGCTGTGGTGCCATTGATAATAAAATTTGTAAAAAAGAAGGCTTTGTGGAGATTTCACCTATTGATAATCAAGCAAATTTTATTGATGGATTTGATTTTATGTCTGGCTTAAGTGTAACTGATCCTGATACAGCGCAAAAAATTATAGATGACTTAAAAGATAGAAATCTTCTTCTTTACGTAGAAGACTACCCACACATATATCCTCATTGTTGGAGATCGGGGGATGAGCTGGTCTTTAAACAAGTTGATGAATGGTACATTAACATGGATTGGAGAAAAAAAATAAAAGCGGTAGTAGATGATATCAATTGGATTCCAGCATGGGGAAGAGATCGTGAACATGATTGGCTTGATAATATGGGCGATTGGATGATTTCTAAGAAAAGATTTTGGGGTTTAGCTCTCCCTATCTGGACATTTGAAGATGGAAGTTTTCATGTTGTTGGTTCCAAAGAAGAATTAAAAGAGCTTGCGGTTGAAGGATGGGAAAAATTTGAAGGAAATTCGCCGCATAGACCTTGGGTTGATTATGTAAAAATAAAACATCCTAAAACAGGATTAGTTGGCAAAAGAATAAAAGATGTAGGAAATCCTTGGCTCGACGCAGGAATTGTTCCTTTTTCTACCATGAAATATTTTGATGATAAAAGTTATTGGGAAGAGTGGTTCCCTGCTGATTTTATCACAGAGTGTTTTCCTGGACAATTTAGAAATTGGTTTTATTCTTTACTTGCGATGTCATCATTTTTAGAAGGAAAATCTCCATTCAAAACTTTACTTGGGCACGCATTAGTAAAAGATGAATCAGGCGCAGAAATGCATAAATCTGCTGGAAATGCAATTTGGTTTGATGATGCAGCTGAAAAAATGGGTGTAGATGTAATGCGATGGATGTATTCTAAACAAAATGTTGAAAATAATCTTTTGTTTGGATACGACAAGGCCGATGAGGTAAGAAAAAAATTAATTAGCCTTTGGAATGTTTATTCTTTCTTCTGTACATACGCAAATCTTGACAATTTTAAACCACATTCTCATGGTGTAAGTAAGAAAGATCTATTATTACTTGATAAATGGATTATATCTAAATCTCAACAACTTACAGCAGACGCTAAATCAAGCTATGAAAATTTTGAAGTAGATAAGTTGTTGAAAAATGTTGAATCATTTCTTGATGATTTATCCAATTGGTACATAAGAAGAAATCGTAGAAGATTTTGGAAAAGTGAAAATGATGCTGACAAATTTGTAGCTTATCAAACGCTTTATGAGGTTTTGTTAGACTTGATTAAAATTCTTTCTCCCGTTCTTCCGTTTGTATCTGAAAGAATGTATCTGAATATCACTAAAGATGATTTTAATGAAAATGATAGCAGTATACATCTTTCGACTTTTCCAGAAAGCGATCAAAGTAAAATTGATAGTGCATTAATTGAAAAAGTTGACTCATTAAAAAGAGTAATTGAATCAGGAAGAGCTGTTAGAAAAAAAGCGAATATAAAGGTTAGGCAACCTCTTAATAGTTTAAAAGTTTATACAGCCAATGAAGAAGTGAAATCGTTTATTAGGAAGCAATCTGAAATCGTTATAGATGAACTGAATATCAAAGAAGTAGTGTTTTCTAATAATATTGATGAATTTGGAACTTTATCATTGAAACCTAACTTCAAAAATTTAAAAATGAAGTTCGGTGATGAGATGCAAGAAGCAATGAAGTCAATTAGTACAATAGACGCTAAGACAGTTTTAGAAAGTCTGTTGCATGGCAACTCCTTTCCAGAAAATAATTTTGAATTGAATAAAGAAGATGTTTTGATCGAATTAAAAGCTGAAAATGGAAGTGAATCTTTTTTAGCTAACGATTTAATTGTTTGTTTAGATACAACTATAAGTGAGCAATTGCGACTTGAAGGGGTATTAAGAGATCTAATTAGACAAATTCAATTAATGAGAAAAGAAGCAGATTTTAATATAGATGATAGAATTATTATTTGTGGTTCATTTAAAAATGAATTAAAAGATGTTATTAATCAGAATAAAGATTATTTCATGAATGAAGTGCTTTGTACAGATATAGTGGAAAATATGGAAAATTCTGACTATAATGCTTCTTTCATGCATGAAAATCAAAAAATTGAGATACATATCAAGAAAGTAGAAAGAGGATAAGGTGGCTAAAAAAGCATATACCAAAACAGAACTAAAAAAATTTGAAAAGAATATTTTAGAAAAAATTGATGAAGTAAATCAGAGTATTGAAGGAGTAAGATCTACAACTAGACCTACTAATTCAGTTTTCCTGCAAGAAAGATCTGAAGATTTCAATGAAGGAACAGAAGCTCACGAGGTGGAAAAGAATTTTCTTTTAATGTCTAGAGAGTCCGATTACTTAACAAATTTAAAGAAAGCCCTTCAACGAATAAAAGATGGTACTTATGGTGTGTGTGAAATTTCTCAAAAATCTCCAGATAAATGTGAAAGTCCAGATTGTCCTTTAATTTCTAAAGAAAGATTAATGGAAGTCCCAAATGCTACAAAGGGTGTTTTCTGTAAAGAAAAGAAAAAATTAAATCTCATATGATTAAATATTTATCAGTTTTGATAGTAATTCTCGATCAACTTTCAAAATTTATAGTACATTTCACAATGAATCTTTACGATTCGTTTCAAGTTATACCTTATTTATTAAACTTTACTTATATCAGAAATGAAGGAATAGCTTTCGGAATTTATTTTGAAGGAGCTAAAACACTATTCATTGTTTTACCAATTTTTATTACGGTTTATTTATTTTATTTGTTAAGAAGTGAAGAGTTTCAAGATAAATTTTCTCAAGTTGCTTTATACCTAATAATTGCAGGAGCTGTTGGAAATATTATTGATAGAATTTTTAGAGGGTATGTAGTTGATTTCATTGATTTTCACTTAAATGGTATGCATTGGTATGTATTTAATATAGCAGATTCTTCAGTTACAATAGGATTGATATTCTTATTGTATAGCTCTATAATTATAAATAAATAAAATTATGAGAATATCCGTTTCATCATCCGATGAGTTAATAAGGCTAGATAACTTTTTATCTTCACGATTAATTCAATTTTCTAGAAGTAAAATTCAAAAACTAATTTTGAATGGTAATATTACAGTTAACAATAAAAGTGCTAAAAAAAATCTAAAACTTTCTTATGGAGACAAGATTGACATTGATAAAAATTCATTTGAACCAAGTGAAATATCTTCAACATTAAAAAAATGGGATTATCCTCTAGAGGTAATATATAAAGATGATAATTTTGCAATTATTAATAAGCCTTTAGGTGTTATTTCTCATCCAACAACTAACAATAAAGATAAAACATTAGTTAATATTGTTTTAAATAAATTTGAAAAAGAATTAAGAAATCATCCTGATCCATTGAGGCCTGGTATCGTTCATAGGCTTGATAGAGATACAACTGGAGTTATGATTATTCCATTTAATGATCATGCACATTGGAAAATTGCAGATCAATTCAAAAACAGAGAAGTTCAAAAAGAATATGTTGCATTAACATGGGGAGAATGGACAAAGAATGAAGGAAAAATTGATAATGCCTTAAAAAGAAGTAAAAAAAATCCATTAAAATTTCAGTCATCTTTAAAGGGAAAAAATGCAACCTCTGAATTTAAGCTTTTAAAAAGTGGAAGATATTTTTCAGCTATTACTTTCTATCCAAAAACTGGTAGAACGCATCAAATTAGGGTGCATTGTAGCGAAGAGGGATTTCCAATTATTGGCGATGATTTATATGGAGGTGGAATTAGTAAGTTAAATGAATATTTACCTGAAGTTCAAAAAAAGATGAAAAAAGTAATTGAGCAAAATAATGGACATTACCTTCATGCCGCAAGAATATCTTTCATGCATCCTGAAACAAAAGAGAAAATGACATTCAAAGCAGATCCAAATGAATATTTTAAGAATCTATTAAACTTAATAGTTGATAATGAAATTTAGAGATGTGAAAAAAGAATTTTTAGAATTTCTTGAGTTTGAAAAAGGATATTCTGAAAAAACAATAGAAGCATATAAAAGAGATATTTTAAAATTTGAGATTTATGTGACTGAATTTTCCATTAATTATAAAAAAATCAATAAAGAAATAATTTTTGATTTTCATAGCGATTTAAGCCAATCAATTGGACCAAGATCATTTTCAAGAACATTATCATCATTAAGAACATTTTATAGATTTTTATTTTATCAAGAGCTCGTTAGCGACTTGACACTAAACAGTATCTTAACATATCCTTCTCCAAAATTTAAGAAATCAATACCTTCATTTCTTTCAGAGAAAAAAATTCATGAAGTGTTAGATAGAATTGATCAAACTAATAAGATTTCAATTTACAAATTAAGAGACAAAGCTATTATTATGCTTTTTTTTACTTCAGGAATGAGATTGGAAGAAATGACAAACCTAACTTTGAGAGATATCGACTTTAATGAAAAATCAATTAAAGTCATGGGAAAAGGCGGCAAAGAAAGATATACTAAATTTGATGATAAAACTGAAAAACTATTAGTTGAATATTTGGAATTAATAAAAAAATATCCATTGTTAAAATCAAACTTAGATGATAATTTGTTCGTCGATAAAGACAAAAAATCTTTATCAAGAAATAAAATTCAATATACAGTTATGAATAATTTAAAAGGTTTATCAGTTAGTTCATTTGGCCCTCATACTTTGAGGCATTCATTTGCAACTCATTTATTAAACAAAGGTGTTGGTATTAGCGCTATACAGTCACTTCTAGGGCATTCTAAGCTATCATCAACTCAAATATATACTCATGTAAGTCTTGAGAAGCTTCAAAGCACAATAAGCAAAGCTCATCCTAGAGGAAAAAAATAAAATGATCAAAAATCCTAACTTTAAAAGAAATTCACATGTTGATGATCTAATAAGCGATGCTGTAAATCATAATGAGGGTGTAATTGGTTTAAATGGTGCTTTGATGGTAGATACTGGAGAATTCTCTGGAAGAATACCTAATGATAAGTTTATTGTTGATGAAGAATCTTCATCTGAAAATATATGGTGGGGAGAAGTAAATCAAAAAATTTCTGAAGAAAATTTTGATTATTTATTAGACAAGGTTTTAAATACATATGAAAATCTTTCATCAAGCTATTATGTTTTTGATGGTTTTGCAGGAGATGATGTTGATAATTCTCTCAATGTGAGAATGATAACAAAAAAAGCATGGCAATCTCTTTTTGTAAATAATATGTTTATAAGACCTACAAAAAATCAATTACAAGATTTTAATCCTGATTTTACGATTATAAATGCATATGATGTTAAAGAGAAGAATTGGAAGAAATACGGACTTAATTCTGAAAATTTTATAGTTTTTAATATTGAAAGAAAAATTGCAATTATCGGCGGAACTGAATATGCAGGAGAAATGAAAAAAGGTATTTTTTCAATGATGCATTATTATTTACCATTAAAAAATGTTTTATCTATGCATTGTTCAGCAAATGTTTCTAAATCTCAAGATCAATCAACTGTATTTTTTGGTTTATCAGGTACCGGAAAAACTACTTTAAGTACCAATGCAAATAGACCATTGATTGGAGACGATGAGCATGGATGGTCTGATAATGGTATATTTAATTTTGAAGGCGGATGTTATGCCAAGGCAATTAATTTAGATAAAGATAAAGAGCCTGAGATTTATAATGCTATTCAGCATGGCACTCTACTGGAAAATGTTGTTTATGATTTAGAAACCAAAAAAATTGATTTTGATGATAATACAAAAAGTGAAAACTCTCGAATTTGTTATCCAATAAATTATATTCAAAATTCTTTAGGTTCTAAAAAACTCAAAAGCGCAGGACCTCATCCTGATTCAATAATCTTTTTAACTTGTGATGCCTATGGAATTATGCCTCCTTTAGCAAGATTAAATAAAAAACAGGCTATGTATCATTTTATAAGCGGATATACTGCAAAAATGGCTGGAACTGAAACTGGAATTAAAGAACCTATTGCAGCATTTTCACCATGCTATGGCGGTCCTTTTTTAACGTTGCATCCACTTAAATATGCAGAGCTCTTAGAAAAAAAATTAAATGAATTTAATTCTGAAGTTTATTTAGTAAATACTGGTTGGTCTGGCTCTAGTTCAACTAGCGGTTCAAAAAGAATTGACTTAAAATTAACAAAACACATAATTGATTTAATCACAGAAAATAAATTAGATTTTTCTAAATCAATTAGAGACAAGTTTTTCAATCTTGAAATTCCTCTTAACCTTGAAGGGTTAGATAATGATTTCCTAGTTCCTCATAAAAGTTGGTCAAATATAGAGGAATACCAATCTGTAGGTAATATGCTAACAAGGCTTTTTAAATTAAATTTTGAAAAATATGATATTTCTGATACAGATATTATTGGCGCTGGACCTTCATCTCAATTAAGTTCATAAGATATTAATCTATACTAATTGACTGCTTTATTAAGAGAATGTAAATTAATTTTTATTAAAATAAATAGGATAAACAATGGCAACTTTAATACTTCATAATACCCATCTTGCTATGGAAGAAGAGATAAAATCGTTAGAGAAACTTAAACGAGAAACTTCTGAAAAAATTGGTGAAGCAGCAGATCATGGCGATTTAAAAGAAAATGCTGAGTATCATGCTGCAAGAGAAAAGCAAAGTTTAATTGTATACAAAATACAATTAATGCAATCATATGCTCCTTTTAGGGTTATTAATGATATTGAAATAACTACTGAGCAAGCAGGTTTTGGAAATAAAGTAACTATTCATGAAGAGGGTAAAGATAAGCCTGAAGATTACTATATTTTAGGACCTGTTGAACAAGAGCTTGATTTATTTCCATTTATAGTAACATATCATTCACCTTTTGGAAGAGAAGTTGCTGGTAAGAAGGTTGGAGAATTCTTTAATCTAGATATTCGTGGCATTGAAACAAAATTCACTGTTACTAAAATTGAAAAAATTAGTAGTGAAAAATAGCCAGTTTATTTTCTAGCATTAATCATTAAATAAATTCCAACACTAATAAAAATTATGTTAGACATCCATGTTCCTAAAAAAGGAGATATCAAGCCTCCATATGCAAGAGATTGACCAAATTTTAAGAGTATAACATAAGAAAAAATAGTAGCCAGGCTTAATCCTCCACCAAAAGCTAGACTAGTATTTGACCTATAAACAGATAGAGGAATTCCGCAAAAAATTACTATTATTGATATAAATGAGTATGCTATTTTATAATTTAAATCAACTTTCCATCTTAATGTATTAACACCATTATTTTCTAGAGAGATAATCTGATTTTTTAATTCTTTATATGATATCTCTTCTGACTTACTTGCAGTTTTAATAATATCATTTGGTTCAAATTTCAGTGCTATTAAAGAATCATTTTTTGAAACAATAACATTTTTTTCTAATCCATTTTCTTCAAATTCTCTTATTGAAAAATCTTTAAGATTCCAGGCGGAATTAGTTTCTTCCCATATTGCTTTCTTAGAGTCAATTCTTCTCAGAAGTACTCCATTATCAATTTCAATAAAGTTTAAATTAACAGCTACATTATTATTGCTATTAAATTTTTCTACTGCTATTAAATCTTTTTCATTCATCTGAAAGTATACATTTTCAAAAACACTTTTATCTTTAACCCTATTTTTTGACATATAATTATTTTTGAGCTCATTTTTTTTCTTATTGTTTTCAATAACAATAGTATTATCAAAATAGAATGATCCTATGCTAAGAATTAATCCTAAAAGTAAAACTGGGGAAGATAGTCTATATAAGCTTAAGCCGGATGATTTAAAAACTAACCATTCCTTTTTCTGAATCATCATTCCGTATGTAAAAACAGATGATACGAGGCATGAAACAGGAATTGTCACACTAATCATTGACGGTAAAGATGCTTTATAGTAGTTAAAAAGAATATCCATCGATACTTCATTATCAATGAAATGATCTAAATTTTCAAAAATATCAACAATCAAAGATATAAGAGTAAAAAATAATGATACAATTAAAAAAGTGGTTGAAAATTCTCTCAGAATATAGTAGTCAATTTTTTTCATTATATTGTAACTTACTTAATCATGGATATAATTAATAATTTTTTTGCACAGTTATCAAATTTCCTTTGGGGAAATTTTGGAGTAGCAAATCTTGTTATAGGTGGAGGAATTTTTTTCTTAGTCTATTCTAGGCTAACTCCATTTAGATATTTTAGACATGCTTTTGAAATACTTTTAGGAAAACACGATGATCCGGATGATGAGGGACAAATAACCCATTTTCAAGCTTTATCTACTGCATTATCTAGTACGGTAGGAATTGGAAATATCGCCGGCGTAGCTGTTGCTATTTCATTAGGAGGTCCTGGATCTTTATTTTGGATGTGGGTTAGCGCTATTGTTGGCATGGCTACTAAGTTTTTTACATGCTCATTGGGTATTATGTACAGAGGATATGATTCTGATAATATTCTCCAAGGAGGACCAATGTATGTCATTGAATATGGAATGGGAAAAAAATTTAAATTCCTTTCTTATTGGTTTAGCATTGCAGGGCTTGTTGGATGTTTATCATTGCTTCAAGCTAATCAGTTAACTCAAATTATGTCTGACTACTTATCTAACAATACCAGCTTAGAACAATCTTTTAATCTTAACTTATCTATAGGAATAGTAATTGCACTCCTTGTATCTATGGTAATCTTTGGCGGTTTAAGTAGAATTGCAGAAGTTGCTTCTAAAATTGTTCCTTTTATGGTAGTTATTTATTTAATGGCAGGGTTATATATAGTTTTAGCAAACATATCTCTGGTTCCTTCAATTATTTCAAATATTATTTCTAGTGCATTTAATGGTAGTTCTGTAGCAGGAGGCTTTGCAGGAACTGCTATAGTAATTAGTCAAGGATTTAGGAGAGCAGCATTTTCGAATGAAGCAGGAATGGGAACAGAGGTGATGGCAATTGGTGCATCAAAAAATAATCAACCAATTAAGTCTGGTTTGGTAGCAATGATTGGACCACTCATAGACACTTTAATAGTTTGTACTATAACTGGTATTGTTATTTTACTTTCTAATGAGTGGACAGAGGGTAATTTTACAGGGGTATCATTGACACAGAAATCTTTCTCAAATCATTTAGGCGTATTAGGTAATTACATACTTATTTTTTCAGTAGCAACATTTACATTGTCCACTATGTTTGGATATTCATACTATGGATGTAAGTGCGCATCATACCTTTTTGGAGCTGGTTCAAAATTTTATTATAGAATTTTTTATGTTTTAACCTTAATTCTTGGATCTGTTCTTTCATTGGACTTGGCAGTAAATATCGTTGATGCAATGTTTGCGTTAATGGCTTTTCCAACAATGATTTCAGCATTATATTTAGCACCTAGAATTAAAAAAGAATCAGCAAAGTATTTTGCAACTATAAAGGGTTAAAAAATGAAAACAATTTATATATTTGATATGGACGGAACCTTAACTCCTTCTCGAAGAGAGATGACATCAGATTTTGAAAAATTTTATAGCAAATGGGCTAAAAATCACACTTTTTTTCTTGTCAGTGGAAGCAATTTAGAAAAAATTAAAGAACAAGTTCCTCAATACATCCTTGATATGTCAGAAGGCGTTTTTACTTGTGGCGGAAATCAGCTCTGGTTAGATGGAAAACTTGCTTATAATCACGAATTCAAGCCACAAGAAGACTTAATAAATTTTCTTGAAGCGAAGCTTGAAGATAGTCCTTATCCTGTAAGAGCAGGCAATCATATTGAAGATAGAGGTTCAATGTTAAACTTTAGTATTGTTGGTAGAGATTGCTCTTTAGAAGAACGACTAGAATATTTTGAATATGATATTAAATCAAACGAAAGATCAATTATTTCAGATGAAATAATAAAAAAATGGAACACTCTTGATGCAGTAATTGGTGGCCAAATTTCAATTGATATAACTCCCAAGGGAATGAATAAATCACAAGTATTGTCAGAGGTAAAAAAATTTTATTCTAATGATAGATATATTTTTATTGGGGATAGAACCATGGAAGGTGGAAATGATTATCCTTTAGCCAAGATTATGAATCATCAGGAAAATTGCATGGTATTTCAAGCCGGTGCACCTTCAGCTGAGGATGGATATAAAGACACACAAAATATTTTAGAAAAATTAGATTTTGATGAAAAAATTTGAGAATTATAAGTCTGTTTTTTTAAAAGAATTTTCAAAAATTCAAGATATAAAAGGGCCAAGTTATCTTTATGATCCAATCAAATATTTTATTAATTCACCAGGAAAAAGATTAAGGCCTATCATAGTCCTTTTTTTAGGGGATCTCTTCAATAATAAAATTAGTGACTCTAAAAATGGTGCTTTGGGAGTTGAATTGTTGCATAATTTTACATTAGTTCATGACGATATTATGGATGAAGATGATTTAAGGCACAATATTAAAACAATACACAAAAAGTGGGATAATGCTCACGCAGTTTTATCTGGAGACGGCTTAGGCGCCCTAGGCCCTTTATTCATAGGAAAAATTGAAAAAAATACTTTAAAAATTTTGATCAGATATAATGAGGTTATACTTGAAATATGTGAAGGTCAAGCATATGATATGGAGTTTGAAAATAGTGATAGTGTTATGGTTCAAGATTATCTCAAGATGAGCCAAAAGAAAACTGGCTCCCTATTTGAATTATGTTTTGAAATACCTTCGCTTATAAGTAAAGATTATAGCATATATGTTGATAAATTAAAAAATCTTGGTAGAAATGTAGGAGTAATGTTTCAGATGCAAGATGATATTTTAGAGTTGATATCAGATGATGGTCAAATGGGAAAAGGAACACTTTCAGATATAGCCAGAGATAAAAAAACAATTTTAAATTGCATAGCATTAGAAAAAGATTCAAAAGCTTGGAATAATTTTAGGCAATCAATTTCTGATTTGGATAACGATAAAAAAAAGAGTGCTATATTGGAATATTTTGAAAAAAATAACATTAAATCTGAAGCTAAGAGTATATTAGATGAGCATATATCAAAATGTGATGAAATTTTAACTGATTTTCCCAAAGATATTCAAGAGGGTTTAAAAGAATTAATTGATTATATTCTCAAGAGAAAAAAATGAAAAAACATATAGAAAATTTTTATAAGCATATCCAAGATTCTTATAGAGAATTTGATAAAGAAAATTTTGATTTAGGAGACATAAATAAAATTGTAATTGCCGGAATGGGTGGTTCGGCAATAGCAGGATTAATTTTAAAAGATTTATTTCCTGAATTAGAAATAATTGTAGAAAGAAATTATTTTCCAAATACTCCGATTGATGAATATACTTTTATAATAATATGTTCTTATTCAGGCAATACGGAAGAAACATTATCTTACTATGATTACTCTTCAAGGTTGACAGACCATGCTATGGTATTGACTACTGGAGGTGAATTACTTAAGAAAGCAAAATCTGATAAAATTAAATTTCAACTATTACCCAAGGGCTATCCTCCAAGATCAGCTTTAGGGTTTTCTTTGGCAATTCTAATTTCAATTTTTAACAAAGAAGGAATTGCAAATATTGATTTTGATTGTCTTAAAAAATTTGCAGAGGAATCTTCTTCAAAAAAATCAGAAGTATATGCACAGGCTAAAAAAATTCATAAAACAATTCCTGTTATTGTTACAGAAGAAGACCTTTCATCGATTGGCTTTCGATTAAAATCTCAATTGAATGAAAATAGCAAAATGTTATCTTATAATATTACCATACCAGAAATGAATCATAATGAAATTATAGGATGGGAAAATGAAAAAATTGATAAAAAACTCTTTTCAATGATTTGGATTCATATTGGATGGCCAAAAAATTTAGAACGAATGAAAATAACCAATGAAATTTTATCAAATAAAGTTTCTTACGCAGCTCATTTAACAGTCCCTGATAATGTACCAAAAAATCTCACATCTCTTTTTTTCTTAATAAATTATATTGACTGGTTAAGTTATTGGTGCGGAATATTAAATGATGTTGATATTGATGCTATAAAGTCTATCGATTTACTCAAGAAGAAAATTTCTTAAGAATTATTACTGAGTTATGACCTCCAAATCCAAATGAATTGCTCATTGCAATTTCTACACTCCTTTCAATAGCAATATTTGGCGTATAATTTAAATCACATTCTGGATCAAGAGTCTTGTAATTTATAGTAGGAGGAACTTTATTATAATTAATAGCATTCATGCAAGCTATCGCTTCTATAGCTCCAGTAGCACCCAATAAATGCCCCGTCATAGACTTTGTTGAGCTGATACAGATATTTTCAGCATACCTTCCAAATACATTTTTAATTGCTTGAGTTTCGAGCATGTCATTAAAATAGGTAGATGTACCATGTGCATTAATATAGTCAACATCTTTAAACTCAATATTTGCATCTTTAATTGCCATTTTCATTGCATTAATAGCTCCAGCGCTTTGGTTGTGAGGTTGAGTTATATGGTAAGCATCATTTGTAATTCCATAGCCAATAATCTCTCCTAGAATTTTGGCCCCTCTTTTATTTGCTGAATCTAAATTTTCAAGAAACAGCATTCCTGCGCCTTCTGAAAGAATAAATCCATCTCTTTCTTTGTCAAATGGCTTTGAAGCTGCAGAGGGATTATCATTATTTTTAGATAAAGCTTTCATATTAGCAAATCCGGATAGTGTTAAAGGCGTAATACCGCCTTCAGCTCCACCGCAAACTATAGCATTTATATGTCCATTTGAAATTAATCTATATGCCATCCCTATTGCGTCTGTTGCAGAGGAGCAAGCAGTTGACATTGAAAAGTTTAAACCAGTAAAATTATTTTTTATTGCAATCTGACCACCTGCAATATTTGGAATCATTTTAGGAACATAAAAAGGAGAAACTCCTCGCTGACCTTTTTTCATAAATTTATTGTGCTCTTGCTCAAGAGTATGCATTCCACCAATTCCAGTACCAACGATAACTCCAGCATCAGATGATAAATAGTTTGATTTTTCGATAGCTTGCTTTGCTGCTATTAATCCAAACATGGTAAAGCGATCTAATTTTCTAACTTCTTTAAGGTCAAAAAAATTAATGGGATCAAAGTTTTTGACCTCTCCAGCAATTTTAACTGAAAAATTTTCTGTATTAAATTGTTGAATAAAATCTATACCAGATTGACCTTTTGCAAGATTTTTCCAAAGAGATTTTGAATCAAGACCAAGAGGAGAGATAGATCCATCTCCAGTAATAACAACTCTATTTTTCAAAATTATTTTGCGTGGTTGTTGATATATTCTAGAGCAGCGCCGACAGTAGTAATTTTTTCTGCATCTTCATCAGGAATTTCTAAATCAAATTCTTCTTCAAATTCCATAATAAGCTCTACAGTGTCTAAGGAATCCGCTCCAAGATCATCAAGAAAACTTGCCTCAGGAACTACCCTGGATTCTTCTACACTTAGTTTGTCGACTATAATATTTGTTACTTTTTCATTTAATGACATAATCAATATCTC
Source organism: Fidelibacterota bacterium (assembly GCA_045560235.1). Classification (GTDB taxonomy): domain Bacteria; phylum Fidelibacterota; class Marinisomatia; order Marinisomatales; family Marinisomataceae; genus Marinisoma. Next base: position 7,378 of record JBJKZP010000006.1, on the reverse strand, counting down.
CTAATTAATTTAATGACATTCCACCGTCAATATAAAATGTTTGCCCTGTAATATAACTGGCTTCATCGGAACATAAAAATAAAATCATTTGCCCAATATCTTTAGGTTTTCCTAGTCTTTTTAAAGGTATTCTATCTAAATATCCTTTTTTAACAGACTCTGAAAGGTCAGAAGTCATATCTGTTTCAATTAGGCCTGGTGCAATGCAATTAACAGTAATATTTCTTCTACCAACTTCTTTTGCTAAAGATTTTGTCAAGGCTAAAAGACCTCCTTTTGATGCAGCATAATTTCCTTGCCCTTTGTTTCCATCAGTTCCAGAAATTGATGAAATGTTTATTATTCTTCCACATTTGTTTTTTACCATATCTTTTAAGACTGTTTTTGTTAAATGAAATGGTCCATTTAAATTAACATCCATTACTTTTGACCATTCTTTATTTTTCATCCTTAATAATATATTATCCATATGAATACCTGCGTTGTTAATAAGCACATCAGCATATCCAAAAGTATCAGATACATAATTATATAGCTTTTCAATTGATTGTTCATCAGAGATGTCACAACAAAAAGGATGTATATTTTTTGTATCTCTTACTGAGTCTAATGATTCCTCGCTAGTTGCAACTGCGATTACATTATAATTATTAGAAGCAAGAATTTGAGAAATTTCTTTTCCAATTCCTCTAGATCCACCAGTTACAATAGCTGTTTTAGTTGTAAAATTTAGCATAAATTTTTTTTATAAGTCTTCATAGCAATTATAATTTGTAATTGTTAATGAATCATCAATTTTTTTAATAATATTTCCTAAAACTTTTTTTGGCCCAATTTCAATAAAATTTGAACTTAGTTCTTTTAAAGTATGAACACTTTTTAGCCATTGAACTGGATTGTCAATTTGTTTAATAAGTGCATTTTTGATATCATCTACATCTAATCTAGCAATTCCATCATAGTTTGACACAATTGGACAGATAGGTTTATAGAAAATAGAGTCATGAATAGTATTAAAAAGAGCTGGTCTAGCTTTAGACATAAGTTTTGAATGAAATGCTCCACTAACTTTTAAGGGAATTGCTTTTGAGCCAATTTCTTTTAGCATTTGCGTAGCAAGAAGGATAGAGCTATCATTTCCTGATATCACTATTTGTGATTCAGAGTTAATATTTGCTATCTGACAATCTGCTTTTTTACATACCTTTTCTATTATTTTTTCAGATGAACCAAAAACTGCACTCATTTTTCCTAGGTTTTGCTTTTCACATTCAGCCATAGCTTTTGCTCTTATAGATACAATTCTTAATCCAGTTTCAAAGTCATATGATTTATTGGCATAAAGAGCAGAAAACTCACCAAGACTATGTCCTGCAACGATTAAAGGATTAAATCTATTCTGCAGCATATCAAAGATTATAGTTGAATGAATAAAAATAGCTACTTGAGCATATTGAGTTTTTCTTAATTTTTTTTCATCAGAAGAGAACATAATATCTGAAATATTATAGCCTAATATTTTATTGGATAATTCTATTCTTTCTTTGGCTAAGCTAGAATTTTGGTAAAGATTTGCACTCATTCCAGGTCGGTGAGATCCCTGCCCTGAGAAAATGAAACAATTCTTCATTAGTTTTGATCTACTGGTTTTCCTTTATAGTAAAGAATACCATCATGGTAATATGCATGATGAGGCAGATGCTCAACGCCTGTGTTCTTGCACTTTACTGTATGTACAAGGGTAGACTTATAATGAGTCCTTCTCTTTTTTGATCTTGTTTTTGACTGTCTTCTTTTTGGTAACATATTTTTCCTTAGCTAGGAGGAAATATAATCAAATTAATCTTTCTTGTGAAATATTTTTTATAATTCATTTTTATCAATCCAACATTCATACCCAAGGATAGTATTTATATAATCCGCTATTTTTTTTGCATCCTCTTTTTGAGAAAAGTTTCCATATCTCACTCTATATTTAAAGTCTGAGCTGGTATTATTTTTTTGTATAAAAGCATCAATATCATTTTCATCAAGTTGTTTCAAAATCTCCATTGCTTCGACAAATGATTTTTTTACAGCTATTTGAATAGTATAATAAAATTTAATATCATCTACCGACAAAACTTTTCCAATAGATTTTGCGCTAGAATCATTAATTGTATAGTTTAACCAATCATCTGAACTCTCCTGTGAAAATAGGGAAGACAGTATGGTTATTAGAATGAAAATTTTATTTATTTTAGTCATGTAATTAAAAAAAGAAATTGATCTCTTTTTCAGCATTTTTATCGCTATCAGATCCGTGCGTTGCATTCATAGAAATGTCAGTGCCATACTTAGCTCGTATAGTTCCAGGATCTGCTTTTTTTGAATCAGTCGCTCCCATTAAATTTCTCCATTCTGAAACTGCATTATCTTTTTCAAGTTTCATAATATGTGATTTGAAAGAAGTCATAAATTCTACTAACTCTCCAAAGAAAGGCTTGTCTTTATGAATGTCATAAAATCCTTTTGCTTCTTGTTCTGACATATGAATTGTTTTTTCTTCAACAATTTTAAAACCATTATCCATTATGTCTTTTCTAATATCTTCTTTTGAACCTTTTTGCATCGCATCAGGTTTAATTATAGCAAGTGTATTTTTCATTCTTCCTCTACAAGTTTTATCATTGTTTCTCCGATTTCAGATACTGTTTTAGCGACTGAAATCCCACATTCTTTTAAAATTTCTATTTTAGCTTCTGCTGTTTCAGAGCCTTCAGATATAATTGCACCTGCGTGACCCATTCGTTTTCCTTTTGGAGCAGTTTGTCCAGCAATAAAAGAAACTACTGGTTTATCAAAATTATCTTTAATCCATCTAGCAGCTTCATTTTCCATGTTGCCGCCTATTTCTCCAATCATAACCACACCCTTAGTATTCTCATCTTTTGCAAAATGCTTAAGAATATCAATCATGCTTGAACCAATTATAGGATCTCCACCAATTCCAATAGCTGTTGTCATTCCTAAGCCAACATTCACAATTTGATCTATTGCTTCATATGTCAATGTTCCTGATCTTGATAAGATTCCAATAGATCCTTTTTTGCAAATGAACCCTGGAGTAATTCCAATTTTTGATTCTTCAGCAGTTATAAGTCCTGGACAATTAGGTCCAATCAAAATACTATCAGATTTATCCAAGGCATTTTGAACCTTTTTCATATCATTAATCGGTATTCCTTCTGAAATACATACAATCAGTTTAATTTTCTCTTCTATTGCTTCAAGAATCGCATTTGCAGCGAATCTTGGAGGAACAAAAATTGCACTTGCGTCAATTTCAAATTTTTCTTTTGCATCTGCAATGCTATTAAAAACAGGAAGATTGTTATTTGTTACAGTTTCACCGCCTTTTCCTGGGGTAACTCCGCAAACAACTTTTGATCCGTAATCTAACATTTGTTCAGAGTGAAATAATCCTTCAGATCCAGTAATACCTTGTACTAAGATTTTTGTTTCTTTGTTTAGCAATATTGACATTTACAAAACCATCCCAACAGCTTTTTTAGCAGCATTATCTATAGTTTCAGCGCTAACAAGATCAATATCAGATTTATCCAATATCTCCTTAGCTAATTTTGCATTTGTACCTTGAAGTCTAACAACCACACCTACATTTAAGTTAAGCTCTTTAACAGCTTGAATTACGCCGTTAGCAACCCTATCACAGCGTACAATTCCACCAAAAATATTAATTAAAATAGATTTTACATTTGGATCCGATAAAATTATCTTAAATCCATTTTTAATAGTATCAACATTAGCTGCGCCTCCAACATCAAGGAAATTAGCAGGCTCACCACCATGATGTTTAACAATATCCATAGTAGCCATAGCTAGTCCAGCACCATTTACCATGCACCCAACATTCCCATCTAGTTTGATATAATTTAAACCATATTCTGAAGCTTTTAGTTCAAGTGGATCTTCTTCTGATTTGTCATGATATGATGCAATAGTTTCTTGTCTAAAAAGTGCATTTGAATCAATATCCACTTTAGCATCCAATGCAATTATTTTATTATCCTCTGTAAGCACTAATGGATTAATTTCTAAAAGATTACAGTCTGATTTAGAATAGCATTTGTAAATATTGGAAAAAATTTCAAATGCATCATCATATGTAGAAAGGTCTAAAGCATTTATTACTGTATTTACTGCGTCTGAAAGAGAGTAAGTATCTTCTTTTACCCAGGCTTTTATAATTTTTTCAGGACTTTTTTCTGCAACTTCCTCAATATCAATTCCACCTTCTGTTGAAATAATAAAAACGTCTGCATTTTTTGCTCTATCATACATCAAGGCAAAATAAAACTCCTTTTTGATATCAAGAGCTTCTGTAATCAAAATTTGATTAACAAGCTTTCCTTTTTCTCCAGTTTGATGTGTTATTAGGTTCATACCTAAGATTTCTTTAGCAGCTTCATTGGCTTTTTTTGTATTAGAGCAAAATTTAACTCCACCACCTTTTCCTCGACCTCCAGCATGAATTTGTGCTTTAACTACTACTGCATCAGAATCAAAATCAGATTGAACTTTACTGATTGTATGTTCAATATTGTTAGCATCTCTTACAATATACCCTCTTTGGATAGGAACATTGTAATTTGCTAAAATTTCTTTTGCTTGAAATTCGTGTATTTTCATTTATTCTTCATCCATATAAGGATACTTATAGTTTTGAGGAGGTTCAAATGTTTCTTTGATTGTTCTTGGCGATGTCCATCTTAATAAATTAAGCATTGAACCGCCTTTGTCATTTGTGCCTGATGCACGACTACCACCAAAAGGTTGTTGGCCAACAACTGCGCCCGTAGGCTTGTCGTTGACATAGAAATTTCCAGCAGAAAATCTTAATTTTGATCTAACTTCATTGACTATATCTCTATTTTCTGAAAAAACACATCCAGTTAATGCATATGGCGATGTATTATCGATTAATTCCAATGTTTCATTCCATTTTTGATTTTCATATACAAAGACTGTTAAAACTGGACCAAAGATTTCTTCTTCAAGTGTTTTAAAATGAGGATCTTTAGCAAGAATGATTGTTGGTTCAACAAAATAACCATTAGATTTATCATATCCACCACCACATAAAACTTCACAATCATCACTTTGCTTTGCATAATCAAGATAGGATGATATTCTATCAAATGCTGGTTCATCAATCACAGCATTTACAAAGTTCTTGAAATCTTCAGGTGGACCAACGGCAATTGTTGAAACTTCATTTAATAGTTTTTCTTTAATTTCTGACCACTTTGATTGAGGCAAATATGCTCTTGACATTGCAGAGCACTTTTGTCCTTGATATTCAAACGCTCCTCTAACCATAGCAGTAACTAAGCCCTGAATATTTGCTGATTCATGCGCTATACAAAAATCTTTACCACCTGTTTCACCTACAACTTTTGGATAGCTTCTATAAGTATCTAAGTTGTCAGATACTTTTTTCCAAAGATGTTTAAAAGTTTTTGTTGATCCAGTAAAATGAACACCTGCTAAATCTCTATGGCTCAATACTTGGTTTCCAATTTTAGGACCATCGCCAGGTATGAAATTAATAACTCCATCAGGAAGACCTGCTTCTTTATAAAGTTCCATTATGATGTACGAAGAATAAACTGCGCTCGGAGCAGGTTTCCAAAGAACTGTATTTCCAACTATTGCAGGAGAAATTGCTAAATTTCCTCCAATACTAAAAAAGTTAAATGGAGCAATTGCAAAAACAAATCCTTCTAAAGGTCTAAACTCTAATTCATTTTTCATGCCATCTGGAGAAATAGGAGTGAAAGATTCTTGCATTTTATAAGAGAATTCAATATTAAAGTTAAGAAAATCAACTAACTCACATGATGCATCAACTTCAGCTTGAAAGACACTTTTTCCAATGTCTAGCATTGCAGCAGCATTAATTTTGTATCGATATTTACCAGCAACTAAGTCAGCAACTTTTTTAAATATTTCTGCTCTGTATTCTAAAGGACTGTTTGACCAGTTTTTCCATGCTTCTAAGGATGAATCTATAGCCATTTGAATTTCTTTTGGACCAGCTTCATGATAGTGACCTAGTACATGACCATGATCATGAGGTTTTGTACATAGTTGAGTATTGCCAGTTCTAATCTCTTTTCCGTGAATAATAATTGGAATATCTTTTTGTCTACTTGACTGTCTTTCAATTTCTTTAATAAGTAGTTCTCTGTGTTTTGAGCCTGGCTCAAAATCTATAATTTGTTCGTTAACTGCTTTAAAATTTTTATCCATTATATTTCCTTTATTTTTTAGTGCCTAATATTATATAAAAAATCCTTCATTTCAGAATAATTCTTTGCTAAAACAAATTTTTTTCTAAAAAACGAAGCACCCTTAAATCCTTTAAAATACCAAGCAAAATGTTTTTTCATATTATTTGAACCTACAACCTCTCCATGAATTTGAACTAGCAGCTCTAAATGTTTCTGACATATCTCAAGTCTTTCTTTAAGACTTATATCATTAAAGTCCTCATTGTTAATATATTTTTTAATTTGTGTAAAAAACCACGGATTGCCTAAAGCAGCTCTTCCTATCATAATGCCATCACAATTAGTTTGAGTAAACATTTTATTTATGTCATCAATGCTTTTAATATCTCCGTTACCAATAACAGGTATTTTTACGTTATCTTTCAATTCTTTTATTAAATCCCAGTTTGCATGCCCTTTATACATTTGTACAGTTGTTCTAGGATGAAGCGTTATAGCTTTTATTCCAATTTTTTCTAAATTTATACCTGCTTGAGTACTTACGATATTTTCTGAATTCCATCCTGCGCGCATTTTTACAGTAACTGGAATATCCACGGCTTTGACAACTGCTTCTGTAATATCTTCCATAAGACATAGATCTTTTAGCGCAGCAGATCCTGCACCTTTTTTTGTCACCTTAGGAACAGGGCAACCATAATTTATATCTATTAGATTTGGTTTAAACTTTTTGTAAACAAGTCTGGCGGCATTTTCCATCACTTCAGGCGTATCTCCAAAAATTTGTATTCCAATAGGTCTTTCAAATTCAGAAAATTTAATCATATTCAATGTTTTCTCATTTTTTCTAATAATTCCGTGGGCGGATACAAATTCTGAATAAACAACTCCAGCGCCAAATTCTTTTGCAATAACTCTAAATGCATAATCTGTTACTCCTGCCATAGGAGCCAAGAAGAATGGAAAGTCTAATTTTAAGTTTCCAATTTTGATTTTTTTATTTATGTCAAACATATACTTTTTGTTTGTTCGGTTCGATTATTGGTTTAAATTTCCCCAGTTCAATTTGAACTTAAACATAA
>JBJKZP010000005.1:0-7366 GCA_045560235.1 Fidelibacterota bacterium | reverse complement strand
CAATAAATCAAAAAAAATAGTAAAATTGATGACTAAAAAAGAGGACTATTATGAAAAAAGAAAATTTAACAGATGAACATTTAATCTTTCAAGATGCAGCTAAAGCATTTTTTGAAAAAGAGATGAAACCGAACAATGAGCAGTGGGAAAAAGATGGAATAGTTTCTAGAGATATTTGGCTAAAAGCTGGATCGAATAATTTTTTTGGAATTGATGTTCCTGAAGAATATGGTGGAATGGGATTAGATGATTATAGATATAATACAATATTAATTGAAGAGAGTGTTAGGGCTGAAAATCCTGGATTCGGTCATTCAGTGCAAAATGATCTTGTAGTTCCATATTTATTAAGACATACAACAGAAGAGCAGAAAAAACGTTGGCTGACTAAGATATGTAGCGGAGAAACTATTGGCGCTTTAGCAATGACTGAACCTGGCGGCGGAAGTGATGTAGCTGCTATAAAGACCTTTGCAAAAGATATGGGTGATCATTATATCGTCAATGGAAGTAAAACGTTTATCACCAATGGTCTACTCGCTGACCTTGTTATTGTTGCATGCAAAACTGATACTAAAAGTGGAGCGCATGGTATAAGCTTAATCATTCTTGAAAGAGGAATGGAAGGATTTGAAAGAGGTAATAAGCTTGATAAAATTGGTCAATTAGGTCAAGACACAGCTGAGCTCTTTTTTAAAGATGTTAAAGTGCCTAAAGAAAATCTTTTAGGTGAAGAGGGAAAAGGGTTTTATTACATGATGGAAAGCCTTCCTAAAGAAAGACTTTCTATTGCTGCAGGATCAATTGCTGTAATAGAATTTGTTTTAGATTTAACTATACAATACTGTCATGATCGTAAAGCTTTTGGTCAAAAAATTGGTAGTTTTCAAAACTCAAAATTTAAATTAGCAGAAATGACCACTGAATCTGAAATTGGTCGAACATTTTATGATCAATGTGTGTTTGAATTAAATGAAAAAAAATTAACTCCAGAAAAAGCTGCAATGGCAAAATGGTGGTTAACTGAACTCGAATTAAAAATAGTTGATCAATGTTTGCAATTGCATGGAGGATATGGATATATCAAAGAATATCCTATTGCAAAAGCTTATTTAAACTCAAGAGTACAAACAATTTATGGTGGAACCACTGAGATCATGAAAGAGATCATTGGTAAATCGTTAGGATTTTAAAGATGAAAAGAAAATTAGAAGGCAAAGTTGCATTAATTACTGGATCTGGTAGAGGGATTGGAAGAGAACTCGCGTTAATGCTTGCAAAAGATGGTGCACATATTGTAGTGAATGATTTAGATGCAGATCCTGCAGATCAAACGGTTACAGATATTGCTGCAATGGGCGGAAAAGCAGTAGCCTGTCACGGAAGTGTAACTGATGATGATTTTGCAGATAGATTTATCAATACTGCCCTTGATTCATTCGGTGGACTAGATATTATTGTTAATAATGCAGGTTATACATGGGATAATGTCATTCAAAAAATGGATGACAAACAATGGCAATCTATACTTGACTGTCATTTAACTGCGCCTTTTAGAATTTTAAGAGCTGCTCAGCCACATATCAAAAAATTATTCCTTCAAGAAAAAGAGCAAGGCATAACAAATTTCCGTAAGGTAGTAAATATCTCTTCAACATCTGGCATGAATGGAAACGCAGGTCAAATCAATTATGCTACTGCAAAAGCAGGAGTAGTTGGTATGGCAAAAACTATGGCCAAAGAATGGGGGCGCTATAATGTCAATGTTAATGCAGTGGGATTTGGTTTAATTAAAACACGCTTAACAGATGCTGATGCCGAAAAAGAAGAATCATTAATTGATATTGAAGGAAATAAAATTAAAGTAGGTGTTAATTCTGCTGTTTTTCAATCTGCAAAGACAATGATACCACTTGGAAGACCTGGCACCCCTGAAGAAGCTGCTGGTGCAATCTATATGTTTTGTATACCTGAATCTAACTATGTCACAGGGCAAATTTTAATGTGTCATGGTGGTGGATTTGGCTTATAATTAATGAAATATTTTTATCCTCTATTTCCATTTCTTTTAGTCTGGGTTTTATTATTATATACAGAAACATTCGCTTCAATTAGTCTAATCAATGGCTTATCACAATTATTTTTATTTGTACTTGTAGTATGCTTGCCTATATGGCGCACTGGTCGTATGTCGTATGTAGATATTGGGTGGCCATGGGGAGTAGCGCTTATCGGAGTCTTGACTTGGTGTTATGCTGAAAGCGATAGTATTCGCATTATGGCTATTAGTGTCATGTATATTCTTATTGGTGCTCGCATGGGACTTGGTTCATTAAAAATGTGGAGACTAGGAATGTTAGATAAAGAATTTCCACGCTACGAATACCAAAAACAACGTTGGCAAAGAGCAGGAAAGAATAATACTGCCCTAGCAATGCAGATTGACGCAATCTTACAAGGGTTAGCTAACGCTTCTTTTCTATCAATGCCAGCTTTTATCATTGGAAATAATACAAGTAGCACTATTGCACCGATTGAAATTATTGGAATTCTAATATGGTTCAGTGCATTTATAATGGAATCAGTTGCGGATATGCAAAAATTATCTTTTTTGAAAGAAATGAAAAAATTAGGAAAGAAAAATCAGGTCTGTAATGCTGGATTATGGAAATATAGTCGCCATCCAAACTATTTTGCTGAATGGATGGTATGGAATGGGCTTATTATTGCATCTATCCCATCATGGATTCTTATTTATAATCAAGAACATCTCATTATTTGGATACTATTAGGTGCATGTCTATTATGGACATCTAGATTGATGTATATGACATTAGTTTATCATACCGGTGCAATTCCATCAGAATATTATTCGGCTCAAAAAAGACCTGCTTATAAAGCATATCAACAATCCACCAATATCTTTTTTCCTGGTCCTAAAAAAGTATAAGTTTAGCTAAGAACCAGAAGTAGCATAGATATAAAACATGATGCTGTACGAACATGATTCCACTTTAGCCAATGCTTATAATAATACATCCACTCCGCTTCAGGATCATTTTTTGAATCATTAAAGTCATTTAATTTTCTATTTAGCGGCACATTCTTTAAAGCGGTACACAAAAACATACCAACAAGAAAAATTAGGCTTGCAAAACCCTGATCTGATATCAATGTTTTTGAGATAAGATTATCGATAAATAGCACGAGTGCAATAAATGATGAAAAAAAGAATAAGATTATAAATGGAGACTTTAAAATCACTTGATTGATAGAATTCATTATTTTTATCGCTTCAGATGGATTGTTTTTATTTAATGAATGCATCACAAAAAAAGAAAAAGCAAAGTATACACCGCCAATAAAGCCAAAACTAATTATTGCTACTTCATTCGCATACTCATACAAAGATATAATATTTAAATCCATATTTTAAGTTATTTACCTTATCAATAAAAAGGTCTCAAAAAATCACTGTAAGCAAATATTGAGACCTTCTTTATTTAACAGGGTATGAAGTAAAATTATTTCTCTTCTTCCTTTGTTACATATTTGCAATACATAATTACCCCTCCTCTTTAACTATAACGTCGTCATTAATAATAATACGAATTTTCACTTTTTCATTATTATCTCCATCAAAATTTTCAGACTCTTCAATATCAATTTCAAGTTCTTGATTCCCACTGATAATATTTTCTCTAAGCTTATCAAATTCTTCTTGATTGATAACTCCTTCAATAAGGGCAGCTTTTAAATCCAACAGCTCTTGTCCTGTAGAAATATTTTTATTGATGTGCAGCTCAGCTTGACCTTCATTAAATGAACCGCAACTGACAATTAAAACGGTAAGCATTAGTAATATAATTTTCTGTTTCATTTTTTTCTCCGATTTGTTTCTTTGTTATTTAGGAAATGGTTTTATTTAAAAAGTTGCAATAAAAATATTTTATTTTTCATAAAACTTCTGGAACTTATCTTTATGAAAAAATTTATACTATTACTTTTTTTATTTCCACTTTCGGCCCAAACAATCAATGATACAGATGATGCTTTTCAAGAACGCAGACAAGAAATCATTGAAGAAAATCATAGGCAGAATGAAAGAGAGTGGAAACAAAGAGATTTTAATAGAAAAAGAACGATTAAAGAGCTAATAAAAGAAGATTCCAAAATAAAAAGAAAAAAATCTTGCGAAGATTGTAAAGAAAAGAAAACTATGTGCGAAAATTGTAAGGATAAAGAATAGAACTATTTTTTCAATAAACTATCAATTACGCTTGGATCTGCAAGTGTTGAAGTGTCGCCCAAATCATCTGTTTCATTTTGGGCGATTTTCTTTAAAATTCTTCTCATAATTTTTCCAGATCTTGTTTTTGGAAGACCCGCACAAAATTGGATGACACTAGGCTTAGCATGTGGACCAATGATTTTAGTCACTGTAGCTAAAATATTTTTTTCTATATCTTTAGAAGGCTCAATTCCTGTCATTAATGTGACAAAAGCATAGATACCTTCTCCTTTAATTTCATGGGTATATCCAATTACGGCAGCTTCAGCAATCCCATTCGCTTCACCAATAGCACCTTCTACTTCCGCAGTACCAATTCTATGTCCAGATACATTTAATACATCGTCTACTCTACCTGTAATCCAAAAATATCCATCATCATCAATATAGGCTCCATCTCCAGTAAAATAATTACCAGGGGCTTGTGAAAAATAAGTATCAATAAAACGTTGATGGTCTCCATATACTGTTCTCATTTGACCGGGCCATGACTGAGTCATTACTAAGAATCCAGTTGTATTGCGTTCAGTTATTTTATTCCCATCTTCATCTAAAATTGCTGGCACTATTCCAGGCAACGGCAATGTAGCTGATCCTGGTTTTGTAGGAACACATCCTGGTATAGGAGACATTAATATTCCACCAGTTTCTGTTTGCCACCATGTATCAACAATAGGGCAATTTCCATTTCCGATAGTATTAAAATACCAATGCCATTCTGGGGACTTAATCGGCTCTCCAACCGTTCCTAATAGTTTTAAACTAGATAAATCATATTTACTTACCCAGGCATTGCCTTCCTTCATTAAGGCTCTTAATGCTGTCGGAGCAGTATAGAAAATATTCACTTTGTGTTGTTCAACAATTTGCCAAAATCGTCCGAAATCTGGATAATTTGGCACGCCTTCAAAAATCACTTGGGTAGCTGCATTTGAAAGAGGTCCGTATACAATATAAGAGTGTCCAGTAATCCAGCCAATATCAGCAGTACACCAATACACATCGTTTTTATTATAATCGAAGACTAATTCATGTGTATGTGAAGCATATACAATATATCCTCCAGTTGTATGTAGCACTCCTTTTGGTTTTCCGGTTGATCCAGAAGTATACAAAATAAACAATGGGTCTTCTGCATCCATCACTTCAGGTTCACACTCTGATGTACAACCTGAAATAAACTGATTCCAAGTAAAATCTCTTCCCTCTTGCATCTGCATAGGGTTTCCAGAGCGTTCCACCATGACAATCGTTTCCAATGAAGGACAATCATTTGCAATCAGATCTGCATTTTCTTTCATCTTGATATCAAACTTTGATCCACGTACTCCATTATCTTGTGTAATCAACAATTTGCATTCAGAATCATTTATTCTATTTTTAAGCGCATCACTTGAAAAAGCACCAAAAACTACTGAGTGAACTGCTCCAATTCGTGCACACGCTAGCATAGCTACAACAGCTTCAGGAATCATTTGCATATAAATACACACTCTATCCCCTTTTTGAATACCAGCTTTTTTTAATCCATTGGCAAATTGTGACACTTTCTGCAACAATTCATTATAAGAAACTTCTTTAAATATATCTGGATTATTAGATTGCCAAATAAGAGCTGTTTTTTTGCCTAATCCGTTTTTAATATGACGATCTAAGCAATTGTATGATGCATTAAGCTTTCCGTTGGAAAACCATTCAATATGAGACTGATGATAATCTGTTTTGTTTACATCTGTCCATTTTTTAAACCAATCAATTCGTTCTGCAACTGATTCCCAATATACATTTGAAGCTTCTTGTGCATTTTCACGCATCATTTGATACTGATAAAAGTCATTAACTCCTAGCGATGATGTAAATGCTGCTGGGACTGGATATTTCTTCATCAAATAAAATTAGGATGGAAAAACATAAAAGTAAATTGAGATATAGTGACACGTACTGCCAAGCAATACAAAAAGATGCCAAATAAAGTGGTTATACTTAATAGTTTTATCCATTAAATAAAAAATAACTCCTACCAAATAAGTTAAACATCCAGCTGTTATCCACCATAAAGCTGGTGGTGGAATAGCATCAATGAATACATCTATAAAAAACAACCACAATCCGCCCATAAAAATATAAAGCAATGTAGATATAAAATTATATTTTCCAGTGGTGAATACCTTCCAAACTATACCAAGTAGAGCCAATAACCATATTAGTGAAAAGAGTAGCCAGCCTCCGTTGTTCTGTAAAAGAGTTAAGGTAATTGGTGTATATGATCCAGCAATTAAAATATAGATTGAAATCATATCAAACATGCGCAATTTATATCGAGTTGAAGATGTTTTAGAGTTGTGATATAAGGTTGATGCAATGTACATCAATGATAAACTTATTCCATAGATTAGCAAACTAATGAAGTATGTAAATTGATAGTTTTGAAGACCTTTGGTAATTAAAAAATATAATCCAACAATGCTTAGAATAAATCCAACACCATGCGAAATCACGTTTAGTTTATCTTCTTTCTTTGTATAAAGAAATTGATTTGGCAAATCATTCATATTAAAGGTTACAAAGATTACTAACACATTTCAAACAATGATTCATTATATTGACTAGATTTCATTGAACTAACTAAGGAGGGTAAAATGAAAAAAATACTAATACTAGTAGCTGTGTTCACTTCATTTACATTTGCACAATACAATTCTAATGGTACTGATAATACTGTTGTAATGTGGAGCAAATATAAATGGACCAATATGTCTGAAGTAGACGGTGGTTCAGCTGCTGATAGAAACCAAGCTGTAAATACTTGGTATTCAAAAACTAATCAAGCAAACAAATTGCTCAAGAGCAGTATGTTTCTGTATCACTATTGGACAGGAGCTCTTGAGGATGTTCATATTGTAAACGAATATGCAAGCGTTGAAGATGCGACTGAAGCAATTAGAACTGCTGGCAAAATTCGTCAAACAGCCTTTCCCAATGATGAAGAAAGAAGAGCTGCATGGAACCATCAATCAAAATACTTTGAGAATTATCACGAAGATCTTCATATTTTTGAAAATCACGTAGCTCTCG
>JBJKZP010000004.1:0-28299 GCA_045560235.1 Fidelibacterota bacterium | reverse complement strand
TGAGCCGGCGAGAGGATTTGAACCCCCGACCCGCTGATTACAAATCAGCTGCTCTACCAACTGAGCTACACCGGCAATGTATATGTACACGCACGCGTAGGCAAAAGCGACGAAATATAAGAAGAATTAGGAGGAAAACAAATTATTTCTTTTCGAGCAGTTTTTGACCGGTAGCAGTATCCTCAACATACCAACCCATTGATTTCAATTTATCTCGCAATATGTCAGACATTTTCCAGTCTTTATTATTCCTCGCTTCTTGACGAGAAAATAATAAATCCTGCACATCTTTTGGTGGTTTTTGCTTCTTTGAATGATCAAAGTCAATTATATCAAAAATTGAATTAAATAGTTTCAAAAAAATTAAAGATTTTTCTTTATCAGATTCATTTAATGAGCTTGAGTTTATTTTTTTATTCATTTCAGATATAAAACTAAAGAAAAGGCCTAAAGCTTCAGCCGTATTTAAATCATCGTTTAAAGCATTTATAAATGCTAAATGTTCACCACTAAATTTAAACTCAACGTTGTCAATATCTATTAAATCAAAGTTATTTGCAAATCTTGTAATTTTTTCAATCATTTTTTTACTCTCATTAAGTTTTTTAAGATTAAAAGATACTTTTGTTCGATAATGAGCTGATAAAAGAAAAAGTCTAACCGCACTTGGTCCGTTTTCTTCAATCATTGTATTGACTGAAATAAAGTTTCCTAATGATTTGCTCATTTTTTCTTCATCTATATTTAAATGTTCTGCGTGAAGCCAGTAATCGGATATTTTTTTTCCACTAAGAGATTCAATTTGAGCGCACTCATTTTCATGATGAGGAAATTTTAAATCAATACCTCCACAGTGAATATCAACCTCTCCATTGAAAAGATCTTCAATCATAACTGCGCACTCAGTATGCCAGGCGGGCCTCCCTTTTCCCCATGGACTATCCCAGAAAATATCTCCATCATTTTCATTCCAAGACTTCCATAAAGCAAAATCGCCAGCAGACCTTTTATCCTGATTTTTATTGGATTTAGCATAATCGACATCTTCATTTATTAACTTGAGATTTACAAATCTTTCATAATTGCTGTCTTTTTCAACAATAAAATAAACGCTATTGTTTGACTCATATGCAAAACCTTCATTGATTAGTCTTTGAATGAATTCAATCATTTTTTCAACAAAATCTGTCGCCTTTGGATTATAATCATTTGGAATAATATTCAAATTTCGAGATATTTCATGAAATGATTTTTCATATCTTGAAGTTATTTTTTTTAGAGATGACTTTTCTTCATTTACACGATTAATTATTTTATCATCTATATCTGTAATGTTAACTGCTGTAATAGTTGAAAAACCGTTCATTTTAAGTACTCTATTTATCAGATCATAAAAAGTAAATGTTCTAAAATTTCCAATGTGCGGAATATCATAAACTGTAGGACCGCATCCATAAATTTTAACCTCATTTTTATATTTAGGTTTGAAGGATTCTTTTTTTCCTGTTAAAGAGCTATAAAGTTTTAAAGTCATTTTTCTAAAGACAATTTAATGATTTTATCTATTAATTTTTTAAAAGAAAATCCATATTGTTTTGCTGCCTTTGGAAAAAGGCTAGTTTTTGTCATTCCAGGTAAAGTATTTATTTCTAAAAAATAAAACTTATTATTGAAAAACTTAAAGTCAACTCTTGAATATACATCACAACTTAGCATTTTATGGATTTTCAATGCACAGTCTTGTACATAATGATATTTAACTGAATTCATTTCTGCCGGACAAATATATTCTGCTTCTCCAGCAACATATTTTGAATTGTAATCATAAACTCCAGATTTAGGTTTAATTTCAATCACAGGCAAGGGCTCTTCTCCTAGAACAGAAACTGTAATCTCTCTGCCATTGATAAATTCTTCAATTAGTACAGAGCTATCAAAATCTAGAGCCATATCAATAGCATCATTAATTTTACTTACATCATCAACAATATTAAAACCTACAGAACTACCTTGAGCATTAGGCTTTACAACATATTTTTCTGCTGAAAAATCAAAATGATTATTACATGAATTAGATAAAGTATGATAATATTTTGGAGAGTCAATACCTTCTCCCATTACAATTTTTTTTGTTTTAGCTTTATCAAAACAAATTTTAGATGATTTTTCATTTGAGCCATTAAAAGGAATATTCATTTCAGATAAAATTGATTGAATAGCACCGTCCTCACCAAAAGATCCATGCAATGCGATAAAGATAAAGTCTTGATTTCTCAATTCATTTTGAATATCAATAATTGAATTTTGATTTATGATATATTGAGATGTTTTATGACCTAACTGCATACATGCATCTAAAATAGCTTCACCTGTTTTAATTGAAACTAAACGCTCTTCCGAACTACCTCCAGATATTACTCCAATATTAATTTTATGTCCTTTGCCGCTTCTAATAAATCCCTTGAAATCAAATCTGTATTGCAGGTTGATTCCACTTCATTGATGTAATCTTTTCCCATGCCAGTTAAAAGGAAAATAGTTTTCATATTCAGCCTTTCGCCAACTTGAATATCGACTATAGAGTCTCCAATCATTAAAGAATTAGAAAGATTTATTTGAAACTCTTCTGATGCTTTTTTAAACATTCCTATACCAGGCTTTCTCATTGAATCATACCCTTCTTCATAATTGTCTGCAAAATAAATTTTTTTAAGTGGTAAATTTCTTTTTTCAAATTCTTCAAAAATATGATTATGAATTTCTTCTAAATTTTCTAAGTCAACTTTTCCAGCTGACAATCCAGACTGATTAGTGACAATAATAAATTTTTCTGTAAAATTTTTAAGCAAATTCAGGGCTTCGAAAGTGTAATCAAAGAAATGGTATTCAGAAAGTTTGTTTATGTAACCATAAGGATCATGATTTATCGTTCCATCTCTATCCATAAAAATTGCATCAAGCATTTATATTGATCTCCAATCAAGAGTTTGCCAATTATCGTCAATTTTCAAACTAGTTAAAGGATTTTTAAAACTTTCTATACTGCCAACAAAACAATCAAAAAGAATCTTATCAAATTGAGTAAATGAAATTGAATAAACTTGTTCTTTAATAGAGTCAAATTTAATTAACAGATCATTATTCATATAAACATAATGATATAATAAATATTTATCGCTGATATCAATTTTAATCAATTCTGCATTTTCAAAATTTTTGTAATTAAAAAATTCTAATAAATTTTTTTCAGCGCTTTCTAAAATAATAATATTATCATTTGAATTGTATGAAGATATAGTGTCTCCTGAAAATACAGAAACTATTCCATCAAAATCTAATGTATCAAAAAAAATTTTATCAATGTTAATGGATAGTATCGCATTATAACTATCGGAAGACTGATTAATCTCAAGATTAACTGTTTTATTATTTAAATTTTTAAAAAAATTTTTTATTTCGACGTCTCTTGCATCACTTCCGTACAATAAACAAAAAAACAAAAATATAATTTTTATGCTATTCTTCATTTATTGTTTCAAGATAAGATTCATCAACCAAAACTTCTCTAGCTTTACTTCCTGTAAAAGGACCTACAATTTTTAATCTTTCCATTTCATCAATTAGTCTAGCTGCTCTTGAATATCCTATAGATAGTCTTCGCTGAAGCAAAGAAATTGATCCTTGCTTACTCATAACAATAATTTCAATTGCTTTATATAGCAAGTCATCATTTATGCCTTCTTCTCCATCTATCATTGAACTGGATTCTTCTTTATAAGTTTCAATAATAACTTCATTTGGTTTAGGTTGTGAACTTATATGCTTAACCAAATCTTCTATTTCTTTTAATGTTATGAATGCGCCATGCATTCTTACGGGAGCTGGAGATCCAGGTTTTTGATACAACATATCTCCTTTACCAATTAGCTTATCTGCTCCATTCTCATCTAATATGGTCCTAGAGTCAATTTTAGTTGCCACTTGAAATGCAATTCTAGCTGGAAAATTTGCTTTTATGACACCTGTAATAACGTCAACTGACGGTCTTTGAGTTGCAACAATAAGATGAATGCCTACAGCTCTCGCTAACTGTGCTAATCTTGCAATAGGAGCCTCAACATCCCTTGGACTGTACATCATTAGGTCAGCTAATTCATCAATCATTAAAACAATATAAGGCATCAATTCTTTCTTTGATTTTTTCATCATGTGATTATATTCAGAAATATTTCTTTTTCCAGCTTCAGCTAATAAGTCATATCTTGAATCCATTTCTTTTTCGAGTGATCGTAGAGCTAGGATTGCATTATCTTTTTTAGTAATAATTGATTCATCAATACCATTAAATTTTAATAAATAGTGATTTTCTAATCCTCTGTAAAGTGACATTTCAACTTTTTTAGGATCAATTATCACAAACTTTACTTCTTCTGGTTTTAATTGATAAAGTAGACTTACAATTATAGTATTAAGTGAAACTGATTTTCCAGAACCTGTTGTTCCAGCAATTAAAAGATGGGGCATCTCAACTAAATCTAAAATAGAAATATCTCCCAAAGTTCCCTTTCCAATGGCAAGTTTTAATTTCGCCTTAGACTTTAGATATTTTTCGGAGTTTATTACATTTTTTAAAAATATTGTTTGCGGATTTTGATTAGGAATCTCTACTCCCACATGATTTGACCCTGGAATAGGAGCTAAAACTCTTACGCTTTGAGCTTCCATAACTCTAGCTATATCATCGGAGAGCTGAACAAACTTATTAACCCTTACACCTTCTGCGGGAAGAATTTCAAACAAGGTGATAATTGGTCCTGTTTTTATAGCTCCAGAACTACCTTCAACGCCAAAATTTGAAAGGGAATTTTTTAGTAATTCAGATCTTTCTCTTATATCGTCTTCATCAACTACGCTGGATTCATCCAATGAATGAAGAATATCAGTTGAAGGAAATACCCACTCTTTCTTTAAAATAGATTTATTTCTTTGATTATCAATTTCAGCTTCTTTCTCAATAATTGCTTTTTCTATAGAAATTTCATCATGATTATCTTCAAGGCCTATATCATTTTGATTATTAGTAGTGATATTCTCATTCATATGGTCATCTTTTTCATCTATCTTAATATCATCAATTTCTTCTTCAATTTTTTTAATTTCTTCAGTATTTATATCTTCAAGAAATGATTCGTCTTCAATAATTCTAGTCTTTTTTTGATGTTCTTCATGTTTTTTAATTGTTGGTAAAAAACTTTTAATATCAAAATTAATATTTGAAATAATTTTTTTAAAATATTTTGGGGCCAATTTTAAATAGCTGTATAAATCAATTTTAAAAAATGATATCGTTGATATAATAAGTGCTGAAAAAAGAATTAAAATAGTACCAAACTTACCTGTCAAATCATAAATCAGTCCAAGCGTAAGCCCACCCAAAAGGCCGGAGTAGCTGTAGTTACTAACTTCTCCTAAAACTATTATTGTGTCAAAATTTTCAATTAAACCTAAAAGCAAAGAGGTAATTATTAAAAAAATTATCTGATACTTTAAAAGCTTAACAATATTTATTGAAAAATTTGTAATTAAGTAATAGGCTATTGAAAATAATGATAAGGGAAGAAGCAATGCAGCATACCCAAAACCTAATTTCATTAAATAAAAGCCTATAAATACTCCAATTATGTTAAATGGATTACTAATATTTTTAGCAACTAATGATGGCTCTTCTGAAAAGTTATAACTAATCATTGAGCCAAAAAAAAGCAATGACAAAGTTAAAAGCAACCAACCTATAATTTGAATTCTAATTTTATCTTTCATTTTAAATAAGTTCCTTCTTTATAAAACGGAAGCTTTGTTTTATTAAAAATAAAAAATTTTTCTCTAATACCAACTTTAAATTCTGTCTCATTTTTAAATTCTTTATCAATATATGCTAAAGCAATTCCCTTTTTTAGACTTGGAGACATGCCTCCACTGGTTATTATTCCAATCTCTTTTTCTTGCATTGAAAATAATTTATAACCTGATCTTGGAATTGCTCTTTCCTCTGTTGAAATTGCAATTAATCTTTTGGATATGTTATCTTTAATAAATTTAGATCCAATAAAATCTGTGTCATATTTTGTTATCCATGACAAGCCAGCTTCAACAGTGTTGGTTTCTTCATTTAGTTCATTTCCATAAAGACAGTAGCCCATTTCGAGCCTCAAAGAATCTCTACAGCCTAGCCCAACTGGTTGAATATTGCTTGAAACTGATAGTAGTTCATTCCAGATTTGCACAATTTTAGAATTAGGTGCATAAATCTCAAAACCTAATTCACCTGAATATCCAGTTCTTGAAACAACAACTTTTTCAGAATCTGGCAATAAAGTTTCGTAATATTTTAACTTTGATATATCAGAGTACAATTTTCTTAGGAACTCTTGAGAACTAGGCCCCTGCAATGCTAACAAAGAAGTTTGATTTGATTTATCAACGAGTGAAACATCTTCAATTAAATTTGATTTTAACCATTTAAAATTTTTTTCAATATTTGAAGCATTAACTACCAACATATAATGACTACCTAAATTATAGACCAGCAAATCATCAATTATACCACCATTATGATTGCAGAATGCACTATATTGAACTTTACCAGGACTTAATTTAGATACATCATTAGTTGTTATCTTTTGAATAAATTTCTCGGAGTTTTTTCCATGAACAATAAATTCTCCCATATGACTAACATCAAATAAACCGCATGAGCTTCTTACATGATGATGTTCTTTTACAATACTAGAATATTGTAATGGCATCCAAAAACCAGAAAAAGGAACAAGCTTAGCATTTAAGTTTTTATGAATACTATATAATTCAGTTTTTTGATAGTCATTCATCGAATGATTGCCAAAATTCTTTTAATGATATTCTCAATATCGCCCCTATAAGAGCCTTCTTCATTTAACTTTTTAATAGATTTGTCTATTTGAGATTTTTTATAACCTAAGGATGATAGAGCAGTATAAATATCTTCATATGAAAAATCTACCTTAGAGTTATCAATATCATTTTGAGATATAATATGCGTAGATAGTTTTTCTTTTATATCTAAAATTATTCTTTTAGCAGTCTTTGGGCCTATACCAGGTATAAGGCTTAAAGATTTTACGTCTTCCGAAATTATATTATCCTTAAAGTTAGAAACTGATGCGTTAGATAATAAATTTATGGCTGTTCTAGGACCTATGCCTGAAACATCTATTAGATTTGAAAACAGTGATCTGCGCTCCAAGTCCATAAAGCCATAAAATTCCATTAAATTTTCTTTGACATTTAAATAGGTATAAATAAAAATATCATCTCCTACAGATGGTAATTTTTCATAATCTCTTAAACATATTGATAAATTAAAAACTATACCTCCATTTTCTACATAAACAGATGTTGGTTCTTTTTTAAAAATTTTTCCTGAAATTGAGTCTATCATTTATATCCTATTTAATCCACACCATGCAACTGCTATTGCATCTGAGATATCATTTTTTTTAAAAACTTCGTCACCTAATTTAAATATTTTTTTCACCATAAATGCAACCTGTTCTTTAGAAGCTGAACCGTTACCAACAATTGACTGTTTTATTTCTCTAGGACTAAAATCAGTCGACGTAATTTTATTATGCTCCGCTGCTAACATAACTGCTGACTTAGCTTGACCTAATTTAATAGCAGACTGAATGTTCTTTCCAAAAAAAACATTTTCAACAGAAACATGATCAGGTTTAAACTTTTCTAACAGCTTATTTGACTCAAAAAATATAGCATACAATCTTTTGGAAATAATTTTACTTTTTTTTGGAGATATTAAACCGCATTCAAGTAATTCTATTTCATTTTTTTTCTTTGATAAAACTGCATAGCCAGTGTTTGTAAGCCCAGGATCAAAACCAATAATTATCATTATGATTCTCCAAAATTATGGTTCGAAAAAACATTTTGAACATCTTCTAATCCTTGAAGAAAATCAATGAATTTTTTGAAATTGTTATTTTCATCTGATGAAAGATTGATTAAGTCTTTAGGTATAAATGCCAAAGAAGATGAATCTATTTCAATATCCATTTTTTCAAGTTTATCAATTTTATTATATAAATCTTGAGAATTAAAGTATAACCTATAAAAGTCTTCATCTATAAAAAATTCATTGCAATCATTTTCAACGGAAAATTCAAATATATCATCTTCAGAGACTTGCTTTTTATCAATTAATATAATTCCATTTCTTTCAAAATTCCATGATACGCTTCCAGACTGACCTAATGAACCACCAAATTTTGATAAGGCATGTCGTACATCTGCAACAGTTCTATTTTTATTATCTGTTATTGCCTCTATTAAAATAGCAACTCCATACGGACCATAACCCTCATATGAAACTTCTTCAATTATTACATTATCTAAATCTCCAACACCCTTCTTAATAGCTTTATCAATATTAGAGTTTGGCATATTTAAGGACTTAGCTTTTTTAATAGCTTGTCTTAATCTTGGATTTGAATCTACTTCCTTGCCTCCAAGTCTAGCAGAAACGGTTATTTCTTTGCTGATTGTAGAAAAAATTTTACCTCTTTTTTGATCTAAGGCTCCCTTTTTTCTTTTAATTGTTGACCACTTACTGTGACCAGCCATTAAATATCTACCTCAATCATTGTTGGCACAACCCACGCAGTGCGATATCCAAGTTTTACAATTTTTTTTTGAAAATTCTCAGCTTCTTTTCTATTGATAAAATTTCCAATTCTTAATTTATAATTAGGAAGTTCAAAAATAATATAAATTTTCTTTTTAATAGAACTTTCAAGATCATTTTTAATAACGATTAGTTCATTTTCATCTTGAGAAATAATAACCTGGACTCGATAACCCCTTTCAAAGCTATTAACAATATTAGTATTATCAGAGTCTAATGATTCTGAGCTTGAGAAAGATGGCAAGACAATGCTTGGAAACTTTGGTTCGCTATCATCAAAATCGCTCGGCTTTATAAAATCAGATTGGCATACTCCAACATTAATAAAAAAAAGTAATAGAAAATATTTCATATCAGTATAAATTTCTTATATCTTGAGCTCTAATCCAACCTTTTCTTCCATCAAATGAATATATTTCAAGCCATATATCTGTTGACTGAATAATCTTAACCTTATTTCCGCTATAAAATTTTGAAACCTCAATTGATTCATTTTTATAGGGAGCAGAATAAATAATGGATTCATTTTTAATGATTATTCCAAACTTATTATTCTTATCCCACAAATTTTTTGTGAAAGAAATTAAAAGAAATATAAATGAAAGAATTGATAAGAGAATAAATAGTTTTTTTAATATTTTTATTTCAAATACCTTATAAATGAAAAATGATATAGCGGTAGTCAATATTAATATTGAATTAATTAATATGAATTGACTTATTGATAATAATTGAAAGAATATATTTATGTTATCTAATATAGAATTTTGAGGAACTTCAATATAATCATCAATAAAAGATTTATTAATTTTATTATTATTATTCAGATCTTCATTTAACGGATTCAATTTTAAACCCATCTCATAAGACCATCTAGCATTTCCATAATCTTTATTCTCAAAATATGCATTTCCTAAATTCAAATATAAATCTTGCGAGGAAAATCCTAATTCAAGGATTTGAGAATAGCTTAAAATTGCTTTATTATAATTTTTTTTATTAAAATGATTATTGCCATCAATAAAAAATTCATCTAAAGCTTGAGCTTGAACAATAGAAATAAAAAATAAAATTATATTTATACTTCTATACATACTTATCAATACTACTTAGAGTTTTAATCAACATACTAATAGTTTTTTTATTGTTTTCTTTATCATCTAACTGTGAATAAGATTTTGCTTGGCACTCATCCAAGAAATTTGATAAAATTTTAAAATCTGCTTTTTTAATTTTTCTGCTCAACAAATGTTTAAGAGTTGATATGTCTACGTTGAATGATTTGATAATTTTTTTCTGATAAAAATAATCTGTAATAATTCTAGGTCCATCTAAAAAAATAGAATTTGTACTATTAAAACGATCTATTAATTGATTCATTGCAGATTGAATTAAAATAAAACTTAGAATTTTATGCTGTAAAAGTTTAAAAGTAGATTGAAAAAAAGGCATCACAAATAAAATCAAGGATAAAGTAAGTATATAGATAACCCCTTTTTCAATTTTAATATTTGAGTTGGATATCCACCTTTGATTTCCTAATCTATTATATCTTATAATGTTAGAATTTTGAGAAACTATATCCTTATCATTTTTATCGAAAATAGTACTTTTATTAACATTTAATTGCAATGGCTTTGAAGATGCTGTTGACCATGATTTTGTTGAAGAATTATAAAATGGAATTTTTATAGAGTCAATCTGATACAAACCATGCTTTCTGGGAATTAAATTATATTCCCAAGTAACAGATCCTGAAAAATTATTTGAAATCTCCTTGTATATATTTGTCTCTCCTTCAAAAATATCTAAATCATTAGGAAAATTTATTTTTGGTCTTCCGATATTACCTAAGTTTCCCTCTCCTTCTAAAGTTAATCTTAAAATAGTCGGAGATCCTTCGTCAATATTTTTTTCAGAAACAGTTGATGACAAATTAAATTTTCCTACTGCTCCTGTAAAATTGCTAGGAATATTATTTAAAGATGATACTTTGATACTCAAAGGATCAGATACTAAAATTTTTGCTCTAGTCATTTGTGAAAAGGTATCAAAAAACGGATCAGAAAAAAACAATCTACTAAATGATGAGTCGCTATTCTTTGTTTGCACCTTCATTATCATTGATGGCAAATTAAAAGTTCCTTCTTTTATAGGAAAAATAGCAACTTCATACATTTTTAAATATTTATAATTATATCCTTCAATTTCAATATCATTCCAACTTTCAGGTGTAAATTGAATACCGACAGGGTCAAATAATTTTTCAACCCAAAAATCGCTATATTCTGGAAATTCTGTAGAAAGAACTTTTGAAGCTATTCTAGTATAAAAAGTATATGTTAATATAACTTGCTCTCCAACTACCACATTATTATCACTCACTTTTACCTCAAGAAATAATTCTTTGATCGCTTGATCCAAAGCTTGTTTAGTAACATTAATTTTAAAAGGTTTTGTTTTAATTTTTTTTCCTGAAATGTCAACTTCAAAAGAAGGGATATTTAAAACTCCATATGAAAGCGGAATTAAAGTCCAGGAAATTGACCTCGAAGAAGATTTCTCGCCATTTATAAATTTATATTCACTTCCTATATTCGGACCAGCAATAATAGAAAAAAAATTCTCTAATGATGATATATCTATTATTGGATTTTCCTCTGTATCTTTTATTTTAATTGTATAAATAACCGACTCTGTGATATTTATATTCTCACTGCTAACTGATGTCGATAGTTGTTGAGGAAAAATTAAAGCGCTAAAAAAAAGATTTAAAATTAAAATTCTCACCACTCTTTTCCACTATCATTAAAATAATTTTTCTGTTTTCTTTTTTTATTTACTTTCTCATTCTCTTTCATTGCATTTAGAATATTTTCAACACTTTGATCAATATTAATTTCTCTTTGTTGGTTATTCTGCTTTTCGCTCGAATCTGATAATTCTTGATTTGTTGGCCCCTCATCGGTATTATTTTTTTCAGGGTTTTGCTGTGTATTATTTGATTTATTATCTTTATTTTTATTACTCTGATTTCCATCATCGCTGTTATTATTTTCGTTATTTTCAGAATCTTCGCTATCATCATTCATTTCTTGATTTTTCTTTTGATTTTGTTTGTTTTTTTCAATTTCATTTTTAACAAACTCGTAATTTTTTCTTGCATCGTTATCTAGTGGGTTTTTTAATAATGACTGCTTATAAGCTTTTAAACTACCTTCAAGATCTTGTGATTTATAAAGCATATTTCCATAATTGTAGCTTAGCTCCGAAGATGGATTAAGTGAATCTTTATTGGCTAAATCAAAATATTCTTTAGCTTTAATTAGGCTATCAATAGAAGAATAAATTGTAGCCAAGTTGTACACTATATCATCTTCTGATAGATTTTTATCTTTAAGGAGTTTTTTATAGTAGATTATAGCAGAATCAGTATCTTCATTTTTGTACATTTTTTGACCAATATCCTGAGTTAAGATTTGGTTTATCATTAAGATTGCAATTAAAAATTTCATTTCATTTTCCTGCCAGATGGTATTATAAAAGATACAATTAAAAATAGCAAAGCTATTGCTAAAGGATACTGAAATTTATGATCGTAATCTGAAAATTCAAATGAACTGATTAGTGAATCTTCTCCAGATTTAATAATGTCTATTATATTTTTACTTATTGGTTCACTTTTAGATATTCTTAAAAAGCTTCCGCTATTTATAGATGATAATTTTTTCAAAAACTCTATATTAATCTTAGATAAAACAAGTTTTCCTTCGCTGTCTTTAACAAAAATATTTTCTTTATTTTTAAGAGGAACCAAAGATCCTTTAGAGCTACCGACACCAATAACATGCAAACTAATCTTATCTTTTATCATCATACTAATTGTTTCAATTGAACCTTCGCTATGGTCTTCTCCATCTGAAAATAAAAAAATTAATTTTTGTCGTTCATCTTTATTCTCAAATGCTTCAATCGAAGTTTCTATTGCACTCGGAATATTTGTACCTCTCGATGAAACCATTGAAGTATCGATGCTTCTTATGAAAAGTCTTGATGCATCATAATCTAAAGTTAAGGGTAAGTATAAGAAATTTGAACCTGAAAAAACAACTACTCCTATACGATCGCCATCTAAACCATCTAAAATTTTTGACATTTCAAATTTAACCTTATCTAGTCTTGATGGTTTAATATCTTGTGAATCCATACTCAAAGAAACGTCTATACAAAAGATTATATCTACACCTTTTCTTTCAACGGGTTCAACAGTAACTCCTGTTTTAATACCTGCTATGGCTATAACTAAACTGAAAATTCCTAGAAGCCTTAGAATTGTCTTTATTTTGATAATTGCTATATTTCCAAAATACAACCTGTGCACAAAATCTTTTGAGAAATTTCTATTGTCAAAAAGCTTAATATAGCTTGATCTGAACAAATAGATAATTAGGTTAATCATAAAAAAAGCTAAACATACTAAAGCAATATCTAAAAACTCTAGAATCATACTATATTCCTAAAATAAAATGTTCTTAAGAATTCACTAATCATAATTAAAATAAAACCAACCAAAAGAAACCAAATATAAACTTCTTTGTAGCTAGAAAAATAAGTGACTGTAATTTCAGATTTTTCAAGCTTGTCTATTTCAGAGTAAATATTAGAAAGACTATTTTTATCAATCGCTCTAAAATATTTTCCATTTGTTTCTCTTGCAATTCCTTGCAAGGTTTCTTCATCTATTTCACTTCTAATAGAACCTCTACCTGGAAATGGGCTACTTAATTGTTTTGTTCCTGCTCCTATTGTATAAATTTTAATTCCATACTCTTTTGCAATTTTTGCTGCTGAAATAGGATCAATTGATCCTGAATTATTACTACCATCAGATAATAAAATGATAACTTTGCTCTTAGATTTGATACTTCTCAATCTATTTACCGCAGTAGCAATTGCAACACCTATAGCTGTTCCGTCATATTTTGGCTCCATAACTGTTACTTCGGTCAATAAGTTATTAAGCACTCCATAATCTGTAGTTAGAGGACATTGAATGAATGTATCTTTTCCAAAAACCAATAAGCCTATTCTGTCGCCATTTCTATTATATATAAATTCTTTTGCTGCCTCTTTAACAGCCTCCAATCTATTGGGCTTAAAATCTTCAGCTAGCATACTGCTACTAGTATCTAATACAAGAATTATATCAACAACTTCAATTTTTATATTATCATTAATTGAAGAAATTCTTGGTCGAGAAATAGCGATAATAAGAAAAATAATTGATAAGAAAAAAAAGGATTTTATAATTAGTATCTTTAATTTTCCTCTATATCCAAAATGATTTTTAAGATTTTTGTAGCTTGAGACTTGAATTGATGAGGATTTTTTTAGAAAAAGATTCTTAAATATCAATATTAAGATAAATAAGGGTATAGCGAATAAAAAATTTGGGTATAAAAATTCCATTAAATATTTTCAAAAATTTCCTCTTTTTCTAATATATGAGCAAAACTGAATAAAGTTTCTTCTTTAAATGCATTTCCTACTATCTGAAGTCCTATTGGTAGATTATCTGAAGATGAGCCAGCAGGAATATTTAAAGATGGAATTCCGGCTAAATTCATTGGAACTGTAAACATATCAGCTAAATACATTTTTAATGGATTGTCAAGACTATTTCCCAGACTGAAAGGTAAGTCTGGCGTTGATGGTAATAACAAATTATCATATTTTTTTAATAAATTAGAATAACCATCTTTAATTAATCTTCTAACTTTTAGTGCTTTAGAAAAATATGCATCATAATAACCTGAGGACAAAACATAAGTACCTGTCATAATTCTTCTTTTTACCTCATCAGAAAAACCTTCTGTTCTACTTTTAACATACAATTCAGATAAATTTTCGCTATCTGCTCTATTTCCGTATCTAACACCATCAAATCTAGAAAGATTTGAAGATGCTTCTGCCATAGTTAAAACGTAATAAGTAGGAATGCAATACTTAAAAAGTGGTAAATCAATTTCATGAATAGCTACATTATTATTTTTAAGATAATCAACTAAGAAGCTATATCTTTCTGCTATTTCATTGTTTAGTTCCTTAAGCACATCCTCTTTTATAACACCAATTGATTCTGGGAGAGTTAAATTTTTGATCGGCTCATAATTATTAATTTTTATATCAATGCTTGTAGCATCTTTTTTATCTTTTCCAGCAATAACATTGAAAGTTTTATAAATATCATCTATTTTTTTTGACATGATTCCAATAGTATCAAAAGAAGAAGCATGTGCTACTAATCCATATCTAGATATTCTTCCATAGGTCGGTTTTAATCCATAGATACCACAAAAAGCAGCTGGCTGTCTAACTGAACCTCCTGTATCAGATCCGAGAGCTATATCAGCTAAATTTTCAGCTATAGCTGCAGCTGATCCGCCGCTCGATCCACCTGCAACAAGATTTAAATTATGAGGATTTTTTACTGGACCATGAATAGAATATTCAGAAGAAGATCCCATTGCAAATTCATCGCAGTTTGTTTGCC
The DNA here is from genome assembly GCA_045560235.1 of Fidelibacterota bacterium. Lineage (GTDB taxonomy): Bacteria > Fidelibacterota > Marinisomatia > Marinisomatales > Marinisomataceae > Marinisoma. The sequence continues at coordinate 13,009 of JBJKZP010000004.1, read as the reverse complement.
CAAGTATTATACCTCCTTCGTTTTCAATTCTATCAATTACAGTTGCACTGAAAGGAGATATATATGATTTTAATATATTTGAAGCGCACGATAACGGTTCATTTTTAATTGCAATATTGTCTTTAATAAGAAATGTTTTATTTTTAAGAAGACCGCTTTTAGCTGGTTCATTAATTATTTTATCGAACCGAGACCTTATAACAGAATTTGTTTTACTGCTTAAAATCTTTTCTTTGTCAATTAACAGTTTTTCTTTAAAAGAATTAGATGGGTTCATCTAATCTAATTTTCAGATTTTTCAGATTTTTTAATTTCTTCTTTAGTATCGTCTAAAGCTCCTCGAAACTCTCTTAGAGAATTTGCAAAACCTCTAGCAATTCCTGGCAACCTTTTTCCACCAAAAAGAAGTAAAAGAATTAAAAAAATTAAAACTAATTCACCTGTACCTAAATTAAACATATAAACCTCATATTATTATCTAAAGTATTTTAATAAATAATATGCAATACCAAAACCAATAATACTACATACATTAAATTTTAAAATAAAACCAAAATCTAAAACAATTATACCCAAATCAATTAAATATGAATCATTAATTGAACCAAATGAAAAATCATAAGAAATCATAAAAAATTGCTTCACTGCACTACCTTCAGGAAGCAAAAAAAATAATACATCTCCAATAATTGTTCCTAAAACTGCACCTGCAGACAATCCAAATATTACTAATTTTATACTTCTATTTTTCATATATCACCCAAAGTTAAACTTATAGATTCTAAAATACCTTCTCTAAGTACCGATAATTTAATCTCATCTCCAGCTCTTAAGTCTAATTTAATCAATACTGCTTTTATTTCTTGAAAAGATTCTATCCTGTATCCTTCAATTGCAACGATTATATCTCCTCTGAATAATTCTTCATTTCTAGCAGAATTATCATAATCAACTTTATCAATAAATAATCCTAATTGATCTTTATTTTTTCCATAAAAATATTGCCTCGCAGATATTCCGAATGAAAACCTTCTATCTACAGCTCCTTTTAGCCTTAATTCATTTGCAATTTTTCTAGCAAAATTTATTGGAATTGCAAAGCCTAGATTTTGTGAATCTGCTCTCATAAAAGTATTAATTCCAATAACATCGCCATGTGAATCAAGAAGTGGTCCGCCACTATTACCAGGGTTTAATGAGGCATCAGTTTGAATCATATTATCTAACAAGGTTCCTGATTTAGAATCTATATTAAAATCTGCATTAATTGCACTTATAATTCCTGCTGAAGCAATCGGCTGATAGTTAACATTGGAAATTAAATTCTTGGGATTTCCTAAAGCAATTGCCCACTCACCTACTTTTACATTATCAGAATCACCAAAGTTACAAGATTCAAATTTATCACCTTCAATTTTTAAAAGAGCAATATCTGTTATAGGGTCAACGCCTACAATAGATGCGTCAAATGATTCTCCTCCAGGAATTATCACAGTTATATTGATATCAGTTGTAATTACAGCTGGTCGATTATCTTTAATATTATGAGCATTAGTGAGAATATATCCATCTTCGCTTATAATAAAACCTGAACCATTTGAAGAGACAGGCTTTAAACCTCTATACCCTCTCCAAGTTCTTTGAATAATTTCTTGAGTTGCATAGATGCCAACAACTCCTGGACTTGCTTTTTTAATTGCTTTTGATATTGCAGTAGACTTTGATGTCTCAACTTGAAAATTAACACTTTGCTCTTTGTGGCAACCTATAAATAAAAGTGCTAGCAAGATTAATATATTAATTTTCATAAAAAATTTCTTTTAAAATTAAGCCTTTTGCAGGAGATTTAAAAATCTTAGCATCTTTTTTTGGTTTCGATATTAGTCCTTCGAATTCTTCAATAGTCATTTTATTTTGAGCTGTAGCTATCATTGTTCCTACCAAATATCTTACCATGTGATGTAAAAATCTGTTACCACGAATAATATATAATAATTTTTGATTAGTTTTATCTAAAATCCATTCAGATCTTAATATTGAACATATGTTATTTTTTTTATTAGAAAATTTTGAAAATGATAAAAAATCATGTTCGCCAATTATAAGCCGTGATATATTATTTAAAATTTCAATACTTATATTTTTTACAAAAAAATGATTTTTAATATCTAAAGGATTTTCATCTAATGTACAATAATAATTATACTCCTTACTTTTTGCATTAAATCTACTATGAAAGTCTTGATTGACTGTTTTAACATCTGAAATTCTAATTTCTTTTTCAAGTCTTGCATTGATTGCTTTCTTTAGATCGTTTTCTGACAAATCTGTATTTAAATCAAAGTGCGCAATTTGCCCCAAGGCATGCACTCCAGAGTCCGTTCTGCTTGCGCCATATAGTTTTACAAAATTTTTTTTATTCAACATTGCAATTGATGATTCAATTTTATTTTGGATTCCTGAATTGTCTTTTTGAGATTGAAATCCAGAAAAATTACTTCCATCATATTGAATTTTAATTCTATATCGATTCATCTTAGCTTAACTAATGAGTTGAAAGTATTTCTTTCATCAATTTCAGATTTTATTAAAACTTCTCCCGAAGGAAGAATGATTCCAGAAATACCATTATTTGCACTTTGGACAACAGGCACTCCAAGCTCTATAGCTCTTAATTTAGCATGTTGAAAATGTTGATGAGGCATTGCTTTACCAACATATGAATCATTTGTTATAACAAAGATTATTTCAGCGCCATTTTCTACCATTTTTTTTGCAAGCTTATAACTGCTTGAATCATAACAAATCAATATAGACGCTGTCACGTCATTAACTTTAAATGTTTTATAATTTTTTCCTTTAGAAAAACTGCCCATATCATCGAATTGATTCATTTTAGATATCCATTTTTTAAAAAAGGGTACATATTCTGCAAATGGAACTAAAAAAATCTTCTGGTAGGTATCATAAAAACCATCGCTTCTCATAAAAATAGCACTATTATAAATTTTTAATCCATCATCATCGTAAACTCTTTCAGGAATTCCAGTTATCATCGATGACTGTTCTAGTTTTTGTTGAATTTCTTTTCTTTCAACTGATCCTGGAATGGCAAGGAAAGATGTTAGAGCAGCTTCTGGCCATACTACAATATCAGGATTTTTCGATAAGGAATTGTCAAGAAGATCATTCATGATTCTTTTATTTCTCTCTTTAAGCATTGGATTCCATTTTTCATCTGGATAAATAACAGGTTGACCAATGGAAATATTAATATCTTTAGTAAAAACTGAATAATTATATTTTAGAATTAATGACTGACCTATCATTATTGAGCTAATTAAAGCTGTTGCAAAATAAACTAAGTATTGTTTTCTTTTCAAAGCAATAAGCTTATATAGCAACAAGTTTAAAATGATTACAATAAATGCTAAAAAATGTTCATTGATACTAATTAATTGAATTATTCTATCATAATTTGATTGAGATAGAGAAAGATTTAGCCATGGAGCAGCTAATGGACCTATTGCTCTAATCGCCTCAATTGCTATCCACATAATTGGCCATATTAAAAATTCAATTCTATCTAAAAAAATATTTTTTATTGATATGTGAACAAGGACAAGATAAAGAACCCAATAAAAAGAATAAAAAAAACATAATGCAAGATAAGAAAATATTGCAACCTGCATAGAGGTTCCAGAGTTCAATGCTACCCAGTGTGTGATTATAGCATGGCCAACAAATGAAGCAATATAAAATGATAGAATTTTTTCTTTAAAACCTACTTCTGAATAATATATATGAATGAGTGGTATCAAAAAAATCCAAGCAAGAAAACCGATATTAAATGGAGGAAACGAAAATCCTAACAGCAAACCACTTAAAATGGAAATAGCTAAATTTTTTTTACCTATCACGATAAACCTTTATCTAAAAATGCTTGTAAAATTATTGTTGAAGCAATTAAATCAATTTTTTCTTTATTATTTCCAGTTTTAATGTTTTGTTCATGCATAATCTTTTTAGCAGACTCGCTTGAAAGTCTTTCGTCCTGCAAAAAAACTTTAAAACCTAAAGAAATCAATTCATCTTTAAAATTATCGACAAGTGACGTCATTTCATTTTTTTCATTATTCATATTTAGCGGGTAACCAACTACAAAAGTATCAACATTATTTTCTAAAGCAATAGCTTGTAAATCGTCAATAAGATTTTTATAATTTTTATACCTTAAAACTTTTAATGGCATTGATATAATTCTAGATGGATCTGAAATTGCTAAACCTACTTTAGACATACCGAAATCTATTCCAATGAATCTATTCATGAACTCTCTCAACAGAATCGATATGTTTTATTTTTTGAATTGCTTTTATAACTAAGTCAAGTTTTTGCCTACTTCGAACCTTGCATATTATCCAAATATTTGCCATTCCACCCTCTGTAACATCGGTTGATACATCAAGTATATTAACCTTATTTTTTGATATCACATCAGCAATATCATTCAACATTCCAGCAGTATCATTGCATGTAATATGAATTTTGGACCTAAAAGATAGATTTTGTTTAGTATTCCAATTTACAGAAACAAGCCTCTCTTCTTTCGAAGATAGCGATGAAAGGTTTGAACATGAGTGCATATGAACAATCAACCCTCTTCCTCTTGAAATATATCCTACAACTTCGTCACCTGGTATTGGATTACAGCACTTTCCATATTCTACAACTAAATTTTTAACCCCGTCTAAATTAATTCCATCAAAATCAGATCGTGCTGATTCAGTAAACTCTATATCCTCAATATCTTTATTTTTATTACTTTTTAAATCGGGGAAAACTTTTGGAAGGATATCTTTAATAGTAGATCCGCCTCTTCCAATATCTGATATCATACTATCCATTGTTTTGTAACCAGCTTTTGAAAAACTTTTCTTAAACTCTGCTACCCTATCTAAAGCTTTTAATTTCCTTAAAGTTTTTTCAATAAGCTCACTTCCAATTTTTAGACTTTCCTCAAGTTCAATTTTTCTTAAATATTTTGAAATTTCATGTTTAGCTCTTGAAGTTTTAACAAATTTTAACCATCCACTATTAGGCGTCTGGTTTTTATTCGTTTCAATCTCGACAATATCTCCGCTTTTAAGACTATAACTTAGTGGAACTAGCTTCTTGTTCACTTTTGCTCTAACAGTTGTAAATCCTAAGCCTCCATGAATTGAAAATGCAAAATCAAGGGGCGTTGAATCTACCGGAAGCTTCATTAAATCTCCCATTGGCGTAAAAACAAATATTTCATCTTCGAACATATCAATTTTTAATAAATCCATTAATTCTTCAGGCTCAGCACTATCGCTACCAAGAATTGATAGTAAATCTCTTAACCAAGACACCTGTGAATCAAATTCACCAATCTTACTATTTTCTTTATAAAGCCAATGAGCCGCAACTCCCACCTCTGCTGTATAGTCCATATCCTTTGTTCTAATTTGAACTTCAGTTAATCGATTATCTTTTGTCAACACTGTGGTATGGATAGATTGATATCCATTTGTTTTTGGTGTAGCAATAAAATCTTTAAATCTATCTTGAATAGGAGGATATGTATTATGAATTACACCTAATGCCAAGTAACACTCTTCAACCTTATCAACAATAATTCTAATTGCATATAAATCATATATTTCTTCAAACTTTTTACCTCTTTTATTAATCTTTCTATGTATGGATGAGATTGATTTATATCTTCCAAAAATATTTGATTCGATCTTATAGGAATCTAGTTCTTTCTTAATTGGCTCTATTGCATTATATAATATATCCTCATTTAACCTTGTTGAAGTTTCAATTTTCTTTTTAATGCTATTGTAAGATCTTAGATCTAAACATTTTAAAGATAAATCTTCTAATTCCCACTTTACCTTTGCCATTCCAAGTCTGTGCGCTAAGGGAGCAAAAATTTCTTTGGTTTCAATGGCAATTTCTTTTCTTTTCTTTGGAGATAAAAACTGAATTGTCTCCATATTATTTAATCTATCAGCAAATTTTATGATAATAACTCTTAGATCATTTGCTAAAGATAAAAAAAGTTTAGTAAAATTCTCTGCCTGCTTATGTTCAATAGATCGAAATGCGATATTTTCTACCTTTGTAACACCATTAACAAGCAGAGCAACCTCTGCGCCAAACTCTTTATCAATGTCTTCAAGTGTTACCTCGGTATCTTCAACAACGTCATGTAGCAATGCGCTGACAATTGTTGTTTGATCCATATTCCAGTCTAATAATTTATTGGCAACATCAATACAGTGACTAACAAAAGGGAGTCCAGATTTTCTGACTTGTCCATGATGCATTTTGATTGAAAATTTTAGAGCATTCTCTAATTCTTTTCTATTTTTTTTAGATGAAATTCTTTCAAGTAAAAAATTGCTTTTATTAGCTATTAGATCAGAATCTTTATTTTTAACAACATTATCATTCATAAATTAAAATTCAGTATAGTTGTCAAATCTCGCATATGTATCAATAAATGTTGAGGTAACCCGCCCAGTAGGACCATTTCTTTGCTTAGCTACAATTAAATAGGCTAAACCTTTAAGATCTTGATTTTCTTTATCGTAAACAGAAGGTCTATAAAGGAATATAACGACATCAGCATCTTGCTCAATTGCGCCACTTTCTCTTAAATCCGAAAGCATTGGTTCTTTTTTCGTTCTTTGCTCAACAGCTCTTGAAAGTTGAGATAAAGCAATAACTGGAATATTAAGCTCTTTAGCAAGAGCTTTTAATGATTGAGTAATCTGAGAAATTTCATTTTGCCTATTTTCAGAATTTTTAGGTCCTTGCATTAGCTGGAGATAGTCCACAATTATTAATTCAATATTTCTTTCTCTTTTTAACCTTCTTGCTCTTGAACGTAAATCTAAAATTGATAAAGCTGGAGTATCATCTATATATAAAGGAGCCTGAGCAAGTTTACCAGAAGCTATATTAATATTTTTCCATTTACCTGAAGGTAAACTACCCCTCCTGACATGTGAATTATCTACTCTGGCTTCCGAAGTTAATAGTCTTTGACCAAGCTGATCGCTAGACATTTCAAGACTAAAAATAGCTGTCGGTGATTTACTTTCAATTGCAGCATTTCTAGCAACTGTTAAAGCTAATGCAGTTTTACCCATTGACGGCCTACCAGCTATAATTATTAAATCACCCTTTTGAAAACCTGCTGTTAATTTATCCAAATCAATAATACCAGATGGTACACCAATAGTTGATCCAGGATTAGCTGCAATATCTTCAATTCTTTTGACAGTACTTGACAAAATAGGTTCAATATGTTGATAAATTTTTGAATCTTTTTGTTCAGTTAAATTAAAAATTGATTGTTCAGCATCGTCAAGAATAGAACCAACTGAATCTCCCGCATCTAGCGCTTTTTTTGAAATCTCATGTGAAGTAGTTATTAAATCTCTTAACATTCCTTTTTCTTTAACAATTTCAGCATATGTTTCAACTCTAGCTGATGTTGGAACCTTATCAACAAGGCCTGTCAAATAATAAATTCCGCCTACTGATTTTAAACTCTTAACTTTCTTAAGCTCATCTGAAACAGAAACAGTATCAATAGGATTGCTATTATTCATTAATTTAATCATAGCATCAAAGATTTTTCTGTGCGAATCTTTATAAAAATAATGACTTGATCCTAAAATACTAATTGCTTTATTAGCAGCATCTTCGTCTATCATCATTGACCCAAGAACAGCTTCTTCAGCTTCAAGGGCTTGCGGTTGTAAGTTTAAACCTTCATTTTTTTTTATATCAGCCATCTGTATTTATCCACACTCTTTCAACAATTATAAAATTCTATTTTTATAGATTAGCAATCTTTTAATTACATGACAAGATAATCCTGTTGAGCTGTATAATTTATTTGATTAACCAATTAATTGGTTTTCTGCCTTTTTCTTTCAAATACTTGTTGGTAGCTGAGAAAGGTTTTGAACCAAAAAAACCTCTATGCGCTGATAGAGGAGATGGGTGTACAGACATTAATATAAGATGTTTTTTATTATCAATAGTTTCAGATAAAACTTGAGCTTGTTTTCCCCATAAAATAAATACTACATTTTTGAGTCTTGATGATACTAATTCTATGCATCTTTCGGTAAATACTTCCCAGCCTATACCCTTATGCGAGTTTGGCTTATCTTTTTCTACAGTTAATATTGAATTAAGCATTAATACTCCTTGATCTGCCCATGATTGCAAATTACCAGAGTCAGCAATAGGTATTTTTAAATCTTCTTGAAGTTCTTTATAGATATTAAGTAATGATGGAGGAATTTTTATCCCATTATTCACACTAAACGATAAGCCATTTGCTTGTCCCTCTCCATGATAAGGATCCTGACCTATGATTACAACCTTGATTTCTTCAAAGGGAGTGGAATTAAATGCATTAAATAATAAAGCGGGTCTAGGAAGTATTGTTTTACTTAAATAGTTTTTTCTCGTTAAATGTGACAATTCTATCCAGTAATCTTTATCAAATTCTTTCTTTAACTGAGAGTACCAACTATCCTCTATTTTTACTTTCTTGGTCGAACTTGAGGAATTTAATGGACGCAGATATATTTCGCTTCCAAATAACTGCTTGTTTTGATAAATATATTTTTTCTTAAGAGATTTATTAATCAAGAGATTCTTCAGATTTATCCCAATCAACACCACCGTCAAGAAACTCATCTAAAGCAATTGAAGTAACTTTTTCTTCTTTATCAAAGTCAATATGCTCTCGAATAACAGGCTCAGCAAGAATGTCTTCATCGTTCACTTCTTCGTTATCATCAATCATCTGCTTAACAATTCTATCTTGAAGAATTTGTTTAGCTCTTTTTGACGAAACTACGACAGCTTCATAAATGTCGTCTGTTTTTTTCAATAATTTGTTAAATGATATTGGTCCAACAGCCATTTTAATCCTCTTTTTTATTTCTATTTATAATTTCTTTAATATTATCAAATGTGGTTTCGAAGTTATCATTTATAAGATTATAGTCAAATTCTTTTTTTAAATTGTCTTCCTCTTCAAACCTACTCAATCTTTTGTTAATCTCTTGGTCTGTTTCAGTAGATCTTAATTCTAATCTTTTTCTAAGCTCATCTAAGTTGGGTGGTGATAAAAAAATTGAAACAGTATTATCTGGATAGTATTTCATCAAACTTATAGCTCCATTAACATCTAGCTCTAAAAATAGAATTTTACTATTATCAATATACTCAGATAAACTGCTCAATGCTGTTCCATATAAATCACCATGAACATTTTCAAATTCAAGAAATAAATTTTTATCGATCATCTCTTTAAATTTATCTTCACTAATAAAGTTGTAGTGCACTCCATCAATTTCATATTTTCTTTTTTTGCGAGTAGTATAAGAAACTGATATTTCGATATTTAAATCTCTTGAAAGTAATTCCAGTAGCGTGGTTTTACCTGAACCCGAAGAGCCTGAAATAATATAAAAGTTTTTCATAAAATATTACCTACCTGCTCTCTTAATTTTTCCGCTTGCATTTTTAAACTAATAGCATGCTTTGAAACTCTTTTATCAATGAATTTTGATAAAATGGTATTTGATTCTCTGTTAATTTCTTGAAGTATAAAGTTAATTTTTTTACCAGATAAATTTGGGGATTTAATGGTTTGTGAAATTTGTTTAAGATGACTATTTACTCTATCAATTTCTTCTGAAATATCTATTTTTTCAATCTCTTCTATATTTTCAAGATTTGATTTTGAATTAACCTTCCTCGCATGAACTTTATGCTGAATATCTTCAATTTTAATTAAATCTTTTCTAGCAACTTTCAGGTATTTGTGAAATTCTTTTTCAATCTGCATCCCTTCTTTTTTTCTCATTTCAATTAATTCACTTGCAGCTTCTTTCACAGCCTTAAATATTTTTCTCTGCCCTGAAGTAGACAAAGGGACATAACTTAAAATATCATTATTTCGCAACAACTGGCTATAATTTAAATCAAGACTATATTTATCTTCAATGGCTTTATAGGCCTTTAATACACTCTCAGTTTTATGTTGGTTAAACTTGAAATAATCTTTACTGTCGACTCTTATCATCAAAGTAACAGATCCTCTAGAGAGTTTTTTCTTTAAAAAGTCTCGAATTTTATATTCAAAAGGTCCAGACAAATCAAAAGATTTAGTATTCAGTTCAAAATATCTAGAGTTAAATGATTTTAGCTCAACATTAATAGAAAGCTTAGCATCTTCAAAGTTTGATGATCCAAAACCTGTCATACTAACTAACATTCAATTTTAACCTTTCTTTTATCATTTAATATATATAATAACAAAATTCCAATTGGGAATAATAGTGCAAATATAGGGAAAATTAATTTAAAACTATAGTTATCTGCTATTAAACCTCCGAGGTAGGCAGCAAGACCAGACAAACCAAACATTAAGAAAAAATTAAGGCCAAATACAACGGATCTAATTTTTACGGTGGTAATATCTTTAATAATTGAATTTATCAACGGCTGAATTGAATACATAATCATCGCTAAAAGCACAGAAACAATGACTAATAAATTCTTTCCTACAAAAAATATTGATATAAATAAAGGCAATAATAAGAGGAATATGAATGATAGCAGCTTTACTCTATCAAATCTATCGCCAAGATATCCAGATAATATTTGTCCTAAAAATCCAGTTAGCAGTATTGCTGAAACTATTGAATTTGAATTCTCTCCAAAATCTGTGTTGAAAACGGAGGGAATAAATGTGTTAAATATTGTAAATGATAGACCAACAACAAATGATATCATAAAAAAAATCTTTAATATTGAATTTTGATAACTATCATTGAAATCATCTAACTGTAATATGTCTATCTTTTCAGTATTTGGTATAACCTTCAAAGTTAAGGGAATAAGAAATACGTTAAAAAATGCTGTGGAGATAAAAGCATAATGCCAACTATAATTCATTAACGCATAGTAAGAAATTAATGGACCCAAGGAAACGCCTAGCGATCCAAAAACTCCGTGGAAGGCGTTAGCTTTGGAAATATTTTTTTCAAATACCTCTGATATCAAAGTTAAAGATACTGGATGGTGAATACTTGCAAAAAGTCCCAACAAAATATTACTTATTGAAAACATAATGATATTACTTGAAAATCCAACTAATAAAGCTGCAGCAAATATACCAATTTGAGAAAAGGCAATTAATTTTCTAGGGCCATATCTATTATATAAAAAAGACATTGGAAGAGAGCCAATGCCAAAACAAAAACTTGCCATACTAAAAACAAGACCAACCTTTGAAGCGTTCAATGAAAAAAAATCAATTAAATGGATATACATACTTGGTATCAACATCATAATAATGTGAACCGACATATGAGATAAGCTTAAAACGAATAGAATAATTCTTGAAGGCAATTTTATTTTTTCTCGGCAAGTCTAGCAGCTTTACCTGACAAACCTCTAAGATAATACAACTTAGCTCTTCTAACTTTATTGATTCTATCAACTTTCATTGATGCAATTGATGGTGAATGCAGTGGAAATATTCTTTCTACTCCAATACCGTTTGACATTTTTCGCACAGTAATCGTTTCAGCAATACCTGAACCTTTTCTAGCTATGACAGTTCCTTTGAAAAGCTGTTGTCTAACTTTTTGTCCTTCTCTAACATTTACATAAATTGATAGAGTGTCGCCAGGTTTAAAATTTGGTATATCTTCTCTTAATGTGCTACTCATATAAATTCTCTATTTCTTTTTTAAAAGATCAGGTCTTCTGTCTTTTGTAATTTCAAGTTTTTTATCATTTCGCCATTTTTTAATAGCCTCATGATTGCCAGATAATAATACTTCTGGAACCTTAAGTCCATCAATTTCATTAGGCCGCGTAAAATAAGGAGCATCTAGTAAATCATCAACAAAAGAATCAGTCATAGCAGAATTAATATCATTCAAAACTCCAGGAACTAATCGAGCGATTGAATCAAAAATTATCATCGTAGATAATTCACCATTGGAAATTATAAAATCTCCAATAGAAATTTCCATATCTACATATTTTGCAATCACTCTTTCATCAATACCTTTATAGTGACCGCAAATAAAAATTAATGACTTTTCTTTGCTCAATTCGCTACTAATATCATGATTTAATTTTTTTCCTCTTGGAGAAGGAAATATAATTTGAGGTCTATCATCAGAAAGGGTTATACAATGATCTATAGCATCAAATAAAGGCTGACACATCATTATCATTCCACTTCCACCGCCGTATGGTTCATCATCAATTTTCTTGTAATTGTCTTTAGCAAAATCTCTCAAATTAACAATATTTACATTTAAGAGATTTTTTTTGATTCCTTGATTTGCAATATTATTCTCAATAAGAACGTTTATTGTTTCGGGAAAGGGAGATATGATAAAAATTTTCATTTTTATAATTTCTTAATAAAACTTTAGTGAAAAAGTTTACTATTTATCTTCTTTGGGCTCTTCTTCAGCTGCTTCTTCTTTAGCAGGAGCTTCTTCAGCTGGTGCTTCTTCTTTAGCTTCTTCAGCAGGAGCTTCTTCTTCAGCTTCTTCTTTAGCTTCTTCAGCTGGTGCTTCTTCTTCAGCTTCTTCTTTAGCTTCTTCAGCAGGAGCTTCTTCTTTAGCTTCTTCAGCTGGTGCTTCTTCAGCAGGAGCTTCTTCTTTAGCTTCTTCTTTAGCTTCTTCAGCTGGTGCTTCTTCAGCTGGTGCTTCTTCAGCAGGAGCTTCTTCTTTAGCTTCTTCTTTAGCTTCTTCAGCTGGTGCTTCTTCAGCTGGTGCTTCTTCAGCAGGAGCTTCTTCTTTAGCTTCTTCAGCTGGTGCTTCTTCAGCAGGAGCTTCTTCTTTAGCTTCTTCAGCTGGTGCTTCTTCTTTAGCTTCTTCAGCTGGTGCTTCTTCTTTAGCTTCTTCAGCTG
>JBJKZP010000003.1:0-8167 GCA_045560235.1 Fidelibacterota bacterium | reverse complement strand
AGATTGAAAGTGACTTTTTTGCTAAGCAAGATGCTGGGACAGAGCATATGGTAAAAAATATTGGATCAAACACTGTTAGACTTCTTGCTATTGAGGAAAAATAATTGAAACAAGAACCTGCTTATAAGATTCTGATTTTTCTTGTAGCAGCATGGGTAATTATTTTCATAATACTAATTACTTCTTTTCAATTAGATTTCTAATCAGAAGATAATTATTATTACAATTGATTTTATATAATGTAAAGCTTACTTTACATTTAAATGGGGGAATCAATGAAAAAAATACTAAAAAAAATATTTATAGTTGCGGTAATCACTACAACTGTTCTTGCAAAGTCTTATAAAATATTATCTACCGACATTCAGTCATTCATTAACGAAGATGGTACAGTTGATTTTATAGAAACTAGAGAATTTAGTTTTAAGGGAGATTATACTTTTGTGTACCAAGTTATCCCAAAAAAAGGATTCGATAGTATTTTTGATATACAGGTTCTTGAAAATGGAATTCCTTACACAAATGCAGACACTAAAGAAAAAGGTACTTTCTTGGTTGAAGAAAGAGGTAGGTCATATCGAATTTATTTATATCATAGTTCATCAGATGAAAATAAAACTTTTACCATCAAATATTCTCTAGAAAACCCTTTTACAATTGGTCCATTTGATAGTCAATTTTATTGGATATATCTATCTAATGATTGGGATAAGTCTCCTGGCGATATTTCAATTACTCAAAGTTTTACAGGAGAATTGTCCGAAAATCCATATTATGCGCTAGAATGGCCGTTAAACTCCAACAAATACAACTTTGAAATAAAACAAAGCGGTGCAAGTTTTAAATCTGATAATTTTTCGAAAAAGAACGAGATGAAGCTAAGAACAGTATTTTCATCTTCTTACTTTTCTCAGCAATCTATAAATAATGAATTATTTTCATTAGCTAGCGTTAAAAAAGAAAAAAGAAATTTCAAATTAGCAAACTACTTTATTTTATTGCTTGTACTTTTTTCTATGGTTTCATTTATTAGTTATTATAGAAGAAACTTGAAAAAATTCAAGTTAGATATAGACGAGAATCAGCAATTTAAATCATTTCCATCGGATCATCATCCTGTTGTTGTTAATGGACTGATTTATCGCGAATTAACGCTTGGACCTACTGGATCTGGAATATTATCAACATTGTTTGAACTTGGTTCATTAAAAAAAATATCAATTGAAGTAATTGAAAAAGGGAAATGGTTTTTTAAATCAAAGCGTTTGAAAGTTACAATTCATAATACGGATATGGATGAGGTGCAAAGCAGTTTTGCTAGACTGTTATTAACGCGTTTAAGAAAATTTGGCAAAAAAACAACATTCTTAGATGTTTTTAGTGAATTTCAGATGCGCTCGCACAAATGGACGAAATTGAAAACTGAGGAGCTTTCTAGGAATGGTTGGGTGGATACATCTGGTTCTGATGAAAAATATAGGCTTTCAATAATTCAATTTCTAATCGTGGGTGTAATTATTGCATTCTCAATAATATTTAAAACCTTTATTGGATTCTTATCCATCTTGCCTTTTACTTTCTTTTTATCTACACTTCTTGGAAGTAGGTTAACTAAGGAAGGGCAATCGCTTTATAATCAGTGGGGCCTTTTCATTCATCAACTTTCAGAAAATAAAATAGATGTTAAATATTTTGATCCTGAATTACTCTTGCAATATTGTGTAGCATTAGGAGTTCAGCCTGACAGTTTAAAAAAGGTTGTTGAAAATGTTGAATATCAACATGACGGTTCATATATGTGGATGTATCATGGTTCGGTTTCAGATGTTGGCTCTGTTGCCTCAATAGTCAGTGATATAGCAACAACTGGTACTACTGTTTCTGCTGCATATGGAGGAGACGGCGGCGGCGGTGCTGGAGGCGGAGGCGGTGGTGCTGGAGGCGGAGGCGGAGGCGGAGCTGGTTAGATACCTAAGCTGGTCACATTAAGTTACCTACTTGTCTTAAATTTTTTTATTTACTAAATTTATTTGTTAATAATTGGAGCTGTAATATGAAACATTTGATAATATTCTTTTTACTTTTAGGTCTTGGTTTTTCTCAATCAAAAGTTACCATTCAAGATAAGGAAATTATGCTGAATGAGAACGAAGCTGTTGTTGAAGTCTTAGGTATGGTTTGTTCAATGTGCGCTTTCGGTATTGGAGAGGGATTTTCAAAAACTGATTTCATTGACAAATCTAAATTCAATGAAGGTGTAATGGTTGATATTGACGCCCAATATGTACAGCTAGCTATAAACGAGTCAGCTAATGTAAATCCTGCTAACATTGTTAAGGTTATTGAAGAAGCAGGCTATGATGTTAGTACACTTTTTATCCTTCAAAATAAAAAACTAACAAAATTTAGTACGGATAAATTGGGCATATTGCAACCAATGGCGTACAATCAATCCCAAAGTAAAAATAATTAGACTTTCCAATGTTTAGATTCCTATTGGTTTGCATAATCCTTTTGAATAGTATTTCTGCACATCCAGTAGTTTTTAAAAATGGTAAAGTATTCTGGGTTAGTCAAAGCACTAAATTTAACGATATTAGGCTTGGAATCTCCAAAACCAATAAATGGCTAATTGGCGGAAGAATTCTCCAAGATAGAAGATCAAATGAAACCTTTGCATTGCTTAACAATAACTATCTAGCTAAAAGATGGAATAGTAAAAATGCTCAAGCGAATATCTATATACTTTCTAGCGTTGGTATCAATACTAAAAATTCGGAAAGTATGGGGACAGTTGGAGTGCATGGAGATTGGGAAAATCGACAACTTATGGTCATGCAAATGGTTGAATATTTTTCACATAATAGTAGTTGGATGTCAGGCTCTAGACTTGCATATAGTCCCTATACAGTTGATTATACTAAAATGTCTACTTGGTTTATAGCTGAATATCAAGTTGAATATAAAAACAACAATTTCTCTTATATGTTTATTCCAGTAGTTCGATTGTTTAAAAATAACTATTTATTTGAAATAGGGTCAAACGGGGAAGATTCTTTTTTGTCGTTTATGATTCATTTTTAATCACATCCATTTGTAAATTTCTTACAAAAGAGGTATAATTGTATATGCTAAAAATAATAAATAACATTTCTGATAATCTATTATCTATTCTTGACACCAAAGTAGGTTATATACTATCTGTTCTTTTTACAGTTGTAGTTGCGGTGATGATATACTTAGGAGTCCTTGTAGATGGATAAATTAATAGAAAAAATAGTGCATTATTGCTTAGACACGAAATTAGTTTTGTTTTTAATTATTATTGCATTTGTACTCAAATTATTGAGTGTTTATTAAACTAAGTTGATAGGAGAATGATATGAACTCAAATTCATGGTACCTTTTAATGATTGTGTCAATTTTAATGGCAGTGTTGCTATTTTTAAACCTTCCAGGTTATGAAGATCCAGCATCTGCTAGACAAGTAGGAGTGTTTGTGGGATTATGGGCTCCAACTTTTGGCATTTTAGGGGTAAGAGCACAATTGAATGAAAAATAATTATTCAATTTGAATTGAAAAAGGGGCATTTGTGCCCCTTTTTTTTTATATTGAATGATGATAGAATGGGGTCCATTTACATTTCAGCATGCAATCGAACTACCAATGTTCTTTTTATGTATTATTTTTGTCGTATTTATGGTGTTTCAAATAGCCATGGATAATGATTGATGAATTAATAATAAGAGAATATGATCATAGTCTAGATTGGGATGAAATTTGTCGTATTCACGATAAAGCCAGAATTGTCGAACTTGACGGATCAGCATCATTAGATGCATTTATTCCGCTCAAAGAGTGTTATAAGGAAGAAGAGTTGTTCAATTCAAAAGTATACGTTGGCTTAATAAGTAGTCATGTAGTAGGATTTATAGCATATGATAAAAATGATATTACTTGGCTATATGTTAACCCATCATCACATTGTAAGGGGTATGGAAGAAAATTGCTAAATTACATTCTGCAAAAAATACAAGGCATGCCAACTGTTACTGTTCTTGACAATAACTTTAGAGCTTTGAATCTTTATACTTCGCTAGGGTTTAAAGTTGTAAAAAAGAAAGTGGGTAAAATTTCTGGAACTAATTATCCTGCAGTTGGATATAAAATGAAAAAAACATTATGAAAATTTTTAATTTCTTTCTTCTATGGATTTTTGGTTTTTTTGCATTATTGGCCTTTGATCTATTTGTTGAAGCATTTGTCTTTGAATGGCTTAATTGGAATGGAACAAATAAAAATGACTGGTTTTTTGCCTTATGGTGGGGCGTATTGGTTATATGGTTTTTGTATGGCATTAAAACTCTTTATCATTTAAAGAATAAAAACTAATTTTATCTCAAATCATTGATGAAAAAATTTCTATATATAATATTGTTTTTAATAGGGTTTAGCTCTCTTTATTCTCAAGAAAAAAGATCATTAAATATATTTGCTGGTCATCAGCAACTATCTACAAAAACTTTAAATGACTATTCAGATTTTTCAAGTGGATCATATTTTGGGGTATCAAAAAATATTGGATTTTTATTTTTAAATACACCTCTAAACTTTGGATTTCAATTTTCACAAAGAGGAGGAGACCAACCAATTGATTTAAACGATTTTCTAATTGAAGATAGCACGGTAAACGATAATAGCGTTGAAGCTTTAAACCTACTATTGTCTCATTCATATTTTGATTTTTTTATTAATGCAAATTTTAGCTTAGGAAATATATCTTTTTATGCTGGTCCAATGATTGGAATTAATCTTTCATCAGAAGTTAAAGGTTTAGAGGGTGTTGTTTTACCAGCTATCTATACTTTGAGCGAAGAGCAGTTTGAACCTGAAAAATTTGATTGGGGCATTAATTGTGGAGCAACTTTCCATATCAATCGATTTCTTGGATTATCTATTGAGGCCTATCAAGGAAGTCCTAATTCAGATGATAAACAATTCCGTAATTATGGATTGAAGCTTAGTATTGGGCTGTAGATTGATTAACACAGAAACAATAAAAAAATAATTGAGATGAATATGAAAAATAAATTTTTATCTATAATTCTAATGTTTTCATTCCTTTTTTCTTGGGGTAAAACTGGACATAGGACAACCGGAGAAGTTGCAGAATTGCACCTTACCGATAAAGCCAGGATTGAAATTCAGAAAATTTTAAAAGATCCTTCGCTTGCAGTTGCTAGTACTTGGGCCGATGAAATGAGGTCAAATCCTGATTTTAGGCAATACGCTCCTTGGCATTATGCTAATATGCCATTGGATGTATCCTATGCTCAATCAGAAAAATCTTCTAAAGGTGATATTGTTCAAGCAATAAAGCTCTGCAAATCAAAACTAAGAAATGATAACACAAGTTTAGAAGAAAAAGCCTTTTATTTACGATTTTTAGTTCATTTAGTAGGAGATATTCATCAACCATTGCATGTAGGAAGATCAGAAGATAGAGGTGGAAATAGTATAAAGGTTAAATGGTTTGGCAAGGACACAAACTTGCATCGAGTATGGGATAGCGAAATGATCAATACTTATTTAATGAGCTATACAGAATTTGCCAATCATTTAAACAAAAATTATGACTATAAATCAGTAAAAACTTTATCAGAGGATGTATGGGTAGTTGAATCACAGTACTTGGTTAGAAAGGTGTATTCAGAAACAAAAAATGGTGATTATTTAGGATATGATTATATATATGATAATTTTGAAATAATAAAATCTCAATTATTCATAGCAGGCATTAGGTTGGCGCATACATTAAACGATATTTTTGATGAATAAGATATCGATTCATTGGTTTAGAAATGATTTAAGAGTCAATGATAATCCTTCGCTGCATTTTGCAGCACAAAATAGCCCTGTAGTGCCAATTTTTATACATGATACCATAAATAACACTAAAAAAGAGTTTAAGCTCGGTGAAGCAAGTGCCTGGTGGCTCCATCATTCTTTGCATTCTTTAAATGAGTCGTTAGATGGTACAATAAATTGTTATAGCGGAAATCCAATTGATATTATTGCAGAGCTAATAGTCGATCATGATGTAGAGTCTTTTTCATGGAACAGAGTGTATACTCCTTGGGAGATAAAAAGAGATACAGAAATAAAAGCACTTTTAAAAGAGAAGAAAATAAACGTAAAAACATTTAACGGTGCTTTGCTATGGGAGCCTTGGGAAATATTAAAAGATGACAACACTCCTTATAGGGTTTTTTCTCCGTTTTATAAAAAAGGATGTCTTATTAAACATTCAGGTCCAAGGCAAATCATTGACAGCTTTGACTTGCTGAATTTAGAAAAAAAAATATCTTCTTCAGGTGATATTGATTCACTTGAACTCTTATCAAATGATAAATGGAAAAATAAATTTGATCAATATTGGAATATTGGTGAAAAGGCAGCAATGGAGAAATATAAACACTTTAGAGATAACGGGTTAACAGGATATAAGGATGGTAGAAATTTTCCATCAAAAGAAAATGTTTCAGTTTTATCTCCGCATTTACACTTCGGTGAAATTTCTCCACATCAAATATGGTATGATAATAAATCGACATCACCCAAAAAAGATGTGGGGCATTTTCATAGCGAATTAGGATGGAGAGAATTTTCCTATTACTTAATTTATCATTTTCCTGAAATGTGTACTAAAAATCTGAATAAGCGATTTGATAAATTTCCATGGGCAACAAATGATGAATATCTAAAGATTTGGAAAACAGGAAAAACGGGTTATCCTATTGTAGATGCAGGTATGCGTCAATTATGGGAGACAGGATTTATGCATAACAGAGTAAGAATGGTAGTTGCATCTTTTCTTATTAAAAACTTGCTGATAGATTGGAGGCTTGGGCTAGAGTGGTTTAATGATTGTTTGGTTGACGCTGATTTGGCTAGCAATACAGCGAGTTGGCAGTGGACCGCTGGCAGTGGAGCGGATGCTGCACCATACTTTAGAATTTTTAACCCAATTTTGCAGGGAAAAAAGTTTGATCCGGATGGGAGTTATACAAAAAAATATGTTCCAGAGCTGAAAAATTTACCCGAAAAATATCTGTTTGCTCCATGGGAAGCTGATGAGACTGTTTTTAAAGAAGCGGGCATTGAATATGGAGTAGACTACCCAAAACCTATTGTTTCTATCGAACAATCAAGAGATATTGCTTTGAAAGCATATGACAAGATAAAAGGGCAAAAAAGATAATGAGGAATTATCTGGTGATATTTAGTCTTCTTTTTTTGCAGAGCTGCAGTTTTTTAGAAGAAAAAACATTATCAATCAAAGTTTTTGATAAACAAAAGATTTATTTTGATCAAGATAAAGCTCACAAAGACTCTGAAATTTTAATTAGAGACAATGGAAGATTGGTTTTTAAGAAGGTGGCTATTCCAAATTTCAAGCGAAACGTAGCTGCTTTCATTGAAGTCGAATTGATGTCGGTTGGAGATCCTTGGGATAAATCAGGCTCTGTTTTTATGCTTGATACGCACCCTGACTCTATAGTCGCTAATTCTTTAGAGCTTTTAAGGTTTATTACTCCATTTGGAGTTGGACACTTTAGTAAAGTTGATCGATTAGACGAATATAAGCCAGTATATATCCCAAGGTGGGAAGAGAATATTAGCTGGAAAGAAGATATTTCTCATCTAAGCTCTTCTCTAAATGGCGAGGTGTGGATTGGTGCATGGATAGATTCATGGCATAAAGATGGTTATGAAATAGATGTAAGTTTAGCGTTTAAAGAAAGTCCATTCTTGTTAAACAGAAAACCAAAACAACAAATTCATGTGCTAGCTAATACGCATAAATATAGCAACCAGCATGATGGTAGCTTTGATTTTTCCAACCAAGACTTAATGGTTGATTTTGAACTGAATAGAGATATTAAAAATGCTAAGCTCTACTTTACTAGTACTGGGCATGGAGCACACAGCGATGGCGATGAATTTAATCAGCGAGATAATATAGTCATTGTTAATAAGGAGATTGTATACACTTTTCCTGCTTGGAGAGATGATTGCGCTTCATTTAGAAGGTTTAATCCATCTTCTGGTGTATGGTTTGAAGAAACTACTTTTAAGGGAGAAGTTATTCAGGAAAGAATTGCA
>JBJKZP010000002.1:0-104450 GCA_045560235.1 Fidelibacterota bacterium | reverse complement strand
TGGTCTTCTTGGCTTGCTAATGGTATCAAAATTGAACCCATATTTAATGGAAGTAAAAAAGCATGCTCATTTATCCCATGGCCTCTGTCGGGCTTGCTGCTTCTTTCGTCTAGAATTACTGGTCAACAACCTGAATTTGAATATGCCGCTGATTACGTTTTAAGATCTGGAATTTTGCCAAAAGATGAGCTAGATGATTACAGCGATATAAATAAAAATATCGATTATATAAGATCAATTAAACCTGTAGTTGCTTTTCATGATTTTGATGGAAATGAACAGGGATTTAGAATGACCCATCTAGCTATGGAACGAACTTCTCAAATGATGATAGAGAATGCATTATTTGCAGTTGAAAAAGAAGATATTAAAGAAAGTCTTGAAAAGATTGAGCTTGCAACAATGCAATCAAATCAATTATTTAATGCGATGTGGAAAGTAAGCGAACCTTTACTTTACAACAAAGAAGTTAGAATCTTTATTCAAGGACTATTTGGAAATCAAGGTAGCATCTATCCCAATAATGGTCTCTTTTTTGAAAAATGTGGGGATAATTTTAGCGAAGAATTTAAAGCTCATGGATTATTTATTTCAGACTTACATGGTCAAACAGGCGCAAACAGCTCATATCATCCAATTGCTGATGAAATTACAGGAGTAGGTGATCATACACATGCTTATATAGCTGATAAACAAGTTGATAATTCAATTATTGAAGCTGTTCTTGAAAAAGGATATGTAAGTGATGATGATTTACCTGAAAATGCTAATGTAGATTCTCTTACCAAGCTTTTAAAGTCATTTAGGGTTGGTTATAGGCCACCAGCACATCATGGTATGATTGTTAGAACAAGAAATATTCTTCAAAATTCTGATTATTTTTCAAGAATTGAGTCAAATAATGAATATAAAAAAATACTGGCTAGCTCAGTTAGATGGATTATTCAACACAGAATAGATCATTATAAAATGGTAGTAAGCTATATATTAAGAGCTCCAGATCCCTATAAAAATCAAACCAAAGCAAAGGGTACCGGCGGAACTCCTACGCCAACCTTCCTTCCTAAGATGTTTACTCATAGCATTGATAGGCTTCAAAATTTAGTTGAAAATGAAAATCTGCCATGGGCTGACAAGTTAATCAATATTACTTCAAATCATGAAACTGCTATGCAGCAATTTCAAAAAATTGCTCTTGAATCAGAAACAGATTAAAAAGTTTCAGGGACTAGATGCTCAATAAAAAAATCCGTCATCTTTTTATATAAATGATATCTATTTTTCCAACCATCTGCAGGATTTTCTTGAGTAAGAAAATTATTATTATACATTCCGTGATTAGCGTTTGGATATATAAACATTTCCATATCTTTTCCATGCTCAGCGTAAGCTTTTGCTAGCTTCAATGAATGTTGATGATGAACATTGTCATCTGCATTTCCATGTATTTGCAATAAGTGACCTTTTGCCTTGTCTACATGTGTTAATACTGAAGCATTTTTATACCCTTCAGGATTCTCTTCCACAAGACCCATATATCTTTCAGTCCAAATTGTATCATAAAGCAATGGTTCAACATTGGGTGCGATAGAAATACCAGCTTTGTAATAATCGCTAGCCAATGTCATGCACATGTTGGTTAAATATCCACCTCCACTCCAACCCCAAATTCCAATATTTTCTGCATCAACATATGTTAATCCTTGAAGATATTTTGCAGCAGCTATGTGATCTTTTACTAAATATTTTCCATAATCTCCATAAGCTAAATCTTTAAATGCTTTACCTCTTCCACCTGTACCTCTGTTATCAAATGAAAAAATAATAAAATCTCTGCTAGCAAAAAATTGATGTAAAGTATGACTTCCAGCACCCCATCGATTCATTACCAATTGAGATCCTGGTCCGCCATAATTATATAAAATTACTGGATATTGTTTCATGGGGTCAAAATTATGAGGGTATGTTATCAATGCATTTAGTCTTGTTCCGTCATCTGAGAAAATATTTATTAATTGAGGATATGTTAAACCAAGATTATCAAACTTTGATCTGTCAGTTTCTTTTAAAACTCTTATAATTTTTCCACTATTTTGTCTTAAAAATGTTTTTGGTGGAATAGTTA
This sequence comes from Fidelibacterota bacterium, assembly GCA_045560235.1. Classification (GTDB taxonomy): domain Bacteria; phylum Fidelibacterota; class Marinisomatia; order Marinisomatales; family Marinisomataceae; genus Marinisoma. Next base: position 102,325 of record JBJKZP010000002.1, on the reverse strand, counting down.
AGCTTGAATATCGGTTAATAAAATAATTTAAAGTCGGAGAAAAAGCTGCGGAGTGTGAACCTTTTTCTTTGGTAATTCTTTTTAGCTTTGAACCGTTAAATCGAACAGAGTATAAATGGTTTTCTGTTTCAGTCTCTTTCTTACCAGTGAAATAAATAATCTCTTTTTTATAATCTATTGCATTTATTGTACTAACTTCCCAGTCTCCTCTTGTAATTTGGTTAAGAAATCTTCCATCAGGTCTACTTCGATAAATGTGCTTGAATCCATCTCTTTCAGACAGCCAAATAATTTCACCGCTTTCCAAAATAGCAAAACTAAAACCTCCTTTTGTAGTCCATGTTCCAATTTCTTGAGGAACTGTAAAAGGATCTCTATCAATCCATGAATTGTTAGAGTCGTTAAGGATTAACTCTCCATTATTCATTCTAAAATCATATCTATATAAATTCCAATCATTTTGCTTACGATTAAGAGTTGCAAAAAAGAGATTTTCTGAATTATCTTGCCAAATTATGTCAGGTATGTAATATGCAGTATCTGGAAGATTAACAGATCTGTATTCTTTATTTTCTAAATCTAAAATACTTATTGATACTACCGGATTATCTTCTCCAGTTTTTGGATAACGAATATACTTTACTACGGGATACTGAGATTCATAGTCTACTAGTGGATATTTTTTAACGTAAGTTTGGTCCTCTCTAATAAATGCGATATGCTTACTATTAGGACTCCATTTATAAGAGTCATATGTCCCAAACTCTTCTTCATAAACCCATCCAAAATGTCCATTTAAAATATTTTCACTTCCATCAAAAGTGAGCTGCTCTTCAAGATTGTCAGTCAAAGAAAAGAGGTATAAATTATTATCATCTCTAACAAAAGCAATATTTTCAGAGTCTGGGGAAAATTTAACATTTCTTAAACTATCTGGACTAGAAGTAACTGAAGTTAAAGAGCTTGATTCTATATCATAAATATAATATGAACCATATGATGAATGTCTCCAAATCTTAACCGAATTTTTCTTTAATAGTATTTTTTTTTGATTTGGACTAAATGAATATGAAAAATTATTAATTAATGACTTTGGAATGCTAAATGATTTGGTTGTATCATTTGAAGCAAGATTATAAATATAAAAATCTAACCCACTATCACTTTTCTTTGAAAAATAGTATGAATCAGTACTATTTTTCCATGTATATCTACCAATGGATTCTGTGCTAAAAGTACCATCTAAAACACTTTTAAGCGATATCTCTCCTTGAGAAAAAACATTACTTATCAGCATAGCAACAAAAATGTATATTTTATATCTCATGTATTAATAATAATTATTTTCTAGGGAATAAACCATCCAAATGAATCATACTCTATTCCAACAGATACAAAACCTTGGACAGCAAAAAGAAAACCTGTAAGGACTAAACCTAACACAGATCCCATTACACCATTATTTGCTGCATATCCAAAAATCGTTGTTGGTTTATAGATTAGCTCTTTATAGTTAATTGATTCATCTACTTGTTGTAATAATGTTTTTGCACTCAAAAGATCAGTGATTCTATCTTCTCCCTTACCAGCTAACTTCATCTCCCATATTTCTTCTTCGATAATGAAAAGCTGATTTCTTATAAAATCTCTATGTTTTGCACTCAAAGATTGAAGTTGAATAGCTTTTGAAATTGCAAACAAACAAATTATTGAAACAGTAGCAATAACTGCTCCAATTACGTAAACAGTTGAAATATGGTGTCTCGTTCCAGTCCAAACTATCAGGTTTAAGATTCCAACACAAAACAAAGAATAAAAAATTAAAATAGATGTATAGCCCTGAATACGTAAATAATATGTTTCACCAAATGATCGCAAAACATTTCTCATATTCATCCACGCAAAAACGTTAATTCTTTTCTGTAAATCAATAAAAACTCTATCCTCTTTTTTATTTTTATAAAAACTTTTAAATATTGAGGAAAGTTTTAACCCAGGATAAGACACTAATTCTCCTAATTTTTTAGAAGTTTCATATCTTCTTTGATAATCAGCAGCGCAAACCATTCCGAACATCATAAGCTGAAAACCATTAACAAATCCAATCAATGTTGCCATAGAAATAATTTTTTCTTGTGCAGTAATGCCAAATAAATCCATTCCAAAAAAATATTTAGGTAAAAATGCTGCTGCAGGTAATAATAGCATACACATATATGTTAATGGCTGCATAATGGGCAATGCAGGCAACATATAAACCGAATTGATAATATTATATAAAATAAATCCGGAAGGCAGTTCATTTTCTTTAGTAAAACTTGTTGATGCTGGAAATAGCTCGCTATTTGATTCCTTAATTAATTTATCTCTGGTTGATTTATCTGGCTCTATTGGTATACCCTGCAAGCAAATATCGTTTTCATCCATCGCAATTGTCAATTCATCTTCAATTAGTCCAGGAAATTCCCAAGGACGTAACCAACCTTGAGCAATCAATCTTCTTAGAGTTTTATTATTATCCCAATCTGGCGCTGGTAGACATAAGCGCTCTAAGTCTTCAGGTCTAAAGTATCCATATTTGGTTGCAATAATTAACCTTCTAAAAAATAAAAGCAGGTACGCCAAAATCATATGAAAAGGATCAATATTTAAAATCAATTGCTTGTCAGAAAACAATGCTAAAAATAATCCAATATTCATTAACCATGAAGCAGGATATACGATTAACCATGATTGAATAATAAAATCAATAGGATGGTGTTTTGTAGATACTGCTATCAATCCTCTATTTTGAGATACGTGCCATGCTCTTGAAAGGGAACCTTCAAGAAAAATAGCTGCTAGAGGAGAAAAAATAACTGGAGGTAAATTTTCATATATCAATGATTTCCAAAAAGCGCTCCATGAAAAACTTACCGGAGAATGAAAAGTATCAACAGACTTATCTTTGGATGCACTTCTTAACTTAGCAGCTTGGTAAGGCGAGTCAATTTCAGAAATAAATTTTTCATCATCTATATTAGATGGCTTCCTTAAGCTTAAAAATGATTGGATTTTATTTAATGTTTTTTTACTCATTATACCTACTTAATAGAAATCAATTTAATGAGAATTTTTAAAATACAGTTATCAAATTTTTTAATAGGTTTGCATAAACATTGTCTCTGTTATAAATTCCCTTCCTATGGGTATAATAACTAGCATGAGAAATAGGATGCAGGTAGTAATGTGGACAATATTAGTTCTATTTGTTACTAGCATGGCTATTGGTGGGCTTGTTGGCGGAGCAAGTATTACTGATATATTTGGTGGAAGACAAGGCAATGAAGTAGGTTCCTTAAACGGGAAACCTATTCTCTATGAAGACTTCAATCAATTAGTTTCTAATGAAATAAATAGATTAGACAATCAATCTGTGAGAGGTATATCAGATGAAGAAAAAGAATATATTAGAGCTGTAGTTTGGGAAAGACTAATTGCAGATTTAATTGTTCAAGAACAGATTGAAAAAAATAAAATTGTTGTTGGAGATGAAGAAGTTCTTTTTCAAATGAAAAATAACCCTCCTCCCTTCCTTCAAAACAGCGAAGCCTTTCAATCCTTTGGGAGATTCGACCTAGAAAAATATCTAAATGCTGTCCTAAATCCTGGCCAAATTGACTGGAAACCAATTGAAGACTTTATGCAAAATATTTATTTACCAAGCTATAAATTGCAACAATATGTAAATAATGCTGCAGCAATTCAACCAGATGATATTTTAGAAGACTATAAAAAAAGATTTTTGAATTACAAGCTAGAAATTTTACATATCACAGATGATTCAATAAATAATGATTTTCATAAATCAATGATTGAAAATAGACCTACTGATTCAGAATTATTAGATACCTATAATGAAAATCTTTCAGATTATAATCAACCAGAAATTCGATATATGAAATTTGTTAAATGGCCAATTATTTCTGAGAAAAATGATACTTTAAGAGTAAAGCTTGAAGCACAGGATCTTATCTATAGATTGAATGATGGTGAAGATTTTGCACAATTAGCTAATATGTACACTGAAGATCCAAGCAATAGTTCAAACCCTCGAGATTTAAAAGGTGGAAACCTAGGCTGGTTTGGTAGAGGACAGATGCTTCCTGAGTTTGATGTAGCTTCTTTTGATGGTCAAGTTGGAGATATCGTTGGTCCTATTTTAACTCAATATGGATTTCATATAATTAAAATTAATGATAAAAAAGTTCTTGATGAAATTGAGCAAGTTAATGCATCTCATATTTTACTAACTATTCAACCTAGCAGATCTACCGAAAATAAATTAAGAGATATAGCAAATATTTTTTCTCTTGAAGCAAATGAATATGGATTTTTTTCGCATGCCGATTCCCTTAAATTGAAAATAATTGAAGCAAATGGTGTTGAGAAAGAATCAATTTTTATTGATAATTTTGGAGTTGGGAGAACAGCTGTAAATTTTGCTTATTCAAATATTGAAGGTTCTACGTCAGAAGCAATTAAAAATGATAATTTTTATGGCGTATTTTTCCTAGATAAAATATCAAAAGAATCCGTCTCAAGCTTTGAAAATGTTAAGAATCAATTAAAAGAAGAATTCATATCGAATTACAAAAATAATCAAATTAAAACTTTGGCTAAATCCATACAAAAAAATATATCAGAAAAAATATCTTTGAAAGATATAGCCAATGAAAATAAATCTTTTGAATATGTAGCTGAGTCAAATTCTAGCTTGATAGGAAGTTTCGAATCAATAGGAAAAAGTAATTTTGTTGTTGGAGCTCTAAAAAAATCTAAAGCTGGAGACATACTAGGTCCTCTTCCTACTTTACGAGGTCAAGCCTACGTTAAAGTTTTAGAAATTAGCGATTTAAATTTAGCTGATTTTGAAGAAAAAAAAGAATCAATAAAATTCAGTCTTCTGATTGAAAGACAAAATATGATGTGGGCTAACTGGCTACAAGCTCTAAGAAATAATTCAGATTTAGAAGATTATAGATACGACTTCTATTAATCTTCTCTAAAAGTACCAAGCTTATCATATCTCTTAACTCTATTTTCAAGAAAATCTTTATTAATATTTTTTTTCAGAGCACTAAGTTCATTTAATATTGTTTCTTTTAATATCATTGATGTTTTATCAAAATGTCTGTGAGCGCCCCCTGGAGGCTCATAAACTATCATATTACATATATTCTGCTCCATTAAGTCTTTTGGAGTTAGCTTTAATGATTCGGCGGCATCTGGAGCCTTTGTAGAGTCCTTCCAAAGTATTGATGCGCATCCTTCTGGGCTAATAACAGAAAACCAAGTATGTTCTAACATAATCATTTTGTCGCATAGACCAATACCTAAAGCTCCTCCACTTGCGCCTTCTCCAATGACTATTGATAAAATTTGAGTTTTGATAGATGCCATTTCAAATAAATTATTTGCAATAGCATAACCTTGACCTCTTTCTTCAGCTCCTATTCCAGGATCTGCGCCAGGAGTATCAATTAAGGTTACGATAGGTAGTTTAAACTTTTCTGCTAATTTCATAACTCTTAAAGCTTTTCTATATCCTTCAGGTTTCATCATACCAAAATTTCTAAAAATATTATCTTTAGTATTTCTTCCTTTTTGCTGTCCTATAATTGCCACCTTAGTGTTATCGATCACTCCAATACCTGCAACAACAGCATTATCATCTGAAAAAGCTTTGTCTCCATGTAGTTCAGTAAAATTATCAAACCAAGAATTTATATAATCTAACGTATATGGCCTATTGGGATGTCTTGCCAATTGAACAGTTTCCCAACGAGAAAGTTCTGAAAAAATGTTTTTTTCTAACACTTCTCTTTCTTGAATTAATTCACTTAATTTTTCAGAATCTGATTCTGTTATAGATAATTTTTCAATTTCTAAGTCTAAATTTTTAAGAGGTTTCTCAAATGATAAATAATGTTTTTTCATCTTTTTAGCCTAAATAATCGCCAGAATCCAAATAGCCAAACTTTTAGAACTGCTTCAAGCATAACTGCTTTACTCATTTTAGATTCACCTACTGTTCTATCTGTAAAAACTATTGGATGTTCAACTAATTTACAACCTTTTTGGTGTGCTCTAAACGAAGTCTCTATTTGAAAACAATATCCTTCAGATGAACATTCATTATATTTAATTTTTTTAAGCGTACTAACTCTCCAAGCTTTAAATCCTGCAGTAAGATCTTTAACAGGTACTCCGGTAATAACCTTAGCATATAAATTTGCAAAATAACTAATATATAATCTCTGGATTGGCCAATTAATGACTCTTAATCCCCCCTTATATCTACTGCCAACTACCAAATCATTTTCATTCAAAAGATTAAACATTGGTATGATTTCATTTGGATCATGTGATAAATCTGCATCCATTTGAATAATTTTATCATAGCTATTCTCTATAGACCATTTAAATCCATCTACATATGCAGAACCTAAGCCTTTCTTTGAATGTCTTTTTAAAAGAAAAATTTTATTATTTTTTAATCCTTCAACAATACCTGATGTATTATCTGGTGAATTATCGTCTACAACTAAGATATCGACATCTATGCTCTGCTTTAAAATCAAATCAATTGTTTTTATAATGTTTTTTGATTCATTATAGGTTGGTAGGATGACTATATTTTTCATTAATTTATATTTATTGTTTTAGCAATCATTTCTAGTTGTCGCATATAAAATGCTTTTTTTCCACCAGGGTTAAAAACTAGATAACTTATATAAAATGTTCTATCATTTTCATAGTCATAAAATAAATATCCTTTAAATGGACCTCCTTTAGCATCATCAATAGACTCCCACAAACCAGAGACTTCGTATGATGATTCAGATTTGAAATCTTTAAACTCGATGTTAATATATTCTTGATTATATCTGATAGATTCAAAATACATCTGAGGATATTCTTTTACATATTCTAATACTTCTTCTTCGCTAAAAAAATTACCGCTTCTCCAATGAACTGCAATCCATCTAAAGGGTAATTCATGACCAATCCAAAAAAATGACTCTTCATTATCATTCTTTATAAGCTCCCATCCCCATGGAATTTTCATAGTCCAATCATAGTCTTTTTGAAGATTTATCTCAAGCTCTTCCTGTCTTTCATTTTCTAAGAAATATTGAGATTGTTTCTTGAAAAAATTTTCATCGAATTGATTCCTAATAAATTCATTATTTAAAACTAAGTAATCTTGGATTTGTTCAGAATTTCTTCCACTTAAAACCATAAATAATTGATTTTTAGCAAATTGATTTTTGGATAAAATTACTGGAACTCCATTTAATGTATTGTTAAAAGCATTTTCTCCTAAAAGCTCTTTCGCAAGCTTAGTACCTGGATTCAACTCATAATTACCTATAGATGCGACAATGAGGTTAGTTTGCGTTTTTAATGCTGAAAAACTTTCAGGATCAGCAAATTTAATATTATAAAAAGACTCTGGAGATGGAGTTAAAATTGTTTCATTAAAGACATTTAAAAGAAGGCTTCTAATTTTTTCTCTATCTTCCTTAGCTGCAAGAACAACAATATCATCATTTCCACCTATTGCATCCCTTTTATAATCACAGCCAATTATTACAATTATTGTAAAAAGCAAAATAAAGGTTCTTTTAATCATTTTTTGACTTTTGAAATTCATATATAAATACAATAAATAGTGATAAAAAAAGAAACATTAACATTGGTTCCCAAGTTAATAAAGGATATCTGATAAACTTATCATTTGCAGATGGTGGAGCTTGCAGAGAAGAATCTTGCGTGCTTATATTGGCAGCATACTGGATTGAAGTGCCTCCATGCGGATTATAGTAATTTAAAATGATCAAAGAATTATTTTTGTCTGTAAAATTATTATTTATTCCTTGATAAAAGGTCAGGCCATTTTGATCTCGTACTTTTTCAAGGTCAAAACTATCAGCTGAAATTTCAAAATCTTCCGATCCAAAAGGAATTTGAACTCCCAGCATTAAAGTGTTAATATCATGCAACGATTCAAAATTATATGAAAATTTTCTTGGTCCTGGATCTTTGATAAACTTGTCCAAAAATAAATAAATAGTATGATTTCCATTTTGACTTAAGGTTTTCAATAAATTATTTTCGACTCGAACTATTTTTTCAAATTCTAAGCTGTCTGTAGATATTGTATACAAAACAGAATCAATATTTGCAGGTATTGGAAAAGTAATATCATTATTGTTTGACTTATCAAATTTATACTCTATTGCAACGCCCGGATAAGAGAATTCCGGATAGACTGTTACCGATAGCGTATCAATAATTGACTGTCCAAATACTTGACTCAAAATTAGTAAATAAAAAAAAGTTTTTTTCATAAGCTAAGTTAAACGAAAAATAACAAATAAATCATAAAATGCATGAGTTAATGCAACAATTCCAAAACCGCGATTAACATAAATTACAGATAAGTAAATGCCTGCTAAAAACCTTAATGTGAAAGATATTGGAGTAAACGATTCTTCTCCTATATAGTGAAAAATAGAAAAAAGAATTGAACTCGCTACGATTGATAAAATTAATGAGTAAAATTCTTTTGTTTTAAAAATAAATGATATGCTTTTTGTAAGAATGAATATTAATAAAAATCGAAATATTAATTCTTCATATAGACCCGCTCCAATAGACAATATAAAATTACTTAACCAATTAATATCTATACCCTGAAATAGATAGATATTTTGTAATAACAATAATAATAAATAAGCATATACTAAAGACTCTATAACCATAAAAAATAGATAATTATACTTAATTTCGAATGTTTTGAAGTTTTTTCTTTGGGAAATAAGAATAAAAAATAATACTGCAATAAAAATTGAACTTGCAGCGTAATAACCATTCAATCCAAGCATTTTAATAAATTCTTCAATTAGAACATCTCCGCCATTTTTTACGAACGAAAGACCTGTTTGAAACATAAAAAAAATACCAATTTCATACATTAGAAATAAAGGCAATGTAATTAAAAGACTATAAAATAATGATTTTGATTTAGGAAAATAATCTTGGAGCATATCAGATTTTTAAAACAGCTAATAAAGCTTCTTGTGGCACTTCAACTCTACCAATTGTACGCATCCTTTTTTTACCTTTCTTCTGCTTTTGTAACAATTTATTTTTTCTTGTTACATCTCCACCATAAAGTTTTTCAGTAACATTTTTTCTGAATGGTGCAATATTTGTTCTTGCAATAACTCTAGAACCTATGGAGGCTTGAATTGGAATCTGTATTTGGTGTCTAGGTATTAATTCTTTTAATTTTTGACATAATGCAAGACCTCTATGATAGGAATCTTTCTTGGAGCAAATCATTGATAAAGCATCAACAGGCTCTTTATTAATTAAAATATCCAATTTATCTAACTTGCTTTCTTTATACTCTTTAAAAGTATAATCAAATGATGCATAACCTTTTGAGCCTGATTTAATTCTATCATAAAAATCAAAAAGTATTTCTCCGAGGGGAAGGTCATAAATAAGCTGGACCTTAGATTTAGATAAATATTGAGTAGATTTATATTTTCCTCTTTTTTCCTCACAGATTTTCATAACATTTCCAATATAATCTACGGGAGTTAAAATTTCTGCTGTTACTATAGGCTCCATCAAACTATCCAAGAATTTTGGATCTGGTAATAATGCAGGTCTTTGAACTTCTTCTTGAGAACCGTCTTTTAAATTTGCTAAATACTTAACATTAGGACTTGTTGTTACAATAGATAGATTAAATTCTCTTTCTAATCTTTCTTGTATTATTTCCATATGTAATAAACCTAAAAAACCACATCTATATCCAAAACCAAGGGCATCGCTAACTTCAGGTTCGAAAGAAAGTGAAGCGTCGTTAAGTTTTAATTTTTCAAGCGCAGTCCTTAGATCGTCATATTCTCCAGCGTCTGCTGGAAATAGACCCGAAAAAACCATAGGTTTTATTTTTTGAAATCCGGGCAAAGCTTGTTTACATGGTTTATTGAAATTTGTTACTGTATCACCAGCAAGAACATGTTCAATATCTCTAACATTTGCAATTATATAGCCTACCTCTCCAGCTTTAATTGAGTCAGACTTTTTTCTATCAATAATAAAGTGTCCAACTTCATCAACATCATAATACGTATCATGGGAAAAAAACTTAATTCTACTGCCTCTTTTTAATGAACCTTCATAAACCCTGACATAAGCTACAACCCCTCTATACCTATCATATATAGAATCAAATATTAGTCCTTTAAATGCATCATTTTTTGGTTCATCTGGAGCAGGAATTTTTGAGGCAATACTGGTTAATATGTCTTCAATGCCTTCGCCTGTTTTAGCGCTAGCAAGCAAAATATCTTCTTCTTTACATCCAACCATTTCAATGATTTGAGCTGTAACATTCTCAACATCAGCATTTGGTAAATCTACTTTATTAATTATAGGAATAATTTCTAAATCATTCTCAAGAGCTAACAGATAATTAGTAACTGTCTGTGCTTCAATTCCTTGAGCTGCATCTACAATTAATAATGCTCCTTCACTCGCTGACAAAGTTCTTGACACTTCATAAGTAAAATCAACGTGCCCTGGTGTGTCAATTAAGTTTAAGATATATCCCTTATAATCAATTCTTATAGAATGACTTTTAATTGTTATACCTCTTTCTCGTTCAAGCTCCATATTATCAAGAACTTGGTCTTGCATTTTTTTCTTAGATATTGTTCCTGTATGTTCAAGAAGCCTGTCAGCCAAAGTTGATTTACCGTGATCAATATGTGCAATAATGCAGAAGTTTCTGATTCGTTTAGTACTATTCATGAAAATGATTTACGATTGGGATTCTTCTTCCAATGCCAAACGCTTTTCTACTCACCCTCAATACAGGTGCAGCTTGCCTTCTCTTGTGTTCATTAATATTTACTTTCTTTTTTAAATCAAGAAATTCTTGATTTTTATTTTCGCTGTCAGAATTATCTAAAACAATCTGATCAATAACAGGACTAATAGCTTCATAATCAAAAGGATCAAATTGATCTGGAGCTAATTCTGCAGAAGGTGTTTTATTTATTATATTTATTGGGATTATTTCTTCATTTCTATTAATCCATTTAGAAAGTTTAAAAACCTCTGTCTTATTTAAATCTCCAATAGCAGACAATCCACCGCTCATATCTCCATAAAGAGTACAATAACCAAGAGCTAGTTCAGTCTTATTTCCAGTTGACAAGACCAAACAACCGAATTTATTGGATAGTGCCATTAAAATGTTTCCCCTGATTCTAGATTGAATATTTTCTTCTGCTACATTTTGCTTTAAACCCTTAAAACTAGGTTTCAGTACATCTAAATATTTTTCAAATAAGTCATCAATATCAATTGTTTGATAATTTGAATTTAGTTTTTCTGCTAACATCTTTGCATCGGTTTTGCTGTGATTGCTTGAAAATCTTGATGGCATTGAAACTAAATACACATTATCGCTACCTAAAGCTTCGACTGCTAAACAAGCGACTAAAGCAGAATCAATACCTCCGCTAAGTCCTATTACTGCTTTTTTGTGTCCTGTTTTAGCAAAATAATCTTTTATCCCCAAAGAAAGTGCATTGTAGAGCTGTTTTTCTGATGAAGATGAAGGAATTAATTTTGAATTTTTCAAATCTGTGAACAAAATTTGTTCCTCAAAACCGTTTGCCATTTCAATTAAATTCATATTCTTGTCAAAAATCATTGAAAAACCATCAAAAATTAATTCATCTTGTCCTCCGACTAAATTGCAGTAGATAAATGGACATCCGGCATTTTTAAATTTTTCTTGAATAAGTTTAGCTCTTTCATCTTTTCTATTATGGGCAAATGGAGATGCTGAGATATTTACAATTAAATCAGGCTTCAGTTGAATCAACTCTTCTGATATTTTTCTTTCATAATCATCTTCCCATAGATCTTCACAAATTTGAAGGCCTATCTTGTAATCTTTTTGATTAATATTTATTGAAAATATTCCAATTAAATCACCGTTAGTGAAATATCTTCTTTCATCAAAAACATCATAATTTGGTAAATGAATCTTGTCATATTTATAAACTATTTCTCCGTCATGACAGACTGCTGCAGAATTAAATTTTTTTCCACTCTTATAATCAACAAAACCTAAAATACATGGCTTCGTAACACCAGATGAAAATTGATTTAAACATTCAAGATTTCTTTTAATAAATTGATTATTACTTAATAAATCTTGAGGCGGATATCCTGTAATAGACATTTCAGGAAACACAACAAGATCGGCACCATTGTCTATTGCATTTTTATAACTCAATGATATTTTTTCAATATTACTTTTAAAACTTCCAAGAGTTGGATTTATTTGACAAACTGCTACATTTAAAGCTTGAGACACTTATCTGCTTCCTCAATTAAAGAATCGATTGTTTTGACTTGAATTGATTTTGGTATATCCCAGCTATGATATGCAATCAATTGTTTTTCTTGAGCTAACGTAAAAGCAATTTCACTCAATGTACCATATGCTCCAGAAATAGCAACTCCAATTTCACAATTATAACTTATAAGAGCATTTCTTGTAATATCCATACCCGTTGATATTGGTATACTTAAAAACTCATTTCCAGTTTTAAAATCTTTATCCTTTAAAATACCGATACATGTTCCACCTCCAAGAGAAACTCCTTTTGCAATAGCTTCCATAACACCTTCTCCGCCACCACAAAATACTAGCCAATTTTTTTCTGCCATCCTTTTTCCTATTTCAACTGTATCATTATAGATTTGATCAGTAATAAACCTTCCTCCAAAAACAGCAATTCTTGCATTAAAATTCATTAAGGCTCCAGTCGTCCCATAGTTCTAGGAAAAGGTATAGTTTGTCTGACATGGTCAATTCCACAAATCCAAGAAACAGTTCTTTCTAAGCCAAGACCAAAACCTGAATGAGTAACAGATCCATACTTTCTTAAATCTAAATACCACTTGAATGCACTTACTGGCAATCCATGATCTTCAATGCGCTTTACAAGCGTATCATGATCATCTTCCCTTTGTCCTCCACCTACAATTTCTCCATACCCTTCTGGAGCTATTACATCAACACCTAAAGCTAATTTATCAGAACTATCTCTTTTCATATAAAAAGCTTTTGTCTCATGAGGCCAGCTATGTATCATAACCGGACTATCATATTTTGATGCTATTAACTCTTCATCGGGAGATCCAAAGTCGCTGCCATATTCAAATTTTTGACCATTATCATTAAGTATTTTTGCTGCCTCATCATAAGTAATTCTTGGAAAGGGTGATTTAACTTTTTTAAGCAACGAGATATCTCTTTCTAGAATTTTTAGCTCATCTTTGCAATTATTTAAACTTTCTGAAACTATGTGAGTGATAAATTCTTCAATTAAATCCATATTTTCATTTAAATCGCAAAAAGCCATTTCTGGTTCAACCATCCAAAATTCAGTTAAATGTTTTCTTGTTTTTGATTTTTCAGCTCTAAAACATGGACCAAAACAATAAGTCTTTCCAAAAGCCATTGCTCCAGCTTCTTGATACAATTGGCCACTTTGGGTTAAATAAGCAGAACGATTAAAATAATCAGTTTCAAATAGTGTTGTGGTTCCTTCAACGGCATTTCCAGTAAACATTGGAGAATCAATTAGAACGAAATCTCTGTCATCAAAAAAATTTCTTATAGATTTAATAATATTCTGGCGAATTTTCATTATTGCAAACTGCTTTTTGGAGCGCAACCAAAGATGTCTATTATCCATTAAAAAACTAACACCATGATCTTTTAGCGCAATTGGATATTCCTCTGCAATATGAATAACACTCATGTCTTTTACAAGAATCTCAACTCCTAAATCAGAGCGAGAATCCTGCTGTACAATACCGGTGACTTGAATTGATGACTCTTGAGTTAAAGATGAGTCAAGTTCAAATACTTCTGAACTAACATCATTGCTTGTTACTACGCATTGGACAAAACCAGTACCATCTCTAACGATTGCAAACCAGATTTTACCAATAGATCTCATGTTATAAATCCACCCATTTAACTGGACTTCTTTACCAACAAAATCTTTTAATTTATTAATAGCTACATTTTCCATTTTTTCTACCATGTTGAAAGGATTGAATTTACAATATCTGATGCAATTTTGTTAATTGCAATATTAATCGCCAGCTCTCTTGAATCGCCAAACTCATCATCATCATTTTCATCTAAAATTCCATCATTATCATTATCTAAACCATCAGATGAAGGGTCATTATTTATACTATAAGTTCCAAAACCTGAAAAAGTTTTTTCGATTAAATTTTTATCATTCTTATTATCTATCCATTCAACATTGACAGATAAAGAAAATCTATATTCATCAACCTGTTCATTGTTATCAAAAGAAAATGGACCATCTGAAACAGCAACAATAACTCCTATAATTGAACTATCGCTATCTTGAATATTTGTGATTTTTAATATATTCTGAGCCGCAATCTCTTGAGTTATCTTTGATGTCAAATTTTCAGTAAGTTCAAACTCAGCAGTATCATTTTGAAACAGAGGAATATTTACATTATTAATATTAGCAGGAATAGATCCTGCCATTGAGTAAAAACTACATCCTGCAAGAATAAATAGACAGCAAAAATTAGTTATCTTTTTTAATCTTCTTTTCAATACCATAATCGTTGATTTTCCTATATAAAGTTCTTTCGCTCATATCTAGAGATTTCGCTGAAGCTCTTCTGTTATTATTGAAATGCTCTAGAGTCCTTATTATCATTTCCTTCTCTAAATCTTTAGTATTAAATGCTCCAATCGCTTCACCTTTAATAAGGTTGTCATCTTGATTTATAATTTCATTATTATGAATTGTAGAATCAAATGACTGATTAATACTTCTCGCAGAATTTAAATCAGAAAAACTAGATTCTTTCATCATTAATTTTAAATCTTCAATATCTTGCCTTAGGAAAAGTAATTGCCTTAGAATCAATTCCCTTTCAGCTTGATCTGGATCGCGATTAAGTACAACTGGCAATGAATCATTTGACTGATTATTTTCAAGGATATCACCAGCTAATTGATTACTTACCATTTCAGCCGTTATCCTTTCTCCTTTTTGCAAGATAAGAATGCTCTCAACAAAATTTCTAAGCTCTCTAACATTCCCTGGCCAATGATAACTATGCATCTCTTTAATTGATTCTGGCGTAAAGCCTTTGTACTTAATATTGTTTGATCTACTGAACTGCAAAGCAAATCTATCTACTAACAGTCTTATATCATTCTTTCTTTTTCTTAGAGGAGGGATATTAATAGTTACTGTTTTAAGTCTGTAATATAAATCTTGCCTAAACTTTCCTTCTTTTACAAGCTTTCCTAATTCTTTATTGGTTGCAGCCAGAACGCGAACATCTGTTTTTTTTGCAACAGAATCTCCGACTCTCATAAATTCGCCAGACTCTAAAACTCTTAATACTTTTACCTGTGTTTCTAAAGGCATATCTCCAATTTCATCGAGAAAAATAGTTCCCTTATTTGCAGTTTCAAAATATCCTTTTCTTGAATCGCTAGCATCCGTATATGCTCCTTTTTTGTGTCCAAAAAGTTCGCTTTCAATTATTCCTTCAGGAATCGCTCCGCAATTTACAATTACAAGATCGCTAGAAGCTCTTTTGCTTCCAAGATGAAGTGCTTTACTTACAAGTTCTTTTCCAGTACCAGACTCCCCGTTTATTAGTACTGAAATATCAACATTAGCTACTTGAGCAACCATTTCTAATACCTGACTAATCCCTTCACTCTCTCCAATAATACCTACTTTTTGTTTTATCAAATCAATATTCATATTTTCTCCATAAACTATAGTTTAATTTCTTTTTCAAGCTTATTCATTTCATCGCGCAATCTAGCTGCTTTCTCAAATTCTAAATTTTCTGCCGCTTCTAACATTTCTTCTCGAATCATTTCAACTACTATTTTCTTATCTTCATTTAAAAATTTATCTGTAGCTACATCTCTTTTAATCTCTATATCATTCTCTTTATATGCCTCCGCAACACGAGTTGCTTGCATAATCTCATCAACTGATTTTTTAACAGTTTTAGGGATTATTTTATGTTTCTTGTTGTATTTAAGCTGAATAGACCTTCTTCTATCCGTTTCGTCAATTAAATATTGCATAGAATCAGTAATTTTATCTGCATAAAGAATAACTTTTCCATCAATATGACGAGCAGCCCTTCCAGAAGTCTGCACAAGTGAACTTTTAGATCTAAGAAATCCTTCTTTGTCAGCATCAAGTATTGCAACCAGAGACACTTCAGGAAGATCTAATCCCTCTCTTAACAAGTTTATTCCAACCAAAACGTCAAAATCGCCCAATCTCAAATCTCTGAGAATCTTTACCCTTTCAATTGTTTTAACTTCAGAATGTAAATATCTTACTCTTAATCCAACGGAGCTTAAATAATCTGATAAATCCTCAGCCATTTTTTTAGTTAATGTTGTTACCAGACACCTTTCGTCTTTTGCAGATCTAATTTTAATTTCTGATATAAGATCATCAATTTGACCCCTAGAAGGCTTAATAATTAATTCTGGGTCTACAAGTCCAGTTGGTCTATTAATTAACTCTACAACAGCTCCTTGTGACAAATCTAGCTCTCTATATGATGGTGTAGCAGATGCATATATGACTTGATTTTGCAAAGATGCAAATTCTTCTGACTTTAACGGCCTATTATCATAAGCAGAAGGAAGTCTAAATCCGAAATCAATTAAGTTATCCTTTCTTTTTCTATCTCCTCCATACATCGCTTGAATTTGAGGTAATGTGACATGAGACTCATCTATAACAGTTAAAAAATTATCTGGAAAAAAGTCTATCAAAGTAAATGGTCTTTCACCCTCTTTTCTTCCATCAAAATATCTTGAATAATTTTCAATTCCAGAGCAATAACCAATTTCCTCAATCATTTCAATATCAAAATTGGTTCTTTGTCCAATTCTCTGTTCCTCAAGAAATTTTTCATTTTCATTAAAGAATTTTAATCTATTTTTCAAATCGCTTCTGATTTTTTTAATTACTGAATCATTCTTGTCTTTATCGGAAATAAAATGCCTAGCAGGATACAAGTAAAACTCCTCATGCTCTTTATACTCTTCACCTGTAAGTGGATCAAATGAAACAATAGACTGAATAGAATTATCAAATATATCAACTCTTATTGCCTTATCTTCATAAGCAGGATATATTTCAAAAATATCTCCTAATATTCTAAAATTACATCTTTCTAATACTTGATCATTTCTTTGATAATAAATATCAACAAGAAATTCGGTTAGACTGCTTCGACTTATTTGAGAATCTAATTTTAGATGAACAACTTGTTTCTTCCATTCTTTAGGATTACCAAGCCCATAAATGCATGAAACGGAGCTAACTACAATAACATCTTTTCTTTGTAAAAGCGAGCTAGTTGCTTTAAGACGCAATCGATCAATTTCCTCATTCATTGAAAAATCTTTCTCAATAAAAGTGTCTGTAACTGGCATATAAGACTCAGGTTGATAATAGTCATAATAACTAATGAAATATTCAACTGCATTATTAGGAAATAAATTTTTGAATTCTCCATAAAGCTGTGCAGCTAAAGTTTTATTGTGAGAAATAATTAATGTGGGCTTTTGAGCTTCTTCAATTACTTTTGCCATTGTATAGGTTTTACCTGATCCAGTAACGCCTAACAAAGTCTGATGATCAGATCCACTTTTTAAACCTTCTAATAATTCAGAGATTGCAGATGGTTGATCCCCAGCTGGAGAAAATTTTGATTCTACTTTAAAGTCTGCCATAATGACTAATAATTTAATAATTATTAAGGATAAAGTAAAATAAAATGTATGTCAATTAGTTCTATTTTTTCTATCTAGGTTAAGAAAAAATCTTAAGTAATCTAAAAGACTAACAAATAATAGGATTGCAGATATATTTAGTAGATAAGGAGTTATAAAAATGAAATTATCAAGCCTTAAAGCAAATATGCATAACACTACACCTAAAAAACATACTCCTGTCTTTCCTAGAATGTTTGACCCATATACAGTTTTTAGTTTTCGTAAATACCATAAAGAAAAAAGAAGTATCGTAAGTTGTCTTAAAAAATAAAAAATTGTAAACCAGTTTGAAATAAATCCCTCTCTATTAAAAAGTATTATAAAAGCAAAGAGTGTAATTCCATCTGCTATAGGATCCAAAGTTTTACCTAGCTCAGATTTTTGATTAAGAATTCTGGCTGCAATCCCATCAAGAAAATCTGTGAGCAAAGAAATAAATAAAATAATCAAAAAATAATTCTGCATTCCATTCTGAAATGTAATGATCATTGGAGCAATCAAAAAAAATCTCAAAATTGTGATTAAATTGGGGACTAGTAATATATCTTTAAGCTTGAAAAGCTTGCTCATAAAATCTCCATTATTCTTTCTGTTGCTCCTAGATTTCTCCAAACATGATTCCTAGCTTGCGCTGAAGAGCTATTATGGTTCTCTGGGATACAGAGATCATCTAAAACCTTTTTAAATTCATAAGAATTATTTATCGTGTAACCAGCCGAAGTGATAGATACTACACCTTCTCTTGATTCAGCAATTAGTTTGGTATATATTGAGTCACGAGGTGAAGTGTTGATTAAAGATACTGCATCTTGTCTATTTGAATTGTTATAATTTGGACCAAATATAACTGGATTGCGAGATGCTGCGGGCTCTGTCAAATTATGAACACCGTTTTTTGAAAATCCACCACCAACATATGCAATATGTGTCTGAGAGTATAATGTTGATAAGAAACCGACTTTATTTACAATAATAACTCTTTCTTTTAAATCAAAAATGTTACAAAGTGTATCAATAACCTTAAAACTGAAAGATGTTTTCTCTATAATAGATATATAATCAGATATAGTTTTATTACTAATTTCATGAGGGACAATGACAATCTTCCTACTATCATCTTTCTGCAAAAATTCAAAAACTTCTGGAAATAATATTTGATTATCTTCATTCCATAGACTTGCTAAAATTAATATCATATTTTTTCGTTTAATTTTAAGCTCATTTTTAAACCAATGTTGAACATCGTCCATTTTATCGCGCTCCAACACAATTTTATGATTTTTATAGCGTATAAAGGATAGATTTGCATTTTTTACAATTCTATCGAACCTAGGGTTGCCCACATTAAAAATTTTTGATGATGATACATTTTTTGATATTGAATCATAATCATGTTTGGAAATAGTAAAAATTTTTGAAAAACTCTCAATAAATATTCTTTGATAAAAGTTTTTGATCTCTAAAGAAAAATTGACCTCTTCATGAACACGTGCTGATGAAAGAATAAGTTCAATTTTTTTGAGCTTTGCAAAGAAAATGAAATTAGGCCAGAGATCATTTGATGTAAAAAATATCTTCTCAGGATTAACTATTTTCAAAGCTTTTAGGATAGTAATAGGAAAATCAAAAGGTAAATAAATTTTACAATCAATATTTTGACTATTCACATTATTAAATCCTGAAGGCGAAAAGAAAGAGACAATAATACCAACATCATTACTATCCTCTTTAATTGAATCTATTATCGTCTCAATCTGTTGAAACTCTCCATGCGAGGCAACATGAAACCAATACTTTTTCTTAAAAGTAGATGATTTAAACATTTTTAAATGTTTTAATGAATTAAATCTTCCAACAATACCTTCTCTAAGCTTTCTATTAAACGGAGAAAGTAAAAATGTAAAAAAAATCATAGGGTAAATCAGGACATTGTAAAATATTAGGAAAATTGTTTTTTTTATCATCACTAATTTTTAAATAATTTGTTAGCAAACCATGAAACTACGATGCTTATTTCATATAAAATTAACATTGGAATAGACATTATTATCAAGCTTATAGGATCGGGAGGAGTAATTATGGCTGAAAGAATAACAGTTACTGCGATTGCTTCTCTTCTGTAAGTTTTTAAAAATTCTGGATCAATTAATCCAATTGAAGAGAACAAAAACGATGCAACGGGCAATTCAAATATGATACCTGCTCCAATCATTAAAGACAAAACAAAGCTAAAGTAATAATTAATTGAGAAATTATTCTGGATATCTGCAGTTATCATTGATGCAAAAAAGTCTAAAGAAAATGGCAAAATCACTTTATATGCAAATATACTACCCAAAATAAAACATGAAAAAGCAGTTAAAATTAAAGGAAGTAGAATTTTTTTTTCTTTATCATATAAACCTGGTGATAAAAATTTCCATATTTGCACAGTAACAACAGGAATAGATAAAATTATTCCACCTATTATAGCAAGATTCCATTTCAAGAGAAACATTCCCTGAATTGTTAAAACCTGTAAGTTTAAATCAGAATTAATCTTCAAAGCTGGCTGTATCAATATATCCACCAAGCTATTTGCAAAATTAAAAGTTAAAATCGACATTAAGACTATAGAGCCTAATGACTTGAGAATTCTCCATCTCAATTCTTCTAAATGATCCACGATAGACATATCTTGCTGAGTCATTTTTTAACCTTTATTTCATCAACAATTTCGTATGGAGACTTCACTTTAATAGAGGATTTGTCAATATTTTCTAATAAAGACAATCTATGTTCATTCCAAAAATTGTTTAAAATATCTTTTTCAATGATTGTTTTAATTCTTCTGTTATATCGTAAAACTTGTCTGCTTTGTATATCTTCATTTTCTTTCATAGATCTATAATATTCAACAATTGCATTAGCAAAAATCTCTAGACCTTCGTCAGTTTTGCAGCTTGTTTTAAAAATTGGGATTTTTTTAATATTTTTTTTGGTTGATGAAATAATATTATTTATAGACCTAACCAACAAGTTAGAATCTTTTCTATCTGATTTATTAACAACAAAGATATCAGCTAGCTCGAGGATGCCTGCTTTCAATAATTGAATTTCATCTCCTGATTCAGGGACAAAAACTAACGTAGTTAAATCAGTTATTTCAGACACGCTATATTCAGATTGACCGACTCCGACTGTTTCAATAAAAATTATATCTTTTCCACTAAAAGCTAAAATATCACTAAAGTCTTCTGCCAGTTCGGTTACTCCTCCAAGTTCTGCTCTAGAACCCATACTTCTAACAAATACATTTTTGTCATTAATTGCATTATTAATTCTTACCCTATCTCCCAAAAAAGACCCTCCTGTAATTGGACTTGATGGATCTATTGCAATAACACCAACGGACAAGCCTGTTTTTCTAATTAAAGGAATAAGCTTGTTCATTAAAGAGCTTTTTCCTGCTCCCGGAGGTCCTGTTATGCCAATTTTTAAGGATTCATGCGATTCTTTAAAAATATATTCTGAGACCTGTTTTCTTGAAAAAATATTGTTTTCTATCCCCGACATTAATTCAGAAATAGAGATAAAATCATTTTTCTTTGCTTTATTTGCGATCTCTTTAAGTTTTTTTGACGACATAGTATAATTTAAACGATAAAAATTAAAACAATAATCAAATTAGAAAATTATTGACATCTATTCGTATATAGAATAAGTTGCAACCACATTTTATGGATAGACATAAACAACAAATTAAAAGAGACAGGCAGGATTTAAAAAAAAGAGCTATTAACTCTCAAAATAAATCTAGAATGCGCACATTAATTAAGAGTGTATTAACTGCTGATTCTAAAAAATCTGCAGACGAACACTATGCAGATGCAGTTTCTTTCATTGATAAAATGGCTAGCAAAAATATTATACATAAAAATAATGCAGCCAGACAAAAATCAAAAATTACCAATCACTTAAATTCTTTAAGTAAATAGCTATTTATCGTGCCCTTGATAATTAGGGGCTTCTTTTATAATACTTACTTCATGTGGATGGCTTTCCTTGACACCAGCTGAAGATATTTCAATAAACTTCTTATTTTTATAAAAAGATTTTAAATTTTCAGAACCGCAATATCCCATTGAAGATTTTAAACCACCAATAAGTTGGAAGATGGTACTATTGACTGGACCTCTAAAAGGTACCATACCTTCTATACCTTCTGGTACAAGTTTTAATTCATCTTTTTCTTGCTGAAAATATCTTTCTCCTCCGCCTTCTTTCATAGCAGCTAAAGAACCCATACCTCTATAAGACTTATATCTTCTTCCTTCATAAACTATAGTTTCTCCAGGGCTTTCATCCATCCCGGCTAGCATTCCACCAAGCATTACTACATTTGCACCAGCAGCAAGAGATTTAGCAACATCGCCACTATATCTGATTCCACCATCAGCAATTATTGGTGTGTCATACTTTATTCCAACTTCTGCACAATCTATAACTGCAGATAATTGAGGAACACCAACTCCTGCAATAATTCTTGTAGTACAACTTGATCCTGCACCAATACCTATCTTAACACAATCCGCTCCGGACTTAATTAAATCTTCAGTAGCTTCAGGCGTAGCTACATTTCCAGCAATTAAGTCAAGTCTTGGAAATTCTTTTTTAATTTCTTTCACTAAATCTAATACAAACTGAGAATGACCATGAGCAGTATCTACTACAATTGCATCAACACTTACATCTGCAAGAGCAGAGATTCTTTCTTTCCAATCATTTCTAACGCTTATCGCAGCGGCTACTCTCAATCTTCCGTTTTTATCTTTTGTTGAATGAGGAAATTCTTCTTTCTTTGTTAAATCTTTTACTGTAATTAATCCAGCAAGATTATTGTTTTTGTCAACAACTAATAATCGTTCAATGCGATGTTTTTGAAGAATTTTTTTAGCTTCATCATTACTAGTTTCAGAATTAACAGTAACTAAGTTTTCTGAAGTCATTCTATCTTTGACTAAGGTATCAAGATTAGATTCAAAACGAATATCTCTTTTTGTTATTATACCAACCAACTTATCATTTGATAATACAGGTAAACCTCCAATAGAATATTGCTCCATCAATTGATTCGCATCTCTTACAGTCTTATTTTCATCTAATGTGATAGGATTTCTTATCATACCACTCTCATATCTTTTAACTTTATCGACCATCAATGCCTGTTCTTTAATAGTTAAATTTTTATGTATTACTCCAATTCCACCTTGTCTCGCTAAAGCTATAGCCATATCAGATTCAGTTACCGTATCCATCGCTGCACTCATTACAGGAATATTTAAAGAAATTTTCTTAGTTAATTGAGTAGAACAATCTACTTCTTTAGGCAAGATCGATGATTTTCTTGGAACTAACAAAACATCATCAAATGTTAATTTTTTTTCAATATTATTTGACATAATTATCTCCGGGCGCAAAATGTGGAATGGTTTGTTTAGCCAACTTTTTAGAATAAAAAGTTTTTATTAAGGTCAACATTGGACAATTTAACAAAAAAGATAAAAAAAACCAGCAGATTATTAATATACGTCTAACTTAAGCCAATTATAGTTGCTCTTCGATGAAAAATAATAGTACATATTGAAAAATAAAAGATATGCAAGACCTATGAATCCAAACCAAAATTCTTTTGTTGATATAAAAATAAATAAAATTAATAACAGATATTTTTGAACAAAAGAAGTCATTTCTTGAGTTTTTATAAATATAGAAATAGCTAAAATTGGCAAATAGATTGCTGCAGAAGTTGCTAGCACAGGTTCATCCATATTTATGGAAAAAATCAAAGCAATAACGGTTAAAATCATGCTAGTAAACTTACTTTTAAAACTGTCAGACCTATAAATAATATATAAAACAGTTGATATTAAAAAATATCCAATCATCATTTTGCCGAAAATTAATATATCAATTAACGCATATAGCGATAAAAATAATAAGAAATTATTCTGAAAATCTGTTTTTACAGTTCTAAATAGTCCAAATGAATCAAATCTCTTCATTAGCCATAATATTAAAAATGTATGAAAGATAATACTTGCTACACCTATCCAATCTTCGACAATTAATGAAAAAACATAGCTTTTATTTATATCAATATTCATTCCTCTAAATACTGCTATATCAAAAGACTTGATAAGATAATGTTGAAAAGCCATCATGCACCACATAGGAAATAACAACTCCAATCTATCTATTGCATGTTTATCAAAAGATTTAAAAACTTTTTCAAATAAAGTAAATTGCTTTGAATTAATAGGAAAAAATTTTTTAATCATTATAGTTTAGAAAACTCCTAACAAATTAAGCAAAACGATAAATACTATAGGAATAACGATTGTTTTAACAATGAACTCAAAAACAGGAATTGAATTTTTATTTTTAAAGATATTGTTGTTAAAAAATCTTGAATTTGATGTACCCTTCAATAGACCTTTTACCACATCGCTCATCCCCCAAACATAACCTGCAAAAATTGCTAAAAAGAAACCACCTAAAGGTAAAAGTAAATTTGAAGCTAAATAGTCTGCAATATCAAAAAAAGTAAATGCTTTATCTTGAAAACTAAAAGTAAAATCAGATAAAAGATTGAAAGATAATGCGCATGGAATTGCAGCAATATATACTAAGAATGCCATCACTAAAACTGCTTTTTTTCTTGGATATTTTTTTTCATCAACCAGATAAGCAACACTTACTTCTAATATTGATATTCCTGATGTAATAGCTGCTATTGATAGCAATAAAAAGAAAAGAAGTGAAAAGAAATAACCTCCCGCAAGATCAGACAATAAAGGAGGTAAAACATGGAAAACTAAACCAGGTCCAGCTGTTGGATCGTAACCTGATGAAAATACCACAGTAAAAATGGCAACACCAGCAAGAATAGCAATAATAGTATCAAGGAATGCCACCAAATAAGATGCATTCACGATATCGTCTTTATCTGATAAGTAGCTACCATATGTCATCATTGCTCCCATTCCTAAACTTAAAGTAAAGAATGCATGACCTAGTGCTAATAAAATTGTTTGACCATTAATTTTAGTCCAATCTGGCTGGAAAAGAAAAGATACTCCTTCATTTGCATTAGGTAAAACAAGTCCTTGAACAACCAAAATTAGAAGAATAATTAATAAAATAGGCATCAGAAATCTACTAGCCTTTTCAAGTCCTGCTCTAACACCTGATAGCAAAATCATAACAACAATAGCTAAAAATAAAGTATGGTAGCCTAGAACCCATAAAGGGCTATTATTTTTTAAGCTAAAGAAATTGCCTGCAGAAGAAGGGTTGTCAAAAGCAGCTGTATTAAACGTTCCTATTAATGCTTCGTAAGTGTAAGCTAAAGACCATCCTCCAACTACACTGTAAAAGGAAAGAATGGTAAAACTGGCAAAAACTCCTAGTGCTCCAACATATTGCCAAAATGGATTCTTCGTTAAAGTTTTAAATGCTCCAACTGGATTTTTTTTAGTCTCTCTTCCAAGAAGAATCTCAATATTTAAAATTGGTAACCCTATTAATAAAATACAAATCAAATAGATAAATAGAAAAGCTGCTCCGCCATTTTCGCCAGCTATATAAGGGAATTTCCAGATATTGCCAAGCCCAACTGCTGAACCAGCAGCAGCTAAAATAAAACTTGCTTTAGAACTCCATTGCTCTCTATTATTCTCCATAAATATTCCCTTCTTTCTCTACAGGATTGTTTTGTTTAACTATTTCATCAAAATTATCTAGATGTGCCTCAACAACAGAATCTAGAATTCCATAAAAGTACAACCCAATTGCCATCCAAGCAAAACGATTTCTCTCTGTCAAATAATAATCCTGAGACTTTGCATCACTTTCAGAATAATTTTTATGTTTTTTTCTGTTTTCATTGAAGCTCCATAAAGAAAATATTTCTGCAGCAATCAATGAATATCCTTTTATTTTTTGATCATTATATATTTGACCCATTCCAGGAAAAATTAAAGACTTTTTAAGAGCAATTTTTGGATCTTTTGCCTGCTCTTCAGGAGTTCTAAAATCTACTTTTTGTTGAGATAGCGATATAGATGTGAAAAAAACAATAAAAATAAAGTTAAAAATTATTACCCTAAACATTCTACTTCTACATTTGCTCCCATTGGCAGTCCTACGACTTGTATTGTTGACCTTGCAGGAAACGGTTCAATTAATCTTTTTTCTATTTCAGCGTTAACTAAAGGAGTAATTGATAAATCAGTTAAAAAAACTAAAAACTTTTTAACATCATTTAATGATTTTCCATTATCAGATAATACAGCTTCTAAGTTATTAAAAACCTGTACGACCTCCTCTTCAATCGAATCATTGTTAAGCTTTCCTGTTTGAGGATTAATTGGTATTTGACCTGAACTTATCCATCCCCCAGATGAAAGTTCTCTAAACATTGAGTATGGTCCAACTGGGTTAGGTGATTTGAATTCTGACATATTTTCTCCTTATAATTTGCATAGACTTAGGGTTGCAAGTCCAATATCTTCATTTAATTTTCTAAAAGTTTTATCTTCAAAGTCGTGAATGATAAATTCTCCAACAGCAGCTACTTCCATTTCAAATAAGTGTCCTCCAAATACCTTCATATCATGATTACCTAAAGTAATATGCGCATGCAAAAAAGGCTCTCCGTCTTTTAAAGCAACGTTGCCTTGAAAAGATAATAATTCGAGTATTTCATCAAAATATCTATGGACATAATCTTTTGTATCAATATCATATGCTCCAATATCAATATTCTTAACTGCGCCTATACCTGCAAGCTGGGCTGAATATATATTATTTTGCTTACAAAAGAGTGTTAATGATTCTATGACTTTTTCACCCTTTTCAACATGAACTATATATGAATTTTTTACTTTTTGAAACTGCATTATATTTTCTCCAAAATAGTTTTAATTGTATTTTTTATAACATCATTAATTTTTGCTGTTGAATTTTGTGAGGAAATTCCAGCCATAGCAAAATCCTTTCTTCCACCACCACTTCCATCTAATTGCATAGATATCTCTTTAACCAAATCTCCAGCAATAATTGATTTTTTTATCAAATCATCAGATACACCAATAGAAAGTGTTTTTTTATCTTCAACTTCTGTGAATAGACAGACTATTCCAGAAAGAAAATTATTTCTTACCCTTTTATTAATTTCTTTAAGATCTCCTGCTGAGCCTAAATTTACTTCTGCTATCAAAAAATTTATATTATTTATAGAAATTTTATCTTTTAAGATTGATTCAATATCAACTGCTCCTAGAAGTGATAACTGATTTTTTCTCTTTAATTCTTTCTTTTCATGCGCATGCTCTTGAAGACCTAATTCTTCTGCTTTCTTTTTCACAAAAAAATCAACCTGCTTATGTGTTATGGCGTGAACTCTTCTAACTCCAGCCGAAATAGCTTTTTCGTGTTTTATTTTAAACTTTTGAATTTCTCCGGTATTAGAAACATGAGTACCCCCACATAGCTCCATCGAATATGAACCCATTGACAACACTCTCACTTTATCGCCATATTTTTCTCCAAATAAAGCAGTTGCTCCTTCTTTTTTAGCGTCCTCAAGACTTTTGATGCTTGTTTCTACCGGAATATTTTCTTTAATTTTTTTGTTTACTATATCTTCAATTGCCTTTAAATCCTCTTTTGAAATTTTATTTGGATGCGTTATGTCAAATCTAAGATATTCTGGATGTACTAAAGAGCCAGCTTGATTTACCTGATTACCCAATACATCTTTTATAGCCTGATGAAGTAAATGTGTAGCAGAATGATTTAACCTAATATCAGATCTTCTATTTAGATCAACCTCACAATCTACATCAAGATTTTTTCTAATAGATCCATTCTTAAGACTGCAAATATGGATAATAAAATCTCCATCTCTTTGAGTATCTTCAACATCAACGGTAAAATCATTATTTTTTATTATTCCAGTGTCTCCAATTTGACCGCCAGATTCTGCATAAAAAGGTGTTTCTTTTAACACTATAATAATATGATCTTCATTTAAAGCATAATTTACCATCTCTGAAGATATTTTCATTTTATCGTACCCTACAAAATTAGAATGCTTCTTATCTAAAGCTAATTCCCATTTAATATTCGCATTATCCATTAAAAATTTTTGACCACTTTTTGCCAAAGCTTGCTGTTTTAGCATTTTACTGTTGAAACCTTCAACATCAACCTTTTTACCAATTTCTTCAGCCATCATTTCTGTCAAATCTAAAGGGAAGCCATATGTATCATATAATTTAAATGCATCGTTACCATTTATTATATCTGCAGAAGTATTTTCAATAATTTTTTCAAATTGTATAACACCTTTTTCAAGGGTTCTTAAAAATGAATTTTCTTCACTCAAAATTGTCTGTTCAATGTATTGCTGCTTTTCTTTTAGCTCTGGATAATGGCTTGACATTGTAGTTACTACCGAACCAACTAATTTATATAAAATTGGTTCATTGCTTTTAAGATTAAGTGCAAATTTTGATCCCCTTCTTAATACTCTTCTAACAACATATCCTCTTCCATCATTTGAAGGAATTACGCCATCAGCAATAGCAAAAGACAACATACGTATATGATCACAAATTACATTATAAGTAATTTCAAAATCTTTATACCTAGTTCCTGACAATTTTTCCAAATCTTTAATTGTTGCTGAAAAAAGATCTGTTTTATAATTAGAATCTTTATCTTGAAGAATTGAACAAATTCTTTCTAAACCAGCGCCTGTATCTACATGTTTTTTTGGAAGATCTTCCATTGTTCCATCTTTTAATCTATTAAATTGAATAAATACAAGATTCCATAACTCCCAATAATCAGGTGAATTGTTAACCATTTCAGCTTTTTGATTATTAGCATGTTCGCCTACATAATAATGAATCTCTGAACAAGGACCGCATGGACCTGTTTCGGCCATTTCCCAAAAATTATCTTTAGCTCCAGACCTTATAATTCTTGCAGGATTGATATCTGTACAATCTTTCCATAAATTATATGCTTCGTCATCTTCTTCAAAAACTGTAACCCATAATTTTGATTTATCAAGCTTCCACACTTCTGTAAAAAGCTCCCAAGACCATTCTATAGCTTCTTTTTTGTAATAATCGCCGAATGACCAGTTACCCAACATTTCAAAGAAAGTATGATGGAACCCATCTCTTCCAACCTCCTCTAAATCGTTATGCTTTCCACTTACGCGAATACATTTTTGACTATTAACTATTCGAAGATTGGTTGGCTCTTGAGTATTTAAAAAAATTGGCTTGAATTGATTCATACCAGCGTTTGTAAACAATAAAGACTTGTCGCCTATTGGTAATACAGGCGCACTTGAAACCCGTTTATGGTTTTTGCTTTCAAAAAAGCTAATAAATGATTCTCTAATTTGTGAACTTTTCATTGATAAAATTGTTTCATATGAATCTAAACAAATAATATATTCATTAGGTGAAAAATAATCTAATACTAACTGTTTTATTTTTGTTTTTTTGTACTCCGGTTTTGTCTCAAAATCAGACTATAAAAAAATTGCATGTAGAATCTAAAAATAACGGAACAGTCATTTTACTCGATTCAAATAAAAAATTAAATCTTAATAATGTAACTGCATGGTATTCTTCTGAATGGTTTTATATAACCATTTATGATGCAAAGTCAGATAGTCTTGCAATTTCTAATTATAAAAATGATTCATTAAAAAGTGTAGAAATTTCAAATACTGAAGAATCAACGCAGATAGCACTTCAGCTTAATGAAAATATTGAATCTTTTGAAATAGATATGCCAAAAAGAAAAAGTATTCAATTTCTCCTTAGGAACAATCAAATTATTTCTAAAAATAAAATATCTAAAGATTCAGCTGTAAATACTACGCTTTCTATTAAAAATGATGATATCGATGAATTGGAAATATCTGACAGTCAGAAAACTAAACTAAAATTTAATAATAAACTTTTAGTACTTATTGGTTTTTTAATAGCTGGATCGGATATAGCAAGTAATACAACATTTTTACTTGGGTCATTATTGGCAATTGTATCAAGCCTAATATAGACTACAATTCTACAAACTTATCAGTGTATTCAAGCAGCTTATTCTTAATACCTTCTTCATAAATTGAATGTCCTGCGTCAGGAATAATATGTAAATCTGCTTCCGGCCATGCCTTATGTAAATCCCAAGCTTGAACGACAGGACAAATTATATCATATCTACCATGAACTATAACTGCAGGAATATTTCTTATTTTATCCACGTTCTCGATTAAATAATTTTCAGTTGGAAGCCAACAATTATTCATAAAATAATGGCATTCAATTCTTGCAAATGCTTCAGCAAATTTTTCATCACCAAAATCAGATATAAAATCATCATCTAAAATGAGTCTAACAGAACTTCCCTCCCATGTACTCCAAGCTTTTGCTGCTTCAATTTTCTTTCGATGATTATCGCCAGTCAAAATTTCATAATATGCGCTTAATAAATTATTTCTTTTATGCTCAGGAATTGGGGCTAAATAAGATTCCCATCTATCTGGAAAGACGTTGCTTGCTCCATATTGATAAAACCAATCAATCTCTTTTTTTCTTACTAAAAATATTCCTCTAAGTATAAGCGCTTTGCAAGACAAAGGGTGTTTTTGACTGTAAGCTAGAGATAGTGTACTTCCCCAACTTCCTCCAAAAACTACCCATTTTTCAATCTCAAGATACTCTCTAATTCTTTCAATATCTGCAACCAAATCCCAAGTAGTATTCTCTTTCAATTCAGCAAATGGAGTGCTTTTACCGCAACCGCGCTGATCAAACATAATTATTCTCCATTTCTCAGGATTAAAGTACTGTCTGTAGCTAGAACTAATTCCTCCCCCTGGACCGCCATGTAAAAATATTACAGGCTTTCCATTTTTATTTCCTGATTCTTCAACAAAAATTGTATGTAAATCAGATACTTTTAAATTGAAAGAATTAAAAACTTTGGCTTTGGGATATAATTCCATAATTAAATTTAATTAAAAAAAATATTTATTATGAATAAAGTTCTTGATGATTGCTACGAAATGCGTAATTTTACCTCGATTTTATTGTTATGAAAATTGGAATTTTAAAAGAAAATAAAACAAATGAAATGAGGGTGGCGATTGTGCCATCAACCGTTTCTGCGCTCTCAAAAAAAGGATATGAATTTTTCATTGAATCTGATTCAGGCTTAAATGCTAATTATTCTAATGACGACTACAAAAATGCAGGTGCTAAAATTGTTGATAAAAATCAAATTTTTGATTGCAATATAGTTTGCAAAGTTAACTCACCTTCAAAGGAAGAAATTTTATCTCTTAAAGATGGAACATTATTTATTTCTCTATTACAAACAATCAAAGAAATTGATTGTGTGAAACGATTAGCTGGTCAAAAAGTATCAGCTTTTTCTTTAAACTTACTTCCAAGAACTACTCTTGCGCAGAAAATGGATGTTTTAAGTTCGCAGGCTAATATTGCTGGATACAAAGCAGTTCTAATTGGAGCAAATCATATTGGAAAATATATGCCTCTTCTAATGACAGCAGCAGGAACTATTTCTCCCGCTAGAACACTTGTTATTGGAGCAGGTGTTGCCGGCTTGCAAGCAATTGCAACAGCCAAAAGATTAGGCTCCCAAGTAGAAGCATTTGATGTAAGACCTGAAGTAAAAGAACAAGTTGAAAGTCTTGGAGCAAAATTCGTTGAAGTAGACAGTGATTCGGATGATGGTGTTGGTTCTGGAGGATACGCTTCTGAAACAAGCGATGATTACAAAGCCAAACAACAAGAATTGATGAAAGAAAGAGTTGGTAAATCAGATATTGTTATTACAACTGCTCTTATACCTAATAGACCTGCGCCAATGCTAATACCTAAAGATATGGTAGAAACAATGTCGCCAGGATCTGTTATTATGGATTTAGCTGCTGAAAATGGCGGAAATTGTGAATTAACATCACCAAATGAAGTAGTAAATCATGGTGGTGTCTTGATTGATGGAAATGCTAATATACCAAGTACAATGGCTTTTCATTCTAGTCAGTTATTTTCAAAAAATATTGAAGCAATAATTGATCACTGTCATTCTGAAGATGGATTTATGCTAGACAAGGAAGATGAAATTATTGATGGAATGTTATTTTTAGAAAATGGTGTGGTTCGTCATGAGCCTACAAAGGAGGCAATGTAATGCAAATTGATATTGTTAGTTTAATTACGATTTTTATTCTTGCTGTTTTTGTTGGTAATGAAATTATCAATAAAGTTCCACCAACACTTCATACTCCTCTAATGTCAGGATCTAATGCAATTTCAGGTATCGCTATTGTTGGTGCTATTCTCGCAATCTTAGTTGACGGTGGAGATGCAAGTAAATATATAGGTCTTGCCGCTTTAATCTGTGCTACAATTAATGTAGTTGGCGGTTTTTTAGTTACTGATAGAATGTTAAAAATGTTTAAGAAGAAATAATATGGAAGCTATTCAAATAACAAACATACTTTATTTAGTATCAGCTATTGCTTTTATATTAGGGATTAAGAGGCTATCTCATCCCAAGACTGCAAGAAGCGGGAATCTTTTATCTTCTCTTGGAATGTTAATTGCAGTTATTGCAACCCTAACTTACCCAGGAAAAGAATTTGACTTTTCTCTAATACTTACTGGTGTAGTTATTGGAGCTGTAATTGGTTTAATTTTTGCAACGAGAGTTCAAATGACCGAGATGCCTCAAATGGTTGCTATTTTTAATGGATTAGGAGGAGCAGCATCAGCTTTTGTAGCATCCTCAGAGTTTCTATCCTCACCAAACAGTCCTTTCATTATTGTTTGTTTAAGCGTTTTTATTGGATCGCTAACCTTTACAGGAAGCTTTGTTGCATTTGGTAAACTTCAAGGATTTATTTCCGGAAGAGCAATCACTTTTAAAGGTCAACAAGCTATAAATGCAATAATTGCCTTATTATCTGTATCTATAATTCTTGCTCCAGGATTATTTTTTGAATCATCTATTTACAGTGGATATTTAAATGCATTTTATATTGTTATAGTGCTTGCCCTACTTCTTGGAATAGGTCTTACTATACCTATTGGAGGAGCAGACATGCCTGTGGTGATTTCATTACTTAATTCTTACTCTGGTATTGCTGCTGCCGCTACTGGATTTCTAATCAGTAATAATGCACTTATTATCAGTGGATCGCTTGTTGGAGCTTCTGGTCTTATTCTTACAAATATAATGTGTAAAGGCATGAATCGTTCTTTAGCAAATGTTATATTTGGAGCGGTTGGAGCAGCGGAAACCTCCGGAAGTAGTGAAGGCGGCAAAGAAGTCAATATTAAAAGCTATTCAACTACTGAAGCCGCAATGATTCTTGATGCTGCTGAAAAAATTATTATTGTTCCAGGCTATGGTTTAGCTGTTGCACAAGCTCAGCATGTTGCTAGAGAAGTAGCAGAATCTTTAGAGGCAATGGGTAAAAAAATATTGTATGCTATTCACCCTGTTGCTGGAAGAATGCCTGGACATATGAATGTATTACTAGCTGAAGCAAATGTCTCTTATGATGTACTAAAAGATTTAGATGAAATTAATCCTGAATTTGAAGATTGTGATGTTGCGCTAATTTTAGGAGCTAATGACGTTGTCAATCCTGCCGCAAGGCATGATCAATCAAGTCCAATCTATGGAATGCCTATCCTGAACGTTGATAAATCTAGAACCGTTATTATCAACAAAAGAAGTATGAACCCAGGATTTGCTGGAGTTCAAAATGAATTATTTGGATATGATAATTCTATTATGGTTTTTGGCGATGCAAAAGACATGCTTAACGATCTTCTTAAAGAGATAAAAGAATTAGATTAGTATTATCTTTCTTAATAGCAAAATCAATCAATAATCTTTTTTTAAATCCATTTCAAAAATACCCTGATTTTTTCAGGGTATTTTTTTTATATTAATCTATGTCTTTACCTAGTCTTTATGAACTTGCGGATGAATTTCAAGAAGCTCTTGAAAACTTAACTGATCTTGATGATCAGTCTGTTAAAGATACGTTAGAATCGCTTGAAGGTGAATTCAAATTGAAAACTACTAACGTTGCTAAATTTATTAAAAATTTAGAACACACAGCTGCCGGAATTAAAGAAGCAGAATCAAGACAATATAAACGAAGAACCTCAATAGAGTCTAAAGTTAAACATCTAAAAGAATATTTAAGATATAATCTAGAAAAAACAAATACAAAAAAAGTAGAAAGTTCTGAAATAACTATTTCTCTTCAAAATAATCCTCATAAAGTTGTTATTACTAATGAACAAAACATTCCATCAAGCTATATTGAAACCAAAGAATTGCAATCAATTGATAAAGGTAAAATAAAAGAAGCATTAAAAAATGGTGAAGATGTTCCGGGCTGTGAACTAATTCAAGAAAAAAGAGTTAGTATAAAATAAGAATATTATAATATTTCTAAATTAATTCTTTCTCTCTAAGCATATTAATTAAATCTTCACTTTTATAATCAACATTATAAATCTCATATTGATTATTTTCTTTAAGATGGAATAATGTTTGACTTCCTATTTCAAGTCCATAAAAACGTTCTAATATATATCTATAAAATGTAAGCTGTAGAGAATAATGTATAAAATTACAATCCTCTAAATGTTTGGATGAGCTTAGAAGACCTCTTTTTTTTCTGAATGATTTTTTATCAATACGCTTATTAGTTTTCCAGTCTACTAAATGATACATATCTTGCTCGCTATTATAAACTAGGACATCAATTGTTCCTGCGATTCCTAGCTCTTTTGAATATACTACAACCTCAGAATAAAAGGTGTTATGTGGATTCTTTTGTTTTTCTTTAACCCACTGAACTCCAGTAACAGACATTGGATGTTTTGGAGTAATATTTTCTTTAATGAACATCTCTAATTCATTATGAACAATTGTACCCCTCTCCGCACCCTTACCCCATTCTTTAATTACCTCAACTACTGTTTTACCGCTATATTTTGGATGAGTATTAATTAATTTTCTTGCAACTTTTTCTTGATCAAATTTTTCAAAAAAATGGTGTATAAACTCTGTAACGCTAGAAAATTTGAAATCAGGACTACTTTCAAGAATATATTTATGATTCTTTTGATCTAAAGAAATATCATTCTTAAATAATTTATTCATTTAAGCACCAATCAAATCAAGGACCAGCCTAATCACTTGACCTGAAGCACTATTCTTTTGAATGTAGCTTCTATTTTCAACATGATATGAGGTTCCAGCTACGTCAAAGTGGGCCCATGGAATATCTTTGCCAACAAAAGCTTTCAAAAAAGCAGCTCCAGCTATAGTTCCAGCTTGACCTGGAGATCCTAAATTTTTGACATCAGCAACCTCAGATTTTACTTGGTCACAATATTCCTCCCAAAGTGGTAACTGCCACACATGCTCACCGGTGTTATCTGATGAAACTTTAATATTTTCAACCAACGATTCATTATTACTCATTAATCCTGTTGCTATGTGACCAAGCGTAATTACAACTGCACCTGTAAGGGTTGCAAAATCAAGCATATACTCTGGATCGTAGTGCTTGCTTGCATATGCAAGCGCATCAGCAAGAATCAATCTTCCTTCTGCATCAGTGTTTAATACTTCAATTGTTTTTCCATTGTATGCTGTAAGAATATCTCCTGGCCTATATGCAGAACCGCCTAGCATGTTATGGGTTGACGGAACTATTGCAACAACATTCATGTTTGGTTTTAATTCAGCAATTGCATTCATAACTCCGAAAACTACAGCTGATCCACACATATCAAATTTCATTTGATCCATGTTTAATCCTGGTTTTAGAGAAACGCCTCCAGTGTCAAAAGTTAAACCTTTACCAACAAGCATAATTGGTTTTTCATTTTTTTTACCGCCAGAATATTCCATGATAATAAATTTTGGAGGCTCATTAGTGCCTTGCGCAACGCCAGCAAAAGATCCCATTCCCATCTCTGTAAATTCTTCTCTATCAAAAATAGTAACTTTCATATTACCTTTCTTTCCAACCTCTGTAGCAAACTCTGCTAATCTGGTTGGCGTAGTAACATTGCCTGGATGATTTCCTAAATCTCTAGAATCGCAAACAGCGCTACCAATAATTACTCCTTTTTTTGCTGCTTCTTCATTGCAAGCTCCAACCATAGTAATGCTATTTAAATGATAATCTCCTCTTTGATCTGTAAAATAGTCTAAAAACCTATAGCTTGATAAAATTAGACCCTCTGAAAAAGCTTGACAATAATACTCGCCTTCATCTGAAACAGGACACTCTACAGCAATATCATTGTATTTATGTTTTAAGGCATATCCTACAATTTCACCAGCTGCTCTACGAAAATTTTCAGGAGTTTTTTCTGAAGAATTACCAAGGCCATAATAAACTACTCTTGAATCATTATCTATTTCAAACACTAATTCACCGACTTTTCCGGTTTTATTTTGCGATTTAAATAGTTGAGCTAAATCTTTATCCATTGTATCGGAAAATGTAGGTACTGCAACCATACTATAGTTTTCGTCAACCAATTCTTTATGATTTTTTAAAAATTTTAATTCTTTAATATGTGCCATTTTTAATTTCCTTTATAAGCTTAGATTGTGTTTAAAGCTGATTAAATCTCCTGCTTCATTTTTGATTACTGCAACAAAAGTAATGTCAGCAGTGCAAGCGAGTCTTTTACCGTGATCTTTGCTTTGTGCAAAAGCCTGAACTTGGACTTTGACAGAAGTATTTCCAGCTTGAATTATTTGTGATTTACATTTCACCCAATCTCCAAGATAAACTGGCTCTTTAAATTCAACCTTATCCAATGCGCGAGTAACCGCTCCCCATGCATCAGTCTGTTCTAAAAACTCTGATGCTGCTTTCGCTGCTGCTAGATCGAGCCATGCTAGCATATACCCGCCAAAAAGTGTTCCAGCAGTATTAATGTGCGTAGGTTGAACTAACTCTGAATATTCTGAAATGTTATTCACGTCGATAATTTATAAAAAATTGCAACTTTGTGAGCGCTTTATTTCAAAAAATTTTAAAATTGTTCTTCTTCTATTGAAATTAAAGGTTTTTGGCAATTGCTTCGCCTTCAGCTATATCTACCTTTGAAAAAATATAACCTCCCAAAAGAAATAAGATCATAATTGACATTAAACCAAAGCGAGCTGCTAAGATTTCATTTTCTACAACATTACTCAAGAGTAAAGTAACAGTCCCCATTAGAATAGGTCCAAAAACTGCTGCAAATTTTCCTAGCATATTGTAAAAACCATAGAATTCAGCAGCTTTTTTTTCAGGAATAATTCTTGAATATAAACTTCTACTCAAAGATTGTATTCCGCCCTGAAAACAACCAATCAAGAAAGCAACAATATAAAAATGCGTAATAGTCTCTGTAAAATAACCTGCAAAAATAATCACTAAATATCCTAAAATTCCTAAGTATATGCCGTTTTTTAACCCAATAAATTTTGACAGCTTTATGTAAGCAAGAGTAGCAACAAATGCTATCAATTGAATAAATACTAATGCTCCCATAATAGCAGATTGATCAAAACCTAAAGTAAAAGCAAAATTTGCTGCCATTCTAACAACTGTATCAACGCCGTCAATATAAAGCCAATATGCCAGAAGAAAGGTGGCAACAACTTTTAATTTTTTTAAATCATTAAAAGTACTTTTGAATTGAACTAAACCATTCTTAATTGAATCACGAATACCTTCTTGACTATGATGTTTTGGCTCTTCAACAAAAAAGATTAATGGTAGAGAAAATATAGTCCACCAAACAGCGACTGAAATAAAAGAGTATTTTGTTGCTTGAACTGCATCAATTAACCCAAAAGCTGAAGGATATGAAATCATCAAAAAATTAATAATGATGAGGATTCCTCCCCCAAGATAGCCCAATGAAAAACCTAATGCAGATACTTGATCAACGCTTTTTTCATCTGAAACTGCAGGTAATAATGAATCATAAAAAATATTTGCACCAGAAAAACCTATGGTTGAAAAAATATATACCAATAAAGCAACTTGCCACATTCCTTGAGCAACAAACCCTAAACTCAAAGTCATTACAATACCTAAAAATGCAAAGAAAATAAGAAACTTTTTCTTGAAACTTCCTCTATCTGCTATGGCTCCTAAAATGGGTGCCATCAATGCAACAATTAATGATGCAATAGAATTGCCTAGACCAAGGTAAAAGGTGCTTATAGATAAATTGTCAGGATTAGACCAATATTGAGAAAAGAAAATAGGGAAAAAACCAGCCATTACCGTTGTAGCAAAAGCAGAATTTGCCCAATCATATAACGCCCAACTATAAGTTTGTTTTTTTGTCATTAGCCTTTTCTTAGAGAAAACTTAATAGTTATGCCCTTTAAATCAAAAGAATCCCTTAATTGATTATGCAAGTACCTTAAATATTGTACAGATATTAGCTTTGGATAATTACTAAATATTGCAAAAATTGGAGGAGACTGTTGAACTTGTTCAATAAATTTTAACTTAATTGATTTACCAAGTTTAGCTGGAGGAGGATAGTTTCTAACAGCTTTTTCCACCCATTCGTTAAGTTTTTTAGTAGATAATTTTTCTCTTTGCTTTGTAAAAACATCCCAAGCAATTTCCAAAATATTTGATACTCTCCTTTTTGTCAAAGCAGAAACAAATAAAATAGGGTAATGTCTTAAATCTTTGAATTCATCATACATATCTTCTTTATAAAGCTCCGCCGAAATGTCAGTCCCTGAAGCTAAATCCCATTTATTAACAAGGATAATCATTCTTTTTCCTTTTTTAATTACCTCTTTAGCAATCGACTTTTCTTGTTTTGTAAACCCCTTCTCAGCATCGACAACAAGTAAAACTAAATCTGATCTCAGAAGTGAATCCATTGCTCTTAGAGAGCTATAAAATTCTATATCCGTATCAATCTTGCTCTTTTTTCTAAGGCCTGCTGTGTCGACTACTTTGATATTTTTTCCGTGCCACTTAATTACAGTATCCAAAGAATCTCTGGTAGTACCTGCAATATCAGAGACTATTGCTTGATCTCTTTGAAGCAAAGCATTCAACAATGATGACTTTCCAACATTTGGCATTCCTACAATAGAAATAGAACAATCCTCATCGTCATCAGATTTAGAAATCAAATTAAAATCAATGTGCTCAAACAGCTCATCTAACATATCGCCTATACCAGCTCCATTTAATGCAGAAATTGGAAAAGGATTTTCAAAACCAAGATCAAAGAATTGGTCTTTTCTAAAGCTGTGATCTGGAGTATCGCACTTATTAACACCCATCACAAAATTTTTACCTGACTTTCTAACTAATTTAGATAAAAGGTTATCATTAGGATTTAAACCATCTTTACCATCGACAAGAAAAATTATTCCATGACACTCATTTAGAGCTGCTGAAATTTGTACTTTAATTTTTTTATTAAAAATATCTTCATTGGAGCTAACAAACCCTCCAGTATCAATAATATTAAATTCCTGTGATAACCATTCTGCGCTTGCATAGACCCTGTCCCTAGTTACTCCTTCTAGCTGATCAACAATAGATGTTCTTTTTCCAGAAAGCTTGTTAAACAATGTAGATTTACCAACATTTGGACGTCCAATAATTGCTATTTTTGGTTTTTTAGCCATAATAAAGGATTATACAACTATGTGAATTGTTGTGCTATTAATTATTTTAACAAAAAAATGAATAAATCAATCCATAATACAAGACTTACAATCAAGGAATACTGGAAGGGAATTCTTCTTTTTGAGAGTTTTGGATTTGTAATTCTAACAAAATAATGCCATATCCTCAAAACAACATACATCCACGCTAAAACTAGATTAAATATAGATACATTATTTAAAACATATGCAAACAAACAAAAGATTAAAAAAATTATCGGAGCTTGAAAAAGATTCTTATATAATTCTCTAGAAGCTTGAATATTATCAGGAATTTCTTGCCAACCCGGCATAAACTTCAACCATCGAGGATCTAGTTCTTTGCTTAATATTGATTTTTTAATTTGCAACGCATTAACAAGTGTATGTAAATGCATTATTAAGATTATTGGAAAAATTGGGAATAAAATTAAAGCAGAATTTAAACTACTGTCCAAGATAAACTCTCAAAGGCTCACTTCTAGTTTTATGAGCTAATCTTCTAATAGCTTTTTCTTTAATTTGTCTTACACGCTCTCTAGTTAAGCTAAATTGTTCACCAATTTCGTTAAGTGTAAAAGATCTATCTCTATTAATTCCAAAATACATTTCTATTACTGAGCGTTCTCTTTCTGTTAAAGTGCTTAAAGCAGATCCAATTTCTTCTTTCATTGAAGTATCCATTACTTTATTATCAGGATCTTTTTCCTGCTCATCTTCAATGACATTAATTAAAGAACTATCTTCGCCTTCAGCAAAAGGAGCATCTAATGAACTATGTCTTCTTGAATACTGTAGAGCATTAAAAACTTCTTCAGTTTTTACATCAAGTTGATGACTAATCTCTTCAACTTTTGGAGGTCTACCCATTTCAGCTTCAAGTTTTTCAGCAGCTTTGGTTATTTTTGTAATCGTACCTACACGATTTAAAGGCAATCTTATTAATCTTCCTTGTTCTGCTAATGCTTGAAGAATTGCTTGTCTAATCCACCAAACTGCATACGAAATAAATTTAAATCCCCTTGAAGGATCAAATCTTTTTGCAGCTTTAATTAAGCCTAAATTACCTTCGTTAATGATATCTGATAAAGACAGACCATTTCCTTG
The DNA here is from genome assembly GCA_045560235.1 of Fidelibacterota bacterium. GTDB lineage: Bacteria > Fidelibacterota > Marinisomatia > Marinisomatales > Marinisomataceae > Marinisoma. Next base: position 61,398 of record JBJKZP010000002.1, on the reverse strand, counting down.
ATATTTCTTCGCAACAGATACAACAAATCTTAAATTTGCCTCTACTAGCTCCTTCATAGCTCTTTTATCGCCCTTAGCAATTAACACTGCTAATTCAACCTCTTTTTCTGGAGCTAGAGGTTCGTATTGAGATATTTCAGATAAATACATACTAATAGTACCGCTAGATACTTTAGATCTCTTAATTCTCTCATCAGCTCTACCTAAAGCCTGTTTTCTTTTTTCTTCTTCTGCTTGCTCTTTTTCAATAGCAGCAGCCATTTCGTCAGGACCGGTAGATTCAATATTCTTTAATTCGTTCGAAAGTTTTTTTGAAATTTTGGCAGTCAATTGATTAATCCTTTTAGTAGAATTTTTATTGTTTTCACAGCCTGAAATTTACCAAATTTTTAAGATTTTCCAAGCTATTTATTAAGAGAGACTTGAAAGTGCATCTTTTAAAGATTTAAATTTGAATTTGTATCCACTCTCTAAAGTCCTTTTTGGCTCTGTTTTAGGGCCATACAATAACATTTCACTCATATCTCTTAAAAAAAGTTTTACTATTATATTTGGTATAAATAAAACCCATCTTAGTAAACCTTTTTTATAACTAATAATTTCCTTAAAGAATTTTTGATGATTTGCAAAATCTGGAGAAACTAAATTGAAAACTCCTTCTAAATTATTTTTGATAGAAAACGAAGTAAATCCAGCAATGTCGTCAACGTGAACCCATGGAAAATAATGATTTTTATTTCCTGGAATTGGAATTGAAAAAAACAAAGGCAAAGAAAGTAATGATACAATTTTTTTTTGAAGTACTACTCCAATTCGTAATTGGATCATTTTCATATTTTCGAAGGAACTAAATATTTCACATCCCTTTTCATTTTGAATGCATACATCCGATAGAAATGTGTTTCCATGGCTCGAATCTTCGTTCACGGCAGAATCATACTTAGCTTCATTATTAGCATAAATACCAACAGCTGATGCATTAATTAATTGTTTTGGAATAATTTGATTTGTTTTGCAGAACTTGTATAGAAGATTGGTAGTCTCAATTCTACTAGAAAGAATTTTTCTTTTGGTTTTTTTTGTCCACAATTGATCTACTTTCTCTCCATTTAATTTAATTAATACAGATATTTTTGAAAGCAGCCTAGGATTCGTAGCATTCCATTCAACTAGCTCTATATTTTTTCCAAATGAATTTTTATGATGATTTATATTTCTTGTTAAAACAAAAACCTTATAATTTTGACTTGATAAAGTTCCAACAATTTTTTTTCCAATAAATCCGGTGCCGCCTGCGACAAGAATATTCATTTTTTTGCTAATGAGCTCATTACAGTTTTGACTTTTTTCTGTGTCTCATCTGAGAACCAATTTTCAATCAATATATCATAGTCAAAAGTAGTTTCATGCATAAGCGACTGCTTCAACCTAACAAATGGTTCGCCAGCATTTATATAGAATTGAGCTAATTTTTTTGCTTTTTCTAAAGCAAGTGAAGTAGCATTTTTCTTTCCTGAAAATCGGTGTCCAACTAGCTCATTTATCAATCCTTTTTTCTCAGCTTGAACTGGTGTATACATCTTGCACTGTGTTGCAACTTCAAATAAATTATCTCTACTGATAGAATGTGAAATAATTGAAAGCATATCTGATGGTAAGTCAATTCCAATTGCCATTTCATTCAATCCCATCCGATGCATCCCGTGCATTCCATAGCGGTAATCAGAAGCTAGAGCGAGAAGACAGCCTCCAGCTATTGCATGCCCACCTACAATACTGATTACAGGTCCTTGAAAATCTCTGCATGCTTGGAGTAATTTTCCAAGAGTACCAAAAATTAAAGCTACTTGATCCGGCTTTGTAGCAGATGTTAAATCTTTTAGATTTAACCCAGCGCTAAAAACTTTATCGTTTCCTAGAAAAATAACTGCCTTACATTCGTTATAGTTTAGCTCTTTAATAATTTTTTTTGCTCTATCAACGCTTAAAAGATTTGGGCCTTTATCGCCCATTCGAATTATTTTTATATCATTTTCTATTACAATATTCATTCATTATCCCCAAAATCATTTTTTATCTCTTCAAAAACTTTTACACTTTTTTGGCTTCTAAAGTCAAAACAAACAAGTGTCATATGGCAACTAATTGCACATTCATTGTCATCCTCAACAAATAAACCATATTCATAGTCGAAACTTTTTCCTCCGACTCTGGAAACTTTAAGTCCTATGCTGATTTTTTTTGGGTGCTTGACTTGTTTTAAAAAATTGAATGACATTGAAGCAACAATAAATGGAAATTTATTACTATCGTAAGGTGAAAGTCCAATATCATGTGCATGTCTCACTCTAGCATCTTCAAAATAAGTTACTGCGGTTCCATGATTAAGATGACCTAACATATCTTCATCATACCATCTCGTTTCCATATCATAAAATCTAGAGAATTGTTCTTTTTTCATCAGTCAATTAAAAATTTTGGATTGTTTAATGGAAAAATACATTCTTCTTTTTTTCCAAACCAGCTATATCTTCTTTTTGCAACAAAGTCGTAAATAAAATCAGTAAAAAAACTTGGAACTAAATACAATAAATATCTTAAAGGATTCTTTAGTTGTTCAAGAATTATAAAAGCAGCATTGGATTTAGTATATATCTTTTCATCATTCTTAACTATCACAGTACCCATCGTTTCTAAATATTTGTTATCAAGTGTTGATTTTGCAAAGTTAGACTGCAGTGGACTAAAATATAAAATATTATCTTTATCCATTTTGATTAAAGTGCTCATTACAGATGAGCAAAGAATACAAATACCGTCATAATATATCACTGTTTTCGATTTCATTATAAGATATAGGGTACTATAAAAGCTGTTTTCTCCTTGTAAGATTTATGTTCTTCAAATCTTGAAAGAGATTTATCAATTTTAATCATATTGGGAATCCAAACAGCAACAATAAATAGAATAAGAATTGATACTGGAATCCACCATAAAGACGTCTCAACAACAAGAAGAACAAAGCTTAAATAGATTAAAAGTTCACCAAAATAATTTGGATGTCTACACTGCTTCCAAAAACCATCAGTTATTAAGCCGGAGTTATTTTTTAAAAAAATATATTTTTGCATATCTGAAGCAAAATGATAAAATACCCCAATTGAGAATATAAAAATTGCAGCAGTAATAATAGGTATCGACGCTTCATGGCCTGTTAAAGCAATAATAAAGGCTGGTGCCCAGTACAAGATTAGACCAATAAAAATTAAAGCAGCATAAGGAATATGAACCTTACTTTCCCATGTTTTATCTGGAAAAATGTAGCTTTTAGCAACCCACATTAACCCATAAGATCCATGTAAACAGAAATAAATCCATGCCGTTATGTTTTGTTCTTGATTAAAGCAAAATATTAAGGCTAAAACCAGTATCCAAGTTATTCCCTTGGCAAAATCAATTATATATTTTTGCTTAATTCGCATATAAAAAGAAAGGTATTAATAAAATAAACATTATTACAATTATCGTTAAAAAAGATTTTTTATAGTAAAAAACAATGTCTTTTTTATCTCGCATTGCTATCAGCCTTCCAGGCCAACATACCGCCATCAACATTTACTGCTTTAAAATTATTTTCAATTAGTAAATCTTTGCCAAGATTTGATCTATTTCCACTTCTACAAACAACATAAATTGTTTCATCTTGGAATTTTTTTAATTCTACCATCCTACTTTCAAGCTCATTGATGGGAATAAGAATTGCACCATCTATATGACCTAATGGTCCAAAGTACTCCTCTTCTGTTCGAACATCTAATACAACAGTATTTTGATCCAAAATCCTACTTTGAAATTGCTGCATAGTTATAACATCTATATTTTTGGTGCAAAAATTCATAGAAAAAATTACTATAAAAAATAATAAGATTAATTTAATTTTTTTCATCTTTTCTTTTCCTTATGTATCGCTTGATTGTTAAAAAGTTAAATAGTGTTCCAAAAATTACAAGAAAGACCATTAATATAATTGTACTTTTCATTTTAAGGTGCTATCCATTCAGCATCAATACCACTTTCATTTAACATAAAACTACATCTAAAATGTCCACTGTATTTTAATTTTAGGTAATCAATTTTATCAAAATAACATCTAACAATTACAAAATTTTTGTATCCATCTAAAGACTCCTCATCGGAAGGGTTCTTAAATTGAACACTTTCAGGAATATTTGGATGATATTCACTTAATGACTCTGATGGACTGTAAGGTCCCATATAACATCTTTTCGATGAAGGCGTTATCTGCTCCCAACGCTTTTCTGTTTGAGAGCAATCATAAAGGATTTTTGTTTTACCATTAAATCTAATTTGGACTTTAGTTTCAGATGAATAAAACAATGCTGAAAAATTATTATTATTTTTTAATTCTACTAATTTTGGACTACGTATATCAGAATGAAACTCAAAATAGTTGTTTTTTATGGAGAAATCTCTTAAAACAACGGTTCTTACTTTTGGAGATTTATTGTCGATAGAAGCTAAAGAAAATGTTCTATATGAATGAGACGAATCAATAATAGCATCTTTCATGAAACCAGCTATTTTATCATAAATGTTTTGAAATTCTTTTTTCATGTTCCTTGTTAAAGTATTTGAGTTTTAAATAAATTTAATTATATATTACCTTCAATTTAATAATAATGAGGTATAAAACATGTTTATAAACTTAATTGATGCGATGACACCGGCCACTGTGGACGGTTTTACATTCTTCGTAGTTAATATGGCTTTAATTGCCGCTTCTTTATTCTTTTGGATGGAGCGCGACAATGTAAATCCAAAATGGAAAACATCATTAACTGTATCTTTCTTAGTATGTTTCATAGCTGCTATTCACTACATCTATATGAGAAAAATGGGTGGAGATGTAGTTACTGAAATTAGATATATTGACTGGTTAATTACCGTACCACTACTGATGGTTGAACTTTATATTGTTCTGCTTGCAGTAACTAAAGTAAGTGCAGGAGTTTTTCATAGACTTCTTGGTTTTTCAACATTAATGCTTGTTTTTGGTTATTTAGGCGAATCAGGTGCATGTTCATGGGTCAATGAAACAACTGGTTTTGTTGGCGGTATGCTTTTCTGGGCTCTATGCCTTAGAGAACTTTGGTCAGGTGAAGCTGCTGAAGCTAATGCTGGATCAAGTAACGCTGCTGGACACTATGCTTATGATAGCTTAAAGAAAATTGTAACTTTTGGTTGGATTATTTATCCACTAGGTTATGCTTTAGGTTATTTTGGTGGAGGCGCAGCGCCAGATATGGTAGTTGTAAATACAGTTTACAATCTAGCTGATTTTGTTAACAAAATTCTTCCAGGTGTCATTGTTTGGGCAGCTGCTAGAATGGATACAAAATAATCAATTCATTGTAATTAAAAAAAGGCCTTCAATTGAAGGCCTTTTTTTATTCAAACAAATTACTCAATCTATCTTTAGCTATTGCTTGTTTAGCCATAACTGATAATGACATTACAGCGAGGTTTAATAATCCAAATCTTTTATCTTTAGTAAATCCTTTTTTGTATCTGAAATATATTTGTTGAGCTATTACAGCAATCTTAAAAAGACCAAATACATAATAAAACACCGGTTTATTAACTGTATATCCAGATTTCTTTTCATACATCTCAAGAATGCCCTCTCTGGATGGATTTCCTTCTAAAGTAGTAGCACTCAATTGAAATAATTTTAACTCTGGCAAATCATTACTATCGATCCAATATCCAAGCGTAGTTCCAAGATCCATAAAAGGGTCACCTATGGTAGCCATTTCCCAATCCAATACAGAAATTATGTTAGAAAAATTATTCTTATCTAATACCAAGTTATCATACTTGAAATCATTATGAATAATTGCTTCTTTTGATTCCTTTGGCTGGTTTTCATTTAACCATTTTGCAACAAATTCCATATCCCTAATAGAATCAGTTTTTGAATGAAAATACCTTTTTGTCCATCCTTCAACCTGCCTTTTAACATAGCCATTAATTTTTCCTAAATCATTCAGGTTTGCTTGTTTTATATTAACTGAATGCAATTCTACTAAGGTATCTACAAGGGAGTTAGATATTTTTTCAATTACTTCTTTGCCTGGAGAATTTTTTTGCTGAAGATTTGGCCTTATAATATATCCTTGAACTCGATCCATTATATAAAATGGTGCTCCTAAAATACTTTTATCATCGCAGTAGTGATAAACCTTTGGAACTTTATTAAATTGAGATTTTAAGTTTTTCAATACGGTATATTCTCTTAGCATATCGTGGCCGCCTTTTAAACTTTTTGCTCCATAAGGCGGTCTCCTTAAAACCATTTCTTGTGAAGAATTTTTTAAAAAATATGTTAGATTAGAATATCCGCTCGGAAACTGCTTTAATTCAAAATCGGTTGTATCAATATCATTTTTTTGTAAATATGCTTTTAGATTTTCTAGAGCAAACTCTTCGCCTGAACGAATATTCCTAGGAAAATCTTCATCAAAACCAGGTGTTTTTTTATTTTGAACAAAAAGCGATAATAGGTAGTAGAATTTTAGCTTTAGAGGAACTCTCAAAACTCTCACAAACTTATTTTAAGTACTTTTTCATTATTTCTTTAGCAACTCTAGTTTTATGCACCTCATCTGCACCATCATATATTCTAGCAGATCGTTCATGTCTATATAGTGAAGCTAACGGTGTATCATCTGTCATTCCTAACGCTCCATGAACCTGAACAGCCCTATCAAGCACATTTTGAAGCACTTGAGCGACATAAAATTTAATTGTAGATATTTCTACCTTTGCAGCATAAGCTCCTTCATTATCAATTTTCTTTGCTGCATCTAACACCATCAGTCTTGAGGCGTTGATTTCAGCTCTTGATTCAGCAATCCAATTTTGAACTGTTTGCTTTAAAGCAAGAGGCTTACCGGGCATTAATTCTCTTGATGCTGCTCTTTCACACATCATTTCAAATGCTCTTTCGCATTCACCGATCCATCTCATGCAATGATGAATTCTTCCTGGACCAAGTCTATCTTGAGCAATTTTAAAACCGGCCCCTACTGGACCTAAAACATTTTGCTCTGGAACAATGCAATTTTCATATTTTATTTCTGCATGAGCATTCCATCCGTCTCCTTCATCGCCCATAACTGAAATATTTCTTATAAAGTTAAAACCTTCAGTATCGGTTGGAATGATAATTTGAGATGCTCTCATGTATGGATTTGGATTTTCAGGATTGGTTATAACCATCGCAATTGCAAAGTCTGCTCCATCAGCTGATGAAGTAAACCATTTATGACCATTAATTACATAGCTAGATCCATCTTTAACAGCAGTTGTACCCATCATAATGGGATTAGACCCAGCGTAATCAGGTTCAGTCATTGAAAAACAGCTTCTAATTTTTCCTGCCACCAATGGATTTAAAAATGTTTCTTTTTGATATTCCGTTCCATGCTCCATTAAAATTTCCATATTTCCAGCATCTGGTGCTTGACAATTGAATACATACAATCCATAAAAAGTTTGACCTAAGATTTCATAGATTTGTCCAAGCTGATGTAAGCTTAATCCCAAACCGCCATGGTCTTTAGGGATTTGCGGTGCAAATAGGCCCATCTCTCTGACTTTGTTTCTTTTTTCTTCAAGGAATGGTAAATAATCAGCAAACTTATGATTTATATCAAAAAAACTTTCATCTGCAAGCATTTCTTCTTTAATAAACTGCTGAATTTTAGATTTAATATCTTCAAATTTTTCTGTTGAAATTGCCATGACTCTCCTTAAATGTATGTTTCTAAATATCTGGGTATAAAACTACAATTAAATGCTTTTAATGTAAAAGTATCATTTTGTTTCGTAAAAAGTGAAATAGAAGCATTTTTGATTTTCAAATTTAGCTGCGTAATCTCTTCAGCTGAAAGCGGATGACATTGAGCATATATTCCTGTAATTGTTCCTCCGGAAGATACAACCATAGTCTTTGAGCCTTCTTTCATTATTTCAGCAACTTTATCTTTTGCATTCTTTACACGACTTTTAAAACTTTTATAACTTTCAAAATTCTTATTTGAAAGATCTAATTCATCGTTGATCCATTGCTCAGCGATAATATTAAAATATTTCAAAAACGTTTTCTTTCTCTTCCAAAAAGGGACTTCGTCCATCAGTTCTTTAATATTCTTATTTGTTTCTAGCATCTTAGGAATAAAATATTGAGCAATTTCCATTAATTGATTCTCAGCAAATTCATCGATAATTATTGGGTCGCTTAAAGACTGACCATATCCTTTATTTATACCATTGAAAGTTTGAATATGCCTTTTCATTGGACCTACAACTACATTATCAAAGACTAAATTTTTTTTGTTTAATTTTTTACCTAAAGAAATAGATTGCTTAATACCTTTTTCGCTTAAGTTGTCATAATTTTTTTTACCAAATGATGCTTGCCCGTGTCTGACTAAATATAATTCTGAAATATTCCCCTCCTAAACTTATTCGTAAATCAAAAAAACTTGTTCTGCTATACAAGCAGGCTTATTACTGTCTTTCAACTCAACAGTCACTTCTACTGTTAACTTGGCTCCGTTTTTAATTTCTTGAAAATCTTTTAACAATACTCTTCCTCGCACAAAACTATTTACCGGTACAGGAGCAGTGAATCTTACGCGATTTAAGCCATAATTCACTCCCATTTTTGCAGACTTGATTGAATAAGTTTCTTCTAAGAACTTTGGGAGTAAAGATAATACAAGAAAACCGTGTGCAATTGTAGTCTTGAAAGGTGAATAAAGTTTTGCTCTTATAGGAGCCGTATGAATCCATTGTTGATCGCCGGTAACTTTACCAAATCTTGAAATTTGTCTTTGAGAAATTCTTTGCCATTCACTCAATCCAAGCTCTTCGCCAACCAATGCCTTAGCTTCTTTAAGATTATTCAAAACTTTCATATTAAAAAATTAACTTTTTGAGTGAAATCATACAATATTAAACTTTTTGAAATAAAATCTCATCCAAGCATAGGAAATTATTGCAGCAATCAATATTGCAAATACTTGCGAAAACCAAACCCATTCCAAAGGCTTTCCAATATAATAGAAATAATATGATAGAGGAGCAGTCAAAATAATTACACGCGTAATTGTTGTAATTAATAAAGGAACACCTTGACCAAGCGCTTGACAAACTCTTGAACAAATAACACTTATTCCTACAGCTGGATAAGCTAAAATAATGATTTTTAAATAGGTCACTCCAATATCTACAACTAACGAGCTTGAACTAAAAATAGGTAAAATATTTTTTGCTAGTACAAAAAATAGAATTACAAATATTGTTGTAATAATTACTGCTCTATTGATACCATAATAAACTACCGATAAAAGCTTTTTATATTCTTTGGCTCCATAAAACATTCCAACAATGGTTGTTAGACTGATTGCTATTCCTAAAATCGGCATAAATAATAACATATCTAGTCGAGAAACGATTTGATAAGCTGCAACTGCCTCTGTGGAATAGTTAATAAGAATCTTATTCATCACTACTTGACCAAATGAAATAATAAGCATTGATAATGAAGAAGGAATTCCAATTTGGAAGATTTTTGAAATAATATGATTATTAAAAGTAAAGTCTCTGATATTGAATGATATATAAGTGGATTTTTTTACAAAAATAATAAATAGATATGATACTACCATTGCTATTTGACTAATTACGGTAGCAAATGCTGCCCCCCTGACGCCATATTCAAGCGTAAAAATAAGTATTGGGTCTAAAATGAGGTTTAAAACAGTTCCAATTAAACCAATGATCATAGGAATTTTTGTTTCACCTTCTCCTCCAAGAATAGCTCTAAAAAACATAGAAAAAATGACTAATCCGAGACCAAATGTTAAAATACGTAAATAAGAATATGCTATAGATAAAATTTCTCCTTCTGCACCTAAAATTGATAAAAATCCTTTTCCATAAATCACTCCAAAGACTGTCAAAAATACAGTACTTAAAAAACCAATTAAAATAGTCTGAGAAGCTGTTTTTTCGGCATTTTCTTTATCTTTTTGACCGATATATTGAGCTATAGTAGCAGTTGCACCTGTTCCTATTCCGACACCAAGACCAATAATAATAAAGAATAATGGACTTACAAAAGCAACAGCAGCAACCTCATCTGCGCCTAGCCATCCAATGAACATTATATCAACTACATTAAAAAGAGTTTGGACCATCATTCCTGCAATAATAGGCATGGCCATTGTCCACATAGATTTATAAGGATTTGCTATAAAAGCATCTAATCGAGATTCTTTTTGCATTTATGTTTCAAAAAGATACAAATACTCTTTATATCCTTTTTCTTCCATTTCTTTGACGGGAACAAATTTTAGCGCAGCTGAATTAATACAATATCTTAGTCCAGTAGGATTTGGTCCGTCATTAAAAACATGACCAAGGTGAGAATCGCCTTCCTTGCTTTTTACCTCCGTTCTAGGCATAATTAATTCATAATCTTGTTCAAATGTAACATTCTTCTTTTCGATCGGCTGATAAAAAGAAGGCCATCCAGAGTTGGAATCATATTTATGTACCGAGGAAAAAAGAGCTTCTCCAGATACAATATCTACATAAATACCTGGCTCTTTGTGATCCCAGTACTCATTATCAAATGCTGGCTCTGTTCCACATGCTTGAGTAACGTAATATTGCATATCTGTTAACTTAGATTTTTTTTCTTCCATAACTTCGTCCATTGTCTGAGCATTAATGCTTAAACACATTACTGCGATTATTGCATATTTTTTTAAGATTTTCATAGAAAACTAAGTTAATACTAGTCTAGATTTTTTGTTTGGTTTTTTTCATTTATAGTTATACCTTGAAAATAATTGATAACTCCGTGTCTATAGACACGAAGAAAACTAACTTATAATAAATAAAAAGAGGTATAAATAATGAAACTTAATAAAGCAAGTTTTCAATATATGTTTGCCCTGCTTTTTTCTGTTGCATCACTTTTTGCTCAGAGTATTACTGGTACCGTAAATGGTGAAAATGGTAATTCTCTAGCTGGAGCAAATGTAGCAGTTGAAGGCACTGATTCTGGTGCTTCATCTAACCAAGATGGATCATTTAGCATTTCAGGACTAAGCGATGGTACGTATACTGTTACTGCATCTTATATTGGATATGAAGATGCTAGCGCAGTTGTTACTATTAGCGGCGGGAAGGCTAGCAGTGTAAATCTAATTCTTGATCAAGGCGATATTAGACTTAATCAAGTTGTAGTTTCTGCATCTTTGAAAAAAGAATTAGTTACTGAAGCACCTGCAAGTGTTACAGTTTTTAGCGGAGATGAACTTGAAGCTAGAGGCGCAACTACTATTGCAGATGTAATCGGTAATCAAGCAGGTGTTGAGTACATGAAAACAGGTTTAGAATCTTCTAATGTTACACTTAGAGGTTTTAACGGAGTATTTTCAGGTGCGATTCATGCTGTTGTTGACAATAGATGGACAAGAGCTCCTGTTGTAAATGCACAATTATTACAATTCTTCGCTCCTGATGATTCAGATATCGACAGAGTTGAATTAGTGCGTGGTCCAGCATCACCAATGTATGGTCCTGATACACAACAAGGAGTTATTTCTCTATTTACTAAATCACCATTTAATCAAGGCAACAGAGTTGCTGTTACTGTTGGTGATAGAAATTTCATGAAAATCTACGGACGTGTAGCTCACCAATGGGGAGCGAAAGCGGCAACTAGAATATCATTCAGTCATAGATCTTTTGATGACTGGGAATCTAATATGCCAAGATCTTTAGCTGAAGCTAATCTTGATGGCCATGACTACTTTGAGCCAGAATATATTAGAAGAGGTCTTCAAACAACTTCATATCCTTTTATTGACTATGATGCTGTTAAATACAATGACCCTGAAGGCGGTTCTTTAAATGCAGCCACTGCAAGTGAGCCATTTTCACCTGAAGCGACTGTATTTGAGACTAAAACAGAAATTCGTCCTGATCTAAAATCTAATCTGACTATCAATACCAGATATGCAAATTTATCTGCAATTGAAATGACAGGTGTTGGAAGACAATTTGCTGACGATGTTGATTTATATCAATTTCAAATGTCATACTTCAGACAAGATGTTTTAGGTGGGGATCTTTTTTTGAATTTCTTTACAAACGTAAATGATCAAAAAACAACATACAGTTTAGTTAACGGTAATGTTGTTTATGATGAATCATCAAATCGTGCTTTCCAATTACAACACACTGTACCAATGAATAATGGTCAGACTGTTATTTGGGGACTTGATTACCTAGATAGAACTCCTGAAACTAAAGGAACTATTAATGGTAAAAATGAAGAGGTTGATGATTTTAATAATCTTGGTGTTTACTATTCCTATGAAAAGAAATTCAGCGATGAATTTAAATTTGTTGGTACTGGAAGACTGGATACTAATAACTATCTGAAAGATATTGGAACAGATAATGTTTTTGCTCCAAAACTTGCTTTCGTATGGTCTCCAGAAGATGTTAGAGGTTCTTTCCGTCTAACATATGGAGAAAATATTGATCTTCCAGGTAACTTCACTAAAAACTTAGATATTGCTGTGTATAGAGATTTTGTATACAAGCAAGGGTTAGGACTTGACTTTACTTCTGCAGGCCCATGGGGTCCAGCTTTAGGTTACAATCCTGATATTCAAGTTAAAGCAATGGGTTCAACAACAACTGGTTGGACATATCACAGAGATGAGAATGGAGTTCCTACTTATCGTTCAAATTGGACACCTGGATACGAAGCTGCTGTTTTAGCGCAGTTAACTGCTGCTTATGGAGTTGATCAAGCAACAGCAATGGTTGCCGAGATGTTCGCGGATGGAATCAACACTAACTATGCAATGAATAATAGCAGTATGAATGCTGCGGCTTATGGAATATGGGCTCCTCTTATGATGGGTTCTATTCTTCAATCTGCTGAAGGTGCTGGTTATAACGCTGCATTTGCTGGACAGGTTGCTGCAGGTTATGCTGCTGCTACTGGTGACGTAGCTGGCGCTGCTGCTTATGGTGCCGCTCAAGCTGCTGCTGCTTCAAACGCAGTACTAGCTATGGTACAAAGTGTTACTCCAGATTCTTATAGCAACGTTACGATTAACGAGAACTTTGAAGTTGTTAATCCTGTAACACAATATCCTAATTTCCCTGTAACTAAAGAAACTACTTGGGCTCAAACTGAGTTTGGTTATAAAGGTCAGGTTAGTGATAACATGACACTATCTGTAGATGTTTATGATATGACTATTTCAGACTATGTAACAAACTTACAAAATATCTCAGGTATGGTTACTGTACTTGGTGATGGTGGAAGTTACGTAAGTAATGTTCTTACTCATTTAGCAACTGCTGGCGATGCTAACCTTGTTAATTGGATTAACGGTTGGGACGCTGCTGCTGCTGGTGGTAATGGAAATGGTACCGGTGCAGATGAGTTTGCTGGTCTTTTATTAGGCACAGTAGCTCAAGCTCCTATTGGTATGATTGCTCCTGAACAATCACCGTATGGTGGTAATTTAATTTATGGTTATAAACAGCTTACTGAAGATTTAAATCTTCAAGGGCTTGAAGTAGCTATGAATTATTTTCCAAATGCAGACTGGACTTTCTCAATGAATATGTCTCTATTAAGTGATAGCTCACTAACAGTAGACTTTGAAGGTGTTGAGCAATTTGTAAACATGAATACGCCTAAATTTAAGTTAGGTTCAAGTATGCAATATGCTAACGGAGAAGGATCAGCTTATGGTATGACTTTACGTTATCAAGATTCATATTTTGCTGATGGTTTCTCTGGAACTTCAGGAAATATTGATTCATTCTATACATTAGGCTTCAATGCGAAATGGAGTTTAGAAGCTATTGACGGAATGTCAGTTGGTTTATCAATTGACAACATCACAGATGTTGTTCACAAAGAAACTTTCTTAGGACCAGAAATGGGCAGATTTACATCAATTACACTTGGTTACGATCTGTAAGAAACATAGTTTCATGATTAATAAAAAAGCCCTCAAAATTGAGGGCTTTTTTATTATCCATTCTTATTTAAATCAGTTTAATCTTTACCAACTTTTAACCAAGGTAAAGAAACAAGATCAACATTGCCGCCAGTTATAACCAGTACAATTTTTTGTCCACTAAACTTTTCTTTATTTTTAATTAATGCAGCAAGCGTTAGAGCGCAAGATGGCTCAATAATAATTTTCATTCTTTCCCAAACTAGACGCGTAGTATCAATAATTTCTTTCTCAGTAGCTAAAATAATATCATCTACATTCTCTTGAATTATCGGTAGCGTAAGCTGCCCTACAATAGCCATTAATCCATCAGCAATTGATTCTCTATGTTTCATTTGAATGCGTTTATCAGCTTTATACATCTGATATGTATCATCAACACTCTCTGGTTCGCATCCTATAATTTTAGCTGATGAATTAATTCCTTTTAATGCAATAGATATTCCACTAATTAATCCTCCGCCTCCAATTGGGACTAGAATTGAATCAAATTCAGGTACTTGATCAACTATTTCTAGTGCTATAGTACCTTGACCAGCCATAACATCAAAATTATCATATGGATGAATAGATATTCTATTTTTTTCTTCTACTATTTTTAAAAATAATTTATCTCTTTCTGCCATAGTATCGCAAAAAATCATATTTCCTTTATAAGTCTTAACATTATGAATTTTAGCTTTAGAAACACTTTTAGCCATAACAATATCAGCATGAACACCTTTTAAATGAGCTGCGCATGCAATTGCACCGCCATGATTACCCGACGATTGACATGCAACGCCTTGAGCTTTTTCTGATTCTGTTAAAGAAAAGACAGCATTAGTTGCACCTCTAATTTTAAAAGATCCAGTTTTTTGAAAATTTTCACACTTAAAGAATAGTTCCATTCCTAGCAGTTGATTGAAATATTCTGATGTTAGAATAGGCGTTTTTCGGACAATCAAATTTGTACGTTTTTGCGCACTTTTGATATCAGATAGTGTAGGTCTTTTAGTTAGCATTTTAAATTAACTTACTTTACAAATACAAGTTTACCAGCTTCATTAAAATTGCCAGATCGAATCTGATAAAAGTAAACGCCGCTACTAACTTGTTCACCGTCGTCATTTTTCGCATCCCACACCACAGATTGAAATCCAAAACGTACTTCATTCTGAATTAAATTTCTTACTACTCTTCCTCTAATATCTATAATCACCATGCTCATAGTAGTTATAGATGGTAAATCAAATTCAATAGTAGTTCCTCCTGAACTAAATGGATTTGGATAGCTTTGTGCTAAACGATAATTTTTTGGAGCAGTAAGCTCATCTTTGTAACCAGTAAGCAGTGCTTCTCCATTTTTATTATAACCAGCATATGTCATTCTCATATATTCATAACTTCCACTTAAATTTTCAAAATCAAATGAAAGCTGAATTGGAGTTGTTCTTGCCATTGAAGTATTAGCAACTTCTAATTGAACTATTCCTAATTCTTTATCATTGGCACTTAATACTATGTCATCAGTAAGATTACTAGTGAGATAATTCACGTTATATTTTTCAGGATCATACTCAAAATAAAATTGAGTAGTTGAAACCTCTAATGGAAACTTAACTGTCAACTGACCATTAAGAATCTTTAAAAATGAGTTTGGAGTAGTTCCAATTTGTGTATAAACAGGAAGACCATCATAGAAAGGGTCTGGTTCACCATTTTCAAGATATTTCAACTGATCAATAGACCAATTCCACATTTCTTCAAACTTTGCTAAATCTTGCTGATCCGTAATGCCATCAAAGTTTGGAAATAGATATGGTTTACTACCGGTAGTTGGAGCAATATCAACTTCAGGTGAAGGATAATTTTTAATTAAATGAATATAATCTTCAAAATCAACCTTCCAATCGTCGTTGAAATCTCCTAATAAGTTTCCAAAATAAAAGAAGCCTTTACTCACAGACGCTGAATTGAGTCCAACTAAATCCTGAGCATAAACAGTAACAAAGTACTGCTGATAATTAGCTAAACTACTTAAGTTATCTAATTGGAAATATGCACTTTCCTCAGCCTGCAAAGGAACAATTTCTTGCCCTCCTGGAGATAGACCAACAGAAACATAGTAAGTTTGCACACCTGTTAACTCGTCAGAAAAATCTTGTAATACGAGATTTAGACAATTTGTACCTTGAGTACAAATATTGCCTCCTGTTGTAGCTGGAAGATCTGGAATAATATACTGCGTATCTTGAATGTTGCCAATTGTTAAAGTTCCTGCAGTAGGAGCTTGAGTATCAACAATGACCACATATTCATTGGATGGTAGATTATATTCGCCTGATGCAACTCCGGTGCAACTATTTGGAGCTATTGATACTCTCACTTCTCCATCTTGAACTGCTTGAATATCAAAACTATATGTTGTACCATCTCCACCATTAAAGTTTGAAATAGTAGCATTTTCTAAAACAATATCATCTTGTGTAAAACCGGTAACCTGCTCTTCAAAAGTAACATTAATTGTAAATTCTGACTGTGAAGTAGCTTGTGTTACATCTGAATCGATTTGAGTTGAAACTCCATTAACCACCTGGGCCCAACTTCTACCTGCTGCCCATGCATAGCCATCAAGAGCCTGTTCTTCAGAAAACATTCTCATTTGATCATCATAAACATAGTCCATATAATTCATAAACTGATCACCTTTACCAGATGTTGAGATACAGCTATTTTCACCATCTCTTCCATAAAAATTTCCACTTCCAGCTGGCCATTCATAAATATTTGCACCTCTGTTATTTACATATTGTGCTGGAACATCGCTCCATAATTGATTACCACAATTACTGGAATTAAAAACGTGGTTATAGGTAAAGTTATGACCTAATTCATGGGTTAAAGTTCGACCTCTATTATAGCCCCCTGCCGTTCCAGGGCTTTCAACTGAACCGACAGATTCATCTAAAACAACTGATTCAGGAAATCCTAAATAAGCCTGTCCTAACAACCCTCCAGTTAATGGAGCTATATAAATATTTAAATATCCATCTTGGTAACCGCTTGCTACACCGCTATCAGTTGCAGTAGAGCTGGCTAAAGTACTAGCTTCACCAACTCCGCTAACAGTAGACTGACTAATACTATATCTTCTTATAGTAATTCCTTCAATGAGCTGATCTCCTGTAGTTTCTCCTTGCGCACCAACAAATACAATATTATGAGTACCTCTAACAGCTTGATGACTATAATCAACACCTGGATCATATGGTGCATTGCTAGGATTTGGTGATGATGGAATTTCATCTCCATCAGGATTTAAGTTTTGAAAATCTAAATTAATTTGGTCAAAATTAGCTCCAATTTGAACAGCAGATACATTATCTCCAGCATTTGCGTATAAAACATGAAAAATTACAGGAACATAAATTGTATTTTGAGAATTTAAATCTGCTCTCCATTGAGGATTTTGTTGTAATAAATTTTTTCCTTTAAGAATTTGAGCATCTCTTTCAGCTATAAATTCAGGATGTAAAAGTTGTAATTCCTGTTCGAGCTCATCAGCAGCACACCTTATCCAATCTCTATAATCGTCATGAACATGTTGTGAAAATGATAAGCTAAAAAGTGCTATAAATACTAATAATTTTTTATACATATATGTTCCTATCTTAAAAATTTTTGGTTTTACAAATATAATCGGTATTACTAGAAATAAAAATAGATTTCTATGAGTTAAAAATATTATCAGATTTTTGATAATATTCTTCCATTGTTTCAAGTCTGACTTCCTCATATCCTCTGATAATATCAGGTAAAGTTGAAAAATCTTTTAACGATTGGTATTCTCCATTTCCAATTTTATCAATATTTTCTGTAATTGTAGTCTTATAATGATTTAAAGCTTTTTGATCTGCTTTTCTAACATCGTTGCTAAACCATGCCATAAAATCAAAAGCTGTTCCTCTTAGGAATTTCATATTCTTCAATATTACGTAGAAAATCTTAAACCAAGAGCCCAAAGCAAGTTTAGACTTTACTCCAGGTAAAAGATTTAAAATTGGGATATTTTGCATTGCCTTTAAAAATGGCGGATGCAACATATAGCTTACTTTTGCAGACTTACCAAACTCCTGACTAATTGCTGAATCAAGTTCTGCTTTTAAAGAAAGTCTAGCTACTTCATATTCATCTTTTGTTGCCATTAGTTTGAATAAATATCTAGCAACATTTTGAGATAATTCAGAGCTTGATCTTAAGTCTTTTTCTTTGATGTATATTGTATTAACAAAACCAATATATTCTTTTGCAAAAGCTAGATTTTGATAATCAATAAGTTCTTGAGTTCGAAATTCTAGAATATTTCTCAATTCTTCATCAGGAGATATTGAATCTATTAATTTGATAGCCTCTGAAGATAAATTTGGTTCTGATGTCAAACTTCCAGAACGATATAAATCAATAGTATCTATCCAATGAGGATCGGATACTATTTTTCTACCAATATTAAATGCTTCAGTATTCTGCTTAACAGCAACTCCATTGATTTTGATAGCTTTTTCGATCGACTCATTAGATAAAGGAATACTTCCTGCTTGGTAAGCGGCTCCAATAACAATAAAATTAGCTTGCATATTACTTCCAAAAAAATGCTCTGAAAGTTCAGTAGCATTTAATAGCTCACTATCTTTAGAATACTCTTTGATGAGATCTATCATAAAAGATGCTTCAGGATACTCTTCAGCAGTAGATCTAACCATATCTCCTGTAGGTATTTCCGATGTTGAAATAATAGAAGTAGAATTTTTTGTGCTAAGCTTAGCCATGTTTTTAGGATTCGCTCCGGTTAATAAATCAAATACTAAGTAAGCATCTGATTCTCCATTAGCAACCCTACTTGAATACTCTTTATTATTGTCTACAATTTTTAAATGAGAAACAACAGATCCGCCTTTTTGACTCAAACCTGTTTGGTCCAAAGCAATCACCTTTTTATTTTCAATAAATGCAGCTGTTGAAATAATTTGATTAACAGTAACTACACCAGTTCCTCCAATTCCAAGCATAAAAATGTTTGCTACATCCTTTTGAATCTTTTTAGGATTTGGGATAATTGATGGATCAAAATTTATCTCAGGCAATATTCTTTTATCATTTTTTTCAGAAGGAATGACTTGAATAAAGGAAGGACAATTACCTTCAACACATGAATAGTCCTTATTACATGAAGGTTGGTCAATTTGAGTTTTTCTTCCATACTCTGTTTTAATTGGCTGAACGCTTAAACAGTTGGATTTAACTCCACAATCACCGCACCCTTCACAAACTGCCTCGTTAATAAAAATTCTTTTCTTTGGCTCATGCGCTAAACCACGTTTTCTTAGTCTTCTCAGATTTGCTGCACATGACTGATCGTGAACCAATACAGTAACGCCTTTTGTAGCTTTTAATTTCTTTTGAGCATCTACAATATCATCTCTATGCATGATCTCAATATCTTTATCCCATCGTGATTTTTCAATGGTATCATATGCAGATGTATCATCTGTAGTTATAATAACCTTTTCAACGCCTTGAGATTTTAAATATTTAGTTAGCTCAGGTAAATCTAATCCTCCATCTGGATCTTGCGCTCCAGTCATTGCGACTGCTCTGTTATATAAAATCTTGTATGTTATATGAGATTTAGCTGCTACGGCTTGTCTTAAAGCCAAAGAACCTGAATGAAAAAAAGTTCCATCTCCTATATTTTGGAACATATGCTCTTTTTCAACAAATGGCTCCATTCCAGCCCATTGAGCACCCTCTCCACCCATATGAGTAGTACCAAAAGCTTTACCATCATCAACAAACATCGCCATTAAGTGACACCCAATACCGCCAAAAGCTGAATCGCCTTCTGGAAGTTTAACCGTTGATGTATTATGAGGACATCCTGAGCAAAAATACATAGACCTTGAGCTCAAGGATTGACCATAAATCCTTTTATCAACTTCTGTAATTATATTAATTTTTTTATTATCTGAGTCAACACCAAGTCTTGAAGAATATCTTTTAAATAAAATCTTTGATAAATCATCGGCAGTTAATTCTCCGTACCCCGGAATTAAAGGCTTATTGTTTTCATCATTTTTACCAACAATAATAGGTTTATTATTATAATTATAAATTTCTTCCTTGATTAACATTTCAATAAAAGATCTTTTTTCTTCTATAATAAAGATCTCATCTAAATTTTCAGAAAAGCGCTTAACAATGTTACTATCTACAGGAAAAGTTGCACCCAGCTTTAGAACTCTAATACCCTTATTATTAAGGAATTCTTTATCCCATCCTAGAGATTCAAAAGCTTCTAGTACATCATAATATGTTTTACCAGCTGTAATAATACCTATAGAATCCTTATCAGAACTAAATGTAATTTTATTTATTTCATTAGATGCCAGAAAGTGCTTTGCTGCTTCAATTCTACCCAAGTGGATTTCTTTTTCAGTTGGTAAACTATGATGCCCAACAAGTTTAGCGTTTTGTGTATGCTTCCATGGCTGTCCATTGTATTGAAAGTCTGGAATATTAATATTGATTCTTTCTGGGTGAACGATAACGCTACTAAAAGCATCTGCTATATCAGTTACAATTTTGAAACCAGACCATAGGCCTGAATACCTTGACATTTCATATGCATACCTACCTAAGTCTAGCACCTCCTGAATATTACCTGGATAAAAAATTGGCATCATTGCATCAAACAATGCTGGCTCAGATTGAGATGGTAAGGTAGAAGATTTGCAAGAAGGGTCATCGCCAGCTACTGCTAGCACACCTCCATTTTTACCAACGCCCAAAAAATTTGCATGTCTAAAAATATCCCCTGAACGATCCACTCCAGGAGCTTTTCCATACCACATACCAAGCACTCCATCATACTTGACATTAGATACCATTCCTGCCATTTGGCTACCATATATAAGCGTTGCTCCAAGATCCTCGTTGACACCTGGAATAAAGTTAATATTATGCTGATCTAGTAATTTTTTATTTCTAACAAGATTGATATCTAAAACACCTACAGGAGATCCCCTATAACCCGATACAAGAGTTCCAGTATTTAATCCTTTAATTAAATCAGCTCTATTTTGATCAAGCAGAAGTCTTACAAGAGCTTGGATTCCGGACAAAACTATCCTGCCTTCTAAAAGAGTATATTTATCTTCAAGCGAGAATTTATCGTTTAAATGTATGTCTGTCATATGCGTTAATTGCATCAAATATTAACAAAGAAATATATGCAAAACAAGTAGGCAAAATAATGTGACTATAGCTTAATTTTTCATATCAAAAATTCCTTTTATCTTTTTTTTGAAAAAAATAATAGATATTTGCATTTTTAATCTTGACTAAAATATATAAAAATAGATAAGTTGGAATGCCAGCCAAACAAGCTTTTCGAAAGCTTAGTATTTGCAAAAAATTAATAATCTCATTTAGAGATTTGTCTGCGGACAAAATAAATATTAACACAAACCGAGGGTTAGAATTATAGAATTATGGCGGAAGCAATAGAAATAAACTTTCCAACAGAAAACGAAAAAAATCCAAAAATTGATTCAGAATTAAAGAATCAAATCCTAGGCTTTAATGTCAAAGAAAATATGGATAGTAGCGATGTTGAAAGTTGTCCAGAAGAATACAAAGTAGAAAATTATTATAAAGAAGACGAATTAGGTCGAAGCGTTCTTGAAATGAAATACCTTGCTCCAGGAGAGAAACACCCATGGAATTTATGGAAACGACAAGCCAAAGCATTGGCAAGCGTTGAAAAAACTCCTGAATTGCAAGAGAAATGGGAAGCAGCTTTCTTTCAGGCGCTTAAAAATTTCAAATTTGTTCCTGGTGGAAGAATTATGCATGGAGCAGGTCGTGAAGATATTACAACAACGTTAAATAATTGCTACGTAGTTGGCATAAAAGATGACTCCATCAAATCTATATATGACTGTGTAATCCAAGAAGCAATGACCTACAAATACGGTGGAGGCTGTGGACACGATTTATCTGTTTTAAGACCTGGAGGCGATGAAATCCAGGGTACAGGAGGAAATTCTTGCGGTCCTGTTGGTTTTATGAATTTATTTAGTGAGAATACAAATACAATTGCTCAGCATGGAAGAAGGGGTGCTAATATGCAAACCTTAAGGGTTGATCATCCGGATATTGAAAAATTTATCGAAATAAAAACTGGTGATGTAGATATGGTTAAATATTCAAATATATCAGTATTGTTAACAGATGAATTTATGGATTCAGTCCAAAAAGAAACTGATTTTGATCTGCAATGGGGCGGTAAAGTATATACTACTGTTAAAGCAAAAGACCTTTGGATGAAAATTATTAAACATGCTCATGCAAGTGCAGAGCCAGGACTACTTTTCTGGGATACAATGACCAAATATCATAATGCTGAATATTGTAGTCCGTTAGTATCAACAAATCCTTGTGCGGAACAACCTCTACCAGATGGCGGATGTTGTAATCTTGGAGCACTAAACTTAGAAAGGTTTGTTGATGAGAATGGTAATTTTGATTTTGATGGTTTCAAAGAAACAACAGCTATTGGTGCAAGATTTTTAGATAATGTTATAGATTATAATCTTGACCGCCATGCTCTTGAAGAACAAAAACAAAATGCTATCAATGATCGTCGTGTAGGTCTTGGAATTCTTGGTCTTGGAGATATGCTTGTCAAAATGGGTATCAAATATGATTCAGATGAGGCTCTAGATACTATTTCCAAAGTAATGGAAATTCATAGAGATACTGCATATGAAACTAGTGCAGATCTAGCAAAAGAAAAAGGACAGTTCCCTAATTTTGATTGGGACGGTTATTCAAAAAGCCTTTTTGTACAAGATTTACCAGAAGATCTTCAAACTAAAATTAAGAACCATGGAGTAAGAAATTCTACTCTTACAACAGTTGCTCCTACTGGAAGTGGAGCTATTGTTGCTCGAGTTACTTCAGGGGTCGAACCAATTTTTGCGACTTCTTACAAGCGCAAGGTTAAAAAGAACGATAGTTTAGGTAAAGAATTTGATACTTTTAAAGTCTATCATCCAGTTGTAAAGGAAATGTTTGGTACAGATGAAAGCTTACCAGACTATGTAGTCACAGCTCATAACGTTGATCCATTTTTCAGGGTAAAAATGCAAGGAATTGTTCAGAAATATATTGATAGCTCAATTTCTTCAACAGTTAATTTAGCTGAAGAAACTACAGTTGATACAGTGGCTGATATTTATATGACAGCCTATAAAGCTGATCTAAAAGGAATCACTGTATACAGAGAAGGTTCTCGAGAAGGAATTCTTATTACTGATGAAAAATCTTCTGAAAATATATCAACCAATGCTAGCACATCTGAAAAGAAAACGGCACGAAATCGTCCGTCTATTACAGAAGGAAGAACAAGACGTATGAGAACTGGCGATGGGACTTTATACGTTACCGTTAATGAGGATGAAAATGGGCTTTGTGAGGTATTTACAGCCATTGGTAAAGCCGGTGGAACTGTTGCTGCGCAAACCGAAGCAATTAGTAGACTAATCTCTCTATCTCTTCGTTCAGGAGTAGATCCAAATAGCATTATTAATCAACTTAAAGGTATTAGTGGACCAAACCCTACATGGGAAGATGGTCAGTTAATTTTATCGACACCTGACGCTATCGGTAGAGCTCTAGAATCTTTCGTTAATGGAGATACACTTCCACAAGATAGCAAAACACAATTTGAATTAGCTGATGATGACACTGCTACTGCAAAAGAATACGGTCAAGACTGTAGCGAATGCGATGGTAGAGGAATAGTTAATGAAGGCGGATGTTTGGTTTGTAAAGATTGCGGTTGGTCTAAATGTGAATAATATTAGATATATGTGATTTTTAATCGCAGTTTTTGTATCAATATTTTCAGCAATCTATGTAAATTTACTTATCTAAAATTTCGACTTCTTTTTCTTGCTGAGCCGAATTCAGTCTTTTTATAAAAGAGTCCGTGACTTCTTGCATATCATCCATAAATTTTTTCATGTCATCTTCTGGAATTTTTTGCTCTTCCTCAACTCTTTTAGCTGCTTGAATCATTTCTCTACGAATATTTCTGACAGAAATTCTACCGTCTTCAATAATCTTGGATGCTACCTTAACCAGTTCCTGCCTTCTTTCAACAGACAAGGGAGGAAAAGTAATCATTATACTATTACCATTATTAGACGGATTAAAACCCAAATCAGATTCTAGTATTGCTTTTTCAATATCATCAATAGAGGTTTTATCAAAAGGTTGAATGCTTATTGTAATAGCATCCATTGTAGATATATTAGCAATTTGATTTAAAGGGGTATCATTATCGTAGTACTTTACTAAAATTTTATTGAACATTTCAGGGTTTGCTCTTCCTGTTCTAATCTTATTCAATTCACTTGAAACAAAATTTATCGTTTGTTCCATTTTTGATTTTGCTGAATCTAAACTTTGAATTAACATTCTACTCTACACTTGTACCTATTTCGCTATTTCCATCTAAGAAATTAAATAGATTATCTTCCTTAGTAATGTCTAAAACACGTATAGGCATCTTATTCTCTTTACACAAAGTTATTGCTGTTAGGTCCATTATTGCTAATTCTTTTTCAAGAACTTGAGAAAAACTTAATGATTTGAATTTTTTTGCATCAGGATTAGTATTAGGATCTGAATCAAATATTCCATCAACCTTAGTGCCTTTAATCAATAGGTCGCAATTTAATTCAGCTGCTCTTAAAGCTGCTGCACTATCAGTGCTAAAAAAAGGATTACCTGTACCGCCGGCTATTATAACAATACGCTCTTTATCTAAATGTCTAATTGCTCTTCTTCTAATATATGGCTCAGCAATTTTTGGGATATCAATACCAGATAATGTGCGAGTTTGACAACCAAATTGTTCTAGAGAGTCCTGGAGTGTTACCGAGTTTATTATTGTTCCAACCATTCCTATGTAATCTGCAGTAACCCTATCCATACCCTTTTCAGAAGCATCTCTACCTCTAAAAATATTACCTGCACCTAAAACAATACCAATGTCAATATTGAGTTCTTTTAGTCTAGCAACTTCTCTCGCAAGCTGTTGAGCAATTTTAGGGTCTACTCCTTGAGGTTGGCTTCCTGAAAGAATTTCTCCACTTAATTTAAGCAATACTCTTCTTCTTTTATTTTGAGACATTAACTTGAATGTTCACCAAGAGCAAATCTTACAAATCTGTTGATTGTAATATTTTCTCCTAATTTGGCCACTGCTTCTTGTACTAACTGAGAAATAGTCATATCAGGATTTTTAACAAAAGATTGGTGCATTAGACAGTTATCTTGCACAAATTTATTCAACTTTCCTTCAACAATTTTTTCAACAACATTTTCAGGCTTACCAGAAGATTTTGCCTGATCAATAAAAATTTCTTTCTCTCTATCCAAAATTTCTTTTGCAATTCCAGATTCATCTACAGCTAATGGATTAGAGGCAGCAACTTGCATTGCAATACTGTTTGCTAAGTCATTAAAACCTTCAGTTTTTGCTACAAAATCAGTTTCACATCCAACTTCAACTAATACACCTAACTTATTACCATGATGAATATATGAAAAAACAACACCTTCATTAGCAGCTCTAGAGGATTTCTTTTCTGCTTTAGCTATACCAGATTTTCTCAACTGATCTACAGCTAAATCAAGGTCTCCATTAACTTCCATTAACGCCTTTTTGCAGTCCATCATTCCTGCTCCAGTTCTTTCTCTTAAAGTTTTAACTAGTTTAGCGTCAACGCTCATGTATTTACCCTTTGCTATTTTCTTCGTTTGAATCTTTGTTGACAGTTTTTTCTGCCTTATCTTCATCTTTTTTTCTAGATGAAACAATTGTATTAACTATCTCACTAATTAAAAGCTGAATAGTTCTAATTGAGTCATCATTTGCTGGTATTGGATACTCACAAAGCGTTGGGTCAGTATTTGAATCAACGATACAAATGATTGGAATTTCAAGTTTTTTAGCTTCCTGGATTGCAATAGATTCAGTTTTACCATCAACAATAACAATAGCATTAGGAAGTCTTTTCATATCTTTAATTCCTCTGTGCTGGTCAGAAAGTTTTATTTTTTCTCTACTTAGTTGCAAAAGCTCTTTTTTTGTCAAATCTTCAAAAATTGAAGAGCCTTCTTTTTCAAGGGAATGCAATCTTTTAATGCTTTTTTTAATCGTTGAAAAATTAGTCAATGTTCCGCCCAGCCATCTTTCTACAATATAAAACATACCACATCTATCGGCTTCTTGCTGTATAATATCTTTAGCATGTTTTTTTGTACCAACAAAGAGGATCTCGCCATTTCTTTGAACAATATTTGCAATAAAATTTAAAGCTTTATCTAAATTGCTAAGAGTATCATCTAAATTGATGATATCTATACCATTCTTCTGTGAAACTACGAAATCTTTAAAGTTTGGATCTGTTTTACTACTAACATGACCAAAATGCGCCCCTGAGCTGAGTAAATCTTCTTTAGTAATTTTTTGCATAATATTATCTTTTTGAAAATTGGAACTTCTTTCTTGCTCCAGGTTGTCCATATTTTTTTCTTTCTACTTCTCTAGCGTCTCTTGTTAACAAACCATGAGACTTAAGCTGAGATCTAAATTCATTATCAATTTTTAATAATGCTCTAGCAATTCCTAATTGGATTGCACCTGCTTGACCTGTTAGTCCTCCGCCTTTAACATTAATCTTAATGTCATATTTTCCTTTAAGATTAAGCACCTCTAAAGGTTTAACGGCGTGAATAACTAAAGATTCTCTTTTTAAATATTTGTTGATATCATCTGAAACATTATTGATTGAAAAGCTTCCTTTTCCATCTGAAAGATAAACTCTGGCAGTTGAATTCTTTCTTCTTCCAACGCCATTATAAAATTCTTTCTTCATTACTTAGAACTCCATTCTTTTGGTTGCTGTGCATCATGACCATGATTATTGTCTTTATAAATTCTAATATGTTTGGAGATTTCTCTACCTAGCTTATTTTTTGGCAACATACCTTTAACAGCAGTGAGTAAAACTTTTTCAGAATCATTTTTCATAAGTTCGCTAAAACTAGAATACTTTACACCACCTGGATAGCCAGAATGTCTAAAATATTTTTTAGTTTCAGATTTATTTCCAGTAACTCTTATTTTTTCAGCATTTATAATAATAACAGCATCGCCCATATAAATGTTAGGAGAATAGTTAGGACGATGTTTTCCACGTAGGACCTGAGCAACCTCAGATGAAAATCTACCTAAAACCTGGTCTGTTGCGTCAAAGAGCCACCACTGCTGGCTAACATCTTTTGCTGATATAGTTTTTGTTATCTTTTTCATAATTCTATAAAAATGCTCTGGAACTTAATTGATGTGCTAGCATTAGTCAATGATTAATGATAGAGAATTTATAATGCAAAAAATTGATTTTTAGAAATTACAAATTTTACTTTTCCAACCAGATCTTTTCCAACAAATGGAGAGTTTGAAGATTTAGATAAAATATGGCTATTTTCAAATTTCCATTTTTCATTTGGATCAAAAATTGTTATTTGAGCTTTTGAACCTGGAGCAAATAAATTTGTTTCTAAATTCATAACTTTTCTAGGATTTACAGTAATTTTTTCAATTAAAGATTTGAGACTCATTCCATTTTCTTTTACTAGAACTTTATTAATAACCCCAAAACATGATTCTAGGCCAATCATCCCAAATGCTGCTTCGTTAAAAGTTGTCTCTTTATCCTCCAGAGTATGAGGAGCATGGTCGGTTGCAATACAATCAATCAATCCCGACTTTATTCCTTCGATTAAAGCTTTTCTATCTTTTTTACTTCTGACTGGTGGAGCTACTTTCAAGTTTGTATCAAATGAATCAATATCTTCATCAATGAAATAAAGATGATGAGGAGATACTTCAGCTGTAATTAAGTGTTTTTTGTTTTTAAACTGTTTTAGTAGATCAACAGCTTCTTTTGTTGATATATGAAGTAAATGCAATTTACTGTCTAATGACTCTGCTAATAACAAGTCTCTATAAACCATCACAGCTTCACCAAGGCTGGTATTGCCTTTTAAGCCTAAATTATTTGAAGTTGAAGAAGCATTCATTACTCCATCATTTCTTAAAAAAATATCCTCAGCATGATTCATGATTGGCACATTCAGCATTTTTGAGTATGTCAAAGCTAACTTCATAAATTGAGCATTCTGAATTGGAACTCCATCGTCACTAAAAGCTATTGCTCCATTTTTTTGCATCAATAACATCTCAGTTAATTCTTCGCCTTTCATTCCTTTTGAAACAGCTCCTATTGGAAAAATATCTATGGGTAATTTTTGACTTTTGCTAACGATGTAATGAATATGTTCTGGAGAATCTATAACTGGATTAGTATTTGCCATGGTACAAACCTGCGTAAAGCCTCCAGCTAGGGCAGCATAAGAACCCGACTCAAGAGTCTCTTTATCTTCTCTTCCAGGTTCTCTGAAATGTACATGCATGTCACAAAAGCCATGGGTCACCACTAGTCCTTTACAATCTATAATTTTATAATCTTTTCCCTTTGAAGATATAGAGTCTGAAATTTTTGAAATCTTTCCACCTTCAATTAAAATATCGCCATTAAAAGTTTTTTTAGAAAATGGATCTATAATTCTACCAGACTTCAACAGCAGTTTTCTTGCGTTAATTCCCTTGATCATAATTTGCTATCTCCATCTCCAAGCAATAAATATAAAATTGACATTCTTGAGGCAACCCCATTAAGAACTTGATCTAAAATAACTGCATTATCAGAATCTGCAACTTTACTATCTATTTCTACGCCCCTATTCATTGGGCCAGGATGCATAATGACAATGTCTTTTTTTAATTTACTTATTTTTTCATAGGTTAGACCAAATTCGCTATGATATTCCCTTTTTGAAGGAATTCTTCCAAGATGCATTCTCTCTAACTGGATTCTAAGAGCTATAACTGCATCGCACCAACTTAGAACCTCATTCAAATTATATGTAATATTTATGCCTAATTTTTTTGCATCTCCAGGCAATAAAGTGCTTGGTCCGCATACAACGATTTCTGCACCAAGTTTTTTTAGAGCAAAAATATCACTTCTAGCTACTCTACTGTTAAGAATATCGCCTACAATACCAATTTTTAAACCTTTAATTTTTCCAAATTTCTCTTTAAGGGTAACCATATCTAAGATTGCTTGCGTTGGATGCTCGTGAGATCCATCTCCTGCATTTATAACTGCTCCATCAATGTATTCAGTTAATTTCAAAGCTGAGCCTGGATGGCTATGACGCATAACAGCACCATCTATCTTCATTGATTCAATGTTTTGAACCGTATCTTTTAAAGTCTCTCCCTTTTTAACACTGCTTGTAGATGCAGAAAAATTAATGCTATCAGCACCTAGTCTTTTTTCAGCTAATGAGAAGCTAATTTTTGTTCTTGTAGAATTTTCAAAAAACATATTAACAATTGTCTTTCCTTTAAGAAGAATAGATTTTCTAGATTCTGTATTTAAGATTTCTTTAAACTTAAAAGAGGTGTCGATTATTTTATTCAAATCAGAAATTGGAAAATGTTCTAAACCGATAAGATGTTTGCTTTTTAACATTAATTCTCCAATTGTTTGCGAAAATTAGTTTATTTGAATCAATTTATCAACAATATCATTTGATGTAATCTTTTCAATATCAAACGATAAATCATATTTATTAGAATTGAACCATTTATTTTGTCTTTTAGCATATTGACGAGTTCTAATAAATATTTTTTCTTTTGATTCTTCAATAGAAATTTTCTTTTCTAAATATTCTTTTAATTCTCTAAATCCAATATAATCTATATGGCTAATGTCAATTTGTTTGCTCATTATAGACTTAACTTCTTCAATCATTCCCTGATCAATCATTTGATTCAATCTTTCTTCAATTCTTGGATGTAAAAAACTATTATCTGTATTTAAATAAATAAAAAAATAATTTTCTACATATTTACTTTTCTTTGATGATAAATTGAAGTTTTTAGATAAGGGAATTCCTGTAGTTTCAAAAATTTCTAACGCCCTAATTAGTCTTTTTTTGTTATTAATATGAACTTTCTCAGAATATTTAGGATCAATTTTTTTTAATTTATTATAAAGTTTGATTTTATCATTATCGTAATCTGATTCAAGTTTTTTTCTTATTTTAATATTTGTATGGCTACCCTCAAAAATACCTTCGATAAGTGATTTGAAATACAGCCCAGTTCCACCGCAAAGTATTGGAGACTTTCCTCTAGAAATAATATCTTCAATTTTTAAATCTATAAGATCTAAATATTCACCAGATGATATAGTTTCGTTTAGCTTCTTAAATCCAATTAAATGATGAGGAATTTCATTTAGTTGTTTTTTTGAAGGCTGTGCAGTACCGATTGAAATACCGTCATAAATCTGTCTAGAATCAACTCCAATTATTTCACCGTTAATTCTTTTGGCTAATTTGATTGATAAACTTGACTTTCCAATTCCAGTAGGACCAAAAATTGAAAATATTTTTTTCAATTAAGCACCTGTTAATAGATAAAAAATAATTGAAACTGGCGTTAGAATGATTGTTGATAATATCGGAATTCCTACCAAGTTTAAAATAATAAGTCCAATCAAAACCCTTGGGCCATATACTTCAATATTGTATAGGGCTCGAGGATTTTTTACAATTAGTGGAAGAATTCTTGATCCATCTAAAGGGTTCAACGGCAATAAATTAAAGATTGCTAAAACAATATTAATTTGAATGAATATCTCTAGAGGCAAAATTACTTCTTCGCTAAATTGAAAATAGAAATTTAATCTGTAAAATATAGATGCAAAAAGAGCTAAAAACATATTAGAAGCTGGACCCGCCATAGCAATCATCATCATATCTTTTTTAGGATTTTGAAGATTCTGTATGTTTACCGGGACAGGCTTTGCCCAACCGAATCCTAAAAAATATAACGCAAATGTACCAAAAGGATCTAAATGATTAAACGGATTTAGGTTCATTCTGTTCTGATAGTAAGAAGTATAATCTCCTAAAAGATAAGCAACTCTTGCATGTGCAAACTCGTGAAAAGTTAAAGCAAAGAGTATAGTTGGAACTAAAATTAATTGAAGTTCTAATGATAAACTGGCTATTCCCATGTTGAAAGATAGTTAATTCTTTTTTTTATCAAAAGCTTTCATGTATTCAGTATCTATAAATTCTTTTGATAGATGAACATAAATTTCTGTCGTAGAAATATCTGCATGACCAAGCAATTTCTGAATTTCAATTAAGTTTGCTCCTCCATCTACTAGATGTGTTGCAAAAGAATGTCTAAAAGTATGAGGCGAAACAGACTTTGTTACTCCTGCAGCATTTACATATTTTTTAATTGATTGCCAAATGGCAGCGCGTGTTAACTTCTTTCCATTATTACTTAAAAAAACAAACTTACTTTCTGAGGACTTTCTAGACAAAAGAATATGTCGAGACTGATAAAGATATTTTTCCAGCCATTCTTTGGCATAAAAAGTAAGTGGAATAATTCTCTCTTTGTTTCCCTTTCCAAAGAATCTGATAAGATTTGCATCAAATTGAATATTGTTAATTTTCAATTCACATAGTTCACTAACACGCAAACCACATGAATACAATAATTCAATTATACATCTATCCCTTAATCCTAATAATTCATTATCTGTATTTTCAGACTCTTTAAAAATTCTCTTTATTTCATCTAATGATAAGACAGTAGGTAGTTTTTTAGTAAGCTTTGGTGTAAAAATACTATTTAAGGGATTTTTTTTAATTTCTTTTCTATCAATCAAATATGAAAAATATGAAGATAGCGATGAATACTTTCTTTTAATAGATCTTGGAGAGATTTTACTTCTACTTAAATATCTAAAATAATTTTTTGTTACCTCTGAATTGTTAATTATTTCTTTGAAAGATATTTTTCTTTTTTTTAAAAATTTTTCAAAAGATTTGATATCAGATAAATACGAATTCACAGTATTTGATGAATGATTTTTTTCAATCTTTAAAACTTGAACATAATGCTCTAAGTTTTTAAGCATATTTAACCAATTAATTCGATGTAAGATTTTGAGTCTAGCAAAGAATCAGATGAATAGTTGTCAGACAATTCAATTTTTACCATCCATCCTTGCTCATAAGGATTGGTATTCACACTTTCAGGTTCATCATTTAGATTTTCGTTTACTTCAATAATTTTTCCATCAATAGGCATAAATAAATCTGATACTGTTTTTACTGCTTCAATAGTTCCAAAAACATCGCCCTCACTAAAAGATTCATTTGTTTCTGGAAACTCTAAAAATATAATATCTCCAAGCTCGCTTTGAGCAAAATCTGTTATACCAATAGTTGCTATATTCCCATCAATTTTTACCCATTCATGTTCAGATGTATATTTTAAATTCTCTGGATGATTCATCCTTACCCTCTTCTGTTTTTTTCTAAAAATTTACCTAAAAAATTTATATCAAAATTTCCATTATTAAAGTCTTTATTTTCGAAAATTTCTTCTAATAATGGAAGCGTAGTTGCAGGACCTTCAATAAAAGTCTCTTGCAATGATCTTTTCATTCTCGTAATAGCTTTTTTCCTCGACGATGAGTGAACTATTAACTTTCCTAACATTGAATCATAAAAAGTTGGTATCTCATATCCTGCATAAATAAATGAATCAATTCTTACTCCAATTCCACCAGGAAAATTGAGTGATTTTATTTTTTTTGGAGATGGTATAAAATTATTATATGGATCTTCAGCGTTAATTCTACATTCAATTGCATGTCCATTCATTATTATATCTTGTTGCTGCATTGAAAGTTTTTCTCCAGCATAAGTTCTAATTTGCTCCTTAACTAAATCAATCATGCATACCATTTCAGTAACAGTATGTTCAACTTGTATTCTTGTATTCATTTCAATAAAAAAGAAATTTTTATCTTTATCTACCAAGAATTCTATTGTACCGGCTCCTATATAATTGACATTTTTTGCTAACTCAATTGATTTTGATGTAAGTTTTTCTCTCAATTCTTTATCAACAAAAGCTGATGGGCATTCTTCAATTAATTTTTGATTGCTTCTTTGAATTGAACACTCTCTTTCACCTAAATGTAAATGATTTCCAAATTTATCAGATAGAATCTGAACTTCTATATGTCTACCATTTTCAACAAATTTTTCAACATAAATTTCGGAGTTATTAAAAGCCATTTCTGCTTCATTCTGAATAATAGAAAAACCTTTTTCAGCTTCTGATACATTTCTAATAACACGCATCCCTTTTCCGCCACCGCCAGCTACAGCCTTAAGCATAACTGGGTATCCAATATTTTCTGCTATTTCTAGAAACTCTTGAACTGAAGAAAGAGTGTTGCTTCCAGAAATGATGGGCACTCCTGCATTATTAGCTGCTTTTCTTGCATTAACTTTATCGCCCATTAAATTAATAATTTCTGAATCAGGGCCAATAAATGTAAATCCATTATCTTTACATATTTGACTAAATTTTGCATTTTCTGCAAGAAATCCATAACCAGGATGAATTGCATCAGCATTTGTGATTTCGCCAGCAGCAATTATTCTAGGAATATTTAAATAACTTTCTACTGCAGGACCGTTTCCAATACATATAGCCTCATCAGCAAATTTTATATGCAAAGAGTGTTTATCGGCTTTTGAAAAAACAGCTACTGTTTTAATTCCCATTTCTTTACATGCCCTGATTATTCTTATAGCAATTTCACCTCTATTGGCAATAAGAATTTTCTTAAACATTTTAATTGGATATTTTTAATTTGAAAAGCACTTGATCAAATTCAACCGGACAAGCATTTTGAATGAAAATTTCTTCAACAACTCCTGAATCTTCAGCCTGAATTTCGTTCATAATTTTCATTGCTTCTACAATACATATAGTATCACCCGGCTTAACCGCATCTCCAACAGATACAAAAGGTAGAGAATCAGGATCTGAAGAAGAATAAAAAGTTCCAGGCATTGGCGATTTAACTTCAACCAAGTCAGAAGTAGTTGGGGTTTTAATTTTTTGTTCTTCTTTATTTGCATTGTTATCACTTGAAATTACATTTTCATTACTTGCTGAAATATTTTGAGAAGAAGCCTGAGCAGAATCCACATTAAGAATAGATGGCTTTTTTGTCACTTTAATCTTATTAAACCAAGACCTAACTTCAATTTCATTAACATCGCTATTCTCTAACATGTAAATGATTTCTTTTATTTTATCTTTCCACATACTAATGTTTTATTCTTTCTGAATAACTACCATCTTTAGTGTCAATTTTAACTAAATCACCCTCATTAATAAACAATGGAACCTGAACTTCTAAACCAGTTTCTAGCTTTGCAGGTTTTAATGCATTTGTTGCAGTATTTCCCTTGTGACCCGGATCTGTTTGAACAACCTTAAGAATAGTTTTTGAGGGAAAAATTAAACTTATTATTTCTTCTCCATCAAAAGATATCTCTATGGTATCCCCCTCTTTAATATAAAAATGTCCATTATCCATCATTGATTCTGAAACATTCACTTGATTGAAGGTATTGTTATCCATAAACACAAAACTATCACCATCTCTGTATAAATATTGAAACTTGCTTGAAGTGACCCGAATAAATTCAATTTTTGCTCCTGAATTATAAGTATGATCAATAATTTTTCCAGATTTAATATCTTTTAATTTCGTTCTGACAAACGCAGGGCCTTTACCAGGCTTGACATGTTGAAATTCTACAATCTTCATTCTTGAGTTCTTGAATAGAATTACGGCACCGTTTCTAATATCTGCTGTTGTACTCATGTCTGTAAATTAATTTAATTAAACACTTTATAATAGTTTTCTTATAACTTTTTTTAATAAAACTAAAATATCTTTTTTTTCTGAATAAGAAGAGTCTTTTCTACCAAATTTTACTTGATCAATTTGATCTAAAAGTATATTTAATTCTTTATCTTGAAAATATTTCTTCAATTCTGATGAGGTCATTTCAAAAGAAATTATATAATAATTATTTTGGAAATATTTTCTCAATATTTCCGATACTTCACTATAAAATTCCAAAGAAGGTAAATCTAAATTGATTTCTTTAACATCGTTCAGTGCTTTTAATTTAGGATTAAAATTAAAAAATTTTCTTTTATTTGACTTTTGACTACTTCTTGTTTTTAATAAGCTTGTAAAATATATAATTGAAATTAAAAGAAGAAGCAATGCAAATAATTTCAATTTTTCTATTGGAAATTCTATTTCCTTCAATGGCTTATCTACTATAGTTGTTGTCATTGTACTGTCAAATACAGAAGAAATAAATACTTCATTTGATTCAGTTCTAAAAATTGATGGAGACAGAGAATCTGGAAAGCTAATACTTGCATAATGAGATGGAATAATCACCTTTCCAGTATCCCAAAATGTAATTTCATAATTAAACAAAATAGCATTTTCTAGAGTATCGATATTTGATTCTTTTATTATCACCTTAGTCGAATCTTTAAGCCAATTTGATGAGTCTTCCCATGTTACACTGTTTAGTGTAAATAGTTTGCCCAAATTATTTATCTCAATACTATGATTAACAGGAGAACCTATTTGTGATATTGCAGGTATTGTTTTATAAATAATTTCAGGATTTTTTATTTTATTATCACATGAAAATAATAAACAAAAAATGATAAAATATTTTTTCATTAACTTCTCTTAGCTCTTTTTCTAAAAAATTGCATTAAAAACTTTACATAATCATCATCAGTGCTTATTTGCAATAAATCAAATCCGATATTTTTACATTTTTTAGAAAATAAATCGAGCTTTGAATTTGAATCTTTTAAAAAATTTTCTCTATTTTTTTTGCTTGATGTATCTATCCAGGCCTTTTTACCTGTTTCTGAATCATGTATATTGACTAAACCAATATTAGGGAAATCTCTTTCAAAAGAATCATAAATTTGTAAACCAATCAAATCATGTTTAAAGTTCAAAAACTTTAATTCATTAAAAAAATCATTGTCAATAAAATCAGATATCAAAAATATTACGCTCTTTCTTTTTGAAATTTTATTAGCAAAATCAATAGCGTTTTTAATTGAAGTTTTCTTTTTGTTTATATCAAAATCATGATTAATAATATCAGTAATTAGCCTCAATACATGCTTTTTACCCTTTTTAGGGGGAATATATTTTTCAATTATATCGCTGAATAAAACTAAACCCACCTTATCATTATTCTTAATTGCCGAAAAGCTTAGCATTGCAGCAATTTCTACAGCAACATCAATTTTAAAATCTTTTTTTGATCCAAATATTCCAGAGCTACTTACATCAATTAGTATTAAAACAGAAAGCTCTCTTTCTTCTTCAAATATTTTTATATGCGGCTTTCCTGTTTTAGCGGTAACATTCCAGTCTATTGATCTAATGTCATCTCCCGGTACGTATTCTCTTACCTCTGAAAATGTCATTCCTCTTCCCTTAAAATTTGAATGGTAATCGCCTCCAAAAAAATCATTTACTATATTTTTTGTTCTGATTTCAATTTGACGAACTTTTTTTAAAATTTCTTTAGACATCTCAGCCTCAAGGAACTGGAATTTC
The DNA here is from genome assembly GCA_045560235.1 of Fidelibacterota bacterium. Classification (GTDB taxonomy): domain Bacteria; phylum Fidelibacterota; class Marinisomatia; order Marinisomatales; family Marinisomataceae; genus Marinisoma. The sequence goes on along the minus strand of JBJKZP010000002.1, from coordinate 24,476 downwards.
TTGAAGAAGCTGCTCAATAATATCCTCTGAAGATATTTCCTCTGCTTCTGCTTCGTAAGACAATAAGATTCTATGTCTTAATATATCTTTTGCTACATATTTAATATCCTCAGGAATAACATAACCTCTTCCATCAATAAATGCTTTAGCTTTTGAAGCAAGAACTAAATTAATCGAAGCACGAGGAGATGCTCCAAATGTAATTAGATCACATAATTTGGATAGATTAAAATTTTCTGGCTCTCTAGTTGCAAAAACTATATTTAAAATATAATCAGCAATTTTTGAATCAAGATATATTTCGTTAACTAAATTTTGTGCGTCTAGTATTGATTTAGATTTAACAATAGATTTTATTTTATTACTAGAGACTGTACTTGCTCTTTTCAATATCTCTTTTTCTTCGCTAATAGATGGATAATCAACCAAAACTTTCATCATGAACCTATCAACTTGAGCCTCTGGAAGTGGATATGTACCTTCTTGCTCAATAGGATTTTGAGTAGCTAAAACTAAAAATGGAGTTGAAAGCTTAAAGGTTTCATCGCCTATCGTAACCTGTCTTTCTTGCATTGATTCAAGTAAAGCGCTTTGAACTTTAGATGGAGCTCTATTTATTTCATCAGCTAAGATTATATTAGAAAATATCGGACCTTTTTTTGTATTAAATTCTCCAGTTTTTTGGTTGTATATCAATGTTCCTAATAAATCTGCTGGAAGCATATCTGGAGTAAATTGTATTCTTTTGAATTCAGCATTAATTAAACTTGCAACAGTATTGATAGTTAAAGTCTTTGCTAAACCAGGGACGCCTTCTAAAAGGATATGACCATTAGAAATAACTGAAATTAAAATCTTATCAATTAAGTCATTCTGACCTACTATAACATTAGAAATTTCATTTCTAAGTTCATCCACGAATGATGATTTTTGTTGAATCTTAGCGTTCAATCTATCTAGTTCATTTTTTTTCATCTAAACTTCTTATAACATGTTTTGCTTGAAACTCAGTATCAGCTAATGGAACCAAGAAGCCTCTACTTTCTTTAATTTTTAAAGAACCCTTTAAATCTAATACATTTTTTCCAACTATAGACACTGTTAAGTCTGCTAAACCGTTTAAATTAGGATTATCTAATTTAGCAAAATGGATATCATAACCATTAACGATTAAATCTAGATTAGGTTTCAGAATTTCTTCAAAATTGATTTTACCTCCAATCTGAAGATTAGAAGATTGATATTTCCATCTTTTTTTTGGATTATATAATGAACCAGTTAAATTTGCTTGAGCAATATTATCTATAATATTTAAATCTAAGTTTAAACTGTAAATTGGTTCTGGTTTCAATTCAACTGGAAACCTCTTAAGTTTCATAGTTGTATTTCTGATTTGAATAACACCATTTAACTTTTGACTCATCTCAGGATCATTGAAAGATTTGTCTTCAAGAGTAATATCAAATGATACTGTTTCTTTAGAATCGCCTATACTATCAACATCAGGAAAAAATTTAGCGATATAACTTGCGGGAAATTTTTCTGATGATTTTAATCTAAATTTGTAGCTATCCAAAATTGAGTTTTTTGAAAATTGTTTAATATTTAATAAAAAATCAAATTCACCCAAATCTATTTTACCGTCAATCATTTTTCCATTATCAGCTTTAATGGATACATTAAAAAAATTTTTATCACTCTTATCTAGCATGTCTTGACCTTGAAAATTAGATATATCGAGCAATGGACTTTTTAATTTTATTGCAACAGGATTAACTAAGTTAAGATCAGTATTATTATTTAATATTATTTGAATTGCAAGTTGTAAAGTTTTCCTGAAATCTAAAGATGTATTTAATGTAATATTTTCTGCTTCAAGTAATATTTTTTTAGATTTCTTAATTACGGGTTCAACTAAAGTAATATAAGTATCTATACCATTGTCTCTTGCTTTGAAAAAAACAGAAGACGATTCATCAAAATCAATTTCGAATCTTTGAGTAAGACTACTCAGTGTTGTATTTGACTTATCAAGCTTAAGCTCTACTCCGTCAGATAAGTAGAAATAGAAAGCTATAGCAACTATAGCTAAAAAAAGTATAAAAGTGGATATTAGACTCAGTAAAGTTTTTATCAGTTTTGGAACTACGCTTTCCATAGTTGAAAAACTAACTATTAATAGCTAAATATAAAATCTAAAACTAGTCTTCTACTACTTCAAAATCAGCGTCTTTAATTTTTTTATCATCTTTTGCTTCTGCAGATGAGCTTGGTTCTTGAGCTGGATTAGTTTGCTCTTGATTACTAGAAGCATCATACATTGAAGAAGCTTTTGAGCTCCACACTGAATTTAAATTTTCCATTTCTGTTTTAATATCTTCAATCACAGATAATTCATTAGCTTTTTTAAGCTTATCTAATGCTTCATTAAGATCATTTTTATCATCTTCAGATAATTTATCATCTAAATCTTTCATCTGTTTCTCTGTTTGAAACACAAGTTGCTCTGCTTGATTTTTAGTATCTATTTCTTCTTTTTTAGCCTTGTCTTCTGCTTCATGTTTTTTAGCATCATTGACCATTTTTTCAATTTCTTGATCTGATAATCCGCTTTGAGCTTCAATTCTAATGCTTTGTTCTTTTGATGTAGCCTTATCTACCGCCTTCACATTCAAAATTCCGTTCGCATCCATATCAAATGAAACTTCAATTTGAGGCGTTCCTCTTGGAGCAGGAGGAATTCCATCTAAGTGAAATCTTCCTAAGCTTTTATTATCATTAGCCATAGATCTTTCTCCTTGAACTACATGTATATCAACCATTGGTTGGTTGTCAGCTGCTGTAGAGAAAACTTGAGACTTTTGTGTTGGAATCGTAGTATTTTTTTCAATTAATGGTGTAGCAACGCCACCCATTGTTTCTATTCCTAAGGTAAGTGGGGTTACATCAAGCAGCAATACATCATCAACATCTCCAGAAAGTACGCCACCTTGAATTGCTGCACCTAATGCAACTACTTCATCAGGATTTACACTCTGGTTAGGATCTTTTCCAAAAATCTCTTTTACTTTTGCTTGAATTGCAGGTATTCTGGTTGATCCACCTACAAGAATAACTTCATTAATATCAGATGAGCTCAACTTCGAATCTTTTAATGCTTGCTTACAAGGAGCTACAACTCTTTCAATTAAGTCTGTAACTAACTGTTCAAAAGCTGCTCTAGTTAAAGTCATATTTAAATGCTTTGGACCTGATGAATCTGCTGTAATAAAAGGAAGATTAATTTCCGTTTGCTTTGAAGAGGATAGCTCTTTTTTAGCATTTTCAGCAGATTCTTTTAATCTTTGTAAAGCCATTGGATCTTTGCGAAGATCAATTCCTTCTGTTTTTTTGAATTCTTCTGCTAACCAATCTACTATCTTTTGATCAAAATCATCTCCGCCTAGTCTTCCATCGCCATTACTAGCATGTACTTCAATACTTTGACCTTCATCATTTAAGATATCTAAAATCGAAATATCAAAAGTTCCTCCTCCTAAATCAAAAACAGCAACCTTTTCATCTTTTTTCTTATCAAATCCATATGCTAACGATGCAGCCGTTGGTTCATTAATAATTCTTTTTACATTTAAACCAGCAATTTTTCCAGCATCTTTAGTAGCTTTTCTTTGTGAATCATTAAAATATGCTGGCACAGTTATAACAGCATCTGTCACAGTAGAACCTAAATATTGTTCAGCCATTTGTTTCATTTTTTGTAGTACCATAGCACTAATTTCTTGTGGTTGATACTGCTTTCCATTTGCTTCAACATTTACTTTTTTAGCATCAACAACAACATTATAAGGTACTTCTTCGATATCTTTTTTTATCTCAGCAGGCGTTCTACCCATAAATCTTTTTATAGAATAAATTGTATTGTCAGGATTAGTGACTGCTTGTCTTTTAGCTGGATCACCAACTAGCCTTTCTCCGTCCTTAGTAAATCCAATTACTGAAGGCGTAGTTCTTCCGCCTTCTGGGCTAGTAATTACGGTTGGTTCTCCACCCTCCATCACAGCCACACATGAATTCGTTGTACCTAAATCAATTCCAATAATTTTTCCCATTATAAACTCCTTTAAATTTTTTGTTTCAGTTTTATAATTGCAAAGATGATACCAATAGATTTTTAATGACATTAATGTCATTAAGTATGACATAAAGTCATGTTTTTATATTTTTTTTAAATCTCCACTCTCAAGATTATATTTACTATGACCAATGTGAAATATTTGTTCATCGTGGGTTGCGATAATAAAAGTTAATTTATTTTTAGTATTTAACTCCTTAAAAAGCGATATCATTTTAATAGCATTTTCTTTATCTAAATTTCCTGTTGGTTCATCGGCAATGATTATTGAAGGATTATTTATTATCGCTCTCATTACTGCTACTCTTTGCTTTTCACCGCCGGAAAGATCATTTGGAAAAGATTTCATTCTATCTTGAAGCTGAAAAAATTTAAAAAGTTCTTCAATTTTATGATTATCAATTTTCCCCTTACTAATCATTTTTGGCATACAAACATTCTCTTCAAGAGATAATTCTGGAATAAGGTTATGAAATTGAAAAACAAATCCTATATTTGAATTACGTAGTCTATTCAAATCTTTAACTTCACTTAAAGATTTGTTGTTTATAGATATTTCTCCGCTGTCAGCGCTATCCAAAGTTCCTAAAATACTTAAGAGTGTAGATTTTCCTGATCCTGAAGGGCCTTTTATGGTTACAATTTCTCCTTCTTTGACATCAAAGTTTATATTTTTTAATACATGTAAAGTTTTTTTACCATCTCGAAAATTCTTACTTAAGTTTTTAACTCTAATAATCATATTTGCCTATTAATAATTTGATTTGGACTCATATTTTTAACAAATCTTAATGGAATTAATGAAAAAATACCAACTAATACTAAAGAACCTGCCAAAAGAAAAAGAATATCGCCAATAAATATGTTCATAGGTAAAGTATCTACCAAATAAAATTCTGGATTTAGATTAATCAATGAGTGAGTATTTTGTATAAAAATAATTAAAACTGCAAAAGATATTCCAAGCAAAATTGCTCCAGCCCCTATTAAGTAACTATAAATAATAAAGATTATTTTAATTCCAGACTTGTTCATTCCAAGAGACATTAATACGGCCAGATCTTTAAGTTTCTTTGAAGTAATTTGCATTATTGATGAACTTAAATTAAATGATGCTACTAATATGATTAATGATAAAGTAAAAAATGTAATCTTCTTTTCTATTTCAGTTGCTTCAAAAAGCTGTTGATTTCGATCTTTCCATGACAATATTTTAGACGATAAATTTGATGTTAACACTTCGGAATTATTAAATTCAAAAGATAAATTTTTGTTTTTAGACTCATTAATTATACCAAAGATTAAGGAATCATCTGCTTTTAAAATTCTATTAGTAAATACATTAACTACAACAACTTCTTTTATTTCAGGAATACCAAAAGAATTAAACTTAAAATCTTTAGATATAATTTGAACCTTATCACCAATATCTAAATTAAGACGTGAAGCAAGGGAATTCCCGATTATAATTTCGTTACCAGATAAAATTTCATGATTTTCTTTTAGATTCAAATCATAAAAATCAATTATAGATTGATTTGTAACAGACTTGAGCTCAATAAGACTTTGTTTATTTTGAGCTATAATTAATAATTCATCAACACTATTAATGGAATAGCTACTATTATTTAAATCTAAATAATTTTTAATCGATTTATCTGCTTGATCATCATAATCCTCAATTAAAAATTGGCCATAGAGCTTAGTATATTCAGACTTTAGAATATCTTGAAAACCATTTAAAACAGATATGGAAAGTACAATTGAAGTAGCTCCAATAAATAAACCTAAAAATGAAATAAAATTTATAATACTTGAAGTAAATTTCTTTTTAGGAAATAAAAATCTTTTTGCAATTAAAAAATATAAATTCATTTATTCCTCAAAATATCAATGGGCTCAATTTTGATAAGATTTTTTACGGATAGAAATGAGAAAACTGCACTAAAAAGAACGCTTATTAAAATCAGATATAAAGAATTTAAATAATTGAATTCCATTGGAAGGTGATCAACAAAGTATATGTTTTGAGCAATAGATATAAAATGAAATTTATTCTGTAAAAGAATAAAAAAATAAGATATAATCATACCTAAAGATGAGCCTAAAAAAGCAAGAATTATTGATTGAAAAACAAAAATTTTAGAAATAGAAGAATTAGGTAAACCATAGATATTTAAAATTGAAAAGTTAAATTTCTTTTCATCAAATAAAATACTTAACGAACTTAGCAATCCAAAAAATGATACAATTGCAATCATGCTAAAAATAAAAAATATTGGCCATTTTTGAGTGTTGATCCAATCAAATAGATTTGCATATCTCTCAAAAACATTAATTTCGTAAAATGGATAATCTACAACTTTTTGATTATTTGAATTTGCAGAAACCCATCCTGAAATTTTATTTTCAACATTATAGAAATCTTGAAGAGATTCAAGGTTGATAAAAACCTGCCTTAAATCATATTCTTTAACTCCAGAATCATACAAATATTTAATTTTAAAAAAAATAAACCTACTATTATTTGACAATTTATTTAGGTTTTCTGGATTGAAAATAGCTATTTCATCTTCTAGCTGCACCGACAGTTTATTAGCTAAGCTTTTACTGATAATAATATTATTATTTTTTAATTCAATATCGTTATTTTTAAATAAATTAATTTTGCCAATATCAGTTGTGTTATAACCATTTAATACAACATTCTGAGTATTTTTTCTTGATTTTAATAAAGCATATTTTTCTAAGTATTCAATTCCATCACTAGGAATTGAATTTTCATATTTACTGCTATCAAATTCATCTTCAAAAAGATGATTGATTGTACTATATCCATTAAGATCTGATAATTTTTGATAAATCGCTGATTCAAATCCTCCAATTGAGCTCAATACAATGCTTAAAGATGCTGTGCCTAGAGAAAGGCTTAGAATTGTTATTAAGTTTGTAATTCTAAAAACTGCACTACTTTTTTTTGAAATGAATAATCTTTTAATTAAAAAAAATAAAAACTTCATTTAAGAGATTTTAAGGTTGGAAATATAATTGCATCTCTAATCCATCGAGTATCAATTAATAACATCACCAATCTATCAATTCCAATCCCCACCCCAGCCGTTGGAGGCATTCCTGTTTCAATTGCTTCTAAGAAATTTTCATCAATTGGAAATGCTTCTTCATCGCCGTCATCTTTTTTGTTTGACTGATCTTGAAACCTTTTTCTTTGATCGATTGGATCATTTAATTCAGAAAAACCATTTGCAAATTCCATTCCAGCTATAAATAATTCAAATCTTTCTGTAAAATTTTTATCTCCATCCCTATTAACTTTAGCTAGAGGTGAAATTTCTACTGGATGATTAATTACATAAGTTGGTTGTATAAGATTGGGTTCAACTTTTCTTCTCATTATTTCATCGATGAGAGTAGCTAGGCTATCTTTTTTTGAAACTTCAAGCTCAAGCTCATTGCAAACTTTCAACACAGCAGAATGATCTGATATATCTATTTTGTAACCTGTGTGCTCCTCAATCAATTCATCCATTGTTTTTCTAGAGAACTTCTCTTCAAAATTAATTGTATTGCCATCCCATGAAATTTCTTTCAAACCAAGGTCTTCGACAATTTTTTTAAACATCTCTTCAACAAAATCCATCATAAAATTATAGTCTGAGTAAGCCTGATAAAATTCAAGCATAGTAAACTCAGGATTATGGCTTCTATCAATTCCTTCATTTCTAAAATCTTTAGACAATTCATAAACCTTCTCAAATCCACCTACAATTAACTGTTTTAAATATAACTCTGTTGCAATTCTTAAATAAAAATCTTGATCAAGTGCATTATGGTGTGTAGTGAATGGTTTGGCATTTGCTCCTCCATAAATTGGCTGTAAAACAGGTGTTTCAACCTCCAGATATCCATGATTATTAAGAAAAGATCTGATTGTATTAATTATTTTAAATCTTTTTATATAATTATCTTTTGTTTCAGGATTGATAATTAAATCAAGGTATCTTTTTCTATATCTGAACTCTTTATCAGATACAAGATTGTATTTTTCACCATTCTTTTCTTTGACATCTGGAATTGGCTTAATATTTTTTGCTAAAATTGTTAAAGATGATACTTTGATTGTTAATGCGTCAGTTTTTGTTTTAAAAACTTTACCCTCAATTCCAACGTAATCACCAATATCTGTCAATTTGAATAGATTATAATTATCCTCACCAACATCATCTCTGGCTATATAAAATTGAATTCGACCTTCTTGATCTTGAATATTTGCAAACGATGCCTTACCCATTTTTCTTAAAGACATTATTCTTCCAGCCAAATGGACATCACTATCGATTAAGTCTTCAGTTATTTCGGATGAATGGTGAGTTTGATTGTAATTATATGCATAAGGTTCAATCCCTAAATCACGAATTCTTTTTAACTTTTCAAGTCTATTATCTATGATTTGTTTTAAGCTTTTATTTTCCATTGCGAAAACTTATTTATTTTTTTCCATTTTATCTAACAAATAACTATATATAAAATCATCAATATTGCCATCCATAACAGACTTAATATTACCAACTTCAAACTTAGTTCGATGATCTTTAATCATATTATAAGGATGAAATACGTAGGATCTAATTTGGTTGCCCCATCCAATATCTTTCTTTTCACCTTCAAGCTCTTTTTTATTTTCCAGCTGTTTTTCCATTTCCAGTTGAAACAATTTTGATTTTAAGACTTTCATTGCCTGCTCTTTATTTTTGTGTTGAGATCTTTGAGTCTGACATTGCGTGACTACTCCAGTGGGTATATGTGTAATTCTTATTGCAGAATCAGTTTTATTTACATGTTGACCTCCGGCTCCGCTTGATCGAAAAGTATCTATTCTTAAATCTTTTTGATTAATCTCTATATCAATTTCATTATCAACAGAAGGTGAAACTGAAACTGATGCAAAAGAGGTGTGTCTTCTATTGTTTGAGTCAAATGGTGAAATTCTTACTAACCTGTGGATACCTATTTCTGACTGCATCAATCCATAAGCATAGTCACCAACAATTTCAATAGTACAATCCTTTAATCCTGCTTCGTCACCATTTTGAAAATCAATTACATTAAACTTAAATCCTTTAGATTCAGTCCACATAGAATACATTCGATATAACATTTCAGCCCAATCTTGACTTTCTGTACCTCCGGCTCCCGGATGAATAGTTACAATAGCATCATTGCTATCATTTTTACCATTTAAAATAAGTTTTAATTCAAAATCTTTTAATAATTTAGAAAAAATATCAAGCTCTTTTAAAACCTCCTGTTCCTTAATCTGTTTTTGATCAAGGAATTCATTAAGAACTTCTAGATCTTCAGCTTTCTGTATTAAGCTCTTTCTAAGACTAATATCTTTCTCAAGGAGCGATATTTTTTTCATTATTAAAGTGGATTCAGTATTATTTTCCCACATTGTGGGATCTGAAATTTGGTTTTTTAAATCCTGAAGATCGGAGGACTTTGACTCCAAGTCAAAGATGCCTCCTTATTTGATTAAATTTATCTAACGATATTGAATATTTTTCTTTTAAATCCATACGCTCAACAAAACTCCAACTGTAAGAAGAATTCCTGTTAAAAAGTGTATTCCGATTGTAGAAACATTTACAATTAAAAGCTCATATGGCAACTGTTGGAGATTAGCATCTTCTTTTTCCCATTCTATTAACCATTCTGTTCCTTTTTTATTAGCGAAATTAAATATTAACATTGGAATTAATGCAATCAGTGTAAAATAATTACTGGTATATACTGAAGCGCCTATAATAAGCAAGAATGATAGAAGCATAAGATTTTTCCATACTGAAAAAGGTCTTCTATAGTTAGCTTTATCTAAAGGGCCTGCTAGCTTTACAACCCAACTATTTTTATTTGCAGCTTTATCAGCATTGTAGTCCTGAAAACAATTAATAAATAGAACTAAAGCAATAAATATTCCTACAGGTAATGAATATAATAAAGTGATAATAGGATCAATTGTCTGCATTGGTGCAATAGATAGATTTTGCATTAAAGCTGCTCCATAAACCATTAGTGGACCAAACCCAATAAAAACAGCTAAATCGCCTAATCCATTATATGCTAACTTGAAAAATCCAGTATACATTATTCCTAGAAAAACACCTAAGCAACCTAAATACATCAATGTAGAATCAATTTGACCGTCAAAAAATTGATTATTCAAATACAGACCAATAAGGATCGTAGCTGTAAAAAAATATATAGATGAAAGAAGCATATTTGTAGGCGTTATTAAGCCAGATTGAATGGCTCTTGATCCACCGTTAAAAGGACTAGCTAACTTATTCATTTCATCATTTCTTGATTTATGATCAAAGTAGTCGTTAATGTTATTTGTACCAATTTGAGCACATACAGCACCTAACATAACTATCCAAAAGGTTGACCAATCAAAAACTCCAAACTGTTTGTAAGCTATAGCAGATCCTAACATGATAGGTGCAATAGTAGCTGTTAAAAAGGGTCCTCTTACTACAGTAACCCAATACTTAATTTTATTAACAATATTAGTTTTTACCTCTTTGAAAAATCCCATTCTATTTTTCGGAATTTCCATCCACTCAAATTGTTTTTCTGCAAAGAAATCAACATATTTAATTGTTGTGGGTTGAATTTTGTAATACCCAATAACATCATTAGCAATCAAGAATTCGTCATGCATATACTCTGAAAAAGCTTCTGTAACTTTTAAAATAGCTTCTCTAGCTTTTTCAACCTCATCTTTTTCTGTAACTTTTGATGCGTATGCATCAATTTGAAGCTCTTTTATTCCATCTTCTCCATCTGGCCTAATAACACATTGGACTTTAGGGTTCATAGAAATTTGAACAGCCTTTCTTGATGGATTAAAGGTGAAGAAATATATATCAAGCCCGTCATTAGCAAAATAAACATTCGCAGCTGATGCATTACCGTCAACACTGGTAGACAAAGTCATAAATTCTGATCTATTTAACAAATCTAAAATTTTATCTTTTAACATAATTAGTCTTCCTCAATAAATTTATTCATTTTATTATTTAAAATCTTTCCAAGCTCTTGAAGTGAAAGGCTTGAACTTATAAAAAAACCGTTCTCAGCAACAGAGATTTTTCCACTTTCTTCAGAAATAACTACAGCCAAGGCGTCACTTTCCTCAGAAATACCTAGTGCGGCTCTATGTCTTGTGCCCATTTCAGGATTTAATGTTTTACTTTCAGTAAGAGGTAAAATACATGCTGCAGCTTCAATTAAATTATTATGAATGACAACTGCTCCATCATGAAGAGGAGATGTCGGATTAAAAATTGAAACCAGCAGTTCAGGACTAAATGAAGCATGCATTGGCACTGCGTCAGAAACTACATTTTTAAGTGAATTCTCTCTTTCAAAAACTAATAATGCTCCCCAATTATTCTTTTTAATCTCCTCTATGCTAGATAGAATATCTTCTTGAATAGCTGTTTTTTCAATTTGAAATAGTTTTCTGAGTATTCTGTTTTGACCTACAGAAGTTAATAACCTTCTAATTTCAGGCTGAAATAAGATAACAAAAACTACAACCCAAACAGTTTGAAATAAATTCAAAAGCCATGAAGTAGCTTTGAAACCAAAAATATTAATTATAAATCCAGCAAAGAATATAATTAGTAGACCAATAAGCATTTGACCGCCGCGAGTACCTTTAAAATAAGAGTATGCGTATGAAAAAATAGCTGTAACTAATATCAAATCAAATAGATCTGTAATCGTAAACTTTAAAAAACTAATTTCGAATAAATTCATACCTTAATTTAGCTAATTAAATGATTTGAATTAAAAATTTTCTTTGCAATCGTTAAGGCTTTTCTAGTTTGATCAACATCATGAACCCTAAAAATAGAAACACCTTTTTGAAGGCCTATAACATTTGCAGCTAAAGAACCTTCTATTCTGTCATCCTCAGAATCATCAAGAGTAATACCAATAAAAGATTTCCTCGAAGCTCCAAGCAAAACAGGATAACCTAATTTTGTAAATTGATTCAAGTTGTTAATAATTTCAAAATTATTTTCAACAGATTTTCCAAAACCAATACCTGGATCAATAATAATTTTTTTTCTATTTATTCCTTTTGATATAACAAAATCTATACGAGTATTTAGGTATGAAATAATCTCGCTTATTAATGAAGAATATTGTGGATTTTCTTGCATGTTTTTAGGAGTACCTTTCATATGCATTAGTATGATAGGACAATCAAATTTTAAAGCTATGTCTACCATACTTTTATCGAATTCCATTGCACTAATATCATTGATTATTGATGCACCTATTTCAAGTGCTTGATTAGCAACTTCTGATTTTGTTGTATCAATTGAAATGCATACATCTGTCTCTTTTCTTAAGGCTTCAATGACAGGTAATACTCTAGACAGTTCTTCATCCAGGCTTACTGGATCAGAAAATGGCTTAGTTGATTCGCCTCCAATATCGATAATATCAGCTCCTTCATTAATCATTTCTAGAGCATGTTTTACAGCAGAATTTTTTTCAAAATAATTGCCTCCATCTGAGAATGAATCTGGAGTAATATTCAAGATACCCATTAATAATGATTGTTTTTTATTTTTTAAAAGCCAATCATTTAGGTGATTTGAATTCATATACTATGTTCTACTAATTTTTTTACCATTCATCATGACTTTAATATCATTTCCATCAATTGTTTCATGCTCTAATAATTCTTCTGCCATCAAATGTAATAAATCAACATTATCTTCTAATATTTTATGTGCAGTTTCTTGAGCATTTTTAATGATGGATACTACTTCATGATCAATTTTTTGTGCTGTTTCTTCGCTATAATCTCTATGTGACTGAATCTCTCTTCCAAGAAAAATTTCTTCATTCTTTTTTCCAAAAGCCATCGGACCCATTTCATTGCTCATTCCCCATTCACAGACCATTCTTCTTGCAATGCTTGTCGCCCTTTCTATATCATTTGAAGCACCAGTAGTAATCTCATTTAAAATGAGGTCCTCTGCAGCTCTTCCCCCCATCATAACTGCAAGCCTACTCAATATATATGTTTTGGAATAACCATGCTTCTCATCTATAGGTAGCTGCATTGTTACCCCCAATGCTCTTCCTCTAGGTATAATAGTTACCTTATGAACTGGATCAGCTTCAGGAGCAAAAAGTGCAACAACTGCATGCCCAGCTTCGTGGTACGCAGTAACTTTCTTTTCATGATCTGACAATACCATACTTTTTCGCTGAACGCCCATCAAAACCTTGTCTTGAGCTTCTTGAAAATCAGAATTATCTACAAACTTTTTTCTTTTTCTTGAGGCTAATAAAGCGGCTTCATTAACTAAATTTGCTAAATCTGCACCAACCATTCCGGGAGTTCCTTTTGCAATATCAAATAGATTAACAGTCTTTGGCTTCATTTTAATTTTTTTTGTATGAATTTTCAGAATATCATGTCTTCCTTTTAAATCAGGAGCATCGACAACTACTTGTCTATCAAATCTTCCAGCTCTTAATAAAGCAGAATCTAATACATCAGGTCTATTTGTAGCTCCCATTACAATAATATTACTAGAATTGTCAAACCCATCTAGCTCAACAAGTAGTTGATTTAAAGTTTGCTCTCTTTCATCATGTCCTCCACCAAGACCAGCTCCTCTTTGTCTACCAACAGCATCTAATTCATCAATAAAAACAATAGCAGGTGCATTTTTATTGGCTTGTTCAAATAAATCTCTTACCCTGGATGCTCCAACACCTACAAACATTTCAACAAAGTCTGCGCCACTTATACTGAAAAAAGGTACATTTGATTCACCTGCAACAGCTCTTGCCATTAAAGTTTTTCCAGTTCCTGGAGGACCAACTAGTAAAACTCCTCTAGGAATTTTTCCTCCTAATTTTTCAAATTTTTTAGGGCTTTTCAAGTATGCAATTACCTCCTCAAGCTCTTCTTTTGCCTCAATGCAACCAGCTACATCTTTAAACTTTACTTTTTTTTGATTACCTGAAAATATTTTTGCTTTGCTTTTACCAAAACTAAAGACATTATTCATTCCATTTCCAGAACCCTGCATTCTTTTCAAAAGAAATAACCAGAATGCAATTAGCAATAGCCATGGTGCAAATCCAAGTAGCCAACCTGTCCAATCAATCTTCTCTCCCTCAAAATTATATTCTATATTTTTTTCATCCCATAAAGCTATTTGTTCTGAGTAGTCTGCAGGAAGATAAACTACAAATAAAATTCTCTCTTCAAATTCAGCTCCATTTTTATTGATTAGTGTTGATGCTTCAAATAATTCTCCATGAAACGAATTATCATTTTCTATGGATGCTTCTTTAATCTTGTTATCTGCTAGAAGCTCTTTGTATGTATTATACGAGATTTCAACTTCATTTGATGATTCATCTGGAAGAAACGCAAAAGATGCTATAATAAACATTATTATTGAAGCCCAAATTAAAACTGAACTTGGTCCAGAAGGAGTTTTTTTTGGGTTTGGTTTTTTGCTTTTTTGATTTTTCATTGGAGATGAATTTAAGAAAAATGAATAATAAAAAAACTAATTCCTCAAGAAATTTAATTTTGCAATTTTTTTTGAATTTTGATTAATTTTATATTTATCGCTTAATTGATGTCCAGCTACCCAAACAATCTCTTCGTTATTACAAACAACTAGAGATTGATTTCTTTTGAAGGAAGATATCTTTTTGTCTTTTAAAAATTTATTAACTTTTTTTGAATCTTTCATACCAAGAGGTAAAAATTGATCATCTTTTTTAACAGATCTAATAACTAAAGCACTACTCAAATTTGAGGCATCAATAAATTCTGTACTAGAATCACCAATAAAATGTTTAGGTTTTTTATCAAAATTCCATGAAAAAGTGAAATCTTCATCTTTTATATTTTCTCCAGCTAAAACTTCTTTATAAACAGTATTTTCAAAAGATTCAAATATAATAATATCGTTTCTATCAATGGCTATTGTTAATTCATTAATTTTTCTTTCTGAACCAATTTGATTTTTTCTAAAAAAATCTTTTAATTCTCTTACATCTGTTTTTGAAATTGAATTTTCTTGATAACAGAGTTTGGTAATAACTCTCAATTGAACCAATAAAGGTAAATTCAAAAATATATCTCTATTAATTTGAACCAATTTTTTTTTCTTATTAAACGATTCTGATTCGTAAAACATGTTTTCAGTATACTCAATCAACTCGTTGACTTCTTTTACTCTATTGTTAAAATCAAGAAATGGTAAATGAATGTTATTTTTTACTTTTCTTAAGTTTGGAAAAACTTTACTCCTCAAAAAATTTCTAGTAAATGACATATCATTGTTTGAAAAATCATCTAAATAATCTACGCTTTGCTTATTTGCATATTCCGCAATTTCTTCTTTTGAAATATCAATCATTGGTCTTAAGACATTATTATTTTTTTTCCTAATTCCTTCTAAACCGCTGAACCCTGAAGAATTTAAGATTTTCATAAGAATTGTTTCAGCTTGATCATCTGCATGATGAGCTGTAATAATATAGTCTGCATTAATTTCTTTTCTAGCTTCCTCAAGCGCTTTATACCTTAAATCTCTAAACTTTGATTCAATATTTGATGTTATATTGCTTGATGAAATTTGTTTAATAATACATTTTATATTAGAGCCACATGAATCTGAAACTAATTTTTCCATAAGCAATGCATTTTCTTGATAATTATGATTTACATGACAAACAGAAAATTCATATTGATTAGACATCTTTTTAAAACAATCTAGCATTACCATTGAATCTACACCGCCTGATAACGCCAAAAGAAAATGAGGTTTCTCATTTTCAATTAGTGACTCAATATTTGATAAAATTTTATTTTGCATATTTCACTAAAAATGGATTTGTTTTTAATTCATGTTCCAATGTTGTTATTTCACGATGCCCAGGGAGCAAAGTAGAATTAATATCATATGAATTTACAAACATTTCTAGTGATTTTTCCATATCAGCTGGATTTGATGTCTGAAGATCAGTTCTGCCTATAGAACCCTTAAATATTAAATCTCCACAAAAAATAAGTGAATCTATTTCAAAACTCATACAACCAGGAGAATGTCCAGGATTATATATAACATTAAATTCAAATGAACCAATGCTTAATGTTTTTGCAGTCTCTTCAATCCAATGACTAACTTCAGGTCTATCTGAATCAACATTCATATACCCTCTCATTAAATCGTAATGTTCAAGCATGATGCTATTACCTCTGCATATATAAAAAGGAATATTGTAATGGTTTATACAATCACTTGCAGAAGCAATATGGTCAATATGAGCGTGTGTAGCTAAAACTGCTATTGGAGATAAATTGTGAGCTTTCAAATAATTATCAATTAAATCAAAACCTAAGCCTGGATCAATAATGATTGCTTCATTTTTATCATTTGATAAAATGTAGATGTTTTGATCGAGAAGTCTTGAAATTATTTTTTTGTAATTCAATATTAAACTCTGTCAAAGAAAAATCCACCTAAAGAATTAATTTTATCCTGGTATGAGTGTGGATTTAAGAATCTAACAGTTGCAGCAATACTAGAAAGAATTGAATTACCATCTTGCGGTGTAAAGCAAAAACCTGATATTTCGTGATCATTTCTTACATTAATAGAATCTTCAACAATTACTGTTTGGTTCAAAATTCTACCATAAAGACCTTGATCTCTTCCAAAAGAAAAAACTTCATTAGTAGAATGATGCTCCGTTAATGAAATTCTATCATTTGCTGTTAATAGTTCAATAACTTTACCTCTAGATGTCGGCTCTTTTACTTTCAAGTTAAACCAAACAGTATGCATATACTGAGAATTAACTTTCATTGCAGAAGAAAATAAATCTAAATCAAGGTTCATGGTTTTGAATAGGCCTGCAGCATCTTCAGCGTGGTGAGTTCCATAAATAGGATGCGCATGATCATTTACTGTAGGGGCAGGAACAAAGCTTCCAGTTTGGCTAATATCATTACTTCGTCTAATACATACAAACTTTCCAGAGACAAGATTATCAGGTGATATACTTAAAGCTATTGTATTAACTAAGCAGGCAATATTATGTGTATTGCAAGATACAACTTGTAAAAATTGATCTTCAGAATTAATGACATGATCGTTAATACCTCTCGCATACTTTTTTCCGAAACCATCTTCGCTTCCTTGAGCAAGAAAGCCTTTAACTTTATCAGAATATTTATTATAAAATTTAGTTTTATTCGTATGACCAAAGCCGCTAGGCGTACAATCTATAACAACAGAACTTCTAGACACAGCTTCTTCCATTGTAAATTCAGGCTCTAGGCCTATTTCTTTGAAACTATTGACTCTGTCTTCATGAACTGATAATCTAGCCCCTTTAGCTATCAAATTTTTAATTTTTGGAGAATCCTTTGTTAGCGGAGATTGTTTATGAAAAGTAACTTCATCAATACCGAGATTACTCTTTTGTTCGCATAATATTCCAATTAACGGCTCACCAATAGTTCCCGTTCCAACAACATGTACAATTTTTCTTTCCATAGCTAAAATTCCCCCAAATTTAGTTTCTATATTTTTTAATATTAAAAATAAACCAAACGAAAATAGTGATAAATACAACAAAAAGTGCTGACAAAAAATAATACAGATAACTATGCATATCTATCCTGAATATCTTTCTTTTTTAACACCTCAACTTTAAGCATTAACATCAAAATCATTAATGAAGTAAACGAAACCAATGAAAACAAGAAAGGATTTAAAATACCCGATGGTTGTTTATTCATTCCTAATTGTGGGTGAGACTGAATCTCTGCTGCCCAAAAATTTACTGAAGCAAAAATTATTGGAATATCAAGAAATGCAATAATACCAATAATAGCTGAAACTAAAGCTGCTCTTTGTCTATAAAGACCAACATTTCTTAGAATAAAGTACCCAATATATATTAAAAATAATACGAGAGTTGTTACGAGTCGAGGCTCCCAAACCCATGGTTTTCCCCATATAGGAGTCGCCCAAATGGGGCCAGTGATTAGAACCAGTGATGTAAAAATAGTTCCTATTTCAGCTGATGCATGACCAATTCTATCATATTTTAGATTCTTAGAAAATAGGTACAAAAAACCATTTACCATTACAATGAAATAAGCTAAAAATCCAGACCATGCAATAGGAACATGTAAATAAAATATTTTTTGTGCCCACTCTTGATCTGGAACCATCGGTGTAAAGAAAATAATCCAACATATATTGATGACCATTAAAAGAATTGTTATGATAAAAAAAGTTAAGTTCATTATTGTTTAATCAATCTCCCAAATAGATTTAATCCTAAAAGAACGCCTATTAATGCAAAAGTTAATAATATCAACCATGATTCAATATATAAAGATGCATTATCTTGAATAATTAATCCTAGAGCAATATTTGAAGAATTAATTAGGATAGGTATGATTATCGGGAAAAAGATAACTGGAAATAAAAAACTTTTTGATGTTGAAGTATTAGTAAGAAGAAATATTATAATTCCAAACCCAATTAATCCAAAATTTGTGAGCATGCACAATGGAATTAAACTAAAAACTATATCAAAATTCAATCCAGTAAATAAAATGTAAATAAAAAGAAGAATTAGCTGAACTCCTGCAAGAATTATATTCATAGTAAATAATTTCGAAAGAAATATTAAAGATAAATCAATAGATGAAGAATAGATTAGGTCATGTATATTAAAATCACGTTCTCTTGCAAATGAATTTTCTATAAGCTTTATGGACGATAAAGCAACTATAATCCAAAGAAAACCATTAAAAATTGTAACATCATTAATTTTTGATAAAGGAAAAGAAAAAAGTAAAAATATCAAACAAGAAATCGCAAAAAAAGACATATAAAATAAACTATAAGAGGATTTACTCTCAAGATAAAATTCATTGTATATCAGTTTAAATAGCATCTGTAATCAAAGTTGAATTTTTAATATTTATCATCTTATCGCAAATAGATTTACTTTCATCAATATGATGGGTAGAAAAAATAATTGATTTACCATCTGATTTAAAGCTAGTAAAAATTTCCTTGAAAGTCTTTATTCCATGGTAATCTAAATTGCTAAATGGCTCATCGATAAACAGATAGTCCCACTTCAAATTCATCGCAACTAGTAGCTTATTACGTTGGAGATTTCCTTGAGAAAAAAATTTTAACGGCAAACTTCTTAGCTCTTTGATATTTAATTTTTCTAGAGAATTATTAAATGTGGACATATTTATCTTTTGATTATGGTATCTAGAAAGAACCGTCAAATTTTCTTCCATTGTTAAATCTCCAAAAACATTAACTTTATCGCTTAAAAATAAGAAATTAGTATTAGATTCAAATTCTACAAATCCTGAGTCATAGCTTATTAAGCCTGATATACATCTTAAAAATGTTGTTTTACCACAGCCATTTGAACCTGAGATTGCACAAATTTTTCCTAAATTTATGGAAAAAGAAACATCTTTCAATACACAGGTGCTTGAAAATGATTTACTAAGATTTTTAACTATTAACATTATTTAATGTTTCTTATTATCGGCCAAAAAACATATAGAATTACAATAAATAAAAATGAAAAGATAAATACTTGATTAAATAATTGCATCTTATACTTTTCTCCTACTGGGCCAAAATGCAAATAGCGAACCTATTACCATCATAATTCCACCAATCCATACCCAATTTACTAAAGGATTAATCATTATTTTAAAATAGCCGAGATTTTTCTGAGCATCATAAGCTGAAAAAATTGAATATATATCTTTTTGAATAGTACTATGAATATCTAGCTCACTATGAGGCTGCCTTTTCTCAGGATCAGAATTCCAGTAAAAATAAATTCTTTTTTCCGGCTTAAGATTAGTTAAAAACTGATTCTGCCTATCAATAACATCAAAATCGCTTAAAAATGCATAATGATTATCTCTAGCCTCACTTTTAATACTATTAAGCTTGAAAGTATAATTAGCAAAATAGATTTGTTCGCCCGGAGCTAAACTAAATTCTTTTTCAACTTCAAAAGCTCTACCAATAAATCCAACAAATATGAGCACAATTCCTATATGTACAATATACCCGCCATTTTTATGACGATTACTGAGCAACATTCTAGCAGTAGATACAATAATATTCGAAGAAGATTTTTTTTGTTTTTTATATGACTTAAAAAATTCTCCTAAGATTGAAGTCGACGTGAATGCTATGCCCATGATTGCTACTAAAACATAAAGTTGAAAAGGTGTTTTAAACAAAAAATAGAGTAAACCTGAAATAAAACTTATAATTGAAGGTATCTTAAATCTGCGTAATAAAATATCTTTAGATGTATAATTCCATGAAAGCAAAGGCCCTATGCCCATTAAAAATAATAAAACCAATCCAATAGGTATATTTAGCTGATTAAAGTATGATGCTCCAACGTATATTTTATTACCATCCCAAGCTTCAGATAAGATTGGAAATAGAGTGCCCCACATTATAGTAAAACACATTAAAATGAGTATTAAGTTATTATAAAGAAATCCGCCCTCTCTTGATGTAAAAGAATCAATTCGGTCATCTGTATCTAAATAAGACTTTCTTTTGTAAAACCAAAAAACTGTATAAAAAATTAATAATGAAAGAAAACTAAAAAACATCGGTCCTAAATTTTCAGCTGTGAACGAATGCACAGATGAAATAACACCACTTCTTGTAATAAATGTGCCTAGAATTACTAATAAATAAGTTGAAGTTGCTAATAGAAAATTCCATTTTTTAAGCATGCCTCTTTTCTCTTGAATCATAGAAGAGTGAATAAAAGCTGTTAATGTAAGCCAAGGCATGAGTGAAGAATTTTCTACAGGATCCCATGCCCAATAACCACCCCAACCCAATTCATTATAAGCCCAGTATCCTCCTAGAATTATACCAGCTGAAAGAAATGTCCATACAAATAATGACCATCTCCTTATAGATTGCACCCAATCAAATGTAATATCTTTTGAAATTGATGCGGATAAAGCCATAACAAAAATTATAGCTGAACCAGTAAATCCTACATATAGAATGGGAGGATGTATGGCCATAAAAAAATTCTGTAACAATGGATTCAATCCATTACCATTTTGAACAATGATATCCACAGAAATAGGATCAAATGGATTTGCTATAAAATTAGATAAAAGTATAAAAAAAGAAAAAATAAATGCAAGTATCAGGTATGAATGGAACTTAAGAGAATCCATTTGTTTTAGTGTTGTAAAAATATAAATGACTGTAAATATTGAAGTTATAAATGACCAAAATAATAATGATCCAGCTTGTCCCGCCCACAAAGCTGTAACTTTAAAAAACATGGGTGTTTCATAACTAGTATATTGAGCAACATACTGGAGATTAAAATTACTAACCAATAACTCATTCAATAAACAAAAAAATGCTAAAAATATACTATAACATGTAGCTAGAATTGCTCTTTCAGCTACCAGCAAATAGTTTTTTTTACCTAAAAACTTAAATAAACCAAGGAATAAAAATGAAGAGAAAATTAGACCCCCTGCTAAACTGATTGCTATGCTACCAATTTGGGAAATCATTATATTTTTTCAGTATTTTTTAAATCGCCTTCGTACCTGGAGGCGCACTTTGTTTGTAATTCTGTAGCAGATATTAATTTATTATCAAAAGAACCCGAAACTACAACTTCAGCGTTATCTTTGAATAAGTCTGGGCGAATACCGTAGTAATATACTTTAACACTGTCATCATTCTGATATACAAAAAAAGATGCTTCTAATTGATCTTCTTCAGATATAACGATGGAATTTGGTTTAATATATCCTCCAACCTTTACTTTATCAATCTGATTAGAAATATCTGATAACTCAGCTACGGAATAATATCTAACAGTTAATGAACTATCCTGTTTAAAGTTAGTTAAATACAAAATCCAGCTAACAACAATTACAAAAATAATCGATATAGAAATATTAACTTTATTCATACTTTAAATTCCAAAAGATTCTTCCCATTCTCCATAAACTTTCTTCATCACTTCAACTATTTCACCTACAGTCCCACCTACTTCTGCAACTTCTACTAAATAGGGTACTAAATTTAAATCTTTTTTGCAGGCATCGCTTAGTTTTTTCATTTTTTCATCAAGAAGCTTACCGTCTCTTGTTTCTCTAAGTTTTTCAATCTTTTTTTCTTGTGTTTCTTGAGCATCTTTTGAAATTTTTAAAATTTCAATATCTAATTTTTCATCCTCTTCAACGAAATCATTAACTCCAACAATAACTCTTTCTTTAGAATCTACAGATTCTTGATATATAGATGCTGATTCAGCAATTTTCTTTTGAAAATATCCTTCTTCAATAGCCTGAATAGTGCCGCCCATTTCCTTAATTTCATCAAAATATTTATTGGCCTGCATTTCTATTTTATCAGTTAACTCTTCTATATACCACGAACCACCTAATGGATCAGCTACATTAGGAACTCCTGTTTCAAAAGCTAAGATTTGTTGAGTACGTAATGCAATTTTTGCTGCTTTTTCCGATGGCAATGCTAATGTCTCATCCAATGAATTAGTATGCAATGAATTTGTACCTCCGAGAACAGCAGACATAGCTTCAAAAGCTGTTCTAACAATATTATTTTCAGGCTGCTGAGCAGTTAATGAACAACCCGCTGTTTGAGTATGAAATTTTAACTTTAATGAATTTTCATTTTTTGCCTTGTATTTATTTTTTAATCTATTTGCCCAAATCCTTCTGGCAGCTCTATACTTAGCAATTTCTTCAAAGAAATCCATATGCGCATTAAAGAAAAATGATAATCTATGTCCAAAATCATCAATTTTTAAACCTCTCTCAAGAGATTCTTCTATGTAGGCAAATCCATTATTAAGCGTAAATGCTAATTCTTGAGCAGCAGTTGAACCAGCCTCTCTAATGTGATAACCACTAACTGATACAGGATTATACAAAGGCATTTTTTCTGAGCAAAATTCAATGATATCAACTACCAATTTTACTGAGGGTTTAGGTGGAAAAATCCACTCTTTTTGAGCCATATACTCTTTTAAAGCATCATTTTGCAATGTACCTCTCAACTTGCTTATATCAATATTGTTCTTTTTTGCTAAAGCTACATAAAAAGCAAAAAGAATAATTGCGGGACCATTAATTGTTTGAGAAACTGAAATTTCTTCAAGATTAATTCCATCAAACAATGTTTCCATATCCTCTAATGAAGACACATTTACTCCACAAACACCGACCTCTCCAACCGATAATTCATGATCTGGATCGTAACCCATAAGAGTTGGCATATCATATGCCACAGATAATCCAGTTTGCCCATTCTTAAGAAGATATTTATATCTTTCATTTGTCTTTTCAGGAGTACTAAATCCAGAAAATTGTCTCATTGTCCACAACTTACCTCTATACATATTTTTATGAATCCCTCTAGTATACGGAAAGTGTCCAGGATCAATATTATATCTATCTTCGTCACCATTTGAAGAATAGAACTCATTAAGCTCATCACCGCTTATACTTTTAAAGCTTTGATTTCTTTTTAGTTTTTTAGTCATTTACTTTCTTAATAAAGTTAAAAATATTTTCATGCAAAGTTACTGAATCTAATCCAATTTCTTCTAATAAAACATCTCTAGATCCATGGTCTACAAATCTATTTGGAACACCTAAAGTTAAAATATCTTTAGAAAGATTATTTTTTGCAGACCAATTCAATATGCCTTCCCCAAAACCGCCATCTATGACACCTTCTTCAATGGTGACAATTTTTTTAAATTTTTTAAAAGATGAATTTAAGTAATCAATATCCATAGGTTTAATAAATCTACAATTAACAACTTCTGCAGTAATATTATTTTCAGCTAATTTTCGGCAAATCTCTAAACTTTTATGTACCATTGAGCCAACTGCAAGAATAAGAACATCTTCTCCAGCACTTAAAACCTCCCAAGATCCAATAGCTAATTTTTGAGGTGCTAAATTATCAAATACAATTGATGACTCTTTTGGGTATCTTATGGTAAAAGGTGTTTTTTTATTTAATGAGGCAGTATAAAGCAAATTATTTAATTCATTTCCATCTTTTGGAGCAGAAATTATAATGTTTTGAATACATCTTAAATATGCTATATCTAATACACCATGATGCGTAGCACCATCTTCTCCAAC
>JBJKZP010000001.1:0-35127 GCA_045560235.1 Fidelibacterota bacterium | reverse complement strand
TTATTGATAAATACGAAGCTGGACTAATTCTTTTGGGCAGCGAAGTTAAGAGCTTGAGAGAAAAAAAATTAACCTTGAAAGACAGCTTTGTTACAATGAAGAAAGATAGGTTTTTCTTAGTCAATGCACATATCAGTCCTTACTCACATACTGGTATTGGAGGACATGATCCTATTCGCAATAGAGAGCTTTTGTTGCATAAAAAAGAAATTATAAAGCTCAAGAATGTAGTTGCTCAAAAAGGACTTACTATTGTACCTTTAAAAGCATATTTTAAGAGGGGAATTGCTAAAATTGAATTTGCAACAGCTAAAGGAAAAAAAATGTATCAGAAAAAAGAAGCTCTCAAAATTAAAGATCTCGACAGAGAAGCTAGTAGAGAAATGAGAAGAAGATAATGAAATTTCTTCCTGTTGATAAGCAATTAGAATTAATTTCTAGAGGAACTGAAGAAGTTATCCCTCTAAAAGATATCAGAAAAAAACTTGAAAAATCAATCAAAGACAATAAGCCTCTGATAGTAAAGCTTGGTTGCGATCCAAGTAGGCCAGATTTGCATATAGGGCACAGTGTAGTTCTTCAAAAGCTTAGAGATTTCCAAGACTTAGGACATCAAGCAGTGCTGGTAATTGGCGATTTTACTGCAATGATTGGGGATCCATCTGAGCGAAATAAAACACGACCTCAATTGACATTGGAAGAGGCAAAAGCCAACGCTGAATCGTATATTGAACAATCTAAAGTAATACTTGATGTAAATACGCTCAAAGTAATATTTAATAGTACTTGGCTAAATAAAATGAACTTTGAAGATGTCATCAAAATGAGCAGTAAGTATACAGTTGCTAGAATGATTGAAAGAGATGATTTTACCAAAAGATTTGAAGCTGAGATACCGATCTCTATGCATGAATTTTTGTATCCATTGGCTCAGGCAATGGATTCAGTTGAGATTAATGCTGATGTTGAATTGGGCGGTACAGACCAAAAATTCAATCTTCTTGTCGGAAGAGATCTTCAAAGAGAGTATAACCAAGAACCTCAATCAATTATCACCCTACCACTCTTAGAGGGTACTGATGGTGTAGAAAAGATGTCAAAATCTTATGATAATTATATAGCTATCGACGACAGTCCAGAAGATATGTACGGAAAAATTATGTCTATAAATGATTCAATGATTCTTAAGTATTACAAATTGGCTGTTTTTGCAGATAGAGATAAAATTCAATCTGTTAAGCTACTTTTAGAGGACGATTCTAATAATCCTCGCGATATTAAAAGAAGTCTTGCTAGAAATTTAGTCGAAAGATACTATTCAGCGGAAAAAGCAAAATCAGCTGAAGTTGCATTCGATCAGATTTTTGTCAAAAAAGATATCCCTGACAATATGCCTTCCTATAATCTTTCCTCCGAAGTAAGTCTTGTTGATATTTTGTTAAGCAAAAAGCTTATAGCTAGCAAGGGAGAAGGAAAGAGGCTAATCAATCAAAATGCCGTTAAAATTGATGGAAAAGTTTGTAGCGATATAAGCCAGAGCATTTCACCTTCAGATACAGATGTCATTGTTAAGATAGGAAAAAGAAGATTTTTAAGAATAGTTTCTTAGATATTAATTTTTTTTGTTACTCAATTTAAATAAATAATATAAATTCAGAAGTTTATAATTTAATGATTTGGAAAATTTATGTCTGACAAAACTGTAAAAATTACTGATGAAAACTTCGAAGAGCTGGTTATTAATTCTGAAAAGCTCGTAATTGTTGATTTTTGGGCTGAGTGGTGCGGTCCATGTAAAGCTATAGCACCTATTCTAGATAAAATTTGCGATCAATTTGGCGACAAAGTCCTTGTAGGTAAGGTAAATGTCGATGAAGTAAAGCAAACTCCCGTTAAATACGGAATTAGAAGCATCCCAACCTTGTTATTTTTTCATAATGGTGAAATTGTTAAGCAAGAAGTTGGGTTACAGTCCGAACAGACATTAATTGATAG
Organism: Fidelibacterota bacterium; assembly: GCA_045560235.1. GTDB lineage: Bacteria > Fidelibacterota > Marinisomatia > Marinisomatales > Marinisomataceae > Marinisoma. Next base: position 33,132 of record JBJKZP010000001.1, on the reverse strand, counting down.
TGTTAATCAAATCGTTAGTTAACAATATTAATTTAATGACAGATAAAACTATTCATAAAACAATTATCATTGGCTCAGGACCTGCTGGTCTAACTGCTGCTATTTACGCAGGAAGAGCAAATCTTAAACCTATAGTTTTTGAGGGAAATCAACCTGGTGGACAGTTGACTATAACTACTGATGTTGAAAACTTTCCCGGTTTTCCTGACGGGATTATGGGTCCAGAGATGATGGATTTATTTAGAGATCAAGCTAAAAAATTCGGCGCTGAATGTTTTTTTAAGCATGTTACAAAAGTGGATTTTAGTGCTAAGCCTTATAAAGTGTTTGTTGGAAAGCAAGAATATTTATCAGATACTGTAATCATTTCTACTGGAGCTTCTGCCAGAATGCTAGGATTAAAAGAAGAACAAGAGTTGATGGGTTACGGAATAAGTACATGTGCAACATGTGACGGATATTTTTTTAAAGGAAGAAATATCGTAGTTGTTGGTGGAGGAGACTCTGCTATGGAGGAAGCATCTTTTTTAACAAAATTTGCTAAGAAAGTTACAATCATTCATCGAAGCGAATCATTTAAGGCATCTAAAATAATGCTTGACAGAGCTAAGAATAATCAATCCATAGATATCTTAATGAACAAAAGCATAAAATCAATTAATGGATCTCAAAAAGATGGTATTTCTAGCGTAGTGCTAGTTGATTCATTGACAGGGGAAGAATCAAATTTTGATTGCGAAGGCGTGTTCTATGGAATTGGTCATACTCCTAACACTTCACAATTTCAAGGCATAATTGACTTGAATGATAATGGCTATATTATAACAAAGCCTGATTCATCTTTAACAAATATTCCGGGAGTTTTTGCTTGCGGAGATGTTCAAGATGATCATTACCGACAAGCTATTACAGCAGCTGGATCTGGCTGTATGGCTGCAATTGATGCTGAAAAGTACTTAGAAGATAATATTATTGAATAGTTTTGCTGTCCTTTTGGAGGAGCAATGGAACTTAAACAGATTTATAATATAAAAAACCTTAAGCTTAGGTTTAAAGATAAAAAAGCACTAGAAATCAAAACTTTAAAGTTTCACAACGGCCTTATTTATGGTATTTGTGGAAACTTCGGGTCAGGAAAAACTTCTCTTCTTAAAATTCTTTCAGGGAAAATGAAACAAAATAGCGGCTCTGTTTTATATCAAGGTAACCCTTTTAAGAGAAATATTTTTGGCAAAATTAAAAACCATAGCGATATAAAATATTTAGATATTGACTCAGTGAATACATCTCGAACGGTTGGTAGATTGATAAAAAAACATTTTCCATCAAAAACACAGCAAATTAAATCTAGACATTTTACAGGCTTTCAGATGGAAGCTCTTTGGAAAACACCTGTGAATTTAATTTCTTCAGGAGAAAAGCACTGGCTTAAGACCGTTATTGGCGTTGAAAAAGACCCTAGAGTTCTTTTGATTGATGATTACGGTCTTTCAATTGATTCAAGAGGAGAGATGACTTTGAGAAAAAAAATAGTTAAAATGAATAATATTTTAGGTACAACAGTACTGCTGTCGTCTCACAGCGATTATTTCTTAAAACAATTTGCAAGTGTAATAATTTATTTAGATAATGGTCATGTTTCAAAAATTAGAAAAGGTGCCAAAAAAAATTCAGTACGTAAATAATATTTTCTTACTCAAGTGCTTATTGTTTTTAAACATTATGCAAGCTCAGGTAGATCAAAGATTTGATATATTTGACTGGGAGATTATAGGAAATAACGAATCTATCAATTCTATTTCAGAAGGTTATCAATATATCTTTTTTGCAACAAATGGAAATGGAGTTTTAAGATATAATAAATTCTCTAGAAAATTTGATCAAAGTCTTTCTTTAGGCCAGGGAATAAAATCTAAAAAAATCAATCATGTGTATTTTGATAAAAATACTGGCATCTTGTGGTTGGTGGGTAGCAAAAATCTTGAATTTTCTAATTCACGAGAAGGAAATTGGAATCAGATAGACTATAGGAGTATGCCTATAAAATCTTTTAATGACATCAAAGATATTGGATCTTCGTCAAATTATTTGTGGATAAAAACATTTTTTTCTTATATAAAACTTGATCATGTTAGCGGTAGGTTTCTTGGTCTATTTTCATCTCCCGATGAAAAAGTTCATTGGGGAGATTTTAATTATCAAAATAGTTTTCAGATAAAAAATCTTAAACTTGAAGATTTTTTTGTTGAAAACGGATGGCTTTTAACAGCTCAAGGTGCAGCAAATCAAAATGGTATTTTCTCTACATATATCTCTTTTCTTGAAACAGAAAATAATCTTAATTGGATAGGTTTATCAAATGGGTATATCCTTATGGTTGACAATTTTAGCAAAACTATTACTCCATTAATTGAGGGTATAGAAGTATCAATTCCATTTACGTTATCAGTCGATAAAAAAATTTGGATAGCTGGAATTGGAAATGGTAAAATTAGTAGCATATCTTCAATAAGTAAAAAATTTGAAAATGTGAAAAATTTTAAAGATTCAAGATATTCGAATTTTTCATATAGCGATATTTTTTCAAGTAAGGTTATTGATGAAGAAATCTGGTTTGGATCTGATGGAAATATTATAATCTATAATCAAGAAAAAGATTTTTTTAGAACCCTGGGTTATGAAAAAGGTATACCAGCGGAAAGAATTTATTTTGTTGAGTGTTTGGAGAATAAAGTTTACATAGGCTCAAAAAATGATTTAATTGTTATAGACAAAAAAACAAAGAAGATCATTAATTCAGACATTTCAGATTTAATTAAAAAAAACAACCTCTTCATCGATGATTTTAATATCATCGGTGATAGAATCTTTTTTATTTCACAAGGAAAGATATATGAATTTGATTCTCAGGAAAAAATTAATATAGATCGACACAATAATTTTTTGCAGAATGAATTTAAATCTCTAAGAGTGTTTGGAGATGAAGACAATAAATATTTTGTAACTGATAGAGGAATTTTAAACAATTTAAATGATAAGTTAATACCTTCAAGTATTTATTTTAATTATAAGATATCTGATATATTGGTAACGAATAATTTACTATATATTGGTACGAATGGAGGTTTGATTATTTATGATCATGAAAGAGATCAAATAAATAATTTTTTTGAATTTTCATTTATAAAAAATATATTTGATATGGAGCAAGTTGATGAATATTTGGTATTACTTTCAAGTTCTGGTTTAATTAAGTTAAAGCTATCATTATGAAAAAAAATATTCTACTAATTATTTTAATTGCATTTATTAATGCTCAAAGTATTAACTCAAATGTAAACTCATATAAAACAAATGTAGTTGTTAGGCCAGTAGACCAAAGCCTGGAGGTGATTGCTTATGTAGAGATTTACAACAAAAATTTACAATTTTTAAAAAAAGATACACATTTCGAATCCTCTTTTGATTTAAATATTTCTGTTATATCCAAAGACGGAAGCAAGATTGCAGATAAATCTTTTTCTGATATAATTAAGGTAAAAAATTTTTCGCAAACTGTATCCATGATTAATCCGATTTTGATAGTTAATACTTTTGAAATTCCTAAGGAAGAATTTAGCATAAATTTTTCTTTGAAAGATTTAGATACGAAATTGGTTGGAAAAAAACAAAAAAAGATTACAAAAAAAAATTTATCATACGGAAAATATTCAAAAATATTTAAACCAATATTTGTAAAAAGTAAAAAAGGTGAGTGGGGTTTTGATGCTAATAAATATCCGACAAAGATTAATGAAGTTGTTGCGAAAGAAAATTTTATAGAATTTTACCAATATATTTCAATGGATGGATATGAAAATTCAATTGATTTTTCAATTATTTCAGATAAAAAAAATGTATGGAAAAAATCGTTTAATCAAAAAAATAAAGATAAATTTATTGAGCTAATTCGCGTTCCTATAAAGGATATTTATACATCTGATTTAAGATTAAAAATTGAAGTTTCTAAAGACGGAAAAAATGTTTCTTCTAAATCTTTTCCTTTTGAGTTAAAAAATGATTTGATAAAACTTTCTTCTGCCAAGAATTTTTCAACTGCTTTAGAACAAATGAACTATATCCTAACTACTGAAGAAAGAAAAGAATTAAGAGGATTAAAAAACCCTCAAAAAGAAAATTTCTTTAAAAAAGTATGGGCTAAAAGAGATCCTGATGTAACTACAAAACAAAATGAACTTATGGTTGAATATTATAAGAGGGTAGCTTTTGCAGAGCAAAATTTTTCAAGAGGTACATCAGGAGGATGGAGATCAGATATGGGAATGATATATATTCTTTTTGGTAAACCTGATGATATTTCAAGATCAATAAATTCTCAACAGAGTTACAACTTTCAAACCTGGTATTATTATCAAATTAGCGAAGAATTCTTATTTATTGATGACTTTGGATTTGGTGATTATCGTTTAAGAACTCCATTTTTATACTAAAATTATGAAAAATAAAGAAAAACAAATTTTAAGGATTATAGATAAATATAAATCTTCCATATCAAAAGAGGATTTTTCAAAACTAATATCTCTTTTGTCTGACAGTAAAGATTTAAATCCATCCTATTGTCTTTTTACAGATGGAGCATGCGAGTTTGATAATAATTACAAACCAATTAATGCTGGTATCGGTGGTGTAATTAAAAAAAATAATATAATTATAGATTCATTTGCTAAGAATATTGGTGTTAAAACAAATAATGAATCTGAATATTTAGCATTGATAGATGGGATAAAGCTTTGCATTCAACATGATATTAAAGCCATCTCTATTTATGCTGATAGCGAACTCATTGTAAAACAAGTAAATGGAGACTATAAGGTGAAAAATGAGAGAATGTCTATCCTGTGCAACGAAACTCATGCTCAGCTTTCAAAACTAGATTCCTGGAAAATTACTCATATTTTAAGAGATAAAAATTCCGAGGCAGATGAATTGAGCAAAGAGGGATTATCAAAAGAAAAAACTAATGTTTAATATTAAATATTTCATAAATTACCTACTATGAGTTTCTTTAATTCAATAAAAAATTCAGTATCTGACAGTTTTAACTGGGTTAGCGGCGATATTGCTATTGATCTTGGAACAGCAAACACTTTGATATGGCTTTCTGGCAAAGGAATAATCATTAATGAGCCATCAATTATTGCAAGATCGACCAAAACTGGTGCAGTTTTAGCTGTTGGCGATGACGCTAAAGAAATGCTAGGAAAAACTCACGAAGGTATTGAAACGATTCGACCATTAAGAGATGGAGTAATTGCTGATTTTACCGCAGTAGATGAAATGCTACAGGGTTTTATTAGAAAAGTTAATCTTAATAGATTGACAAGACCTCGCATGGTTATTTGCGTTCCATCTGGTGTAACAGAGGTAGAAAGAAGAGCTGTTAGAGATTCTGGAGAAAAACAGGCAGCTAGAGAAGTTTTTCTTGTTGACGAACCCGTTGCTGCTGCAATAGGTATCGGTCTTGATATCAGCAAACCTGTAGGAAATATCATTGTTGATATTGGAGGTGGAACAACTGAGGTTGCTGTAATTTCATTAAATGGTGTTGTTACTAAAAAAGCTATTAGAGTAGCAGGCGATGAAATGGATGACGCCATTCAGCATTGGTTTAGAAATGAACATAAGCTTGAAATTGGAGCTCAGACTGCAGAACAGATTAAAATTTCTGTTGGCTCCGCAATGAGAACTAGATCTAGAAATATTCTTGTAAAAGGAAGAGATTTAGTATCAGGTATTCCAAAGACTATGGATGTTAGAACAGATGAAATTAGACAAGCTTTAAAAGATCCAGTAAAAAGAATTTTAGATGTAATTAAAGATGCTCTTGAAGCTACCCCCGCAGAACTATCATCAGATATTATTGATAGAGGGATTGTTCTTGCCGGAGGAGGTTCTCAATTGAGAGGTTTAGATCAAGTTTTAAGGGAAAAAACAGGTGTACCGGTAAATGTAGCTGATGAACCACATTTAGCTATAGTAAAAGGCTGTGGTGCCGTCATAGAAGATTTGGAAAAATATAAGCATGTTCTTCTATAAGAATGTCTAGATTACAAATCATCTTCAAAAAATATCAAGAAAAAATATCTTTAGTTTTATGTATAGTGCTTTCTTTTTTATTAATATTTAACAACGATACAGATATTATAAAAAAATCAAAAATTAATTCATTGAATACTTTTTCTTTCTTATTTGCTCCATTCAATTGGCTTGACAATCAATTATTTTTAACTAAGAAGCTTCAAATTTTATCATCAGAGAATTTAAAATTAAATCTTGAGAATCAACTGCTGAGAGTCCATGAAGATGAAAATATTAGATATAGAGAATTTCTAAATTTTAAAAAAAGAGATAACTATAAGTTTTTGGGAGCAGATGTAATATCTAAAGGCGTGTCAGCTAATATGTCATCCATATTAATTAACAGAGGAGAAGAAGATGGCGTATACATAAACGATCCTGTGCTTACTTCAAAAGGCGTTATAGGAAAAGTTACTTCTACTTCAAAAAATTCTTCTGAAATTCAGTTGATTAGTGATGTTAATTTTAGACTAAGTGTCAAAATTGTACCTGATGATGTTGAAGGGATTTTACGTTGGATTAAAGATGATATCTGTGAAATTGTGGAATTAAAGAAAATTTCTGATATTAAAATAGGAGATGTTATTCTTACTTCAAATCTAAGTATTTATTTCCCTCCAAATCTGCCAGTTGGAAAGGTAGTAAATATTTTTGAGAAGTCAGACAGTTCAAACAGGATAGTTAGAATGAAATTATACTCTGATCTATCAACTATAAATCAATTATTTGTTGTTCTTAAAGAGGATGAGTTATGAGTTTTTATCTAAAATTCTTTCCTTTTGCTGTTATTCTTCAGCTAATATTTTCTGAGTTATTAACATTTAATGGCTATCAAGCAAATATCATGCTTTTATTTGTTATTTTATCTTCAATGCCATTGGAAAATAATACCTGGAAATCTACTGTAAATGGTTTTCTTGTTGGTCTTTTTACTGACTTTGTTCTTTTTAGCGGAGTATATATAGGGGTGTCAGGTCTAGTTTTTTCTATATGTGGGTTTTGGGCATCTAAAGTCAGCCATAATTTTGCTTTTAGAAATTTTGACTTGTATTGGGTTGCTTTTGTACACTTAGGAGTAATTATATATTCATTATTTAGATACGATTATTTCTTTTTCAATGATTTTTTACTATTTCTTTCAAATTATTTTTTTGTTACTTACTTAACCTGCTTTGTTGGTTTTATATTGATAAGAATTTTTTCGTTAAAAGAAATGATTCTCAATGCTTAAGATTGATAACAAGGCTGATATTTTTCACTACAGAACCTTGTTGTTCATTCTTGTTATTTCAATTTTTACTCTTTTATCGAGATATTTTTATTTGCAGGTAGTAGAACATGAAAGATATTTTTCTAAATCTCAGGTCAATAGTGTTAAAGCTCAGGCGACATATGCACCGAGAGGTCTGATTCTTGATAGAAACGGAGAAGTGTTAGTCGAAAACTATCCAACCTATATTTTGACCGTAACTCCTTATCAGCTTGAGAATAAAGATAAACAATTTAACATAATTGCTGATATAACTAATATTCCTATTGCAAATATAAATCAGCGATATAAAAAATTTTATCAGGGAAAATTCCTTCCAACAATTATTGCTAAAAATCTAACATTTTCAGAAATATCTCAGATAGAGGAAAGAAGATTAGAGCTTTCAGGATTTCAGTACAAAAGATTTGACGAAAGATTATATAGCGGATCTCTTAAAGATGCCCATATCCTTGGATATCTAAGAGAGCTAGACAGGGAATTGTTATCTTTATTAGATAAATCTAAATTGTATAGAGCTGGCGAGCTGGTAGGGTGGCAAGGTTTAGAGAAGCAGTATGAAAGTCAATTGAGATACTCAAAAGGGATTGAATATATTGAAGTTGATACTTACGGAAGAGAAATAAGTAGATTAACTGGCAACAGAATTCCTGCTTTTCCTGGAACTAATTTATTTCTTACAATTGATGCAAGGCTTCAAGAATACTCTAAAAGTCTTCTAAGTGATCAAAAAGGAGTGATTCTAGTTTCAAATGTTGATACTGGAGAAATTCTATCAATGGTCAGTCATCCTTCTTATGATTTGGGCATATATAGAGGAGAAACTAGTGAAAATGAATGGAAAGAACTTCTAGCTGATGATAATAAACCTATTATTAACAGAACGACTTCAGGATTATATCCCCCTGGCTCATCTTTTAAATTAATAACTGCATTTAATTTAATTGAAAATGGATTATTAGATCCGGAAGATAACTTAATGTGCGCTGGATCTTATACTCCTCCTGGCAGTTCTAATACATTTAATTGTTGGAAAAAAGACGGTCATGGACTTGTTAATCTGAATAAGGCTATAGCTCAATCTTGTAACGTATATTTTTATGAAACAGTACAATTAATCAAATTAAAAGACTGGACAGAAACTGCGAAAGTTTTTGGATTTAATGAAGAAACAGAAATTGATCTTCCAAATGAATTAAAAGGACAAATTCCAGATAAAGAATTCTTTATAGAAACTTATGGAAGATGGGGCTGGTCTGAGAGAGGCGTCTTATTAAATTTGACTTTAGGACAAGGAGATATCCTTGTTACTCCTTTGCAATCCTTAAGATATATTAATCATATTGCCTCAAAAGGAAAAAAAACAGCTAAGTTGAGATTAAATTTAAATAAAGATATAGATTTTTATGATGATATTGAATTATCAAAACAAACATGGGATAGAGTTTATAATGGCTTATTTGATGTTGTTAATTCTGAGGGTGGAAGCGGATGGAGAGCCCGTCAAAATTCTGAAATAAAACTATTTGGAAAGACTAGTACAGCAGAAAATCCTCACGGAGATCCTCACGCCTGGTTTAACGGTTTTTTTAAACTAAATAATCAAAAATTTTCTATTGTAGTTCTTGTTGAGAATGGCGGCGGCGGCGGAGCAGTTGCATCTCCAATTGCGGGAAAAATTGTATCATTTATTTCAAAAAATTCAATTGAGGTGGCGAATAATGATATTCAGTAATTATTTATATAGGAATAATGAATATCTTGGTAGATTATATTTAATTGTTTTGTTTTTAATATTTTTTGGTCTTATTGCTCTTTATAGTATTTCAAATAATCCTATGTCTATAAACAGCTCATTTTTTAGACAAATTATTTTTATTATCTTTTCTTTTTTTGTCTTTTTAGTAATTCAAAAAATTGATGTAAAAACAATCCATGATAATTCTACTTTAATTTATTTAGTATCATTTTTTTTATGTTTTATACCTTTCTTTCTCGCACCGGTTGAAAATACATTTAGATGGATTGATTTAGGCATTTTTTACATTCAGCCTGGAGAATATTTAAAATGTGCTACGATTATTATGATAGCTAAATATTTATCAAATCATCAGCTAGAAGTTAAAGAAACCTATATTGTCATTATTCCTTTAGCAATAGCAGCATTATCTGCTTTTTTAATATTAAATCAGCCAGATTTAGGCACTGCTGTAATAATCTTTGCTCCAGTATTACCTATGCTGCTTTGGGCAGGAGTGAGTACTTATACTATTTTTCTTTTAATAGCTCCGCTTTTAACAATAATAGCAGCTTCAAATTTTATGATATTTAATTTTTGGGCAGTAATTATGTTTATTATTTTTTTAATGTTTCAAGGTAGCTTGATAAATCGAATCATTTTGTACTTCACAAATATTTTTACCGGTCTTTTATTCCCATTTTTTTGGAATGATTTTTTGAATGGTTATCAACGACAAAGATTTCTTGATTTTTTAAATCCAGATTTAGACCCTATGGGATCTTCATATCATATTATTCAAAGCATAACGGCTATTGGGTCTGGAGGTCTTTTTGGAAAAGGTTGGGGTCAAGGATCTCAAACTCAATTAAAGTTTCTTCCAGTTCAAGAATCTGACTTTATCTTATCTGTTATAGCAGAGGAGTTTGGATTTTTTGGTATATTAGTCATTATGGTTCTATTTTTCATGCTAATGAAGACACTTCTTGATATAGCTTTTAAAGCTAACGATTATTTTTCAAGCTTAGTTATAATCGGCTTAACAACTATTTTATTTTCTCATATTTTTATTAATTCAGCAATGACTATTGGATTGATGCCTGTAAAAGGATTACCAACGCCTTTTGTTTCTGCTGGAGGATCGTTTATGCTTCTATGTTTTATTATCATTTCTTTGATTTCAAATTTATCAAAAAATTAATTATTATTCTCAGTTGTAGTTTTCAATGTGTTTAGTTAAGTTTTGGTGCTCATTATCATGGTAAAAAAACTCTTTTATATTAACAGCGAAATGGAGCCATTTGCATCGGTTTCAAATCAAGGAAATCTTTCAGTTGATATTCCTTTAGGTTTGCAACAGAAAGAAAATGATGTTCGTTGTTTGATGCCTAAATATGGTTTTATAAGTGAAAGAAAGTATATTTTAAGAGAAGTTATTCGCCTAAAGGAAATTCTTTTTGAATATGAAGATGTTTCTTATAAATGTTCCGCAAAAAGTGCCTTTTTACCCAAGTCTCGTCTTCAGGTTTATTTTCTAGAAAATGAAGATCAATTTGGTGAATTGAATAATTTGCTTTTCAAAGCCAAGAATGGAAGGTTTTTATCAGATAATGATATAAGATTTGCTTTTTATTCCCTAGCTACTATTAAGATGTTACCAAATTTATTCTGGTTTCCTAATGTCATTATTTGTAATGGCTGGACTTCTGCTTTGGTACCTTTTTTTCTTAAGAAGTTATCTAAAACAGATAAAGATTTATCAAAAATTAAAACAATCTATTTGACAAGTTCATCTAATGAGGATGTTATTTTTGATAGCAATAATTTACCTTTTAATTCTGAAACTTTAAAGGAGCTTAAGGCGTTAAATCTAAATCAGATTGGATGCGCAAATGCTGATGCAACCATAGTTATCGACGATGAAGAGAAGGTTTCAACAAAAATAATGAAAACAAAAATTTTTAAAGATTCTAAAAAATGTTCATCAGTTGATTTGAGTAATTCTGATGGAGATTTTTCAGAGTTGTTGAATGAAATTGAAAAAGTTATTAAGGAATTGTAGCGATATGATTGGATTAAATTCTAAATTTAAAATTTTCTTTATCTTTTTATTTCTTTGTTTATTTTCTTGCAGCGAAGAGACCGTTTTATATGATGAGATTGAAAATAAAGAAGGAACGATTCAAACATTGTCTTTGAATCAAACTAATAATAAAATTTATCAATCGGTGCCTACTTATGGAAATAATTCAAAACTTTTTTTTGGCAATGAAAAAGATTCTGAACATTTATTTTCATTGTTGCAGATGACTTTATTTTCAGGAAATATACCTCCAACTAGTTTAGTAGATTTGCTTGCAGATTCTATACAAGTTGATAGTGCAATGGTATATTTTGAAACAGCAGATTCATTAATCTCATCATCTAATCTTTCCTTGTATGCTATAACATCTAGCAATGATAGTGTTTTTTCAGATACAACAAACTACTATACATTAGATAACCATATTGACTTTGATGAAAATTCGATATTTTTATCTGATATATCCCTTGCTTCAATTGCTCCAGATTCTTCGGGTTATGATTCTCTAAATTTTATGATTAAAGATGAAAATTTAAATAACTTAAAAGATTATTTTTTTGATACCGACACTTATCCATCCAGAACTTTTATGCTAAAAGCTGATAGTTCACTGGACGAAATTTTTACAATTGAGAGCAATGATTCTCAAAGAGGTGGAGGTAAGATGCGAGTGTGGTATAAAGCATTTATAGATGAAGAAACTACCCTTGATACTTTTATTACTTTTTTTTCTCAAAAAGATATAAGTGTTTTTAATCCACCTAACATTGAGAATGAAGATATGAATTATATATCTCTTAATTCAGGATCTGGCTTGAGGTCAATAATAGAGTTTGATCTTAGTTTAATTGATTCATTATCAAGGAATGAAATTTTTAAAAATTCAAATCTTATTTTAAATGTTGAAAATTCAAATTTAAATACAGACGATAATTTTTATGTCGTTGTAACAGCTCTTCAAGATTCAGTCACTAATTGGAATTTTACTTCTCCTTATATTTCTTCAGAAGAGGAAGAAGATTCATTTGAACAAGCTTATAATGTTAATAGTAATTTTATTATTTCAAGAAAAATTGAAGATAGCAAGATAGCAATTCCAATTCAAGCTTTCTTGCAGGGTTATAAAAATGGACTTTTTAAACATAACGAATTGATGCTTTACAGTTCATCCGTAAACAATCCCTTTGATAAAGTCAATCTTAGCTTAAGTCCAATAGAGGTATTGTATGTTGAACCGTAATTTTATTTTAATACTATGTTTTATTACCATATCTTTTTCACAAAATTCTATGAGTGGTTATGGCTATGGTTCAGCTGGAGATGAATCTGATTCTTCATCTTTAGGTGTTTCTAATAAATTATTACCATCATTTAAAGATAATATTTCTTTATCAAATCCTTCAACTTGGCATAATTTGCTTTTTACTTATTTACATACTTCAGTTGATGTACAAAATGCTAGATATCAATCCAATCAAAGCTCAAATTTTTCTTTATCATCTTTAAAATTAATAGTTCCTTGGAAGCAAAAAATGTCATTTGGTATTTCTCTTGAACCTTACTTATCTAGAGAAATATCAATTAGTGATACTACAATGACTTCGTATCAATTCAATGAAGAGGATTTGCTATATACAAGAATAAATAATTCATCAGGAGGGCCATCATTAGGTAAGATGTCTTTTGGGTATAAATTAAATGATTTTGATAATATTGGAAGTAGTTTGAGCGTTATATTTGGTTCTTCGAGATCTTCAAGAAAATTAATTATTAATGACGAGGAGCATTTACTTCAATCTAGAGATTATTTCAATGGTTCAATGATTGATATATACTACTCTACAAATAGATTGAAGATTAAAGAAAAAACAATTTTATTATCATTAAATTATCAACTTCCTATTGGAGGAATTGATGTTGAAAACGATTCGTATCAAGCATTTTTAGATTTAAATGGTAATAATTACCATGATACGAATGATTTTCCGGACGTTGGTCAAGCTCTATTTCCTCTTACCCAAAAATTTGAAAATGAAATTAAGATTCGTTCATTTGCTATTGGTGCTGACTATGAATTTTCTCCAAGAAAGCATGTGCAGGTTGAGATGTTATATTGGAAAGATAATGGAAACCACAATCTTAATACTTCTGTTTTTGATGGTTATATTGAAAATAAGAATAAGTTAAGTATTTCATTGGTAAGATTTGCTGAACCTTTTTCTTCTGATCGTTACAATTTTAAAGGTTCTTTATTTTTTCAAGATTATGGAGTTAAAAATCTTGAAAATATTAATGAAATTGGTTTAGGTTTAGGTTTGGGTATTAATTTTGGAATTACTGGTAATCAAATTGATTTTGGTTATAAGTATGCCAATAGAAGTGGGCTACATATTGTTGACAATGAAAATATTCATATGCTCAGTGTTGGATTGAGTATTGGCGATTTATGGTTTGTAAAAAGAAGAGAAATATAATTGACAGGAATTGATATGAAAAACTTTTTATATATTATAGCTCTTTTGATAATATTTGCATCAAATCTTGATGCGCAATGCAAAAGAGGGGAGCAATTAAGAATTACTAATGATGTTGAAATTAAAATTGTTGATTGTAGAGAAGCTACACGGTTAATCTATAATGAAGGATGGTACCCCTACTCCGTTGAATATGAACAAGACGACAGATGTCCTCAGCTTTCTAGCAGCTCTGCTGAATATTACAGAAGTAGTAATTGGGAGCTAAGTGCTCAGTCTTATTCAGAATTAATGGAATTAAGGTGCGATCAATGGAATCCTGATTGGGTTAATGCTGACGATGTTTATCTCTATTGGTCAATAGCCCTACAAAATCTTGGAAAATTTGAAGAATCTGAATCAGTTTTAATTAAAGGTCTTGAGCAACTTCCAGATAATGAATCTCTTATAACCAGACTTGCATATGCTTACAAAAAACAAAATAAGACTGATGAAATGATTATTGAGTATGAGCGACTAATGGATGGAGGAACTAGAGATACTGATTCATTGAAAGATTTGGCAAAAGCTTATGGCAAGCAAGAAAGAGTTGATGAGCAGATATCGGTTCTTAAGAAAATTTTGAAAATAAATCCAAGTGACACGACCATTCAGTCTGAATTGGCGAGAGCTTATGAAGACTCTGGAGAAGATCCATTAGAGTTATTCAAAGTAAGATTTGAAGAAAATCCAGAAAATGCTTCTTATGCAGTTGAATATGCTGACAAATTAATGTCAAATGGCGATACAGATGATGCGATCGATGTTTTGGAGAATACGCTAAGCTACAACAAGGGAAATAGTATGATTTATATGACTCTTGGAAAAGCTTATAATGAGAATTCAGATTTTGATGATGCGGTAGATATCCTTGAAGATTTATTTGACCTGGATAGAAATAATTTTAGAGTTGCAATGTTGATATCAGTTAATAATATTGAGATGGATAACTTTAAATCTGCGTTTGAGTGGGCTAAAAAATCTATGAAAATTTCTAAAAATAATGCTGAATCATTAGCACACATGGGAAATCTTTATTACAAAGCTATGCAATCTTGTAGAGAAGATGTTTTCTCTAGATCTGATAAGATTGTTGCTTCTTTAGCTTACGAATATTTTGTAAAAGCTGAAAAAAAAGGTAATTCAAAATATTACAAACAGAAAAGTTGGTTAGAAGAAAATGAGGTTTTATTTGTATTTTCTGACTGGTTTATGACCGATAAAGATGTTCAGGCGACTGGAAAAGTATCGCCAGTTGGAAGATGTTATGATTGGGTGTCTGAGTCTTTAGCTAAGCAATCTGATTGGTAGTAAATGTCTGTCTTAAATAAGCAAGACAAGAAAATTTTTGACATTATTGAGTCCGAGTTTAATCGCCAAAATGATTACTTAGAGTTAATTGCATCAGAAAACTTCACAAGCAAAGCAGTTCTTGAAGTCGCTGGATCTGTTTTAACAAACAAATATGCCGAAGGCTATCCTGGAAAAAGATATTATGGAGGATGTATTCACGTTGATGAAGCAGAAAATTTAGCGATTGATAGAGCAAAGAGGTTATTTAAGGCTCAATATGCCAACGTACAGCCACATTCTGGCTCATCGGCTAATATGGGTGTATATATGGCCTATTTAGAGCCTGGAGATTGTATTATGGGTCTTGATTTAAGTCATGGAGGTCATTTAACTCATGGTTCTAAGGTCAGTTTTTCTGGTCAGATTTATAATGCCATTACTTTTGAAGTAAAGAAAGATACTGGCTTAGTTGACTTTGACGATTTACTTAAAAAAGCAAAAGAGTATAAACCTAAAATTATTATATGCGGGGCAAGTGCTTATCCAAGAACTGTTGAATTTGAAAAATTTAGAGAGATTGCTGATAAAGTCGGAGCAGTGTTGCATGGGGATATTTGTCATAATTCAGGTATAATTGCTGCAGACATGCATCCTTCGCCATTTCCATTCTGTCATGTTGTATCAACTAGTACTCACAAATCACTTAGAGGGCCTAGAGGGGGCATTATTCTTCTTGGAGAAGATTATGAAAATACTTTAGGAAAAATTGCACCAAAATCAGGTAGAGTAAAAATGATGTCTGAATTGATTGATAGCTCTGTAATGCCTGGAATACAGGGTGGTCCATTGATGCATATTATTGCAGCTAAGGCTGTTGCCTTTAAAGAGGCATTAGAACCTTCTTTTAAATCTTACATAAAAAGTGTATTAGATAATGCAAAATGCTTTGCTGATGAATTTAAAAGTAAAGACTATAATCTCGTTTCAAATGGAACAGACACTCATCTTGTGTTGATTGATCTTCAAAATAAAAATATTTCAGGAAAAGTTGCTGAAATTGCTCTTGATGAAGCAGGAATAACCGTTAATAAAAATATGGTTCCTTTTGATCCAAAAAGTCCTTTTATAACTAGCGGAATTCGCATTGGTTCTCCTGCCATGACCACCAGAGGTATGGGAGTAGATGAAGTGAAAATTATTGTAGATTTAATCGATCAGGCTATAATGAATCATGATAATAAAGATAAAATTAATACTATTCGTTGTTCAGTGAATGAGCTATGCTCAAATTTTCCAATCTATGAGAAAGATAGTTAAAATTTTATCAAAAAGATTTTTTGTAATAGCTTCTATTTTAGTTCTGAATAATTGTGCAGTTAATAATAGTATGATGACAGGTTCACAGATTGCAGAAATAGCTATACCTCTTTCTTTTGAATCTCAGAAAAGAAAAATTCAAAAATATCCTAATAATCAACTTTTTTATCTGAATGCATCAAAAAGTAGAATAATATATGCCTATGGAATATTAATGGAAAAAGCTGACAGATTAATGTATACCGACTATTATAAATCTCGAGAATATTATGCTAAATCGTTAGATCTTTTTGTTTTATCAAGAAATTATCTTATCGAAGCTCTTGAATTAAAGTATAAAAATTTTTCAAAATCTATGAGAGAAAAGAGCCATATTGTTTTTGAAAAAAATGATATTGACTATCTTTATTGGTTAAGCGGATCAATGGCAGGCTCTATTCAAGCTAGCCAAGCAGATCCGCAATATCTTGCTGATTTATCATCAATAAGATGGTTAATTGAAAATGCTATTAAAATAGATCCCGATTGGGAGAGTGGTACGCTGAGCTCTGCTATGATGAGTGTTTATTTGAATGACTTAAGCGGAGATAAAAATTCTGAAAAAATTGCTTTAAGTTATTTTCAGCTAGCAGAAAAACAATCAAATGGTCAAAATGCTTCAATCTATGTTACTCTAGCAGAAAGTTATGCCGTATCAAAGCAAGACAAAAAATTATACTTAGAGCTGCTTGATAAGGCATTGGAGATAGATATAAATAAAGATAAAAGTTTAAAGCAGTCTAATAAATTATCACAATCTAGAGCAAAATGGTTAAAATCAAGAGTAGATGATTTATTTTATATGTAAATTATTATAATGCATTATTTCAAAAAAACTATAATCCTCTTGCTCTTGATTAGCATTTCTTTTTCAAAGCCGATAATTATCAAGCTTGCTACTGTCGCTCCCGAAGGTACGGAGTACTATAATTTGCTTCTCGAGATGGGTCAGAGATGGCAACAGGAAACAAATGGTAAGGTACAGTTGAGAATCTATCCAAATGGAGTAGTCGGAGGAGAGCGAGATACTATTAGGAAAATGCGAGTAGGTCAAATTCAAGCTTCTGCTATGTCTTCAATTGGATTAGCTGAATTGACTGATCAAATCCAAGCTTTTACTTTACCGATGGGTTTTAAAAATTATGATGAGATTGATCGAGTCAAAAATGCAATGTTTGGAGATATTTCTGAAGGGTTGTCTCAAAGCGGTTTCAAACTTCTTTTTCTTGTTGATATTGGATGGGTTTACTGGTTTTCAACTGAAGAAATTTCTGTTCCCCAAGATTTAATGGATGCTAAAATTTATACTACTGCTGGAGACTACATTACGGTTGAGCTTTTTAAAAAGTTTGGTTTTAAAGCCGTTCCTGTTTCTGAAACAGATATTTTAACATCTCTACAAACTGGAATGATAAATAGTATGCAAACAGTTCCTATTTTATCTTTGAGCTCTGGATGGTCAGCTTTGATGCCTAATATGTTAGATTTAAAATGGGGAGCTTTTGTAGGCGCTGTTATTGTTGATGAAAGAGTATGGAAAAAAATCAAACCTGAACATCAAAAAATAATGATGGATATTGCACAAGATATTGGAAAGAAATACCAGAAAAGTGGAAGAGAAATGGAAAAGAAAGCTATTGATGTTATGCAACAGTATGGTATGAAAATTAAAAAACCTTCTGACGAAGAAATTGCTATTTGGAATGATTTTAAGGGCGAAATTACTCCCGATGTTATAGATGCCTACCTATCAACTGATATGTACGAAAAAGTTACTTCTGCTATCAATGAATGATTTTATAAATAAAGCAATTGACAGGCTTTGTTTGTTTTTATTTCTAATTCTTATATCTTTCCCAATTTTTCAAATTCTAAGCAGATATGTAGACTTTTTTTCTATTCCAGCCTCACAAGAAATTGTACAACATATGACTTTATGGATTGGTTTTGTAGGTGCCGTAATTGCTGCAAGATCAAATAAACTTCTTTCAGTTGTTAGAGAACCTGTTTTTAGATCATCAGATTCAAATGAATTAACCCATTTTTTTGTTCATGCTTTTTCTGTTACAGTTGTTTTCATCTTATCAATATCATATCTTAAAATGATTCAAATTGGTATTCAATATCCAGAATATATTGCACCTTATATAACAACTTGGTTTGCTCAATCTATTATACCGATAGGGTTGATTTTAATTTGGTATCAAATGATTATTACAAGTAGTCAAGATTTGAAATATAGACTTATATTAGTTATTGTTTCAATCATAACTACTATAACCCTTTATTTTTGGCAATTTCCTTTAGAAAATTCATTTTTGTTATGGCCTAAAGTTGCTTTCGCTTTGGTTTTAGTTGCATTTGGATTACCAATTTTTGTTTTATTAGCTTCACTTTCTATATTTTTCTTCTTATCAGAACCAACTGATTGGGCAACTAATTTTGATTTAATCTCTACTATTAGTGATAGTGCGTATCGAATTGTTGTTTCTCCTACACTAGCTGCAATTCCAATTTTTACTTTGGCGGGATACATTCTTGCTGAAAGCAATATATCCAAGAGGTTAATTAATTTTTTTAAAGCTAGCGTAGGTTGGCTTCCTGGTTCTACAGTTTTGATTGTAGTTTTGTTATGTGCTTTTTTTACTGCTTTGACTGGAGGGTCTGGTGTAACAATATTAGCTTTAGGTGCAATTTTATACCCTATTTTGATTCATGATGGTTATTCGGAGAGATTTTCTTTAGGTATTATAACTACTGCAGGATCATTGGGGCTACTTTTTCCTCCAAGTCTTCCTGCTATCATTTATTCTGTTACAGCTGGAATTAACCCTTTAGAACTATTTAGACAGGCTTTTATACCAGCTATTTTCTTAATGAGCATTATGTTTTTTTATGGTCTTTATAAAAAACCTAAAACTAGCAATAAGCAAAGATTTGTTTTAGAAGAAGCAATAAGTACTGGAAAGATTGCTAAATGGGAGATAGCAGTCCCTCTCTTAATTATTTTAAGTCTTTTTACAGGATTTGCAACCTTAGTTGAAAGCGCAGCTCTTTTAGTGTTATATGTTTTAATGGTTGAAGTAATCATCTTTAAAGATATCAGCTTTAAAGATATTCCTAATATTGTTATTAATTGCTCAACCTTGGTGGGAGGGGTATTGATTATTCTTGGTTTTGCTATGGGGTTTACAGGGTATCTTGTAGATGCGCAAATTCCCTTAAAAATTTTAAATTTTGTTCAAAGCACAATAACTTCAAAAATTATATTTTTATTGGCATTGAACGTTTTGTTATTGATAGTTGGATGCTTAATGGATGTTTTTTCGGCAATAATTGTTGTAGTCCCCTTAATAGCTCCCTTGGCAATATATTTTGGAATAGATCCATTTCATCTAGCAATAATTTTTATTGCTAATCTAGAATTAGGTTACATTACTCCTCCAGTAGGAATGAATTTGTACTTATCATCTTATAGATTCGAAAAAGATATGCCAACAATTTATAGCGCTACTTTACCTTTCTTTTTTATAAGGTTAATTGGAGTGCTATTTATCACATATATTCCTTTGTTCTTTTACTGATTTATAACTATCTTTATTGTATTATGAGAACAAAACACTTTATTTTATCGCTAATTTTACTATCAAAAATATCCTTTGCTCAAGGTGAAGCCGGATCACTGTTTTTATCTATTAATCCCGGCGCAAGATCAAACGGCATGGGTGAAGCGCAAATTGGTATTTCTAATGATGCTTATGCGACTTATTATAATCCTGCTGGATTAACAAATCTTACATCCAAACAATTTTCTTTTATGCATACAAGTTATTTGCCAAACTTAGTAGATGATATGTCTTTTGATTTTTTAACATTTGCAATGCCTTTCAGAGAAGGAGAATCAATTGGTGGCCATTTCACTTATCTTAATCTCGGAGATCAAACTAGCACCGATGAAAGCAATAACGAGCTTGGAACTTTTTCCAGTTATATGTATGCACTAAATCTATCTTTTGCAAAAGAAATAGATGAAAATTCTTCTTGGGGTGTTAATGGAAAATATTTTTATCAAGAATTAGCTGTTTTAAACAATATTGATGCTTCAAGTAGTAGTTTTGCAGTTGATGTGGGATATTTTAAAAGTAATGTGTTAGATAATCCTAATTTAAAACTTGGAGCAGTTCTAACAAATATTGGTCCTGGCGTAGGCTTTTTAGATGGGGAAGATGACCCTCTGCCAACTCGATTAGGTTTAGGTATGTCATTGCTTGTTTTTGGAGGCAAGGCTTTAACAGCTTTTGATGTTAATTACGAATTAAATGATAAATCAATAGTTGCAAATCTTGGCCTAGAATATTATTTAGTTGAAAACTTTGCTTTAAGGGGAGGGCTTTTAAACGATCCTTCTGGTGATTTGAGCTATACTACATTAGGCGTTGGAGCTGATCTCGGAACTATAGGGTTTGATTTAAGTTATATGATGGGTGGCGACCTAGACCCTCACTCTGATATGATCAGATTTTCTCTAACCGGATCATTCTAGAAAAAAATAATTTATTAAATTATTCAAAATGAAATTAATACCAATACCGATAGTCTTTTCTTTATTTATTGCGGGTTGCAGTATAACAAATCCTTTCGATGATAATATACCATATAAAACAAGGTTTGATGATGGTCTGGCATTCTATGAGGATGAAAAATATGTTAAAGCTTCTCAGCAGTTTAATATTATAGTTGAACGAGCTTCTCATACAGATTTAGGAGATGATGCACTGTTCTTTTTAGCAGAATCATATTTTCTAAACAAAGACTATGATCTTGCATTGATTGAATTTGAAAAACTAGTATCAAGAATGGGTTTTAGTCCATATATCGAAAAATCTAGATGGCGTATATGTGAAAGCTTAATGCTTCTATCTCCAAATTATTATCACGATCAAGATTCAAGTATAAAAGCAATATCTCAAATTCAAGAATTTCTTGATGATTTTCCTAATTCTGAGTATTCTAAAGATGCTGACAAGCTAATTGATCAGCTTAGGTCCAGATTGGCAGAGAAGAGCATGGAAACTGGAAAGCTCTATGTTAAGCTTAAAGCTTACGATTCTGCTATTGTAGCTTACAACATAGTTGTTAATGAATACTATGATACTAAATTCTTTGAGGATGCCAATATAGAAATTATAAGGTGTTTATCTCTTCAAGATAAAAACAATGAAGCTAAACAGTTTTTATCAGATATTGAGATGAATGAGAATCTTACTTTTTCTGATTCATTTAAAGGTAAGGCTCTCAGCATTATTGAAAATAACTCTTTTAATTGAGGAGGTATTAATGAAAACATGTATTTTTGGAGGCACTTTTGACCCTCCTCATATTGGCCATCTTCTAATTGCTCAAACAATTATCGAATCTGAAAATTTTGAAAGATTAATTTTTTTACCAGCATATTTATCTCCAGTCAAACAAGGAAGAAAAATTTCTGCACCTGAGAAAAGGCTTAAAATGTTAAATATGGCACTTTTAAATAATGATAATTTTGAAATATCAGACTTTGATATAAAAAAAGAGAATATTAGCTACACAATTGATTCAATTAAGTATTTCAGTAAAGAATTAAATATTAAGAAGAAAGACCTTTATTTTTTGATGGGAAGCGATACGTTGATAGATTTTCATAAATGGAAAGAACCTAAAGAAATTCTTGATCTATGTAATATCGTTGTTGCAACTAGACCTGGCTTTACTCCAAGCAATATTCCTCAATGGGTATTAGATAGAGTTCATTTTGCAAATATTCCTCAGTTCGAAATTTCTTCAACCAATATTAGGGCTAGATGGAGAGATGGTAAGACAATTAGGTATATGGTCACAAAAGAAGTTTGGGACTATATAAACGAAGACGGTTTGTACTGATGTTAGGTAGTATATTTTTTTTAATATTAGGTTCAGCGGGTCTATATTTTGGATCCGAATGGTTAATTGACGGAGCTAAGGCTTTAGCAAAAAAATTAAAAGTTTCTGATATTGTTATTGGTTTAACTATAGTTTCTATAGGAACCTCCTTTCCTGAGCTTATAGTAGGTTTAATTAGCGCATTTCAAGGATATACAGACTTTGTTGTAGGAAATGTATTAGGATCCAATATTGCTAACATTGGACTAGCAATTGGTCTTCCTGCATTTTTTTATAAAATTGAATTTAATTTAAAGGGAGCAATAGCTCCATTTGTTTATAATTTACTTGCATGCATTATGTTGTATATTTTTTTGCAAGATAATTTGATTTCTTTTGTAGAGGCGCAAGCTTTGCTCCTAGTTTTCTTTGTCTATATCATAGCAAGTTTTTTGAGGCCAAATATTACTTCTTGCGATGGAGAGCTTGACAATGAAAATGATTTATGTTTAAAAAAAGCAGTTGGAAAAATTGTTGCTGGATCTGTTATGTTATATTATGGATCTTTATTGTTTGTTAATAATGGAGCAATCCCTCTTGTTCAAGTTTTTGGCTTCTCTGAAAAAGCCATAGGAATGACTGTTGTTGCTATTGGAACATCGTTGCCTGAGCTCTTTGTAACTTTGATGGCTCTTTCTAAGAAAGAAGTCGGAATTTCATTAGGAAATATTATTGGTTCCAATATTTTTAATATTCTCTTTGTTCTTGCCACAATAGCGCTTGTTACGCCCATTGAAGCATCAAATGTAATTTTTGAATTATTGATTGGAGTTTGCTTTCTGCTATTGCTAATGTTTTTTATCTACCTTTATAAGGGGTTAAACAAAATAACAGCAGCAATTTTATTCATAAGTTATATCACTTTTCTATTTTTACAGTTCTATGGTTAAATTTAAAAATATCTCATTTAGCTATTCTAAACAGTCCGGTGTTTACGATATTGATTTAAGCATTAATGAAAATGAATTTTGCTTTTTAGTGGGACCTACAGGCTCAGGAAAGACAAGTCTTTTAAAGTTAATGTACTTTGATATTATTCCTTCAAAAGGAGAGATTGATATACTTGGATTTAATTCAAAAAAAACAAAGCAAAGAACTGTGCACAGATTAAGAAAGAAAATTGGAGTAATTTTTCAAGACTATAAACTTCTTCAGCAAAGAACTGTCTATGAAAATATTGCACTACCTTTGCATATAAATGGCATAGGAAGAACAAAAATTAAAGAAAATGTTATCGAAGCGCTTGAGTTAACCGATCTATCAGATTTTCAAAGCAAATATCCATACCAATTATCTGGCGGTGAACAACAAAGAGTTTGCATTGCAAGAGCTATTGTAAAAAATCCAGAGATAATTTTAGCAGATGAACCAACTGGAAATCTTGATCCTACAGCAGCGCATAAGATTTTAAAAATTCTTGAACAAATCAATAAAGAGGGCACTTCTGTGGTTATGGCAACTCACAACTACAAATTAATAGCTGAAAAAGATTATCGTATAATTGAGTTAAAAAATGGGAGGTTGATTAGCGGATGATTGATCAATTTGCGTTTTTAATTTCAGAGGGTTTTAAGAATTTTTTTAGAAATAAATTGGCTAGCTTTCTTTGTATTGTTACAATTTTTATCAATTTTTCAATATTAGGATCTCTGTTTGTTGTTGGTTTTAATACTAACTCATTAATTGATTTTTTGAGATCTAAGTATGTTTTTGAAATTTTTTTAGAAAATGATACTCAATCAAGCTCATATGAATCATTTATTGAGGAATTAAGTTCTAATAAAATTATATCTAATGTTAAGCTAATTGATAAGGAAGAATCAGCTAAGATTTTTGAGCAAGAATTTGGCGAAAACGTTATTGAAATGCTTGGGTATAATCCATTACCCATTTCTATTAAAGTCTTTCTAAACGAAAAAGATTTTGAATTTGAAAAAGTAGACTCTCTGATTAATTCTATTCAAAGCATTGATTTTGTAGATGAGATAGAGTATAGAGGAAAATATATAAATCAGGTGGAAGATAGAATCAATCTTGCAATTTTTATTTTCCTTGTTTTTGTTATCGCCATTATTTTTCTATCAATTCAAATTATTTCTAATACAATTAAACTTTCTATGTCGAATAGAAAAGATTTTATTGACATATTGAAGTATAATGGCGCCTCACGTTTCTTTATAAGAATACCTTTTTATATCGAAAGTTTTTTACACTCAATTTTTGGTGGATTATTAGCTTTTATTTTTGTCAAATATTTCTTCGAAGGATTTAATTCTTATTTTGGTTTCAATGTAAAATTAGATGAATTTTTATGGATTTGGATTATTGGATTTTCAATATTTATCGGCCTATATTCATCCAGTGAATCAATGAAGAGAAATTTAAATGAATAAAAAGAATAAAAACGGTGTAGACGCTCCTAAAAAAGCCAAAGCTAGTAAGAAGCCTACCAAGAAAGATTTAGAGCTTGCAATAGCAAGCTTTGAAGATAAGCAGCTGCGTTTAAAAGCTGAGTTTGATAATTTTAGAAAAAGAAAAGAAACTGAAGTTTCTTTATTGCTCAAGTATGAAGGTAAAAATTTCATTTTAGACTTTTTATCTATATTAGATAATATTTCTAGAGGAATTGAATCTTATAAAGATGAGGAATCAAAAAAAGCTTTAACTCTGGTAAGGGATGATTTTCTTAAAAAGTTACAGTCAAAGCAGATAGAGCCTTTTGGCGATGTAGGAGAAAGTTTTGACCCTGAACTGCATGAAGCTTTAACAACAGCAAGTAATCCTAAAGTTGACGATGATACAATTATCGAAGTTTATGAAGCTGGATATAAATATAAAGATTTGATCATTAGACATGCAAAGGTTGTGGTTAACAAGCATGGCTGATTTTTATGATATATTGGGTGTATCCAAATCTGCTAATGCGAATGAAATAAAAAGAGCATATCGCAAGATAGCTATGAAATTTCATCCAGACAGAAATCCAGATAATAAAGAAGCTGAAAAGAAATTTAAAGAAGCAGCTGAAGCTTATTCTGTTTTGAGCGACCAGAATAAAAAGAAGCAATATGACCAATTTGGACACTCAGCATATAACAACATGGGCGGACAGTCTGGTTTTAATTCAATGAATATGGATGATATCTTTAATCAATTTGGTGATATCTTTGGAGGAAATAATCCTTTTGAATCTTTTTTTGGAGGAGGAAGAGCTTCTGCTAGACCTAGATCGGGCGCAGACTTAAAGGTCAAAATAAATGTCTCATATAAAGAAATAGTAAATGGCGGTGAAAAGAAAATTAAAATTAAAAAAATGAAACCTGCTGACGGATTGACATTTGTAACATGTTCAATGTGCGGTGGATCAGGTCAAGTAACCAAGGTAACAAATTCTTTTCTTGGTCAAATGAGATCTTCCTCAATATGTCCACAATGTAGTGGGTACGGAAAACAGCCTACCAATATTCCTAGCGGTGCTAACAAAGATGGAATGATCTCAGTAGAAGAAACTTTAAAAATCAAAATTCCGTCAGGAGTTGAAGATGGAAATTATATGACTTTAGATGGACAAGGTAGCGAAGATTTAAATGGTAAAGCTGGAGATTTGTATGTTTTTTTTGAAGAGGAGAGTCATGAACATTTTTCTAGATACGGAAATGATGTTTTGTTGCAAATTGTATTAGGTTATTCCCAAGCTGTTTTTGGTGATAAAATTGATATACCTACAATTGAGGGTACTGCTAAACTTAAAATTCCTTCAGGTATTCAGCCAGGTCAAATTTTGAGAGTAAAAGGAAAAGGGTTTCCGATGATGGGAAGTTCTCGAAGAGGTGACCAGTTAGTGAAGATTCAAATTGATGTTCCTTCGAAGATGAATAGAGATGAGAAAAGGTCAACAGAAGACCTATTGAAGATTCAAAAAAATAAAGAAATTAAATTTCAAAGATTTGAGGATTAATATATTGCTATAATGATGAATTATTGTAAATTCGGTGGAGCAAAAAATGGATAAAGTAAAACAAAAATTTTTTAACGACTATCTTGAAGTAATAACTTTCTTTATTTTTATCCTTACTCTTCTTGTTATTTTTATTCCTAGTCTTATTTGGGAAGAAGAAGATAGTTATAAAAATGAAAGTCGTTACCGAATGCAAGCTGTCTACAATATAGAAAATTTTCATAATATTTTAACTGGTAGATATGAGCCGGATGGAAAAAAAGCAGTAACATTGGTTAATGCTGTTAGAGATTCTGTAATGGCAGACTCTACATTTCTTGGAGAACAAACTGTTAAGTTGAATGGCGAATCATTCTTAGTAGATGTTCCGAAAGGATTCGATGTTGAATATGACACTACTTTTGGATTAAGAAGAGTCTCTAAAGAAACGATAGTCGATACAACTGTTACAATCTTAATGATGTCTGAAGAGACGGGTATGGAAGATACAGTTTATGTACAAAAAAAGAATCTTTTTGATGTGAAGCGAGACCCCCTTTTTATGGGAGTTGTTGCTGAAAATACATTTGAAAGGGTTGAAACAGTATCTTATTTCGATAGAAGTTTTAGGAAAGAAACAAGCCCTTACAACTTTGCTTTTCTTCCAGATGACACTCAATTTTATTGCCCACTAACAGGCGATCCATATATTATTGAAATCAATGATGAAGGAAATTCTGTGAGAGTTTCAAGCCCAATTCGTTCTTATCGTGAAAATAGATATGGCTTTTTTGCACTTAAAACAAGAAGTCATGGATACATTATTGATGGAACCAGAAGTTGGGATAATTAGTTGATTGCTTTACTTCTTAATAGATAATACTTCACTATCTGTTTACAATCATTCAAAAAATAAGCAGAGTCTTGCTTTAGCTGATAAAGTAAAATTTCATATTCCTTTATTAAAAATTCTTAATAATTCTAAAAAACTTAATTCAGTAATTGCAAGATCTTTAGATGAGCTTAGCGAGAAAGTTTCTTTTACAAACAACAGGGCTTCGATTGTTGTTGATGACAGTCTTCTAAGTCATTCTGTGATTATAAAGTCAAAGAAATATAAAACTATTGATGAGCAACTTAAAAAAGAGGCCTCTCTGAAATGGGGTGAGGCTGTACCAAATCTATATTTTATATCTGAAGAAAAAAAGTCTCCTAAAAATGTGTATCATTCTATAGCTATTCATCATTTTTTAAGAGAAAAGATTAAGCTAAACTTTAATAATTTTGGAATGAATATTATCTATTTAGTTCCTCTTTCTTCGGTGCTAACTACCGGACTAAAGTCATCTCAATTTGCAACGATTAAGAATGGAAAGAAATTCACATTTTTTACTAATACAAAAAAAGGATTTATGTTTTTTAAAGCTAATTTTTCCGGAGCAAATAAAAGCTTTGAAAAAATTATAGGTTTATTAGATATTCCAAAAATACAGCTTAAGGAATTAGACAAAAGCAGTTTAAGATTTATATTCTTTAATAGACTAAAGATTGTTGAATATTTAGATAATTTTATCTCAAAAGATGTACCATTATTAAATTTTGTAGAAACCAACAGAGCTCAGATTATAGGTGGAAAAAATAACTCTATTAAAAAAACATTTATACCATTAAATAATAATTTTGATTACACCAATCTTGCCAAGAATGTTTCTTCGGCTATAGTATCAATGTTATTTCTATTCCTTATAATTTCTTTCTTTTCAGACTATAAATTTTTAGATACAAAGGAGCGAACTAGTGTCAAAAATGTCAAAGAAGTTCAAAAGATCTTATCAGTAAGGGAAGCTGCATTAAGCGCTTCTTTTGCAGTTATAAATAAGTTAGAGATTGCAATGAGTGGTAATACCGAATTAAATAACTTTATAGTTACTGATGATGTTTTTGATGTTAATAATCAAAAAGTAGACTTTGATGATAATATATCTGTATTAAACGAAAGCAATATAAGTGCAAGTTATAATGAGTTATTAATCAAATTATTTGAAATAGATAGCAACTTAAAATTCAAAGTATTTGATTCAATGTTTGATGATAAAAATGCCAAAAATCTTGTCCTTAGATTTAAAAATGAAGATAGCGCTTTAGATGTTGTTAATGAAATTAAAAACTTTAATAATATGTTTCTTAAAAAAGCAAGTTTTAGTAAAGATAAGGCAAGTGTGCATTTATATATTACTATTATTGAGCCATGAAGATTAATTCTGGGGCCTTCAAGAATGTTTCTTTAGATATCCAAAAGAATTGTAATTTTAGACCAACAACCGCTATCTGTAGAAAAAGTATTTTTGATACAATTTGTTCTCTAGAAGGTAAATCATTTTTAGATATTTTTTCAGGATCAGGAATGATTGGCTTTGAAGCTGCAAGTAGAGGAGCTCAAAACGTCTCCTTTGTAGAAATGAATAAAAAATATCTTAATCAAATTATTGAAAATTCTAAAAAATTAGATTACGATCAGTTTACTTTTTTAAGGAGAGATGCTCAGCGTTTTATTAAAAAATGTGACAGCTTTGATATAATTTTTGCAGACCCTCCTTATGGGATATATAATTTGAATCTTCTTGTAGAAAATGCACTTAAAAAAATCAAAAAAGATGGATTTTTAGTAGTTGAATGTTCATCAAAGGAATCGCTTGAAGGATACGATAAAATTGCTAAATTCGGAGAGACAAATTTAGTGTATTGGAAAGTATGAAAAGAATAATATATCCAGGAACTTTTGACCCGATTCATTACGGTCATATAGATATAGCTAGGCGTGCATCTAAGCTGTTTGATGAAGTATATATTTGCGTTTCTGATAATCAGCATAAAAATCCTCTTTTTTCTCATAAAGAAAGAGTAGAGATGATTCAAGAGTGCACTAGTGATCTGGATAATGTTTCAGCTTATTCAAACCCAAATAATTTAGTTGTTAATTTTGCTCACAGCAAAGATGCTGTAGCAATAATTCGCGGTTTAAGACATGTTAGTGATTTTGAGCTAGAGTTTCAGATGGCAAATGTCAATCATGGAATCAACCCTGAAATATCAACCATTTTAATGGTTTCAAATGAAAGATTTCTGCATTTAAATTCCAGCATTATTAGAGAGTTAGCTAAATACAAAACAGATTTATCTAAATTTGTTCCAAAAAGCGTAGAAGATAGATTAATAGAAAAATTTAAAGGAAAGTAATGGCAGATAAAATTCAAATTAAAGACAATAAACTTATTGTAACTGACAACCCAATAATTCCTTTTATTGAGGGAGACGGAATAGGACCTGATATTTGGGCCGCATCCCAGCGCGTCATTGATGCAGCCGTTGAGCATGCATATAACGGTGCAAGAAAAATTGAATGGCTAGAAGTTCTTTGTGGAGAAAAGTCGTTTAAAGATAGCGGTCAATGGCTTCCAGAAGAAACATTAGAAACTTTAAAATCTCATTTAGTTGGAATTAAAGGCCCTCTTACAACACCAATTGGAGGAGGAATTAGATCTTTAAATGTTGCTCTTAGAAAAGAATTAGACCTATATGCATGCGTTAGGCCAGTAAGATGGTTTAAAGGTACTCCTGCAGCTATCCTGGATCCAAAAAGGGTAGATTTTGTTTTATTTCGAGAAAATACAGAAGATGTTTACGCTGGCATAGAGTTTGAAAATGGTAGTGATGAATCGAAGCAAATCATTGAATTGATGGAAAAATTTGGCGAAGCTAAGAAGATTAGATTTCCAGAATCAAGTTCATTTGGTTTAAAGCCAATTTCTAAAGAAGGCTCCATTAGATTATTTGATGCTGCTTTAAAATATGCTTTAGACAACAATAGAAGATCTGTTACTATCGTCCACAAGGGTAATATTATGAAGTTTACAGAAGGATATTTTAAAAAATGGACATACGCTCATGCTGAAGAACATTATTCTGATAGAGTATTTACTTGGGCACAGTATGATAGAATTCAAGAAGAAAACGGTACTGAAGCAGCTAATGCAGCTCAAAGTAAAGCCCTAGAAGAAGGAAAAATCATTATTAAAGATGTTATTGCAGATGCATTTCTTCAACAAATTCTACTTAGACCGGATGAATATGATGTTATTGCAACAATGAATCTTAATGGAGATTATTTATCAGATTCTGCTGCTGCTGCGGTTGGTGGAATTGGAATTGCTCCTGGAGCAAATATCAATTACAAATCTGGACATGCTATTTTTGAAGCTACGCACGGAACGGCACCAAAATATGCTGGTCAAGATAAAGTAAACCCATCCTCTGTAATTTTATCAGGAGCGATGATGTTGAACTATTTGGGCTGGACAGAGGCAGCTGATTTAATTGAATCTGGTATTGAAAAAGCTATTTTTAATAAAAAAGTAACTTACGATTTCCATCGCTTGATGGACGATGCGACTCTACTAAAATGTTCAGAATTTGGCGATGAAATTATCAGCAAATTTTAATTATTTATTATGTTTATCGATTATGCAAAAATTGAATTGCAAGCAGGCAACGGCGGAAACGGCGCTGTAGCTTTTCATAGAGAAAAGTATATTGATAAAGGTGGGCCTAGCGGTGGCGATGGTGGTCGTGGAGGCAATATCATTTTTCAAACAAATCCGAATCTCCATACACTGCAAGACATTCGTTATAAGAGAATGTATAAAGCAAAAAACGGACAATCAGGTGGATCAAATAAACGTACAGGCAAGTCTGGTGAAGATCTAATAATTCAAGTACCTTGTGGCACTATAATCAAGAACATTGAATCAAAATCAATTATAAAAGATTTAATTAAAAAAGATGAGTCTCATATTATTTGCCAAGGCGGAATAGGAGGTAAGGGCAATTTTCATTTTAAGTCTTCTACTCAACAAACTCCACGTTTTGCTCAAGAAGGTATTAAAGGGCAAAAATTATCAATCGAATTAGAACTTAAAGTGCTAGCGGATGTGGGGCTGGTAGGCCTTCCGAATGCTGGAAAGTCAACCTTATTATCTGTAATGACCACAGCAAAACCTAAGATTGCTGATTATCCATTTACCACCTTGCAGCCACATCTAGGAATTGTAAAATATGGCGAATATCAATCTTTTGTTATGGCGGATATTCCGGGATTAATTGAAGGAGCAAGTCAAGGAAAGGGGTTGGGTCATCAATTCTTAAAACACATAGAGCGTAATAAAATTTTACTTTTTTTAATAGACGTAGAAGAGAAAAATCCAAACGAAGTTTATAATCAATTGTTGGATGAGCTTGTAAATTTTAATAAAGATTTGCTTGAAAAAGATAGAATAGTTGTCAGAACAAAAATTGATACTGTTTCAGAAGATGTAGATGAGCGATGGAGTTCTTTTTCCGAAGAATTTATTGACATATCATCAGTTTCAAATACTGGCTTAAATTCTTTAAAAGATAAGCTTGTATCTTTTCTATCGGCTTAATAGTATTCCTAGTGTAAATTTGATAGCTTGGAGAGGTGGCTGAGTGGCTGAAAGCGGCACCCTGCTAAGGTGTTATACTCGTAAGGGTATCGAGGGTTCGAATCCCTCTCTCTCCGCAATTTTTTAAGGAAATAGCTATGATATTATCATTAATAAAAAAAACTATCTATGTCATTCTTACTATTCCAATTCTCATTACTATTTTTATAATTGGACTACCTTTTAGATTGTTTAATAGGATACCTCCAGTCACCAGATCGGCTATTCATAATCCTTATAGTATTTTTGTAGGCCTGCTTGAATTTATGGAATCAAAAATAGATTTTATTTTTAATGTAATAGCAGCGCTTTTTGTCCTAATGTCAGTTTATGTAATTCTAATTTCATTTTTTATAGCTTTCTAGGTATATAGATAATGGCACTAACTTATTCTACAATGTTGCCTCTTGGTACAAAAATGCCTGATTTTCAGCTTAAAAATGTATTAGACGACAAACTATATACCTCTTTGACTTTAATGAATGCTAAACCCTCATTAATAATGGTTATATGCAATCATTGTCCTTACGTGATTCATTATCATGACGAAATAAAAAAACTGGCTAATGATTTTGGTCACAAAATAGATTTTGTAGCTATTAGTTCTAATGATATAATATCTTATCCGCAGGATGGACCAGCTGAAATGAAAGCATTATTCCATAATCTTAAATTGTCATTTCCTTACTTATTGGATGAAACACAAGAGATTGCTAGAGAATTACAAGCAGAATGCACTCCTGAATTTTATCTTTATGATAATAATAGTTTATTAGTATACAGAGGAAGGATGGATGATTCTTCTCCTGGGAATGATATTAATGTTTCTGCAAGAGATTTAAGAAAAGCTATGACAAGTCTATTAGATGGGAAAAGTGTATCATCCAATCAGCAACCATCAATGGGTTGTAATATTAAATGGAAGTAATTACTTCTTAAACCAATCCATTATTCCCCTAATTATATCTCTAATAATTATAAAAATAATTGACAGTATAAAAAAAGCCATTATTGCAATTAAAACAATCTCTATATATTGAGTCATTAGATGTTTGGTGTTGGTTTGAATTGAATAAGTTGTTCTGCTGCATAAGCTAGCTCAATTAATTTTTTATCATCCCATTTTGAACCAATAAATGACATTCCAATTGGAAGTTTATCTATATAATCAAACGGAATTGTTACATGAGGATAACCTGCCATAGCAGCAAAGCTTCCATTAACCCAAAATTTGTACTCTGCAATGGCTTGATCGTCACCGCCATCATGATTAATGGCCCATGCTGGACTCCAAGATAATCCTATTAAAGCTTCGATATTATATTCT